>JABHFS010000143.1 GCA_018672475.1 Gemmatimonadota bacterium | reverse complement strand
TTGACGGGTCTCGCGGGTTATGTAGTCTTCCGCTCGAAGGGCACCGCTAGTTCGTTCGTGCCGGTCGACACGCTTGGTGCAGAGGCTCGCGAGTATGTCGATACTTCGCTGGAAGAGCTGACGACTTATTTTTACACTGTTAGCGCGATGGACGATTCGGGCAATGAGAGCGCTCGGGCCAGTGCGGTGCAGGTGCGTACAGAAGGCCCGGACCAAGTTGCGCCGGAGTCGCCGAGCAATCTTTCGGCGGTGCCGGATGAAACGGATTTCGGCAAAGCGGTCGTTCGTTGGAGTCCTTCGGTGCGCGACGCCGACGGCGGTGACTTGACGGGTCTCGCGGGTTATGTGGTCTTCCGCTCGAAGGGCACCGCTAATTCGTTCGTGCCGGTCGATACGCTTGGTGCTGAGGCTCGCGAGTATGTCGATACTTCGTTGGAAGAGCTGACGACTTATTTCTATACGATCAGCGCGATTGACGATGCGGGCAATGAGAGCGCTCGGGCCAGTTCGGTACAGGTGCGCACAGAGGGCCCCGACCAGATCGCACCGGAGGCGCCGAGTAATCTTTCGGCGGTGGCAGACGAGGCCGATTTTGGCCGGGCTGTGGTTCGTTGGAGTCCTTCGGTGCGCGACGCCGACGGCGGTGATCTAACCGGCTTGGTGAGTTATGTGGTCTTCCGCTCAAAGGGCACCGTCAATTCGTTCGTGCCGGTCGACACGTTGGCGGCTACCGCTCGCGAATTCGAAGATCTGAACTTGAACCTGCTGACCGATTATTTTTATACGGTTACCGCGCTCGATGCGGCCAATAACGAAAGCGCGCGCGCGAATCCCGTTCAGGTGCGGACCGAAGGGCCTGATCAGATTGCCCCTGCGACACCACAAAATGTTTCAGCAGTACCCGATGGAGTAGATTTTGGCCGAGTCGTGGTCAGTTGGAGCCCCTCGGTCAGTGATGCGGACGGCGGTGATTTGACCGGGCTTGCCGGTTATGTGGTCTTCCGCTCAAAGGGCAGTGTCAATGCGTTTGTGCCGATGGATACGCTCTCAGCAGCTTCGCGCCAGTTTGAAGATTCGGCTTTGGAGTCGCTGACGACGTATTTCTACACTCTGATGGCCTTTGATGATTCTGGCAACGAAAGTAGTCGTTCGACGGCGGTGCAGGTCCTTACTGACGGACCGGATCAGGTGGCACCTGCTGCGCCTTCCGACTTGGCAGCGACGGCCGATCTGAGCGCTGCACAAATTACCGTTAGTTGGAGCCCCTCTTCCACAGATGCCGACGGCAGCGACCTGACGGGGTTAAGCTCTTATATCGTCCTGCGCTCGAAAGGCGATGAGACCGCTTTTGCCGCAATTGATACACTTAACTCGGCCTCGACCAGTTTCGTCGACACCGGCTTAGAATCGTCGACTACCTATTTTTATGCAGTGCGTTCCATCGATGATTCTGGCAATGCCAGTTCGCGTTCGTCAACGATCTCGACAAAAACCGCTGGAATCTCGCAACTGACAGGCGTTGCCGCGACCGGGGATATTCGCCAGATCATGGTCACTTGGACGGGGAGTTCGGAAGATCGTCTGCTCGGTTATAATGTCTACCGATCGACGCGCTCCGATCAAGATTATGTGCGCCAGACCGGCGTCGAAGGGACTTCCTATACAACGGGTCAGACCACTTATATCGATTCTGGGTTGACCGGTGGGGCGACTTTCTTCTATCGGGTTTCGGTCGTGACCAATGCCGGGGAGAGCGGCCTGTCGGCCTTTGCAGGTACGACGGCAGATTCCGACACTCGGGCTCCGGCGGCGCCTACTTTCGTCGATGGAGAGCCGGCGACTGGCGATCCCGAGCAATTGTCGGTCACCTGGAAGCAACCGACAACGGATCTCAACGGCGCTACGCTTACCGGTCTGAGCTCGTACTTGATCTATCGTTCGACGACCAACACGGGGCCCTTTGATTTAGTCGGGACATCGACTACCACGGCTTTTACGGATACGGGCTTGGTGGCCGTCACGACCTATTACTATCAGATTGAGGCTTCGGACCAAGATGGCAATCTAAGCAATCGCTCGACAACCGTTGCGCTGACGACGGGCGGTGTGGATCTGCCGTCGAATGTCAGGCTCTCGTCATCGACGCCGTCCAATATTGCTGAAGCGCCGACGGTGACGGTGAGGTGGAACTCCTCGGCCGGTGCGATCCTGAACTATGAGGTGCAGCGCACGACCGTGGCGAATAGCACGACAGACTCCGATTTCACCTCTATTACACCGAATACTTTGGATACGTTCAGGGTGGATAACACGGTCTCGCGTGGCACGACCTATTACTATCGGTTAAGGGCGCGCGACGTAGACGACCGATTCAGCGATTGGACGGCACTAGCAAGCGTTGAAGTGGAAAACTAAGCGGGGTTAAAGCAGGATGGGGAAAGGGGAGTGACCCAATGGGTCATTCCCCTTCTTCGTTATGCCAGGCCAATACAGCTTCGAGAATTCCTTCTAATTCTTCTAATTCCTGCACTTCTTCGGTCGCGAGAGAATTTTCTTCCTGATAGGCGGTTAGAAGATCTAATATTTGCCGCATATTGGCGTGGATCGTCGCGATGGCGTGGTCGAGTTGGCCTCGGGTCTGTTTAGTCAAGCCGAGACCTGAATTTTTCTCAAGTTCACCTTGCAATAGCGTGTATATTTCCATCATGCGAGCAGTTTGCACGCGGATGCTATCGAGTTTGATCTGAGGGCGTCGCATAAATTGCTCCTTTTGAATTTGTGCCATTGATTAATAGCTGAGCAATTCCCGTTCCAGTCGGCATCAATGCGAAAAATATAGATGGAACTCATTGTACACAGTGCGCGTCAAGTACTTTTCCAGGCAAAGGTCAAGGCTGATAGCCGTTTAATCGTCGCGGTATCGGGAGGGATCGATTCGATTGTCTTACTCGATATCTTAGATCAATTGCGCGGAGAATTGGGCTATCAATTGCATCTGGCGCATTTCGATCATGCATTGAGGCCCGAATCGAGTGCCGATGGACGTTTTGTCGCCGAAGAGGCATCGCGCCGGGGTTTGCCTTGTACTGTCGAGCGGCGCGATGTCGGGGAGCATGCCCAAGAGGAAAAACTATCGCTTGAAGAAGCTGGCCGGCTGCTGCGCTATGCCTTTTTCGAAGAAGTCGCTGGTTGTGTTGGGGCTTCGTTTGTCGTTCTGGGACACCATGCAGAAGATCAGGCGGAAACGGTGTTGATGCGCCTTTTGCGCGGCAGCGGAGCAACTGGGTTGGGGGCGATGGAAGCGGTGAGGGAAGGGCGTTATCTACGTCCCTTGTTGAGTGTGCGACGCACGGAGATTGAAACCTATGCGCAGGAACGAGGTTTATGCCATAGAGAAGATGCGTCCAATCGAGACGTGCATTTCTTGCGCAACCGGATACGGTGGGAACTGCTTCCTCTGCTTGAGGAGTACAACCCCAAGATTACCGAGACGCTTAATCGCACGGCGCGGCTGCTTAAAGACGAAGACCACTTGCTCTCAGACTTAGCCGAAGAGGCTATAACTGCAGTGGTTTGTGAAAGTTACAACGATAAAATTACCCTTGATAGCTCTGTCCTTGTAGATTATCATATAGCAGTGCAAAGGCGCGTTGTGCGCGCCGTGCTTCAGGGGCTTTCTGCCGCAGAGAGCCCTTTTGATTTTGCCGTCGTTGAGCAAATATTGGATTGGATTCGGGCTGGGGACAAGGGGTTGCATGAATTGCGCGGTGGGCTTAGGTGTCAAGGGAATGGTTCGCGCTATTTTTTGCGCCGAGGGCATTGGCCGCCGGTCGAATCTGTATTGGCAGTTCCCGGCGCGGTGGCTTTGGTGGACCAGGGCATCGAGATTCGCGCTGAAATCGTTTCCGTCGAATATTTTGTTGAAATAAAAGATGGTTTAGGTGCCGGGCAGGCGGCTTTTGATGCCGATCGATTGGGGGCGCAGGTGCAATTGCGCAGTATGCGGCCGGGCGATCGCTTTCGGCCTCTGGGGATGGTTGGGCACAAGAAATTGAGCGACTTGCTTATCGACGCTAAGTGGCCCAGGATTTTACGTGATGAAATTTTGGTTTTGGCTCAGGGAGAGGATATTGCCTGGGTCTTGCCGCTGCGTTCTAGTCATACTTTCAGGGTGGATTCCGCTACACGTCGCGTTGCCTTGTGCCAGTTTAGGCGGCGGACTGACAATAGAGCTTGAAAAAAAACATGGATGGACAAGAACCGATAGACCAAGAGAAACGGGCGGATCGCCCTTCGAATGGCAACTCAAATCGCCCACAGCCCGACGACGAGGATCGGCCGCGTTTATGGCGAAGACCGTCGCGGACGCAGGCATTTTGGATTTTCTTCGTATTGGTGCTGATTTTTGCGGCTAAATTTTTTGATAGTAGACCTTCCGACGCCGAAGTCATTTCCTATAAAACGTATCGCGAACACCTGGAGGCGGGCTTTATCGCCTCGGCTGTGATCATTGGCGAAAACGAGTTGCACGGAAAATTGCACAATCAAGAAAAATTCGTCGTCAATCTGGGGCCGATCGACGCGGATACCAAGCGCGAGTGGGAAGACCAGCAGATCGATTTCCGATTTAAAGAGGAACCTTTCGAATGGTATGACCTGCTTTTCAGCCTTTTACCCTGGCTGCTTTTTATCGGCTTCTGGGTATTTATGTTGCGGCAGATGCAAGGCGGATCCCGTGGTTTGTTTTCCTTCGGCAAGAGCAAGGCGAAGCTGCTGATGGAGGACAAGCGAAAGACGACCTTCGCTGATGTGGCCGGTGCCGACGAGGCGAAAGAAGAGCTTGAGGAGATTATCGAATTTTTGAAAGAGCCCCTAAAATTCCAGCGTTTGGGCGGTCGAATTCCGAAAGGCGTCTTGATGGTGGGGCCGCCGGGGACGGGCAAGACCCATATGGCGCGGGCAGTGGCGGGTGAGGCCGATGTGCCTTTTTTCTCGATCAGTGGATCCGATTTTGTCGAGATGTTCGTCGGGGTTGGAGCTTCGAGGGTGCGCGATTTATTCGAGCAGGGCAAGGCGAGCGCCCCTTGCATCGTATTTATCGATGAAATAGACGCGGTTGGCCGTCACCGGGGCGCGGGTATCGGCGGTGGGCACGATGAGCGCGAGCAGACGCTGAACCAATTATTGGTCGAAATGGACGGTTTCGAATCCAATGATGGTGTGATCCTCATCGCGGCTACTAACCGCCCCGACGTGCTTGACCCAGCGCTTTTGCGCCCGGGCCGTTTTGATCGCCGGGTGGTGGTGGATCTGCCCGATATACGCGGGCGGGAGGGTGTATTGAAGGTTCATGTGCGCAAGGTGCCTCTAGATCCTGATGTCGACCTGCAAAAAATAGCGCAGGGCACGCCCGGGCTTTCGGGGGCTGACCTGGCGAATCTGGTTAACGAAGCCGCTCTTTTGGCATCGCGCTATGACCGCAAGATGGTCGCGATGACCGACTTCGATGCGGCAAAGGACAAGGTCATGCTCGGGGCCGAACGCCGTAGTATGGTCCTTACCAAGGAAGATCAACGACTCTCGGCCTATCACGAAGCCGGTCATGCGCTCGTGGCGAAGAGCCTTGAAGCAGGCCCCTCGATTGGCAAGGCTACTATCATACCACGGGGCCAGGCGATGGGCATGGTCTCTTTTCTCGCCGACGAGCGTCGATCGCTTACCGAGACGCGGCTCAAGGCCCATCTGGCCACCGCGTTAGGTGGTTGTATTGCCGAAAAGCTGATCTTCGCCGAGCGTTCAACTGGGGCCCAAGGAGATTATCAGCAAGTGACGGGTTTGGCCCGGTCGATGATCTGCGAATGGGGTATGAACGAGGAACTCGGGCCTCTCGCGTTGGGTGGCGGTGATGATGAAGTTTTCTTGGGCAAGAATTTTACGCGCAACCAGCAAATGAGCGAGGAGACCGCCCAGACGATTGATCGCGAGATTCGCAGGCTGGTCATGCAGGCAGAGGAAACGGCGAACAAGATCTTGAGCGAGAAAACGGACAAGCTGCATGCCCTAGCCCAGTCCCTGCTGCAATATGAGGTGCTCGATAGTTCGGAGATCGACCGCATTCTGGCCGGAGAGCCCTTGCAGCGAGAGCCAGTACGCGCATTGCTCGACGAAGAGGAAGCGTGATCTGGAGTCTGCGAGGCCGCGTACTCGATTTTGGCGATCGGGTACAGATCATGGGAATTATCAATGTGACCCCCGACTCGTTTTACGATGGCGGTAGCTATGCCGATGCGGGCGCTGCCATCGAGCGCGCTTTGCAGCTTGTCGATGAAGGCGCCGCGATCATCGATGTCGGCGGCGAATCATCACGTCCGCCGATGTACGGTGCCGCCGAGCAGGTCTCTGTCGACGAAGAGTGCCGCCGGGTTCTGCCGATTATCGCCGGGGTCCGCCGCCAGAGCGAAGCGATTCTCTCGATTGACACGGTTAAGTCGGAGGTCGTTAGGCGAGCCTTCGAGGCCGGTGCGGATATTATCAACGACATTAGCGCGCTGCAACAGGACGCTGCAATGGCTGAGACTGCCGCGCATTTAGGTGCGCCGGTGGTATTAATGCATCGGCGAGGGAACACGGCTACGATGCAACAGAATACCCACTATGATGATTTGATCGGCGAGGTCTACGGTTTTCTGGAGGAGAGGGTGAAGGAGGCCCGTGCACAAGGCGTCGAATATGTGGCTGTCGATCCGGGGCTAGGCTTTGGTAAATCGCGCGAGGGGAACTTGGCCTTGATGCGCAGCCTGGACCGATTCCTCGCGTTGCAGTGTCCATTGCTCGTCGGTGCCTCACGCAAGTCTTTTATCTGGAAGACCCTGGGACTTTCCGTCGAGGAGAGTCTGGGGGGCAGTCTCGCCGCCGCCGTGCTTGCGGCAGCGAGCGGCGCGCATTTGTTGCGGGTCCACGATGTCGCCCAGACGTTGCAGGCCGTGCGATTAGCCGAGGCGGTAATAGGGGAAGCCGGCGAGTGATGTTAGAAGAAGAGTTGGTACTTTTTCATTTGTTCGGATTTCTACCGTTTTCGCTGGTCTCGCTGGTTGATATCCTGCTCGTCGCTTTTATTTTTAACCGCTTGCTCTCGCTGATCAAGGGTACTCGAGCGGCGCAAATGCTGGTCGGACTGCTGTTGATGGTGACGGTGGCGATGGCGGCACCCTGGCTGAATATGAACGCCCTGGCTTGGCTTTTGGAGCAAGTGCGCTCGATACTGCTGATTCTGTTGGTGATTCTTTTCCAGCCCGAATTGCGGCGCATTCTCCAGGTCTTGGGCCAGAGTCCGGCTTTTCGCTGGTTTTACCGCGCCGAACCTTCGCGCGTTATCGACGAGGTGGTCGAAGGAGTCGAGCGCCTGGCCGCTCTTGGTTATGGCGCGCTGATCGTGCTGGCGCGCCAAGCGCAGTTGAGGACGATCAGCGAGACCGGCGTGGCGTTGGATGCCGAAGTTTCGGACGATTTATTGACGACTATTTTCAATCCGCGCACGCCATTGCACGATCAGGCGGTGATTATCCAAGGGGAGCGTCTGGTGGCGGCCCGCTGCACTTTGCCGCTGGCGGAGGATGTCGAAGATCAGCGTCTGGGCACTCGGCACCGAGCGGCTCTGGGGCTATCGCAGGAGTCGGATGCGGTAACGATTATCGTCTCCGAAGAGAGCAGTACGATTTCGCTGGCCATTGGCGGGGTTTTGGTTCGAGGGCTCGACGGTAGGGAACTCAAACAACGGTTAAGGGAATTGATGGCGCCGAGTCAGGCCAAAGTCGAAACCGTTGAGGCAGAAGAAGAGGTTTAGCAGTGCCGATTCGCTGCTTGACACTCTATCAATTTAAATATAAATTCATATTTTTATTGTATATAAATAATAATTACCGAAATTGCCGAGTTGAGGATTATGCGCAATAAACAAATGCGGCAGACCCGGATTCGGGAACTGCTTTTTGCCGAAGCGGTTGATACGCACGAGAAGCTAGCTGAAGTGCTCGAGCAACAAGGCATTGAGGTAAGTCAGTCGACTTTGTCGAAGGATTTGCGCGAGTTGGGGGTGGTGCGCGTGCCACAGGCTATTGGCGGTTTTCGCTATACTTTACCCGATTCCGGTGCGACGATGCGGGATCGTCATATTCTCGATCGGGAGCTACAGGATTTTCTTGTTCAAGCCGAACAGGCGGCGAATCTGGTGATTGTGCGAACCTTGTCGGGCCATGCTCAAAGCGTTTGCGAGGCCATCGACCGTATCGGCTGGAATGAGGTAGCCGGTACGATTGCCGGTGAAAACACTCTTTTCATCGCCACCCGGTCTGATGCGGAAGCCACTGCGGTCGTTAATAAAATATCCGCTGTGTGCGGAGAAGCGGATTAGCGGGGAAATTATGCACGATAAAGCGGCAACGCTTATCGAGGCTCTGCCTTATATTCAAATGTTTTGCGGCAAAGTAGTTGTCGTAAAATACGGCGGCAGCACTATGGTTGATGAAGGCGGCGAGGATACAGTGCCGCAGGATATCGTCTTTATGCAAAGTGTTGGTATATGCCCGGTTGTTGTGCACGGCGGTGGTCCTGCGATCAGTCAGCGTCTGCAGGAGCAAGGGGTTGAGACCAAGCGGGTGAATGGGCTGCGGGTGACCGACGAAGAGACGATGAGAGTCGTCGAGAGCGTGCTGTTTGGGGAGGTGAATGCCCAGATCGTAAGGGGGATCAACGACTTACAGGGGCAGTCAGTGGGGGTTTCGGCTAAGGATTCTGGTGTGATGCAGGTGCGCAAGCATTATGCGCTAAGCGAAGGTGGGCCGGTGGATATTGGCTATGTCGGAGCTGTTGAGCATATCGACACCGGGCCTTTGTTGGATTTAATCGGTAAGGGATTGGTGCCTGTGGTTGCTCCGATCGGCCGCGGCCCCGAGGGCGAAAGTTTCAATGTTAACGCTGATACCGCGGCTGGTGAAATTGCCGCGGCCTTGCACGCGGAGAAGTTGGTCTTTATGACCGATGTGCAGGGGATCATGCGCGATCCTGCCGATGAGGATTCTTTGCTCTCGACAATGCGCGTTTCCGAAGTAGATGAGCTCATTGGCCAAGGCGTGATTAGTGGGGGAATGATTCCCAAGGTCGAGGCCTGTGCCAAAGCGGTAAAATCCGGTGTGCGCAAAACCCATGTTATCGACGGGCGCGTACCGCACGCGATGTTGCTCGAGTTTCTAACTAGAGAAGGTATCGGCACCCAGATTGTCCAGTAAGACGGAGGAAAGCATGAAAACCGAAGACATTATCAAAGGCGAACAACAATATATCCTGCAGACCTACGGTCGGCCCGAATTTGTGCTCGAACGTGGCAACGGGGTTTACCTCTTCGATACCGACGGCAACCGCTATCTCGATTTTGTCAGCGGGTTAGCTGTTAATGCTTTTGGCTATGGCGATTATGACGTGCTTAAGGCGATCGAGGAACAATCGGCTAAGTTGATGCACGTATCCAATCTTTACCACACCATTCCCTCGGTGCAGTTGGCGCAGATGTTGGTCGAGAATTCTTTCGCCGACCGGGTCTTTTTCTGCAATAGCGGCGCTGAGTCGTGGGAGGCTACGCTCAAATTCTGCCGCAAGTGGGGCAATACAACCCACGCCAAGCCCAAGAATCGCCTGCTCGCCTTCAATGACTCGTTCCACGGTCGGACTTATGGGGCGATCTCGACGACGGGGCAGCCCAAATACCACAAGGGTTTCGAGCCGCTTTTGCCCGGTATCGATTTTGCGGACTTCAACGATTTGGCATCGGTCGAAAAGGCGTTGACCGACGAGACCTGCGCGATCCTGGTCGAGCCCTTGCAGGCCGAAGGCGGTATCCACGCCGCCACACCGGAGTTTCTGCAGGGCCTGCGCGATCTTTGTGATGAGCGCGAGATGCTGCTGGTCTTCGATGAGATTCAGGTGGGCTGCGGGCGGCTCGGTTCGCTATGGGCCCACCAACAGTATGGGGTCGAGCCCGACATCATGACCTTGGCCAAAGCCCTTGGCGGCGGTCTGCCGATTGGCGTCGCGCTCTTGCGGCAGAAAGTAGCCGATGCCATCCAGGCCGGCGACCACGCCGCGACTTTTGGTGCTAACCCCGTGGCCTGCGCCGCGGCCGTAGTGGTCTTCGGCAAATTGATCGAAGATGGCTTTATCGACACGGTGCGTGAAAAAGGCGAATATCTGATCGGCCGCCTCGAAAAATTACAGGAGCGCTGGCCCGAGCACATATCTGGCGTCAGGGGCAGGGGATTGATTGCCGGGGCGGTTACTCAGCGGCCTGCCGCCGATTATCTGGCGGCATTTCGCGAGCGCGATATTTTGGTGGCGACCGCCGGTGCCGACGTGGTGCGCTTTCTGCCGCCTCTGATTGTCGAGAAGGACCGCATTGACGAGGTCGTCGACGTTTTCGACGAAATCTTGCGGCAGGGCGTCTGATGACGAGGGTGGAAACGCCTTGGGGGGGCCGTTTCCAGGAAGCGCCCGATGCGTTGATGGAGCGTTTTAACGCCTCAATTGGCTTTGATCGCAGGCTCTTGGAAGTAGATATCGCCGGTAGCAAGGCCTATGCCAAGGCATTGCACCGGGCTGACTTGCTCGATGCGGCGGAGTTGGCCGAGATCACAGGTGGCTTAGAGGCTGTGTTGCAGGAGTTTTCAGCGCCTGATTGCCTATTGCCTGACGCGCTTGAAGATATTCATATGGCGGTGGAGAAACGGCTGACCGAATTGATCGGGCCTGTCGGTGGTAAACTGCACACCGGCCGCAGCCGCAACGACCAGGTTAATCTCGATGAGCGACTCTACCTGCGGCTCTCAATTGAAGCCCTACAAGGTCGTATCCGCCAATTGCAGGGCGTGTTGCTCGCGTCGGCCGAACAGCACGAGGCTGTGGTCCTGCCCGGCTACACTCATATGCAACAAGCGCAACCCGTGCTCTTCGCGCATTACGCGCTGTCGCTGTTTTGGATGCTCGAACGCGATTGGGGGCGGCTTGCCGATACTTGGCGACGGGCTGACTATATGCCCTTGGGTTCCGGGGCCTTGGCCGGTAGCACCTTTGCGATCGACCGGGCTTTCCTGGCGCGGGAACTCGGTTTTTCGCAGGTGACTCCCAATAGTCTCGACGCGGTCAGCGATCGCGATTTTTTACTCGAAACTCTTTCATCGCTCTCCATTCTAATGATGCATCTGAGCCGTTTTTGCGAGGACTTGATCGTCTGGTCCTCGGCCGAGTTTGGTTTTGTAGAACTCAGCGACCACTTCTCCACTGGTTCGAGCATGATGCCGCAAAAGAAAAACCCGGATTCGTTGGAACTGATACGTGGCAAGACCGGTCGGGTCTATGGCAGTCTGGTAGCCTTACTGACGACGATGAAAGCCGTGCCGCTGACCTATTCCAAGGATATGCAGGAGGACAAGGAGCCGCTTTTCGATGCATTGGACACGGTGGACATCTGTCTGGAGGTTTTCGCCGGGGCTTGGCAGGGTATGCAGGTGCGGGGCGAGCAGATGGAAAAGAAGGTGGATTCGATGGCGCTGGCTACGGACCTCGCCGATTATCTCGTCCGCCAAGGCATGCCCTTTCGCGACGCGCACCGCGTGATCGGAAATTTAGTGGCCGGTGCGATTGCCGATGGCCAGACGCTCACCGATTTCAGTCTCGCAGAATTACAATCTCATAGCGAGCAATTCGGGGAGGACGCGCTCGCCCTGCTCGATGTGCGCCACTCGCTCTCGCTGCGCAATATAGAAGGCGGCACGGGACCGCAGGCGGTAGCCGAACAATTGCAGAAGGCACGGCGGATATTGGCGTCGTCCTGAGCGCATTCACGGTTCGTTTGATTGTCGCCCCGGGGTTTCCCCCGGGGTTTTCTTTTGCTTGCAATCGACCCGGCGATATAGTAGACTTTGCCCATGCAAATCACCGTTAAAGAAATACAATTTTATGTCCGCGAAATGCCGATGCGGATGCCGTTCAAATTCGGCAATGTCACTATCGATAGCCAGACCGCGTTACACGTGGCGATGGATGTCGAGTTGGCCGATGGCCGCCAGGCTCGCGGGTGGGCGGCGGATATGCTGGCACCGCGCTGGTTCGATAAGGATCCGAACAAGACGGTCGCCGAAGGGATTCGCAACCTAGTCGAAGGGGCGTATGCGGCCGCCGAAGCTTATCGGGCAGGTGGCCGTCAGAGTGGGTTTGCCCTTTGGCGCGCGGGCTATGAGGCGGGCCGGGCTTGGGGCTTAGCACAGGGAGTCGATCCGCTATTGGCGTCCAATGGCGGCGCACTGATGGAGCGCGCGATGATCGATGGCTTGGGCGTGGCGCTTAATCGATCCTATTTCTCATTGTTGCAAGACAATGTGTTGGCGTTGGATCTTGCACAGATTCATCCCGAATTGGTGGGTGTCGAATTGTCCGCGCTACTGCCTCCGGCGCCATTGCGCTCATTGCATATTCGCCACACGGTTGGCCTGGTCGACCCGATTCGCACCGTTGATATTGCGGACGATGATCGCTTGCACGATGGCTTGCCGCAGTCGTTGCAGGAATATATTACCGAGCAGGGCGTACGCTATTTGAAAGTCAAGATTGGCGGTGATCCCGTGGCTGATTTTGAGCGCTTGCGACAGATCGCGGATTTATTGGACGAAGGTTCGTTCGACTATCACATCAGTCTTGATGGCAACGAACAGTATAATGATGCGGGCGACCTGTCGGTATTGCTCGAACGGCTCGAGGAGCGTTTGCCGGTGTTTTACGGACGTATACTCTATATCGAGCAGCCATTGGACCGTTCGATTTCGCTGGATGCCGGATTGGCCGGGGATATTCGCGGGATAGCGGCAAAGCGGCCGATGTTGATCGATGAGTCGGATGAAACGCTGGAAACTTTTCGCCAGGCGCTGGAACTGGGCTATACCGGTGTTTCGTCCAAATCCTGCAAAGGACTGATAAAGGCCCTGGCCAACTATGCGCTCGTTCATCAGCTCAATGATGCTGGGCGCAATTGTTTTATTACTGCGGAAGATTTGACGACCGTGCCGGTAGTCGCCTTGCAGCAGGATTTGGTGCACGTCGCGGCACTGGGCATCCCCCATCTCGAACGCAATGGGCACCACTATGTGCGCGGGCTGGATCATCTGTCGGCATCCGAGCGGAGTTTGTGTCTCGAACGGCACGGTGATCTTTATCGCGCAGAGGGGGACAGCGGTTTTCTCGATATTCGCGAGGGGCAGATCGAGGTCGGTTCGTTGCAGGGGGCCGGTCTCGGCGTCGATGGTGTGGTAGATGTGGCGGCGATGCAGCCGCTTGACTCGTGGTTGCGGAGAATAGACGAATGAGTGCGGTAGCGATCAGTCTCAAAGACGTGCAGTTCTATATGCGTAATGTGCACACCAGAATGCCTTTCAAATACGGTGTTGCGGTATTGACCTCGGTGCCGATCCTGCACGTGGTCGCCCGCGGCGAGTTGGCCGACGGCACTCAGGTGAAGGGGGTAGCCGCCGATATTCTGCCGCCGAAGTGGTTCGACAAAGACCCTGAAAAAAGCTACGAAGACAATGTTGACGATTTGCTCTTTGCTGCCCGCGCTGCTTATGCCGCCTATGCGGATGCGGCCAACGCGCCTAAACCTTTCTTCGATATTTGGCGAGAAGGTTATGCGCAGACTTTGGCCGCCGGCGATGCGCGCGGGTTAAATCGGTTGACCGCTGCGCATGGTAGTACGCTGATGGAACGAGCCTTAATCGACGCAGTGGGGTGTGGTGTCGGCGCGAGTTATTTTTCCTTGCTCAAAGACAATATTTTAGGGTTGGACCTGGGCGAGATACACAGCGAGCTCAAGGGGGTCGAGCCGGCTGCAGTGCTCGGTTCCGGGCCGTTGGAGCGTCTGCATGTGCGTCATACGGTGGGTTTGGCCGATCCGATCACCGCAGGAGACATCCCCGCTGAAGAGCGTTTGAACGATGGCTTGCCGCAATCGCTCGAAGAATATATCGAGCGCCAGGGGTTGACCTATTTCAAGGTCAAAGTCAACGGAGATCTCGAGCGTGACCTGGACCGGCTATCCGCCATCGCGGCGTTGTTGGATCGGCGGTGTGTGGACTACAAGGTTACGCTCGACGGCAACGAACAGTATCGCGATATGCAAACCTTTATCGAGTTGGTCGACCGCATCGAAGCCGATCAGCCGCATTTCTATCAGAATATTCTATATATCGAACAGCCGCTAGAGCGCAGTGTCGCTTTGGATCCGGTCTCTGAGCCGGGTATTCGTGCGATGGGCGCTAGACGGCCGATGTTAATCGACGAATCGGACGAGGCCTTGGATACCTACCGCCGGGCGTTAACGCTCGGTTATCAGGGTGTATCGTCCAAGGCGTGCAAGGGCCTGGTCAAAGCCGTGGCGAATTTGGCGTTGGCGAAAAAACGCGATGGATGCTTTCTCTCGGGTGAGGATTTGATGAATTTGCCGGTAGTGCCTTTACAGCAGGATTTGGCTCATGTTGCGGCGTTGGGCATCGATCACGTCGAACGCAATGGACACCATTACGTCCGGGGTTTGCAGCATCTTTCACCGGAGGAGAGAGCGGCCTGTTTGTCGAAACACGGGGCGCTGTATACGGAGCAGGATGGATTGGCGGCGTTGGATGTGCGCGGTGGGCAGATTGAAGTGGGGTCGTTACAGGTGCCAGGTCTGGGAGTCGGTGTGGATATGGATGTGCGTGAAATGCTCGCCTTAGATGAATGGACTTTTGCTTCGTTGGCCTAAGAGGATACGTTTTGAAAGATTGTAATTTAGATTGGAATCGTGATGGATATTGATTGGGAGAAGGAGGGCGTGGAGGCCGTTGAGCGTTTGCGCGAGATGATTCGCTTTGCGACGGTGAATCCGCCGGGGGACGAAAAGGAATTGGTGGAGTGGTTGGCGGGTACGCTGCGGCAGGAGGGGCTAGAGCCGGAGGTGATCGTTGCCGAAGCTGCCAGGGCCAACCTGGCGGTCACGGTTAAGGGCGATGGTAGCGAACGGCCGTTGTTGTTGCTATCGCATCTGGACGTTGTGCCGGTGGAGACGGAGCGGTGGACCAGTCCCCCTTTTGCCGGGGAGTTGAGGGATGGTTTTGTCTATGGGCGGGGGGCAATCGATTCGAAGCTGACCGGGGCGGTGCAGTTGCAGGTTTTGTTGATGTGCCATCGCTTAGGTTTGCGCTTGAAACGCGATCTGGTATTGGTGGCGGCGGCTGACGAGGAGCGCGGAGGCGTGTATGGGGTGGAGTGGTTGGCGCGCGAACGGCCAGAGCTTTTCGATGCGGAATACGGTCTAAATGAAGCCGGTGGTTTTGCATTGATGGTCGACGGCAAGCCGCTCTATACGGTGCAGGTCGGGGAGAAAGGTGGTGCAGAGCTGGACTTGGTGGCGAGTGGCCAGCCTGGGCATTCTTCGGTGCCGCACGAGGACAACGCGGTCTTTCATCTGGCACAGGTGTTGGCCGGTATGGCAAATGCCAAAATGCCGCACCAGCCGCCGGCGAGCGTGCGGGCTTTCTTTGAGGCGGCTGCCGCCGCGCAGGATCGTCCGCAAGTCGCGGCCGACTTGCGGGCTATGCTCGACGGAGGGAAACAACAGGAGGCGTTGGCGCGGCTGCCGGTCAACGAGCCTACTCGACTGATGTTTGATGCGATGGTGCGCAATACCTGCGCCCCGACAGTGCTCGAAGCGGGGCTCAAACGCAATGTGATTCCCTCACGAGCAGTGGCGCAATTGAGCGGTCGCCCCTTGCCCGGGGTTGATGCGGATACTTTTGTCGAAGAAGTCAGGGCCCTGGCCGGCGAGAGCGTTGACTATCGCCTGGGGAAATTTCGCGCCGGGGTGGAATACGACCACCAGACTACTTTTTTTGCGGCGATCGCCGATTCGGTCAAGCGCTTTGACCCAGCCGGTACGGCAGTGCCCTATATGCAGACGGGGGGCACGGACGCGCGCTTTCTCGCCGACCGCGATATCGCGGTCTATGGTTTTGTGCCGATGCGCTATGAAGAGGGCTTGGATTTTTTTGAGCTTTGCCACGGCCACGACGAGCGCGTCTCGGTGGAGAATGTGGGTTTTGCGGTTCAGTTGATTTTTGATATCGCGTGCAAGCTGAATGAAGTGGGTGATTATGCTTGAAGATTTTTCGCTGGAAGCGCTGGTGTATTATCTGGAGGCGCATCCGCTTATCACGGTGTTGTTGGTGGTGATGATCGTGATGATTCTCGGTAGTTTACTGCGCAAGCTAATTAAAATTGCAGTGATTTGCGGATTACTATTTTTAGGCAGTTTGTACTATACCAACATAGAGGCGTCGGAGGACTGGCGGGTGCGGGCTGAAATGGTCAAGGGACAAGCGGCGGTCTTGGGCAAGGAAGCGCTGAAAAAGGGCGCGGAGCTTTTGCAGGAGGGGAAAAAAGAATTAGACAAACAGTTGGAAGCGCGTTAGTCCGCTGCTGCCTCTTGTATGCGCGTAGCAAAGCCCGCCTCGTCTAATACTTCAACGCCGAGGCCCTGGGCTTTCTTCAGTTTGGACCCCGATTTTTCGCCGGCGATGAGCAAGTCGGTCTTCTTACTGATACTGGACGTCGTTTTGCCCCCTAAGCGTTCGACGATCGAGGCTGCTTCGTCGCGACCATAAGCGGCCAAGGTGCCGGTGATCACCACGGTTTTGCCGCTGAAATAAGACGCCGTTTCGGCGATTTCTTCTTCTTCCATCGCAAATTGCAACCCGGCTTGCTTGAGCTTGTCAAGTACGGTTTGTAAATCCGGGGCCGTGAGGTTCGCGTGCAGGCTCGCGGCGATGGTCGGCCCGATCTCGGGGGTTTCTTCAAGCACTTCGAGACGGGCTTCGCGCAATGCGTCGAGGGTGCCAAAGGCCCTGGACAAAGTGCGGGCGACCGTTGCGCCGACATGGCGGATACCCAAGGCAAAAAGCACCCGGTCAAAACCTTGTTGTTTGCTGCGGGCGAGCCCGGCGAGCAGGTTCTCGGCCGATTTTTCTCCCATGCGTTCGAGGCCGCTTAATCCCGCTAAGTCTAGATCGTAGAGATCCCCCAAATCCCTTACCAGGCCTTTGTCGACTAGCTGCTCGACTACGGCTGGGCCCAAGCCCTCGATATCCATGGCGGTACGCGAGGCAAAATGCTCGAGGCAGCGGCGCAGTTGTGCGGGGCAGGAGGGGTTTTCGCAGCGAATTTTCACTTCTTCTTCGTCGCGCGTAAGTGGCCCCTCGCAAGAGGGACAAACGTTGGGGAATTGATATTCGGCAGTGCCCTTCGGACGTTTGCCGTGGTCGACTTCGACGATCTTGGGGATCACGTCACCGCCTTTTTCCAAGAGCACTGTGTCACCGATGCGGATATCCTTGCGGCGGATCTCGTCTTCGTTGTGTAGGCTAGCCCGGGCAATGGTCGAGCCGGCCAAGAGTACGGGGTCGAGAATGGCCACGGGGGTTACGGCGCCAGTGCGCCCGACTTGCAGGTGGATATCGAGCAATTGAGTAAGAGCTTGATAGGCGGCAAATTTGTACGCCATAGCTGAACGCGGGCTCTTGGCGGTATTGCCCAGCCGTTCCTGTTGGTCGAGGCGATCGACTTTGATGACGACACCGTCGATCTCATAAGGTAATTCGGCACGGGTGGTGGCGTAGTGATCGTAGAGCGTGAAGATCTCTGTCAGCGAGGTGCAGCGTTTTGTTGCTGGGTTGACGGCAAGGCCCCAGTCGCGTATTGCCTCGAGGCGTTCGCTATGGCGGGTGTGGTTGGTGTCTTCCTGGTGCATCCAATAGGCGAAATAACGCAAATTGCGTGCGGCCACCAGATTGGGATTTTGCAGTTTGAGTGAGCCGGCAGTAGAATTGCGTGGGTTGGCGAAGAGCGGTTCGCCGTCTGCTTCGCGTTGCGCGTTGAGCTTGGCGAAGGATTCGTTCTCCATATAGACTTCGCCGCGGACTTCGCAGTTGATGCCGGGTTGGCGAAGCCTGAGGGGAATGGTGTGGATCGTGCGGGCGTTGGCAGTGACCTCGTCGCCTTGCACCCCGTCGCCGCGGGTTACGGCGCGGACCAGCAAGCTGTCTTCATAGGTCAGGCTCAATGCGACACCGTCGATCTTGAGCTCGAAAACATAGTCGAACGGCTCGTCGGGCAGGCCCTGGCTGACTCGCCGGTCGAAGTCTTCAAGGTCCTCGCGCGAGTAGCTATTGTCGAGGCTGAGCATCGGGCGGGCATGGCGCACGGTGGAGAATTCATTGGTCGGTGCGCCCCCGACGCGCTGTGTAGGTGAGTCGGGGCGTTTGAGATTGGGGTGGGCTTCTTCTAACACCTGCAATTCGGCGAGCAGTCGGTCGAATTGCAGGTCGGAAATGTTCGGGTCGGCGAGGATATGGTAGCGGTACAGGTGTTCTTCGAGCTCTGCCGAGAGCTTGGCTATGTGTTGGGTAATATCTCTAGTCATAGTCAAAATACTATAGGGGGCGCGCAAAACCGCGTCAACCCATATCGTATTGTCCGTCTGCAAATCCTGCTTTATATTTTTATTACCCAATGAGATAGAGGCATATGAAAGCTACCTGGAACGATTATTGGACACTGACTAAACCGCGCATTGCCTTTTTGGTGCTGGTTACCGCCGCCCTGGGGTTTTTTCTCGGCGGCAAAGGCATTCACGCGCCCTGGCTATTTTTTTGTGCGCTGGTCGGCACGGCCTTGTCTTCCTGTGGGGCGGCGGTGCTCAACCAATATATAGAGCGCGATGTTGACGGCCTGATGCAGCGGACCCGCAACCGCCCGCTGCCCACCGGCCGGGTCAAGCCAATGGCGGCCTTATCCTTTGGCTTTGTTTTAGTTTTGAGCGGCGTGTTTTTCCTGCTGTTTACCGTCGGGCTGCTGACGGCTTTTCTGGCCTTACTTTCGGCCTTTCTCTATGTCGTAGTCTACACCCCGATGAAAAGGCAGAATTGGCTCAATACCACGTTCGGGGCGATTCCCGGTGCATTGCCGCCGGTAGGGGGCTGGACGGCGGCAACGGGCACGGTCGACCCAGGAGCGATCGTACTCTTCCTGATTCTCTTTGCCTGGCAGCATCCGCACTTTTACGCGATCGCCTGGATCTTTCGTGATGATTACCGGCGCGGGGGTTTCAAAATGCTGCCAGTGGTCGAACCCGATGGTGACAGCACTTGCTGGCAGGTGATGGGCTATTCGGTGTTGTTATTGATCTTCTCGGTATTGCCGACTTTTATGGGGTTGACCGGATCGGTTTATCTAGTGGGGGTCACGGTGGTGGGGCTGTTGTTTTTGGCGGCGGGGGTGGCGCTAAGTATTTCGCGTACGGTGGCTAGTGCGAGGTTATTGCTCAAGGCCTCGGTATTGTATTTGCCGATTATGTTGGTGTTGAGCGTGATCGATCCTGGTTTTTAAAGAAAAATAAAAAAACTCAGATTAAGCGCCCGGCCCTTCAAGGTCGGGCGCTTTTTTATGATGATTCGCACCGTCTTTGCGCGTGCTCGAATTCTTCTGGCGTATTGAGATTTGCAAAGAGCAATCCTTGTTCGTCGTAGGGTTGCCAATCTCCTGTGCTGATTGTAAGCGAATCGAGTTTTCTGAGCAGACTACGCATACTCAGGCTTTTGGCTGCTATGGCGCTTTCCACTGCTCCTAAACAAGTAGACTCGTATAGCGCGCAAAGCGGTTGTGAGCCCTCATCGGTGTGCGGGACGAGGGCTTGGTGGTCTCCTCGCCTGCTGAGTATGTAGTGTAGGAATTGTGGAGTGAGAAAGGGTTGGTCACAGGCCAATAGGAGCACGGGGCACAAGGCTGTTACAAGCGCTGTATAGAGTCCACCGATTGGGCCTAAGTCGGGATGGTGGTCCGGATGCACGGGGAGACCGAGATGGGTATAGGTCTCGGTCTCCCCAATGATAAAAGTAGGTAGGGAGAGGGGAGCGGCGGTGTTGAGCACGTGTTCGATAAGCGTTTTACCGCCCAATCGCATCAGCGCTTTGTTGTGTCCCATGCGCTTGCTTTGGCCGCCGGCCAGTATCGCGATATGAACAAGCTCAGGTTCCATCACCCGCACCGCGGTTAATCAGCGCGGCGGCGTATCCGGCGCCGAAGCCATTGTCGATATTGACGACGACGACACCGGAGGCGCAGGAGTTGAGCATGGCCAGCAGCGCGGCGACACCCTGAAAACTGGCCCCGTAACCGACGCTGGTCGGCACGGCGACGACCGGAATGTCGACTAGCCCGCCGACTACGCTGGCCAGTGCCCCTTCCATACCGGCGACCACGACGATCACCCGTGCTTTTTGCAGTTGCTCGCGATATGCCAAGAGTCTGTGCAGGCCAGCGACGCCGACATCGTAGATTTCTTCGACGTGCGCACCCATCGCCTGGGCGGTGACGACGGCCTCGCGGGCTACAGGGAGGTCAGAAGTACCGGCTGAAACCACGGCGACCAGCCCAGTTTGCGGTGGGGTTTGCGGGGCCGGGACTAACACTGTGCGGGCGAGTGTGTCGTATTCGGCTTGCGGGAAGCGTTCGACAAGGGCTTGGGCCGCGTCTTCTGCGAGACGAGTAGCCAGCATTTGCGAGCCATGCTCGATGATGCGCTCGGCAATGCTTAAGATTTGCTCGCGGGTCTTGCCTTGGCCAAAAATGACTTCGGGGAAACCCGTGCGCAAAGCACGATGGTGGTCGATGTGGGCAAAACCCAGATTTTCGAAGGGCAAGTCGCGCAATTGCTCCAGGGCTTTGTCTGGCTCGAGGTTGCCGGAGGCTACTTGTTCGAGCAGTTGGCGGATCTGTTCTTGGTTCATGGGCGGGAAGCTTTGCGCATGATGGGGAATAAATTGCTGTGCAATCGAGTGAATTGAATTGCTCTGGTATTTTCTAAGTATTTGTTATGCATGTAATTGCATCATCTGTAATGCCGTGGCATAGTGGTTGCTTAAGATAGCTGACCCCTTTAATGTTTACGGAGCGCATTCGCCAATGAACGAAGTGAATTTCATCCTGTTATCGGCCCTATTCCTGTCCGTGCCGCTCGGGATAAAATACTGGATAGCTTTTCAAACCCGTCACCTCTTGGACGATTTGAGGGCGCGGGAAAGGGACGTCGAGCTTTTGGCCGCCGAGGCCAAAGCTCTGGATAGTCAAAAATTGGTAATGCGCCGGGCCGTGCATCAGGTTAGCTCGCAAGGTCGCCAGGTCAATGTGCGCCGCGAGGTGCTCGCCGATAAGATTGCAGCTATACAACATCGGACCGCACCAACAGTCCGACGAAGAGCGGTATCCCAGCCGTTGGCTTAAGATCCTTTCCTCATCCGTTTAACGACAGCAGCGGAAACCTATTGACCCCTGTTCGAGGGTTTGCAATATAATCACATCCAGGCTCTCCCTCTGTTGCTGCAGGACCGCCGGGTCGTAAATATCCCCACCGGCTAAAGGCAGCGTTCCAGCTGATCCGATGAATGTACAACCTCCGTCAATGGTGACGTCGCTTGCCATGAAGTATATCTCTAAATCGCCGGTGGAATCGTTCGATCTGACGGTCCATTCACCTATATTTCCCGTCAGATCGAATACACCCGTTGTGCCACCGCAGTTGGGGAATGAACCCGATGGGGCGAGCGAAGCTGTGAAGTCGCCCCCGCCCAAAAATGCAAAGGCCGATTTCGGCGAATTGCAGAAACGAACGCCAAAGTGCTCAAGGCCAGCATAGGCCAGCGGGTCGTCCGTCGATGAATAAGCTAGGGGTTGATCCCCTTGGCAGGCCGCCTGCAATTCGCTTGGGCTGCACAGACGTTTCCCTTGTACGCCGCAGAAGTTTATAGCTTCAAAGAGCGTGGCTTCTAATGGGAATTCGCCCTTGCTGTTGGGGTATTCGTAGATGTCGATTTCGAAGTCGAGCCCGGTGGTTGGTTCGGTCAGTTGCACCATCCCGCCTTCGGGCAGGGGCTCGGCTGGTATCTGGACGGTGATTTCCCTTTCAACGGGCTTTTCGCCATCGTTGACCGAGGTGTTTATACGATAACTGGCGGGGAAGAGGGTCTCTTCCCCGTTGGCTCGCAAGAGGTAATTGCTGGGGTATAAGGCGACTGCGATGGCGCGCGAACCAATCTGTTCGAAAGTTTCGTCGTCGCGGAGGGCTTCTTGGGTGATGTTGCTCAGGCCGGCGGCTTGCCCTTCTGTGTGCTGCCAGCGGTATTCGAGCGGGTCACCATCGGGGTCGTTACCGAACCCGTCAATGCGAATAAACGGCTCGCGAAAGAATACGGTGGTGTCGGCGATAACTGAATACGTCGGTAGGCGCTGTATGACTTCGACGCGGAAGGTTTCCATGATTTTTCCGGCAACATCGATACAGGCTTGGCGGTCGTTCGGCTCGGAGATGGTACTGCAGTCGCGGTCGGAAATTACCACCTGGATAATGAATTCCTCGCTGGAATCGGTTATGCTTTCGGGGGCAAACCAGGAGTTTTCGCCGCGTGCCAACGAGTCGCGGAAACTGCCCGCGCCGAAAGCGTTCCAGCGGTAGATCAATGGGTCGTCGTCCTCATCGGCCGCGCGGACGACGAAGCGAATTTCTCCGCCGCGACGGACCTGACAGAATGCATCCGAACCGTTGACGATGGTGTCGGGATGGGTCATCGCCGGCGATTGGCAGATAGATTGAGATATTTGCAGTGTCGGTGACTCGTTGGGCAACTCATCGTGGAGCAGGCTGCAGGCGCTGAGAAAGACTACTAAAGCTAGGGGGGGTAGACTGCGGATCATTCGCCGTCGGTGAGCAGTAGTTCGAGGATCCGTTCGAGGTCGGAATCGTCGTAAAACTCGACCTCGATCCGGCCTTTATTGGCGGCGCGGCGGATATGCACGGCGGTGCCGAAGCGGTGCTGTAGCCGTTCTTCGAAATCGCGGACGTGCGGATCCGGGTCCGCTGTCGCGGTATTTTCTTTCTTTTTATCGCGACCGGTGCGCTGACCGTTGACGGCCTTTTCGATTTCACGGACGCTTAGATTTTCCTCCACGGCGCGGCGGCCCATATTGAGCTTGTCGTCGTCGTCGTCGAGCCCGAGCAGGGCACGGGCATGCCCCATTTGCAGCTTGTCGCGTCGCAAAAAATCTTGGATTTCGTGCGGCAGGTTGAGTAGGCGGAGGAGGTTGGCCACCGTCGAGCGGTTTTTGCCAACTTTGCGGGCGATCTCCTCCTGAGTCAGGAAGCATTTATCCATCAGCGCGCGATACCCCTCGGCCTCTTCGATCGGAGTGAGATTCTCGCGTTGAATATTCTCGATCAGCGACAATTCCATCAAGTCTTGTTGCGACTCGATCTCGTGGATAATCGCCGGAATTTCCTGGATGCCCGCCTTTTGCGTCGCCCGCCAGCGTCGTTCACCGGCAATGAGCTGATAGCCTTGGCCTACGCGATTGACGGTGATGGGCTGGATTACACCCTTCTCCTGGATCGAGTGCATCAACTCCTCGATACGCTCCTCATCGAACTCCGTACGGGCCTGTAAGGGGTTACGCTCGATTTCATCGACGTGCAGATAGACGATCTGGCGGGTGCTGTCACCTTGACTGCCAGAGTCTGGGAATTCGGGAATAAGGGCGTTAATGCCCTTGCCGAGTACCGGCTTCTTACCCATTGTTGATGACTTCTCCTGCGAGACTCATGTAGTCCTGCGATCCCTGCGACAAGATGTCGTAGAGCACGATGGGCTGACCGTGGCTTGGGGCTTCGGCCAGGCGGACATTGCGGCTAATGGAGGTCTTATAGACCTTGTTGCCGAAATAAGATTTGACCTCTGAGGCGACTTGGCGCGAAAGATTCAGACGCCCGTCGAACATCGTGAGTAAGACGCCGGCGATTTGCAGTTTGGGGTTTAGGTGACGCTGGATCTGTCGTACGGTATTCAGCAATTTCCCCAGACCTTCGAGTGCGTAATACTCGCATTGAATCGGGATCAGCACTGAATCGGCCGCCGTCAAGGCATTGATGGTCAAAAGCCCCAAAGAGGGCGGACAGTCCAGGATAATATAGGAATAATCCTTTTTGACCTGGTTGAGCAGCCCGTCGAGCTTTTGCTCGCGGGCGATCATATTGACCATCTCGACCTCGGCCCCCGTCAGGTTGATATGTGAGGGGATCAAGGAGAGGTAGGATATCTTGGTCTGGAGGATGACCTCCTTGGGCTCCTTTTGACCAATCAGCGTGTGATATACATTGCCGCCTTCGACCTCGTTGCCGTTTTGGAACCCGCAACCCTGTGTGGCATTGGCTTGCGGGTCCATGTCGATCAGCAAGGTCTTCTGTTCGGCTACGGCTAGACTGGCCGCCAGATTGACGGCGGTCGTCGTTTTACCGACGCCGCCTTTCTGGTTGGATATAGCGATAACCTGGCCCACGCTATCGCTCATTTGGCGAGCGCAGCCTGGGCTGCGGCCAAGCGTGCGATCGGCACGCGGTAGGGGGAGCAGGAGACGTAGTTGAGACCGATCTGATGGCAGAAGTGCACTGAGGCTGGGTCGCCGCCGTGTTCGCCGCAGATGCCGACCTTGAGATTCTTGCGGGTCGCACGGCCGCGTTCGGTGCCTAGGCGTACGAGTTGGCCGACGCCTTCCTGGTCGAGGCTCTGGAAGGGATCTTCGGGCAGGATGCCCTTGTCGACGTATTCGGGGAGAAAGGTGCCCGAATCATCGCGGCTATAACCGAAGGTCAGTTGCGTCAGGTCGTTGGTGCCGAAAGAGAAGAATTGTGCCGACTCGGCGATCTGATCGGCGATCAGCGCGGCACGCGGAATTTCGATCATGGTGCCGACCTGATAGCTGAGCTTGGTCTTCTTTTTTGCCGAGATCTCCTTGGCGACGCGATCGATCATAGCCTTTAGATCGTCGAACTCGCGGGTGGTTCCCACCAAGGGGATCATGATCTCGGGGAGGGCCTTGATCTTCTTCTTGCCGGCATTGATCGTTGCCTCGAAAATGGCCTCGACCTGCATCTGATAGATTTCGGGATAGGTGATACCGAGACGGCAGCCGCGGTGGCCGAGCATGGGGTTGAACTCGTGCAGCGAGTCGACCTTGGCTTTGATGACGGCGACGGGCAGTTTGAGCTGCTTGGCCATCTCTTTCTGCTGGGCGGCCTCGTGCGGCACGAACTCGTGCAGGGGCGGATCCAGTAGGCGGATCGTCACTGGTAATCCGTTCATGGCCTTGAAGATGCCCTCGAAATCCTTGCGCTGGATCGGCTTGAGTTTGGCCAACGCCTTTTTGCGGCCTTTCTCGTCGTCTGCGAGGATCATCTCGCGCACCGCGACGATGCGGTCGCCCTCGAAGAACATGTGCTCGGTGCGGCAGAGGCCGATGCCTTCGGCACCGAAGCGACGGGCGACATCGGAATCGTGCGGCGTGTCGGCGTTGGTGCGCACTTTGAGCTTGCGGGATTTATCGGCCCACTGCATCAGCGTGCCGAACTCCTGCGAGAACTTGGCTTCTTTGGTCGGGGTCTGGCCGAGCATGACTTCGCCCGAAGAGCCATCGATCGATACCCAGTCGCCTTTTTTAACCGTTTTACCGCCGGCCTTGAATAAATTCTTGCTGTAATCAATGACCACATCGCCGCAACCGGCGACGCAGCACTTGCCCATGCCGCGGGCGACGACCGCCGCATGGCTGGTCATACCGCCGCGGGCGGTGAGAATGCCCTGGGCGGCGTGCATGCCGCCGATATCTTCGGGCGAGGTTTCGATGCGGACGAGAATGACCGGTTCGCCTTGGGCGGCCTGTGCTTCGGCTTCCTCGGCGGAGAAGACCACCTTACCCGAGGCGGCGCCGGGTGAGGCGGGAAGGCCTTTGCCGATGGCGGCGGTCTTTTGCGATGCGTCGAAGGTCGGGTGCAAAAGCTGGTCGAGATCAGCAGGATCAACGCGCATGATGGCTTGTTTGCGGGTGATCAGCTTTTCGTTGGCCATGTCGACGGCGATCTTGACGGCGGCGGCGGCGGTGCGTTTGCCGGAGCGAGTCTGCAGCATCCACAGGCGTTCCTGTTGGATGGTGAATTCCATATCCTGCATGTCTTTGTAGTGTTTTTCGAGCTGACCGCAGACCTTGATGAAGTCGGCGTAGGCATCGGGTAGGATGCGCTTCATCTTGATGATCGGCTCCGGAGTGCGGATACCGGCGACCACGTCCTCGCCTTGCGCGTTGACCAGAAACTCGCCGTAGAGCTTGTTTTCGCCAGTGGAGGGATCGCGGGTGAATGCTACGCCGGTGGCGCAGTTTTCGCCCATATTGCCGTAGACCATCGACTGCACGTTGACGGCGGTGCCCCAGTTGTGGGGGATGCTCTCGATTTCGCGGTAGCGGATCGCGCGGTCCCCTTGCCACGACGAGAAGACGGCTCCGATCGAGCCGTAGAGCTGTTCTTTCGGGTCTTCGGGGAAGCTGCGCTTGAGGCGCTTTTTGATCACGGCTTTAAACTCGGCGACCAGCTCTTTTAGCGCTGTGGCCGGTAGATCGCTGTCGATCTCGACGCCGTGTTTTTCCTTCTTCTTTTCTAGTAGATGTTCGAAGGGATCGATTTCTTTGTCTTTGGGGCGCAGGCCCATGACTACATCGCCATACATCTGGACGAAGCGGCGGTAGACATCGTAACAAAAGCGCTCGTCACCGGATTTTTTGATCAGGCCGGCGACGATCTCGTCGTTGAGGCCGAGGTTCAGCACGGTTTCCATCATACCGGGCATCGAGACCCGGGCGCCGGAGCGCACAGAGAGCAGCAGCGGGTTTTTCGGGTCGCCGAATTTGGCCCCCATTTTCTTTTCGACCTCGCTGATGGCCTTGTCGACCTGGGCGCTTAGTTCGCGGGGATAGGTCTTTTTGTGATCGTAATAGTGGGTGCAGACTTCGGTGGTGAGGGTGAAGCCCGCGGGGACCGGCAGGCCGAGTCGGGCCATTTCGGCGAGATTGGCACCCTTCCCGCCGAGCAGGTTTTTCATCTCTTTGTCGCCTTCAGATTTCCGGGTGCCAAATAGGTATACGTATTTGTTGGCCATGGTCCTCAATATACTTTCGCTTAGGTGGTTATAAGGGTCGGAAAGGTCTGGTAGACAAGTGAATAGGCCCATAGAGGGCATAGCGAAAACGCAGCCTTATAAGGCTGCGTAATATATAGTACACACTAGGCCCGTGCAAGAGCTCAAGTCCAGACGGGTTCCCATTGGCCGGTCTCGGCGGAGCGGTAGATCGCCAGGGCCGCGCGCAGCTCTCCCAAGGCTTGTTCTGGGCCGGCGGCAAGCGTTTTGCCATCGAGTACGGCAGCGGCGAAATCTGCTAATTCAGGTCCGAAAGACTCGGTATAACCCGGGCTGGAAAAGAGCATTTTTCCTTGTGGATTGTCTCGGTCCCAGAGCCAGAGTTCGGCGCCGTCGAGCCCGGCGTTGATCGTCAATTCGCCCTTGCTGCCGGTGATGCGCCACCAGGGGTCGGGCGCGAAGACGGTGTCAATCATCATCGCGTCGAAAACGGCGGTTTTACCCGACTCAAAGCGGAAAAGCGCGCGGGTTAATGATTCACCCTCCATCTGTGCGAGCGGGTGGCCGACCACGCCGACGACCTCTTTCAATTCACCCATCCACATGCGCAAGGGCCGGATCCAATGCGAGCCGCCGTCGATGGTGATGCCGCCGCCCGTACGGCCCTTTTCGTAGCGCCAGGGCTTTTCTTCTTTGAACCAATATTCGTCAAAGGCGTAGACGAAGGCGGCGCGGGCGGTGATGATCTCGCCGATGGCTCCGGCTTCGATCTGTTGTTTGGCTTCGACGATTTCGGGCCAGTATTGGCTGTTTTCGGCGACCATAAAGACACCGGGGGCTTCTTTGGCGGCGGATAGAATACGATCGCAGGCGTCGAGGGCCGGGGCGATGGGTTTTTCTAAGAGTACGTGTTTGCCGGCTGCGAAGCATTGCAGGGCAATTTTTTCGTGCAAGTCGTGTGGCAGCATGATATCGACGGCGTCGAAGTCGCCTTTTTCAAGGGCCTCATCGAGTGAGGTGAAAGCCTGGCCGCCGGTTTCATCAGCGTAGGCTTGCGCTTTCGCCAGATCTAAATCGACGAGCGTGGTGACATCTATGTTGGGGGCGTGGCTCTTTATACCGTCGAGGTGGAAACGGGCGATGGCGCCGCAGCCTATAAAGGCGAGTTTGACTTTATTGGACATGAGAGAGTGTCTCCGGTGGGGCGGGTGATTGATCAGCAAGAAAATAGGCAATGAGGCCGTAGTCAATCAATGGCGAATTTTTGCTATGGTGGATATCTGCAGTTTTTACGTAAATTAAGTGCAAAAGGGAGATAATACGTATGCGATATAAGTTAATGCTAAGTGTGTTAGTGTTTTGCGCGAGCATGGCCTTTGCCCAGGATGGGGTCTTGTCCGGGAGCGTGATGGGCCCTGACGGTAAGGTGGTGCCCCGCGTCAATGTCGTGCTTGCCGGCGATGCGATAGTCGGCGGCAAGATCGGCACGATAAGTGATGACGAGGGTGCTTTTCGTTTAGAAGGCCTGCCCGCTGGTGACTATCAGTTGAGTGTCACGCATATTGGCTTTCGGCCACTTATTATCGATGGGGTCGGCATTGTTGCCGGCGGTGAATTGGAATTGGCGTTGGCGCTAGAAACCGAAGTCATCTTTCTCGATCAGAACGTCGTTTCGGCTTCTAGGCGCCAGGAGAAAATCCTTGACGCCCCGGCTTCAGTTGCGGTGGTCGAGGCTAGAGAGATTCGCGACCGGCCGGCCTTTAGTGTCGCCGAGCATATTCGCGATCTGCCGGCGGTGGATTTTTCACAGACGGGTTTGGCCCAAGCGAATGTGGTAGTTCGCGGCTTCAATAATATCTTCTCCGGTGCGCTATTGACGTTGACCGACAATCGCATTGCGCGCGTACCTTCGTTGCGGCTCAATTCCTATAATTTCATTCCGGTGACCAACGACGATATCGAACGTATTGAGGTAGTGCTTGGTCCTGGATCAGCGCTCTACGGCCCCAATAGTTCGAGCGGTGTTATGCATATCATTACGCAATCGCCATTTAATTCGGTGGGGACCAAAGTCAACTTTGGCATCGGCGAACGCAGTGTGCGTAAAGTCGGCGTGCGCCATGCTGGGCAAGCCGGTGCAAAACTGGGCTATAAAATTTCGGCCCAGTATTATGCGGGCAACGACTGGGAATTTGTCGACCCGGTCGAGCAGACGGCCAGGGCGGCGAATCCGAAGCTCAAGGCGCGCGACTTTGACCTGGAGCGCAAATCGGCCGAGTTGAGGTTGGATTATAGAGCTACAGAAGACTTGACCGCGATTTTTTCCGCCGGTTACAACGATGCCGACAATATCGAATTGACGGGTCTCGGTGCGGGCTTGGCCCGGGGTTGGCTCAGCGGCTATTACCAGGCCCGCTTATTGTGGAAGGACTGGTTTGCTCAGGTCTACCAAAATTGGAGCGATGCCGGCGACACCTTTCTGTTGCGCAACGGCGGTCCGATTATCGACAACTCCAAGTTGACGGCTTTTCAGATCCAGCACTCAGCTTCGTTGGGTGTGCGGCAGCACTTTACCTACGGAGCTGATGCGTTGTTTACCCGGCCCGATACCGAAGGCTCGGTCAATGGTGGCAACGAGAACGACGACGAGATCAACGAGTTCGGCGCCTATTTGCAGAGTGAGACGGCGCTGACGGATATGCTCGACTTGGTGGTGGCGCTGCGCTACGACGATCACAATCGCACGGTCGACGCCGAAATCTCTCCGCGTGCTGCCCTGGTCTTCAAACCCAAGGAGACGCAAACGCTGCGGTTGACGTATAACCGTGCCTTTTCGACGCCGTCGAGCCTCAATCTCTATCTAGACCTGCGTTCGACGCCAGACGCTTTTGGCACGGGCGCGGCTTTTGCGCCGTCGTTGGGATTTTCGCCGTCTATCGACGTGCGCGCGCAGGGCACTTATCGCAAGGGGTTTGCCGAGGGTTGGACCTTTGCGCGTTCGGCGAATGGCCGACCGCAATTCCGCTCGCCTTTTGCTCCTGTGGCCGGCTTGGGCACGGCGGATTATATCGATCTCGACGATCCGCTTTTCACCAATGTGATGTGGGGCTTAGGCCGTGGTGGTGTGCTCGGCCAGTTAACTGGGCTATTCGAGCCATTGGTAGCGGCGCAACTGCAAACCCAGGGCCTCGACCAGGCTACGGCGGAAGCGACGGCAGCGGCGCTGGCGGCGCAGTTGCCCAATTTGGTACCCGAACAGTTGGCGGGTTTGCGCAACGCGCTATTGACGCTCAATACCGAAAAGGTCACCGCCGGCGATCCGGCGCCCTTTGATCTGACGAAAGGCCAGGACGCCTTTGATGTGCCATTGACCCGGCCGACGATTACCTCGACCTACGAATTCGGCTATAAGGGGGTAATCGGCAAGAAGCTAGTGGTTGCCGCCGATTTCTATCGCACTAAGACCGAGGATTTTGTCGGGCCATTACAGGTACAGACCCCTAATGTTTTTCTCGATCCGCAGGCGTTGGGTGCAGCATTAGGGCCAGAGATAGGGGCGCGATTCGCCGATCCGGACAACGCCGATATCGCTGCGACGGTAGCGGTGCTGGACGGTATTAATCTGCCCGGCGTCGTCGTTGGCAATGGCAATGGCAGCGCGGTCGACGAGTTGACGATGCTCTTCGCCGCTGGGGCGGCGTCGATTCCCTTTGGTACTGTAACCCCCGAGCAGGCCTATGATCCGACGGCGGTAAGCTTGACCTATCGCAATTTCGGCGAAGTCACCATCAACGGTATCGATTTGAGTCTGGCGTATTTCCCGAACGAGCAATGGTCGTTGAATGGTAACTATTCTTATGTCGACAATACACTTTTCAAGAATGTTGACGGGATCGCCGATGTTGCACTCAACGCGCCGGGCAATAAAGCTAAGCTCGGCGGCTCCTATGCCTTCCGTGATTTGCCGTTGGCCTTGGGCGCGCAGTTTCGCTACGTGGGATCGTTTCGCCAGGATTCAGGTGTGTATGCAGGCGAGGTGGATTCTTATGCCGCGCTCGACCTGAATCTGGGCTACCAATTGCCGCTTGAGCACGATTTGCGATTGGGCATGAAGGTCTCCAACGTGCTCGACAATAAATACCGCACGTTCGTTGGGGCGCCGGAGATCGGTCGTTTACTCTTTGCGCAATTGGCGACTTCGTTTTAAACGGGGGTAATAGTTTTAACCGGTGGGGGACGAGCAACCGCTCGTCCCCTTTTTTATATACGGCCTAAAGCCTTGCTCACCAATGCCAATAGTCTATCGGTGCGGATGGGTTTGCGCAGCAGGCCGGCGATCTCATCGAAGGCTGGTTGGCCCTCGGTTACGCTCTGGTCGGTGATGGCGATGATTTTGAGCTCGGGGGAGAGCTTGCGCAGGATTTCGAGGACCTTGCTACCGGGTGCGTCCTTGAGTTCGAGATCGAGTACGACGAGGTCGATGGTCCGTTGGTTTTGCTGGAAGGTTTTTATTCCGCTGCGGGCGTCGACGGCAGGCAGTACGATATACTGGTAGTATTCGAGCTGGCTTTTGAGCGTGTTGCGCGACATCGGTTGCGCGTCGATGAGCAGGATGGTCCAGGTGGGCTTTTCGCTCATGATATGGATTCGTTGTGGGAGGCGTGTGCCTGATATCTTTTCGGGCGCTTAGTCTAGGAGACGCTTTTGGTGATGACGCGTTCCGATGGGTCTTATGTTATAGCCTGCTTTAGCGCCCGGATCGCTTGCGCATACTCCCTGCTCTCAAAAGAGCCCGAGCCAATAATAATCACGGGCCTGCGCGCCGGTATAGAATATGCGCAGGCCCGTGAGGAAACCCTCTCGATCTTACTGTTTTTCCTGCGCCGGGCTAAGGGCGCCCCGGATCGGGGCTCAACACCTGGAACCGTGCTTTAGGTGGATTCGTCGCCGCGGGCCATGACGACCTTGCCGGTGCGGACCATCTCCTTGAGGTCAAATTTACTCAGCAGTGATTCAAGCGCGTTCATCTTGTCGCTGGTGCCGGTTGCCTCGATGGTGATGGTGTCTTCGGAAATATCGACGGTCGAGCCGCGAAAGACCTCGGTGATCTGCAGGACTTCGGTGCGTTCGGCGATCGAGCAGCCGATCTTGAAAAGGGCCAATTCGCGGGTGATGGCGTCGGTGTCGGAATGGTTCTTGGCGTGGATGACGTCGACCAGTTTGTTGAGCTGCAGTATAATTTGTTGCAACTCGTCTCCGGGACCGAGGCTGGTGATGGTCATGCGCGAGCACTGTGGTATATGCGCCGGCGAGACGACCAGGTTTTCGATATTGTAACCGCGGCGGGCGAAACACTGGGCGATGCGCACCAACACGCCGGGGCGGTCGTTGACCAATAGGCCAATGGTCGCTTTTTGCTCTTGGGTTGCCGCTTTGAGCTGTGGCGCGTCGACGGCGACCTGGCGAGCGTTCAGCTCTTCTTCGGCGAAGTTTATCGCGGTGGTAGGCATTTTAGGTGCTTCCTTTGGGTTGGGCTAGTTTCTCTTTTGGTGCTTCGATCAGCATCTCGGAGATCGGGGCACCGGCGGGGATCATCGGAAAGACATTGTCTTCCTTTTCGCACTCGGCGTGGATGATACAGGGCCCTTCGTTGTAGTCGAGCGCCTGCTTGAGGATCTTGTCGATGTCGGCGGTGCGCTTGAGGCGGAAACCCTTGGCACCGTAGGCCTCGGCGAGTTTGACAAAATCGGGGTTGCCCAACAGGTCGACGCCCGAATAGCGGTTGTCGAAGAACAGATTCTGCCACTGGCGGACCATGCCCAAGTACTTGTTGTCGAGCACCAGGATCTTGATCGGCAGCTTGTGGATGGCGGCGGTGGCCAGCTCGCAGAGCGTCATCTGGAAGCCGCCGTCGCCGCAGATGGCGACGACCGTCTCTTCGGGACGGCCGAATTGCGCGCCGATCGCGGCGGGGAAACCAAAACCCATGGTGCCGGCGCCACCGGAGGAAATCCATTGTCGGTGGTGCGCCGTCTTGTAGAATTGCGCTGCCCACATCTGGTGCTGGCCGACGTCGGTGGTGACGACCGCGCGGCCGGCAGTCAGCTCGTACATGCGGTCGATAACGGCTTGCATCTTGAGTCCGCCACGCTTGCCGTATTTGAGCGGAAACTTCTCCTTCCACTCGTCGATTTGGGCGATCCAATCGGTCGTGTCGATGGGCTCGACGTGGTTGATTAATTCTTCGAGCACCTGGCGCGCGTCGCCTTCGATAAAAACGTCGGGCATGATGACCTTGCCGTGCTCCGCGGGGTCGATGTCAACATGGATCTTCTTGGCGTCGGGGCAGAATTCGTCGAGCTTGCCGGTGATGCGGTCATCCCAGCGCCCACCGATCGACATGATCAAGTCGCAATCGACGACGGCCTTGTTGGCGTAGGCTGTGCCGTGCATACCGAGCATGCCGACTGACAGCTCGTGCTGCTCGGGGAAGGCGCCTTTACCGAGCAAGGTGTTGGTGACGGCCATGCGGGTCTTTTCGGCGAAGGCCTTGGCCGCTTCATGTGCGCCCGAGGCGATGCAACCACCGCCCAGGTAGAGCAGCGGGCGCTTGCTCTTTCGCAATAGCGCTGCAGCTTCTGCGAGCAATTCTGGCGCAGGCTTGGTTTGCCAGGTATAACCCGGTAGATAGACTTTCTCGGGAAAGTCGGTGGTGCACTCGGGGAAGGGAGCGCCCTGGGTGACGTCTTTGGGCAGGTCGATGAGCACGGGGCCTTGACGGCCGGTAGTGGCTATGTGGAAAGCCTCGGTCATCACCCGAGGGATGTCATTGGGGTCTCTCACTAGATACGAGTGTTTGACGACGGGCATGGAAATACCGAAGACATCGGCCTCTTGGAAGGCGTCTTTGCCCAGCATAGAGGTGACGGTCTGGCCGGTGAGCACGATCAGCGGTGAAGAATCCATTTGCGCGGTCAATAGCCCGGTGATCGTATTGGTGGCGCCGGGGCCGGAGGTGACCAACGCAACACCTGGTTTGCCGGTGGCGCGAGCGTAGCCGTCGGCCATATGCGTGGCACCCTGCTCGTGTCGGGTCAGCACGAACTTGATCTGCTTGGAATTGAGCAGCGCGTCGAAGATCGGCATGGCCGCGCCCCCGGGATGGCCGAAGACATACTCGACGCCAAAACGGTCGAGTGCTTCTATAACCTTGTCGGCTCCTCTTGCCATGTCAACTTCCTCCTAAAAAGTTAAATTGCAATAGAATTATGTTTACCAGCTAAGTCAATTATCGCAATAATGTGCGATGAATGCAAGGGTGAAGTGTGAATCGTGGTCAATTTTGGCAAAATAAATGCATTAAAAATTCACTCATGGCCAAATGAGAGCATGCTTGTTGTTTTTTTGCACATGAATGAGTTGGTTGAGTCAAAAGTCAGCGATAGCTGTTGATTTATTGTATGCTAAGTAGAAATTTATCTCAGCTTTGCTTCTTCTATGATTACGGTGTCTAGCGGTCGTGCTTTTTGCAAAGGAGCTTGCCAATGGGGGAACAAGGCATTGAAGTCGAAAATGTCATCCCGGTCTTGCGGGTTGCGGATATGGCTATCAGCAAGGCGTTTTATATCACTGTGCGCGGATTTGCCGAGGTTTGGGGCGACGGCGAACTCGCAGCCGTTTCACGAGACGGACAGTCGATTTCTTTATGAAGGGGAGATCAGGGAAGTCCTGGTAGCTGGCTGTGGATTGGAGTCGAGGGGCTCGATGGATTTTACGAGGTAGTGCGAGGCGAGTGGCGCGAAGATCTACAGGAACCTACAAATAATCCCTGGACGTATGAGATACAGGTCGAAGATCTCGATAGGCACGTGTTGCGAATTCCGACGGAACCACAGGAATAATAGTTATTTAGATTATTTTTTTTGACAAACTAAAATACCGTCACTACAAATTGTCCGGACGTCTGGACAATTTGCAAACAGGCCCATTGTCGGCCTCTCCACTGCGAATTGTTGTGCGCCGGACTATAAATTCCTGGTTGACCGGAAAATACACAGTGCGTCTGCAATCGCCGTCATAAACCTCAATTAGACGATATTGAACAGGGCTCAGATCGGGTTTTGCAAAGCTGGCCTAGTGGCTCCAGACATCCCTAAAGAGTCGAATCCAATTGCCCGAAAAAAGACCATCGATCTCTTCTTGCGAATAACCGCGGCGCGCAAAGATTGGCAGGAGTTTTTGCAAATCGGCGATGGTATTGAGGTCGCGCGGGGCCTGTTCGGTGCCGAAGCCGCCGTCGAGGTCGGTGCCGATGCCACAATGGCGGGAAGTGCCCAGAAGCTGGCAGATATGGTCGATATGATCGGCTACTGTTTCCAGTGTCGCGTTGGTCAATTGCTCGAAGGGTGGGACTTTGCGTTGCCAGCCTGGATCGAGCATCCAGGCGTCGAAGGCAGCGCCGATCACTCCGTCGCGCTCGGCGATCGAATGGATCATTTCGTCGGTTAGTTGACGCTGGCCGGGGGTAAGGGCACGGCAGTTGTGGTGGCTGGCGGCTACCGGTCCGTCGTAGATTTCGAGCAATTCCCAGTGAGCTTCGTCCGTCAAGTGGGTCAGGTCGACAATGATACCGGCGGTTTTTAACGCGTCGAGCAAGGGTTTGGCCGGTGGCAGCAGGCCGCCTTCGGTGCCAGTGCCGTGCGAGTAGGTGCTGGTGCCGTAGTGTGAGATCGACACCATGCGCAGCCCGAGGTCATACCATTCGGGCACCTGGTCGGGGCCGAGAATTGGGTCGGCACTTTCCATGCACAGGATCAGGCCAAAGGGCGTGTCGGCCGTGGGGTTTTGCCAGGCGGTGATGGTATTATCCAGGTCTTTGACGCTTTTGACAAAGGTGAGCAGGCCTTCGCGTTCGAGCGCCTGGTAATAGGCCAGGTGGCCGCGGCCGACGCCGTGGCACTGCGCCTGGCAATATTGGCCGGTGCGCGTCCATTTATCGTTGGGGTCGAGTCTGGACATTACCGTAGCGCAGACCAGACCGACATTGCCGCGGCGCAGGTCGGGAAAGGTCACGGTGCAGGAACCGAAGCCTTCCATGGTCTGTACCGAGTCGTGTACGCGGATGGTAGCGGCGGGTTGTTTGAGGTCGCGGTTTATCTGTAGGGCGGAGAAGGACAGGTCGAGGTGGCTGTCTAAGATCAGCGGTCGCTGGGCGGTCATGATTAGCTCCAGGCTTGGCGGAAGAAACGCAACAGGTTGCCGTGCGCGATGGCCTCGACATTTTCGGTCGAGTAGCCGCGTCGGTCGAGAATGTCGAGAAAGCGCTGCAGGTCGGCGATGGTGTTGTAGTCGACCGGTGCCATTTCGCGGCCGAAACCGCCGTCTAGGTCGGAGCCGATGGCGACGTGATCGCAGTTGCCGGTCAGTTGGCAGATATGGTCGATGTGGTCGACGACGGCCGACATCGGGCGCCGGGCGTTTTGCGGCCAGGCGTCCGGGGTGTCGAAATTGAGTTCCGGGTTGAGCATCCCCTCGGCGAAGACCAGGCCGATGACCCCGCCGCGTTCGGTGATCGCTTTGATCATTTCATCGCTTAGGTGGCGTTGGCCTGGGACGAGGGCGCGGCAATTGCAATGGCTGGCGTGGATCGGCCCCTGCCAATAATCTATCAACTGCCAGAAGACCAAGTCGGAGGCGTGGGTCAGATCGAGGGCGATATTGCTTTGCGCGAGCGCGTCGAGCAGTGGGAAGGCGTCGGCGTAGAGCCCGCCGCGGGTGCCGGTGCCGTGCCCCCAGGTATTCGCGCCGAAGTGCGTCAGGCCGACGGAGCGTAGGCCTTGTTCCCACCACCATTGCACTTGCTCGGGGCCGAGGATCGGGTCGGCGCTTTCCATGCTGAGGATCAAGCCCACAGGGGTGTTCTCATCCGGGCTTTGCCATTCAACGACCGCGGCGTCGAGTTGCGGGACGTCGTGGATAAAGCGGATCTGGCCTTCGCGTTCGAGCGCTTTATAATAGTAGAGGTGTGATTGGCCGATGGCGTGCGCGGCGGCTTGTGTGCGTTGGCCGTCGTCGAGTTGCGCGGTGGGCGTCTGCACCCGGCACATGATAGTCGACAGCATGATGCCGACTCGGCCTTCGCGCATTTGCGGCAAGGATACGGTCGCGGTGCCGCGTGAGGGGCTTTCGGGGCGCTTGCGATCGCGTAGGGAATCGGGGTGTGAAGGGCCTGGGGGTTTGGGGTCTTCGCGTTCGCGCAGGGTGTAGATGTCTTGCGTGAGGTCGCGGCGGTGGTGTAGGGCGTTGAAGGCCATGTCGAGGTGGCCGTCGATGATTAGTGTGGGTTGTTCGGGCATGGGTGTGAAGGCCTGGTGGTGGGTGCTGGCGTTGGGCCACCGGGTAGGCCCGCTCGCTCATTCTTGTGGCGCTTCTGCGCCACTCCGAGGTGCATGAAGCGCTATGTTTTACTTTTTGTAAAATCGGAGACCGCAATCCGCTCGCTGGGCCTACCCGGTGGCCCGGCAATGGCACGGCTAATGCTACAATATTTAAAAAAGTAAAAGAAAAGCCAAGCTAAGCTAAGCCACCAGATACTTCGCCACCACCTCTTCATTGATCGTTACACCCAAGCCCGGTCCGCTCGGCACGTGCACAAAACCGTCGACGACCTCAAATTTCTCGTGCGTCAGGTCGTGGCGCAAGGGCGAGTCGGCCATACAGAACTCGAAGATGTCGGCGTGCGGCACCGCGGCTAGGCCGTGCAATGAGGCGGCGATGGTGATGCCGCTTTTGAAGGAGTGGTTGACGACTTTGCGGTGTAAGCGGTGGGCCAGGCGGCCGACTTCAACCATGGTTGATATGCCGCAGCGGCCCGGGTCGGGTTGTACCCAGTCGATCAGGCCGTCTACCAATAGGCGCTCGAAGTCGCTGTAGCGCGATTCGGCTTCGCCAGTGGCGATGGGCACCGGGCTTGCTTCACAGAGGCGGGCGTAGCCTACGATGTCCTCGGGGTGCAGCGGCTCCTCGAGCCAGAAGATGCCCTGCTCGGAAAACTGTTCGGCGCGTTTGAGGCCAGTCTTCCAGTCCCAGACTTGGCCGGCGTCGACTAGGATGTCTATGTCGGGGCCGGCGCCCTTACGAGCTTCGCGTACTAGTGCGATGTCATTTTCTTCGCTCTGGCCCATCGGCCCCCAGCCGAATTTGATCGCGGTGAAACCTTTGTCGGCGAAGCGGCGAGCCAATTCGCCGGTCTCTTTCGGGGTGTCGCCGAAGAGGATCGAGCAATAGGCGCGGAACTTGGTTTTGTAGGGGCCGCCCAATAATTCGTAGACCGGGCAGTCGCGGGCCTTGCCGGCGATATCCCACAGTGCCAAGTTGATACCGGCCATCGCATGCGTGCCGACGCCGACGCGGCCGTAGTAGTTGGCCGTTGCCAGCATGCGGTCCATGCAGACGTTGATGGCCAGGGGATCCTGTCCATCGAGCGCATTGGCCAGGCCATTGCTGATCTGGTGAGAGAGCGGGGCTTCGACCACGGCTTTGACCACGGTCGGAGCCGAATCGACTTCGCCCCAGCCGGTGATGCCGGCATCGGTCTCGATTTTTATTAGGCAGGTGTCCTGGGTGCCGTCACAGCGGTCGGTGACTTCGGGCAGCCGCAGGTAATGGGCGGATACTTTAGTTATTTGCATAGCCTTAGAAGTGGAATACGGTTTCAATGCTCATGATTTTGCGGCGCACTAGGCGTTGGTCTGCACCGCGTTCGAAGATAAAGCGGGTGTCCCAAAGCACTGCCGCACCGCCGGCCATTTCCAGGCCGAGGTCGTAGCCGTAGAAGGTATCCTCGGTTGATTCGAAGAAACCATCGTCGCCTGTGCCCGCTTTGTTGAGGCGGGCCCCGATATTGTTTTTGTGGTAATAGGCGCGGGCACGGGTCAGGCGTGGGATTTGCTTGAGCAGCTTTTTCGACAGCGCGACCGAGCCGATGAGCTGTTGTTTAGGATCGTTTTGGCCGGTTAGATGTTGGTAGGAGGCCGAAGTGTAGAGGTATTGCCCCAAGGTCGCGCCTATGCGCCCGAAAACGCCGTTGAGGTCGTCGCCGCGCAGCAGTTGCGCGTCTTTGGGGCGGGCCCTGCCGGAGGCCGCGTCGAGACGCGCACGGTCAATTTCGTAGAGTTCGTCGAAGTAGCGCGCGTCGAAGTCGTCTTGAAGATGGCGGAATTCGAGTTGGCCGTTGAGCGGCCCCATGTCGAGCCAGAGGCCGGGGGCCGCGATGCCGAAGCCCTCGGCTTTGCGATTGCCGGGGAAGACGCCCTCTTGTTGCGCGTCGAAGTTGGAGAGCGCGTCCTCGTCGTCGAGTAGCATGGCGAATTGAGCGTAGAGCTTGAGGTTGAGGACCTTGCTTTCCGCTAGCGGGTAACTGATATCCAGCCCCCCAATAGAGAAAGCGTCGCGGCCGACCTGGTCCTTGTTGAAGGGCTTGCGGCGGTTGACGCTTTGGTCGACCGGAAAATCGTCGCCGAAGTCGGCGTTGAGCCCGAATAGCGCCTTGGAGATATCGGGGTCGTAGCCACTGTCGTTATCGACGTCTATGATGCCGTCGTTGTCGTCGTCGCTGTCGAGTTCGTCGGGCACGCCGTCGCCGTCGTTGTCGAGGGCGAGATCGGCGTTGTCGGGGAAGGCGTCGACCTTGTCGGGCACGCCGTCGCCGTCACCATCGCGCAGGCCGCTGTACTGGTCGAGGTCGGTGACGTAGGTCAGGCCCAGTTCGAGTTTGCCGCCGGGGCGGCCGAAAGCGCGAACGCCGAGCAATGCGCCTCCTTCCTGGAAGTCCTGGAAGTTGTTGATTACACCTTCAAGCCCTATGCCGGTGTTGGCGAGGTTGTCAAAATGGAACTGTACTCCGGTTTTTTTGATGCCAGGGTATTGCAGGGTATTGCGGTAGTCGGCCATGATCAGGCCATAGCCGAGCGTGACTTGGTCGAGAGCGCCGACCTTGAAATACACTGCGTCATCGGGACGGCCGTAGCGCAGATAATAGATTTTGCGCAAGAATGAGTCGAAGGTTTCTGTGGCCGAGCCGAATTCCCAACCGCGGGCACTGATATCGCCATTAGCTTCAATAAAGAGCTCGACATCGAGAGCAACACCCCAGCGGCCGATGGGAATGTCGGGGCGGAAGCTCAAGCGATAGAATTGCTCCTGGCCGACAGTGACGCTGCCCATGCTGCCTGAATAGCTTGGCGCAGGCACGGATTCTTGGGCTTGAGAGGGTGTCCAGGGCGCAAAAAGCAACGCAAGAGCATAGATCAAGCGGATTGTCATAGGATGGCCTGTGGGTTTTGTGGAATGTTGCCGGTAGGGAAAATGCGGAGGGTGATTGGAACGCGCAATGGCTATCCGCGTTTCGGGCCTTGGTAAGGGCCCATCTGGATGACCATATCTTCGTCGTTCTGTGGCAGACTAAAAATGGGCTCGCCGTAGATGGTCTTCACCTCGTCCGACCTCCATGTCCACTCACTCGGATATTGGATCGCCCTTACCCACGAGCTTGACGACACCGGTGTTGCGATGGGTCGCTTGCCGCTCGCGGATAAACCTAGTATCATAAACGCAGAGGGGATGGGAGCGGATGTCGTTTAGAAATTAAAAATAAATAAATAGTTGTTTTTTCACGATATTGAGAGATTATGGATGCCAGAAAAACGCTGAAAGGCCTGCTTGAGGCCAGCTTTATAAAACACAGTAGTCAGACGGCAATTCGCATTTTGAGGCCGGCGGAAGACGGACGCCAATGGCGCTATGAGTCTATGAGCTATGCCGAACTTAAGCAGCTGCGCGATCGGCTGGCTACAGGTTTTGCGGCTCAAGGCTTGTCAAAGGGCAAGCGGGTCGGGATCCTCACCGATGGCGGTAGCGAACCGCTATTGGTTTTCCTAGCGGCTGACTGTATCGGTATCAGTGCTGTGCCGCTATGCATTAAGTCACCAGACGAGGTGCTCACCCACAGTATCGAGCATTCGGGCATTGAAATGCTGGTTGTCGACCGCAAGGGGTATGAGAAGCTCGGGCAGATTGGCGGACGGTTGCGTCAGGCGCCGCGAATCGTATTGACTGAGGGCGTCGCCGATGATGCGCTGTCATGGGATGCACTGCTTGCGGAAGACGGGCCCCCGCCCGAAGTCGAGGTTTTGCCGGGGGATGAATCGAAGATTCTCTATACCTCGGGCTCGTCCGGGTTGCCGAAGGGGGTTATTCAGACCCATGCCAATATAGTCGCCAATGTCGAGGAGGTCTGGGACATGCTCAGCCCACGTAAAACCTTGAGGATGTTTAAATCCGTACCCGACTATCATTCGATGGGCATTCTCAATATTTACTATCCCTTGGCGAAGGGGTGGATCCTCGACCTGGCACGGTCGCCGGACCGCGTTCTCAGCGATATTCGCCTTTCGGAGCCCGAGGGTTTTCTCACGGTGCCGCTGATCCTCGACAAGGTCTACGGCAATGTGCGCAAAGAGATTGAAGCCGGCGGGCTCAAGGGGGTTTTGATACAGCGATCGGTCGTGGCCAAACAAAGGGCCGCACGAGGCCAGGCGGGTTTTGCAGACAAGCTTTTTTTGGCCGCCGTTGGCCATTCGATCATCGCCAAGATTCGCGCGCAACTCGCCCTGCGGGTTGGGCCGAATCTCACAGTTCTAATCGTTGGCTCCGCCAAAGCCGACCCGGAAGCGTTGGACTTTTTCCACGAGGTCCTCGATATCACCACGTACGAGGGCTATGGCACGACCGAATGCGCGCCGCTGATTGCGGCGAATCACCTTGGCGGCCGCAAGAGCGGCACGGTTGGACGACCTTTACAGGAGGTCAAAATTGTCGCCGAAGATGGGGCTGTGTTGGGGTATGGGGATCCGGTGAGTGGAGTATACCGTGACAGCGGGGAACGGGTTGGGGAGTTGTGGACCAGTGGGCCTAATGTCATGCTCGGTTATCTCAACGACCCAGAGCAGACGCAAAAAGCATTGTTCGAACAAGAGGGCAAAATATGGTACAGAACTGGGGACCTCTTCAGCATCGACGTCGAGGGCTTTCTCACGTTTAAGGGGCGGCTCGGCCGTCAGTTTAAATTGCGCAACGGCGAGTTTGTCAATCCCGAACTATTGGAGCGCATTTTTGCCAGAGTACCCTTGGTCGAGCATGTGTTAGTCTACGGCGACCAACAGCGCGACTATCCATTGCCGTTGATAACCGTCGACGTGGAAGAGGCCAAAAAGAGCGGCATCGATGGCTTGCCGATAGAGGATGAGGTGGCGCTGCGCCAGCATCCCGAGTTGGTTGAGCGGATTCGCCAGGGGCTGCTCGCCGAGGCGGCGGCGGCCGGGTTGCCCGGTTACCAGCGCCCACAGCGCGTCGTTCTGTTGCCGGAGTCATTGAGCGAGGAGGACGGCACCTTGACCAAGGGCTTGAAGAAGGTCGTGCCAAAGGTGATCGTCGAGCGGTATCGCGAGCTCGTCGAAGAGACCTACCGGTCGTAGGCGGTCCCATCGCGTAAGCCTGCCCATAGATTCGTCAGCAAGACCTTGTTGTCGCCTCCGGCGTAGACCATTTCTCCGCCCATGCGGCTGAACGATTTGCAAAAGCGTAGATAGTAGGCCGGGTTGTCCTGTGGCGGTTCGCCTTTGCGCCAATCCCAGTCGATTGCGGCTAGATCGTTAACCAGAATAAAGGGCTGGATGGGGCCGAGTCCCTGTTGACGGCGCAGGTTATTGGCGAATGAGGTCGCCTTTTCGAAGACCTGCGGCGCCATGATCGCCGAACCCACCGAAAGAAATACCCCGCCGTCGAGTTGCATGACACTATGTGCGAAAGTGCGATAATCGGTGTCTGCTCCGCGCCCCAATACCGCGCCGTTGGCTGCGGGGTTGTTACAGATTATATCGTAGCCGATACCAGGGTGGACCGTCAGTGGCACCCGCATTTGATAGGCTGCGGCGGTGAGGGAGAAATCCTTGTGCGGATGCACGACCCGATGAAAGCCTGCGGGCAGATCGTTGCGGATCATGGTTTGCAGCAGCTCGGCGCGGGCAGGCATCAGCGGATCGTCGGTCGGCTCCCGGGCCCAGGCAGATAGCGCGGCGGTGAGTGCGGCGCGCTCGGGCAAAGCGCAACCGTCTTCGGCGATAAAATGACCGAGGGCCTCACCATAGCCCATCCCCGTGACGGCTCCAGCCGAAACGGCCAGGTGGATATAGCGGCCGGTCTCATCCCAAGTGCCGAAGCAGCCCGCTGCGACATGGGAACGGACATCTTCTTCCGAACGGCCCCCGTAGGCGTATTCCCAATCGTGGATGGTGCCTGCCCCATTGGTGGCCAGGTGGGTGATCCATCCGGTTTCGAGCAAGCGGGCAACGATCGGTCCCAGCCCATTCTTGACCAAGTGGGCACCGTAGGCGAGCATCACGGCCGCGCCCTGCTCGCGTGCACGGCGGATGGCGGTTATCGTTTCTGCGATGGCGGGGGCCATCGAGCCAGGATCGGGTGGGGAGGCATCCGGGTCGACGCGAATTTCACCGAGGTCGTGCTTGCTAGCGCGCACTGCTAGGGGCTGTACGTGGATCTGGCGGTTATCAAGTTGCTTATAGGCCACGGCGAACCTCCTGAAGGCGTTGGTGAATTTGGCGCGGTGAAGCTGTTCCGGTCGTGCCGAGTTGTTGAATGGTGATCGAGGCGGCCAAACTGGCGAGTGTCGCAGCTTCGGTTGCGTGTGCACCGACAGCCAGGGCCGTAGTAATCGCCGCTGAGCAGGCGTCCCCCGCACCGACGATATCTATGGGCTCTGAGACATCGACTGCGGGTATGCGCTCGACCGTGTTGCCCTCGGCGACAAGCATGCCTTGGGCGCCGAGGGTGAGGAATACGGGACGGCCGGTGCGCAGACTGAGGGTCTTGGCGTGGTCTCTGGCTGTTTTGAGCGAAGGGCGGCCACGGTAATTTAGGGCCGCCATCGCTTCCTGCTGGTTGGGTTTGAGCATCGCGCCTTTGAAGAGACCGATACGTTCGCGCGAGTCGGCGAGGGCAATGAATTGCGGTCTGGCGACGAGAGCGGTGGCGAGGGCGCGGCGGACACGGCCGGTGAGCACGCCGCAATTGGTCTCTGATACCTGGTCGAGCAGTACTACAGCGTCCCAGTGTGCGATGCGGTCGTGGATATGGGCGATGATTTCGTTCTGCAATTTCACGGGGGTCGGGCGGCGGTTTTTGGTGTCCAGGCGTTGCAATTCTTGCAGCACGGGGCGGTCGCGTTTACTGTTGTCGATATAGCAGGGTTTGCCATAAGTCGGGGTGAAGCGGCCTGGGGCAGTGATGAATCCGGCTGTATCCAGGCCCAGTTTATGCATGGCCCGCCGCAATTCGTAGCCTTCTCCGTCGTCCCCACAATAACCGATGGCCTCGACCGTTCCGACCCCCAGGGCTCGCAAATTCGCGGCGACCGTACCGGCCGCACCGGCTTGGCGTCGGTGTCTAACGACCTGGTAGCAGGTACGCCCCGTTTCTAACGAGGCTTCGTCGAGTTCGGGGTCGCAGTCGAAATAGGCGTCGAGGAAAAAATCGCCCACCACGCCGACGCGCAACGATGAATAGCCGGCGAGCAGAGTGCGCAGGCGGGACGGCGTCAATTCAGACATCGGTCTCTCCAAAAAGGAAAGACAGCAGTAGGGCGGATTCCTGCCAGTCTGGGACCATGATCTGCGCTCCGGCTGTGCGCAGGCGCTCTTTTTTCCATTCGTCCCAACCCTGTTCCCCACTTTCGAGGCTGGCGATGCCGATCGCGATGCCGTCGACTGATCTCGCGCTTTCAATTTCGACATAGCCGTCGCCGAAGACGGCGAGTTCCGCCCCGTGCAAACCGTGGTCGTTGCGAATTTGTTCGAGCAGCATCTGTTTGGAAAAGGCTTGGTAGTCATCCCGGGCGCCGTAAATCCGTTCTGAAAAATAATGGTCTACGCCCAATAGTTTGGCCTCGGCTATTACGAATGGCTCATCGGTGCCGCTGGCTAGATAGCAGGTCGTTCCACGTCTTGTCAACTCGTCGAGCAGAGCGATTGATCCCCTAATTCTATAGGGATTTTTTTCAGCTCCCTGTTCTAGGGCTTCAAGTCGGTGGGCGATTTTTCCCTGCAAAAGGTTTAGATACTGCCATTTGTAATCCAGCGGGTCGCACGGTGTGCCGCCGTGTTTGCGGACTTCCTCGGCTAGATGCATCATCTGGTAAATGGTCTGACGACCGGTAAGCTGGAGAATAAAGTCACGGCAGATATCGGTCAAAGTAGCGCAATCCTTGGCCGTCGGTGTTTTTTCTAAGGCCTCGACGCATAGGCTCAGCATTATTTCTTGCCAGCCGGCGCGAATCAGGGATAAGGTGCCGTCGAAATCAAAAACGGCATGTTGGATCAGGCCTCTAACAGGTGGGGCGGAGTAAATTTCGATATTTGCGCCCAAATGCTGAATCGGGAAAGCCGTAGACATATATATTCCGCTTTGTGAAATTGAGTAGTCTTGAATAGGGGAAATAGGCGAATGGTAGCAGGAGGAGGGAGGGGTGTCAATGACACGGGGCTTGATTTAGGATCATTCGCGGCCTATCTTTTATCGTCATTTTATTCTATGTCCTTTATTCTCATTAGGTTGAAATAATACGTGCAGATTCGCAAAGCTGTTTTTCCCGTAGCCGGTATGGGTACTCGTTTATTGCCAGCGACCAAGGCTCAGCCGAAGGAGATGTTGCCCGTCGGTTATAAGCCGGTTGTGCAATATGTCGTTGAGGAAATGATCGCACAGAGTTTGGATCGATTTTTGTTTATAACCGGTCGCAAAAAACGGTCGATTGAAGACCATTTCGACGACGATCCCGAGTTGGCAGCCCACCTGGTCGATAAGTCGATCGGCGAGGTGGACTACGAAGCCGAAGGGATCGAGTTCTACTATGCCAGGCAACGGCGCCCGTTGGGCAACGCCGATGCGGTGCGCATGGCGAGAGAATTCGTCGGTGACGAGTCCTTTGTGGTAGCTTTTGGCGATACGATCATTCACTCGCCCGAGATGCCCGGTGTTGTCGAGCGGATGATCCAGTCGCATGTCGAACACGGAGCGGCTGCCACGATCGGCGTCTGGGAAGTCCCACGCGAAGAGACCTATCGCTACGGGGTTGTTGCACCTGCCGAAGGCGAAGCCAGTGGGGATTTTGCGATTGCCGACATCGTTGAAAAACCCGCGGTAGAGGATGCGCCGAGCTGTCTTGCGGTGGCGGCTCGCTATGTGTTTACCCCGGAAATATTCGACGCGATCGATGCGATCAAACCCGGGATCGGCGGCGAGCTTTGGTTGACCGATGCGATACGCATTCTGCTGCAGCGGGGAGCTAAAGTGCGTTGCGTGCGTCTTAAACCGGACGAGATGCGTTACGATATCGGCACTCCTTTGACATATTATCGGGCTTTCGCCGATTTCGCCTTGGCCGATCCGGAATTCGGCGAGGCTTTTCGTTCCTATCTCCAGGATAAGTTGGCAGACCTATGAAGCTCAAAATCGACTACGGTCGCGACGGCCTAGAAATTGAAGTTCCCGAATCGGCCCAGGTATTGCAGATGGCTGCCGGTGCTGGACTCGACAGGATCGAGGAACGCCTCGACGAGGCGATAGCACATCCGATGGGGACTGCGGGTTTGCGCCAGCTGGCCAAGGGGCGCAAGAATGCCTGTGTGGTAATCGCCGATATAACCCGTCCCGTTCCCAACTCCGTTATTCTGCCCCCGATGCTGCGCATCCTTGAAGAGGAGGGCATAGCCCGCGAGAATATCACTATCCTGGTCGGCACGGGCTTGCATCGGCCGAATGAGGGTGAGGAATTGCTGCAGTTGGTCGGTACTGAGATTGCGCGCGATTATCGCATTGTCAATCACATGGCCCGGGAGCGGGAGACCCTGACCTATTTGGGGGAGACCTCGGGTGGTGCACCGATCTGGATCGATACGCTCTATGTCGAGGCCGATTTAAAAATCGCGACTTCCTTGATTGAACCACACCTCATGGCCGGGTATTCGGGCGGCCGAAAGGCAATCTGCCCGGGGTTGATGGGGGTCGATACGATGCGGGTCCTGCACGGCCCTAAATTGCTCGGGCACCCCAATGCTCGCGAGGGGCAAATCGAGGGCAATCCATTCCACCGCCAAGCGCTTGAAGTGGCCCAGCGGGCTGGTGTTGATTTTACGCTTAACGTGGCGATGAACGATCAACGGCAAATTACTGGTATTTTCTGTGGCGACCTGGAAAAGGCCCATGCGGAGGGGGTCCGCTTTGTCGAAGGCCAAAACGGCGCGTTTATCGACGAGCCCGTTGATATCGTCGTCACCAGCAGCGCCGGGTTGCCGTTGGATTTGACTTTTTACCAAGCCGTCAAGGGGCTGACTGCTGCGTTGCCCATTGTCAAAGAAGGTGGCACGATACTTATCGCGGCTCGCTGCTCTGAGGGGTTGGGCGGCCCCGAATTCCAGGAGATGCTGCTGAATACGCCTGGGCCCACCGAATTTGCTGCCTGTCTTGAAGATCCGGATTTTTTTGCCGTCGACCAATGGCAGTTGCAAGAGTTGTGCAAGGTGCTCGACAAGGCCGAAGTAATGGTCTATTCCGAAGGGATTGCCCCGGATCAGCGCGACAACCTTTGGGTCAACGTCGTGCCTTCGGTCGAAGAGGGATTGGCTGCAGCACTGGCGCGGCACGGGGCTGGCGCGCGTGTAGCTGTCGTGCCAAAGGGGCCTTATGTGCTTACGCAAATTAGAGGAGCGCACTAATGCGCGATTTGGATCGATGGTTTTCAAGGATGGTCTTGGCTGTGGCGGTAGCGGTCTGCTCAATGGCTGTGGGTGCATTTGCGGCGATGCCGATTATGGGGCTGGAGGGAGAGACGGAAGAGAAGGAGGAGAAGGAGGAGAAGGAGGAGAAGGAGGAGAAGGAAGAAAGCGTCTCGTTGGCGCAGCCGGTCCTCGACAGCGCCAATGAAGAGGCGCTGAAACAGCTCCTGCTCTTTGTGCCTTTCCGCGATAAATCAAATTACAAAGGCGAATGGAATATATATTCCGAAGTGCCGCGTGGTCTAGCCGACTCGCTGCGCGGAAGTCCCTTTTTCCGCACGATCTCCATTGATTCAGCATTGGTACGGTTGAAGAAGAAGGAGCTCAAGGGAAAGATCGATCCCAAGCACGCGATGGCGATTGGGCGTGAGTTGGGTGCCGACTATGTCGTCATGGGACAGATCGACGAGATGAGTATGAAACGCTTTCGTGCGACGGTGCCGATCGGCGGTTATCGCAGTTACCAGGGGCTGACCATTGTTCAGTTATTCCCCTACAAGATTATCGACGGGGAACTGATCGGCGAGGTCGAACGCGAGGTCGTGGAAGACAGCAAGCGCTACGGCATTACGAATCCGGCGGCCTATGTGCCTTTGGAGAAAGAATACTTTCTTCTAGGACAGATGGAGTGGGGCAGCGACGAATTTCACCAGACGTTGCTGGGCAAGTCGGTGGGCAAATGCCTCGACGTCTTGGCGGTAGGGCTCGACAGCCTTATTCAGCCCCCGGCCGCTCTCAAGGTCTCTGAGCCGAAGCTTATAGATATTGACGGGAGTCGCGCCTATATCAATGTCGGTTTGGTCGACTCGGTGCAGAATGGCTATAAATACGGAGTTTGGGACAAAGGCCGGGAATTAAAAGATCCGGATACCGATGAGGTCCTGGGCAAGGCGTTGTCGCGCAGGGTTGGCGTCGTGCAGGTTGAACAGGTGCTCAGCGACCATCTGTCATTGGTCCGTATTCTCGAAGGGGAAGATATCGTGGAGAAGGACTTTGGGATTCGTGCGGAGTAGGGAGAGTTCTCAATGTGGAATAAACTAATGGTTGCGATGATATTTGCGCTGGTTCTGTTTGTGACGCCTTGGCCCGTTAACGGCGATGGGTTGTCGGCCGGTGGCGCGCGGCTCTATTACCTTTTTTCCTCTGATCAGGTTGAGGAACGACTGCGGGCGGTATCTTTGCAGCAGCGTTTTCGAGAAGACGCAACAGAGTTGGAACTGGTGGTTGTTGTTCGAGGCGCTGATGTTCGATTTGCGGACGGTGTCATACCGCTCAAGGCGTCTACTGCTGCCAAAGCGGAACTGCCCGAATATATCAGGACGCGATTGCTCGTCGACGGGGATTTCTTTGCCATAGTCGATGGAGCTGGTCGTATGCTCAAGGCTGGGGTTGGTCGCCGTATGGATCAAGCTTTCGCCATTCCCACGGATGTGGAGGTGAAAACCTGGGCAAAAATAAAAGACCTCTTTGACTAGTTTGGGTAACCATGTTGGCGATACTGGATGTTGAGGCTTATTTTATAGCTCCAGTTCGCGCGATCTAAGTCTTTTACGCCCAGGCGCTTTCCCGTTGTGAATCCATGTCTGAAACCTCCACCGACTTTTCCCTGAAGCGGATAGATGCTCTAGCCCGTTGTGTTGTTGCGCTCGGCGCTTGTGGGGTGTGGTACCATCGGATTGTAATCGAAGGTGCGCACAATCTGCCGCAGGAGGGGGCCGCTTTACTTTTACCTAAACATCATGCCTATCGCGATATCCTACTTGAAGGGGTGTTGTTGCGCCGGATTACAGGGCGGTATGCTACTTATGTAATGAAGGCCGGGTTATGGGGATTTATAGAGCGGCTCGGGGGGCTCAGAGTGGTACGGCCCAAAGATATAAGGCGCATCGCCGATCGGGAGGAACGCCGCCGTGAAATTGCCCGGGCCCGCGCGGCGAATCAGAATATGCAGGACTATTTGAGCGGGCTTTATAGTCATGGGGAAGTCGTCATATCTCATCCGGAGGGGATGCGAATTCAGGGTGAGATGGGGTTGCTGCAGAAAGAAATTATTGAGCACGTGGTGAAGGTGGAGCAGCAGTTGGGAATACGAGTGCCCCTGATTCCGATCGGCATGGAGTATGAGAGTTATGCTCGGCCGAAGGCTCGAGCCTATTTTCGCGTTGATGAACCGTTCTACGCTGATGAATTCGCCGATGTCAGCGGGGTGATGGATTATTTGGATGATCGTTTGCGGATACTCAGCGGCCTGTCTCAATAGGGCTGTATAAGCAAAAATTATGCTGTGGAGGGAGTGCATGTTTAACTTAGCTATATTGGCATTAGCCATCTCGATCGTTGGTTGCGGCTCCAATCAGGTCACGGTCGAAATCCGGGGCGGAGACGGCCAGTTGGTGCGTCTTGACGCCAATGATGTAGAATACAAATTCAACCGTTTGGTCAAGGCCGGAACGTTCACTTTTCCGCAACCCGAGAGCAAGATAGATCTAGGCAGTGGGTCTTATGTGGTCAATGTCTCAGCGGGTGATTACCTGGAGACCCAGGTTTTAGAGTTGGAAGCACCGCCGATATCGGGGGTGGGTGAATACAAGGTTGTTTTTGATGTTCCCACAGGCAGTAATGCCGGTTTCAAACGCACGGGGACTATTCTCTATACCTCGACTAAGAAAAATGTCCGCAATTGGGACCTATTCACGATCAAGGCCGATGGTAGCGACCCTCAGCAATTGACCGATACACGCGATTTCGAGCAGCACCCGGCCTGGTCGGCTGATGGTAAAAAGATTCTTTTTACTCGTGGCGATGTGATGACGAATATCGATATCTATACGATGGATGCCGATGGGTCTAATGTTGCACGATTGACAGAGCATCCTGAACGCGACCAGCGCGGCGCTTTTTCGCCAGATGGACAGACGATTGCCTTTGTCAGCCAGCGCGACGGCGATGTGGCGATCTGGTTGATCGATATCGACGGAGCCAATCCGCGCAAGCTAGTTAAGGGACGTGAGCCGGCGTTCTCGCCCGATGGCCGTCGTATCGCCTTTACCTCTTCGGCCTTCCACGATAACGATGAGATTTATCTTATCGACCTCGACGGTTCCAATATGGTTCGTCTCACAGACAATCGGCGCAAATTCGACTGGTTTGCGTCGTGGTCGCCGAAGGGGGACCGCCTGGCGTATAATTCGGAGGCGTATGGTGGTCAAGAATTGATGATCATGCTGGCCAATGGCGAGGCGAAGACCAGGATCTCGATCGCGGAGAAAACGTATGAGCAGGAAACAGTCTGGTCGCCGGATGGCAAAGGATTGGCTTATACGGGTAAAATGGGCGACGATGATTACGATATTTATGTCGTCGGAACCAATGGCTTTGATTTGGATGAACTGGATACGCCGCGTTCGCCGCCGACGAACCTGACCGATAACAACGATCGCGACGATATGTCGCCGAGCTGGCGCTCCTTCTAGATTTATGAGGGTCAAAGAGGTTTCCGGTGCTTCCTGGCTCTGGATTGTCCTGCTCCTGGGATTGTCATTGCGGTTGTTCGGCCTAATGGAGCCTCTGATTGACAAGCAGGCCTGGCGGCAAACGGACACGGCTGCGATTGCGCGCAATTATTACGAAGAAGGATATACTCTATTTCATCCACGCGTTGACTGGAGGGGGACTTCCTCCGGTTTCGTAGAGTCAAATTTCCCCCTCTATCCATTTGTCGTCGGCTTGCTTTACTCGGTTGTTGGAGGGGCCTACGAATGGGTTGGCCGCTTGGTTGCGGCGCTGTGTTCGACGGCGGCGGGAGCGCTGCTTTACTTGTTAGCGTTGCGACTCGGACTGAGTGCGCGGAGTGCGCTATTCGGGTCCTTATTCTATCTGCTTTTCCCCTTGAGTGTTTATTACGGCCGCACCTTTATGCCCGAGGCGCTGATGATCTTCTTAAGCGTGGCGGCGCTATGGGCTTTTGCGCGGTGGATTGATACCGGTACTCGGTGGGACTTTGTCTTGGCAGTGTGGTTAGCCGCGTTGTGCTTCCTCGTTAAAATCCCGACCCTCTACCTTGGCTTCCCGCTCGTCGCACTGGCTTGGGAGCGCTGGGGGGGGAGATTCGTTCTCAAACCTTCGCTTTGGCTTTACTTCATCGCAGCCGTTTTACCTACGGTTTTCTGGTATTGGCACGCCAGTCTGCTCTTTGAGGATACGGGGCTGACATTCGGTATTTGGAATCGTTACGGCTACGATAAATGGGATCGCAGCATCCTGTTCGGGTTAGATTTTTACCAAACAATGCTAGTGCGGTTTTGGCATAGCATCTATACCCCGATAGGAGCACTGTTGGTTTTGTTCGGGCTGTCGCTACCGCCGTCCCAACGGCGGGAGTGGGTATTATGGGTTTGGCTGGGAGGGCTTCTGTGTTATGTCTTTCTCGTCCCTGAGGGCAATCGCAAGCTGCATTATTATCAGCTGCCTTTTGTTCCGGTCGGGGCACTTTTGGCCGGCCGGGCGGTTGCTGCACTTTTGGAGGTGGGGGGGGCGCAGCGGGGGTGGAGCCGTATTGCGAGGAACTGGACCCCCTTACAACGCGTCGTTTTGGTAGGAATCTTGGTTGTCGGAAGCGCGGTTTATGGCGGTTGGGCGATCGGACCTTATTATGACCAACCCAACAACCTGCACAAGTATTACGAAAGTTGCTATTTTACCGGTGGTATTGTCGATGACAAATTGCCGCGGGAAGCGAAACTGGTCGTAGGCGATCTCGACGAAAACGCCGGTGCCCCACATAGAGCACAAAGCCCGACCTTGCTCTATTACTGCCATCGCAAAGGGTGGCAGATCACGCCCGACGAATCTAATCCTGCCCGACTGGATAGCTTGGCGGCGGCGGGTGCAGATTTTTTTCTGATTGCCGGTGGTTTCGCAATGGGGGACAAGGCATTGTGGAATGATTTGTTGCGCAGGGGGGTGAGCATTCCCTCGGCCTATCCGCGCAAGTGGCACGACGGGGGTGAATTTACCCGTTATCTTAGTCGCCAACGAGGGGATGACAGACACTTCATCCTCGTATCACTTTCAGGAGACCTACAGGAACAGTAAGGTGACCCGCAGGTAGTTGACAGCGATACTGAGGGTTTTATATAGTATGTGTAAGATTCTTTGATATTGGGCACTTAAGCCCGTTTTCGGTAGGTAGTCCCAAGGAGGGCAGTATGGCGTTAAGAAGAGGACATAACCAAGCGCGCAAGTGGCTTTTGACCGGAGCTTTGATCGCAATCTTCGCCGTTATTGGGGGATGTGCCAGTACCAGTAGCAGCAGCGGACGGAGCTATGGTCCACCTCTTATTCCCGAAGGCAAAGGACGGCTTCTGATTCAAGCCGGCGGAATTAACGAGGTTAATTTTTATGTCATAGACGAAGAAACAGGTGAAGAGGTTCATGCTGAATCGCCGCGCACCTCGGGAAGTTCGCCGATAGGCTACGAATCGGGATCCCGTTCGATGCCGCAATTCGTCGATTTGGATCCTGGCAAATATTTAGTTGTCGTCAATACGGATATCGACGACAGTGTCGAGAAAGAAATCGAAGTCGTGATGGGACAGGATGTCTATGTATCGATTCCGGTGGGTCGCTTTCAGGTCATCTTCTCCGATTCACAGGGGCGTAGCCAGGTACCTTTCCTTATTTATGACTACAATTTGCGGACCATGTTGGGGCGGGGTATGACCTCAACCGAGGTGCGCTATTTTATTGTTCCTGTGGGTGAATACAAAGTGCGGATTGAAAACTCACCTACCGGGCTAGATGAAATCAGGCCGGTGCAAGTGAGCATGGGGCAGACTCAGAACATCCTTATCGGCCCCCCACCATCGCCGGCCCAGCCAGGAGAAGGCGGGACCGAAGCCGGACAGCCTTAGTCTTAAGTCTTATACGGAGCAAGCGATATGGAGTGTAAAGGACGATCGAGTTGGTTCGTGGTCTTGGCGGTGTTATGGGCATCTGCTAGTTGGGCGATAACTTCACCGCTCAAGGCGACGATTATCGACCGCTATGGGAATCAGCATCAGGTTGATAAATTCACCTTTCAGGGGCGACAGGATTTGGAGATATATATCCAAGACCAAAGGAAATTAATGCCTCTGGAAAAGGTCGCGCGGTTGCGTTTTGAGGGGGAGCGTGGCGATGAGGAACAGCGCATCGTATTGGTGTTGCGCAATGGTAGCGAAGAAAAGGCGGTAATGCAGACGGGTAGTTCCTCGTCTCCCCATCAGGACGCGGTTGGCGGTGGCAGTAGTGGTCGCCGCTTTGCCGGGGTGACCACTCTCGGACCATTCTCTATTCTCGCCAGTGATGTCCGTGAGATTGTTTTGCGCCATCCCGTTGGAGAGTTGCCTCCCGCTGATAAAATACTCAAGGCTTCGATTATAACCACGGAAGGCAAACGCTTTGAAGTAGAGGATCTACTTTTTCGCGGGAAGCAGAGATTAGATTTTTTTAGAGGTCGAAATAAGCGCTTTATACCCTTGGCGAAGGTTGAACGGATCGATTTCCAGGACGGCGCGATCGGCGAAGAATTTAGGCCGATTACGGCAACGTATTGGACGGGAAAAACTGTTATGGGGACGGTCGAGGCGAGCACGGTGCGCTTGTCGGGCGAGACCGATAGGAGCTATTTCGAACGGGTTAACAAAGCTTTTACCGGGGAATCGGGATCTGGACCATTTGGGATTGGTATGCACGCGGTTAGACATATACGATTTAAAAAGGACAAATCGGCAGCGGAGATGGAGACAGGCGAAGAATCAGCCCTTGAAAAATGATAAATTCGTATAAAGTGTCATTATCCGAATAAATTTAGTATTTATAGGAACTTAAGTCGTCTGTTGTTTTTTCTTGACACTTCAATCGATTTTTCCTATTATATTGTACGAAATCTGTAAATGCCCTAGGGAGGGGTTATCTCCCACATTAATTGATTCGGTCGAAAGGAGGAAAAGAACGAAGTTATTCCTGAAGGGCTTATCTTCAGGTCGTTTGTAGCAGTAGATGAATACTGCAAATGTTTTCCTTACACCATGAAACACGTTATTAGTAAACGATAATTTTTCTTAAGGAGTCCAAATAATGAGAAAGTCTTTAATGGCTTTAATCGCCATCGGTCTGGTCTGTGGCCTTACCGGTAGTGTCAGTGCGCATATTGGCGAGACGGTTTTCTTGCTCTTCGAAGTTTCTGAAGCTGATTTGGCCGATATCGATCTTCGCGATGGTAGCGTTGCCGATTGGGAAGATGTATTCGGTGAAGCGCCGATTCTTCCCACTGATATGTACCAGGATCCGACGGTTGGCGATGGTGCCCAGTACGATCCGGCAGACCTCGACTACCGCATCTGGGCGGGTTGGAACGAAAACCTGAACACGATCTGGTTCGCCATGGAGCGCGTCGACAATGTCTACTTCGGTAGAGAGTATGACGGTGCTAGCCCCTGGAACTACGAGGCTATCGAGTGCATGCTCGACGGTGATCACACGGGTGGCGACTACACTGGTTCGGCTGACGAAAACTGGACCGATGAAGAGAAACTTCTGAACAACAACCGCACGGCACAGCAGTATATCGCCGTTGCTGATGACCCGAGTGGTCGTCACGTCTTCTACTTGGGTGCTGGCGCTGATTGGGTCAACGAGTTGCCCTATGCCGATGGTGGCGGTGTTTCGGTAGGTGACGGCCCGACGCAAAGTATCATGGAGTTTTTCTGCACGCCATTCGACGATCTGATCTGGAACAGCCCCGATGATAGCGTGGCTTCGGATCTGACCGATGGTAAGATCATTGGTTTCCAGATCTCGACCCCGGATACCGATCAGGGCCCCGGCCAGGATCGCGCTTTCCACACCTTGTCCGGTCAGGCTGCCACGTGGCGCTATGCGGAGCGTTTTGTTGACGCTCGCTTGGTCGGCACCGGTGGTGCTACCGCGGTTGAGGAAGACTCTTGGGGCCGCATCAAAGCTTCGTTGAGTGAGTAAGTAGGACTGTACAGCTTGTTTGACCTGAAAAGAGAGGGGGGATACGTCCCCCCTCTCTTTTCTACTTGAAATCTTTACTGTCTATATGCAGTTTAGGGGCATTGATGCAGTCTGCATCTTGATCGGTTAGATCCCAATCGCCCAGGCTAATCTGGGTGAGAGCGCAAATATATCTGGGAGCAAAGGAATGAGAATCGGGATTTGTGTCGCCGCGCTGGTTTTGTCGGGTTTGGTAGCAAATGCTACCGCGGAGTTGCGACTATTCTCTATTCCCGGAGACCAAACCTGGGGTGATATCAAACAGAGTGAGGTTTCTGAGAATACCTTTATTGAGCTAGTAGACCTCGAAAGATACGCAGGTGGTATTGGCCCTATTACTCCTGCGCGCATGGTGCCCGTTCCCGATATTCCCCCTACATTGACCGCCGATGAAGTAGATGCGGCAACGGATTCTATCCTTTTTACCTTCTCCACCCATGTGGCTAGGGTTGACGTGGTGGCACAGACCTCCGTGGAACTTGAAGACGGCACGGTCATCGAGGAGGGTACCGTACTGGTCGCCCGTTGGGCCCCCTTTCCGCGTGGCTTAGCCGATGTCCAGCTTTTGCGCCGGGCCGGCGTTGCTGAGATGGAGGCCATGATCAATGTGGCCGAATCATTTCCTCGTCCTCCCGGTGGCGATAAATACAATAAAGCGGTAAACCTCACGACTTTGGGCATTTTTGAAAGAGCATTGACCGGCATACGACTGCAAGAGGGGTTGGGCCGCGTCTTCGATGGGGATCCAAAGACCCATTTCGAGCGCATTGATCGGGTAGGACAGGATGTTAGGCAGATATGGTCCCTCTATACAGACTTAGGGCACTATTTTCCAATTCGCCTGTTTCGTCTCTACCCAAGCCTTGAAGAGCAGGTGCGTGTTTCTGCCTATACCTTCTACCGCGGTTTAGAGGGGACGGAGACCGTGATTGCCGGCCTTAGTCTCGACGATCCGTATACAGGGCCGTTGGCCTTCCCCAGATTCGATAGAATCGGCAACACGTTTCCAACGTTTGTCCCCGAAGCGAGTGTGCCGGTTAACTTGGAAGATACGATCTCTGTAGTGTTTGATCCGCCTACCCAATTGCGCTACTCGCGTATTGATTTTCAGACCCCGTTGGACTACGATTTAGCCGAGATGGAGTTCTACGCCGACGGTTTCGTGTCCGAGGCGGTATACACCTCTAATGCGCTGCCTTTGCCCCCAGCGACCTTGGGGAGGATTTTTTGGGACGAGGAAAAAATCGGCGATCCCACACTATCAAGGACCATTGTGCGCGTCCGCACAGGAGTTACTCCTGAGCCTGATGTGCTCTTTCGCGTCAACTTTTTCGATCGTGAGGTGGAGTGGCGCGTAGAGGGAGCTCTGATCGTTGACCAACGGCTCGGTTCCCCGACTCGTGGCCAGGAAGTGGATCTTGAGTCTCCGGAATTCAACCTTGAGGCTCGCGAAATTTTCAGTGCTGCCTTGCCTGAGACTCGCGAGTCGATCCGCCTGACCCGCAAGGAATACATAGGCTTACCGGTTAGTGTGCGCCGTCGTATTGAGCCCGATCTTGAATTTTGGAGCAGTGCTCAGACGGCGGATAATGGCGAACTGGTCAATGCGCCGAGCGGGCGGCCCTTTATCCAGGTCGAGGTGGCATTTCTGAGCCAAACTCCGGATGCAGCCACGATTATACGCAATATGCGCATCGAATTTTCTGCTCCACAGATTACTGACCAGGTGCTTGGCGAGATCGCTCCGGCCGTGGGCGTGATCGCTGGTCGCGATACTTCCTTCGTGTTGGCCTTAAAAGCTTCCCTCGGTGCCGAGAACAACGGCTTTAATCGTTTGCAGATTTTTACTCCAGCTCGGGCTGGCGCGATTGAGGAGTTGGAGGTAGATCTCGGAGATGGTGAAATCCGGTCGTTAACGAACGCGGGAGAGGGAGCAGGTGAAGTGGGTGAGGGACAGTTTCGGAAGTTGCACGTAGCCGACGACCAGTTTGTTGTCGGTTTTCCGACGATTCGTCCAGCCGATGATGGCCAAGTGCGCGATGCGCAAGTTAAAATCCGCTTCCGCAGCCGGGTAATCGATTTTCGCACCAACTTTTCGGCCAGTGTCTTTCTCGATACCCTGGCAGCCGATGTTGAAAGAATTTTTACCAGCAATGGTATCCTCGGTGTCGCCGGCAGTGAGTCGGCACCTGATACGCTTGCTCTTTTTCTTCCGCAGAGGGTGGAGGGCAGCGATATCGTGGACTTTGTTGAGACCGACCAGCTCACGGACCGCAATTCGCTGGCGGTGACCGCCGATATTTCGCAGCAGAGTGATAATTTGGTGAGTAATTTTAAGATTGAACCGAATCCCTTTACACCGAATGGTGACGGTATCAACGATGAGATGACCGTGACTTTTGACGTCCAGCGCTTATTGACGCCGAAACCTGTGCGCCTGGAAGTTTTTGATTTGAACGGTCATCGCTTGCATTTAATTGAGCGTGAATTGTCGTCGGGAGGGTATTCTCAGCGATGGGATGGTCGTGATGACGGTGGGCACATAGTCCCACCAGGTCTCTACATATTGCGAATTTCGACCGAAGCTGACGATGCGGGGGCCGCTCGGACGCGCCTCGTTTCTGTAGCCTACTAGCCTAAGTTGAAAAACACGGAAAGAGAGGATTGCTTATGAAACGGCTGTTAATATGGGGGATGTCTCTCGCCGTAGTTTCTCTGCCGAATTTTTCTATGGCCCAAAATGGTGATGCCTATCGTCTGCTCGGCAATTCGATCCGTGTAGATCGGGTTTCACACTGGGAAAACTGGAATTACCAGAACGATCTTGTCGCAAGCCTGAATGTGCCGATTAACAAAGCGGATATTTTTCAGGTTGAAGCTGGTGGTCTGCGGCCAGTTTTCTTTCGCCGCAATCTCAATGTCGCCCTTGGGGCTAATAATTTCACTTATCCTGATTTGGTCCGCGCTGGCGGCGATCTGACCATTGGCGGCGCGACCGCCAGGTCCAACGCCGCTTTGGCCAACAATGTCCTCGACGGCGATTTGAGCACATACTGGGAACCGAAAACCCCAAGCGATTATGCCAGTCGTCTGGACGACCCAGGTGACTTTAATCTCGATGGGCTTGGCGAGTGGGAACTCGAAGTTGATCTGGCCCGAGTTGTCTACGGCGACAGTCTGACGATCATCTTCCCCGCCGGTCAGTTCGAGGATGAGTATCTAGGTCAACCGGTCAAGTCCCTAGTGCTCTTCGCCTCAATGGGCGAGCGTTTCCCCTTTCCCTTAGGTAATAACCTCAAGTTCTCTCTAATCAATCAGGTTTCGACCGGATTTGTAGCAGGGAAGTTGGCTCAGGGCTGTGTGCGCGACGAAAGTGCAGATTTTGCGGGTGCGACCAGTTGTAGTGGAGGTGGTGGTGGGGAGACCGATGGACAGGTTGTCTTGGTTCCCGTGTCCGGTACGGACGGCCGCTACGTGCAAATGACCTTTCCGCTTAAGCCACTAGATCGGGCCGACTGGGATCTGGACGGTTTGGCCGATATCACTGGTGGATTCGTGCAATACCTTCGCATTAAGGTCACGGATTCTGATCTTTGGCGCGATTCGTTCTTAGGCGCCGGCGAAGAGGCTCGTATTGCCTATGAAGCTCTGCCTGAGGTGCGACGTGGCGCGCTCGTCTATCAGCGTCAGACGGCAGGCGGTTTACTCGTAGACCTGCAAGACGACGTCGTGCAAGCGGCTAAAGAAAAATACCAGGCGCTGCCCGAGGGAAGGCGCGGGCCGATCCTTTATTATGTCAAGGAGGTCCCGCGTATCTCTGAGATTCAGGTCTGGGCGAGGGGCGACAATTATGCGTTAGAGCCAGAAAAGCGCGGTGGTGCCTCTTACGAAAACGGTGGCTTGGGTGCGCCGAATTTGGCGACCGACGGACTCTACGACTCGGAGTGGCAGGCCAATACTTGGTCACCGGTTTATCTCAAGGGCACAGCTTGGTATGACTTAGGTGCTGTATTTTGGGTCGACAATATATCGGTGCTCAACAAGCGTATTAATCAGAGTCACCAGGGCGCTTTCTTGGGCCCGGGTATACTGGTCTCCGATGGCACATTGCTCAAACCCTTGAGCATGGACGACCGTGACGACTTCCCCCAGCTCGAAGAGGGGCTGAAATGGGACAATATAATTAGCAATGAGCATATCGATAACCACACTCCGGTAGTGCGAATTTTCCAAGAAAATTTCCCTCGCCGCAAAATTCGCTTTCTACAGATCCGAGATATCGATATCACCGGCAATCAGTCGGGTCGTTATGGCGCACTGGCGACCTTGGCAGAGATACAGCTTCACGGCGAAGGCTATCCAGTCAGCGTTTGGGCTTACTCGCCGCCGATCTCGCTCACCGATTCGCGTGGCGATTTTATTCGCAAGACCCTCCCGCGCATCGCTTGGGGAGGCGACGTGATTATCCGCGACACCGATCCAGTCACAGGGCAGGCCGTCGAGCGGCTAGAGCCTTTGGATCTACATCCAGATGTTCGTCTGCAGATCCAGACCCGAACTTCGGACCAGACCGATACCAACTTTACTTTCTATCAGGTGGTTACTGCAGCTGGTGCCGAAGAACGAGAAGAAGTCACCGAAGACATCTATAACGCCATCGCTTTAGAGTGGACGGCCTGGGATATTTGGCAAACCTTGCCTGCTAACAAAAGACACGCCTCCGGCACTGACGACGACGGCGACGGATTTGAGGACGAGGATCCGATTGACCTCATTGACAATGACGGCGATGGCCTCATTGACGAAGATGGTCGCAAGATACGTCGGGCGCCGCGTACGAGTTTCGACAAAAGCGGCGAATTGGCCTTTGTCGGCTGGAGCGAGTGGAGTGTGAGTTATTTGCCAACGAATGGCCTAAATGAGGCGACAATCACTTCTCCGAACCCGCGCAAGTTTGTTCAGATTCGCGTCAACATTTCGTCAGAGAACCCTTTCAAAACGGCCCGCATTAGCAATCTACGCATTGAGCTGGCACCACCGCTGGCGTTGGACCTCGCAGGCGAACTGGCGCTGATAAGCGAAGAGGGGACGCAGAAAGGCTTGGCAGATCTAAGTGTCTTACCGATCGACTACACCCCGCCGCGCGATATCAATCCGCTAGAGCTACAGCAGTTTTCCTACTTCATTCGCGCGGCCGCGCCTGATCCGACGGATGCCACTGTGCGCGACGGTTTCAATGAAGTGCTGATTGTCTCGCCGCGCGCCGCGCGCCTGACTGGTGTTCGTCTCGGTCAGGTCGAAGTTGTCGCGGTTTCCTCGCTGCTCGACCCGGATCAATTGGTGACAACAGCGGTGGCGACGAGTTTCGACCGAGTCTTTGCGCCGGACACCGACGATATCTTGCGCTCTGAGGACGGGGCGGCGTTGACACAGATGGCGACGGGCGAAGATTCCGTCTGGATTCGTTTTCCGTCTTCGCTCAATGCCGACCTGCCGGCGGATACGCATGCCCTGATTGAGGTGCAGTTCGAGTCGCAGGTCTTCCGCGAAGGTATAGAGTATGTTTCGTTTGTCCGTAGTTCGGATACGGAGGAAGGCGTTTTTCAGCGGGTTGACGCAAACACCAAGGACGCGACCGAGCTAGTCGATTCTTCCACGGCTCGAGTCAGCCTAGTGGCTTTGCGAGGTTCATTGATCCAAGACGTGGCGTTACCCTCGGTTTTTACGCCCAACGGCGACGGAATTAACGACGAACTTTTGGTCGGTTTCTCGTTGTTGAAGGTGTTGGAGGAACGGCCGTTGAATGTGACTTTTTATGATCTCAGCGGTCGTTTAGTTAGTCATGGGCAAGGCGCCGTGACCGGCGGCAAGGTTGGAGACCAGGCTTTTACCTGGGACGGCAGGAATCTGGACGGACAGATTGTGCCGCCGGGGATTTATCTCTGCCGGATTGAGGTGCAGGCTGACAATGGCGATAGCCAACAAACTCATCTCGTCCATGTCGCTTATTAAATATAGATTATAGGTTTATTGTAGCGTTATAGTTTGGACCGGAATTGATAAACAAGGGAGGGCATTTGTGAACATAGCTAGGAGTTTCCGCATTGGTGCGGTTGCAATCCTGATGCTGGGAGCGATCGTGGGAAACCTCCCCGCACAGGAGGATTTTGGTACTCGGCTGGGTGTGCGCCGTGGCGGAGAAGTTGGTTATGACCCCGTGGGGCCAGGCGTGCTCTTTGACGCATTGGATCCGGCGGTAAAAAAATGGTATGTGCCCCAGGAGCTATTCAACGAATATCAGTGGCAGCAACAAGGCTATACCAACTATGCTCGCCGACACTTTCAGCGCTATGTGAGTACAAGTCAAGAAGGCGAGTACTTCTACGATCTTTATGGGAATTATATTACCCGAGGTCAACTTGTCTATGACTGGAGTATTGCGGCACCGCAGACGGCGGGTAGTAGCCTTTTCAAAACGCCTTTTTTCGCCAGTTGGTTTTCTAGTCTAGTCATTGCCTCGGATCAAAAGGGCCAATATGCCTATGCCCTGACCATCGGCGACCGCATCCGGACCACATTGACGCCGATGACCTTTTCCAAGCCGACGTTTGCCGGTATTCAGCTCGATTTGGCCACCGACAAATACGAGGCGACTTTAATCGTCTCCCGTCCTAGCTCACCAGGGCAAGTCGAAACAGCGCAGACGGCTAGCACTGCCCGTTTTCGTTCGAATGATACGAATCTGCTCGGCGGTCGCGGTACTATACAACTCGGCGATTTCGTCAAGTTGGGTGCTACCTATGTCAATGCTTTTAATTCTACGACCAAGGGGCAAGCATTCGAGGGGAATCCTTTTAAGGGCACACTTACAGAGGGGCAAAACAACGCCGACATTACGCGCATTGAAGTGCGGTTGAGCGATGATTCGCCTGAGGACGATAGTGCCGGCGCGGCCTTCTTTCAGGAGGAGATGATCATTACTACCATTGACGGTGAGCGGATAAGCAACCGCCGTCAAATTGGTGAAAGCAATGTTCTGGACTACGGCCCGTCTTTGCAGGGTGGCTTTCGTCGTGAGGGTTTCCTCTCGGCCGACGGAAACGAAGTCATCGTGCTGATCTACGATCTCGAAGGTCCCCAGTACCGCAATGCTTTCGGCCCGCCACCAGAGCAGATCAAGAGCATTGATTTCCTCTTGCTTCTGGCCAACGACTACCGGATCGACGTCACTTCCAATCGCCAACTCAATGCCAACGGCCAGCCAGTGTTGTTGTCCGAAGGTATCCCCGAGCGCACGGTGCGCGCGGATGGCAATGTGAAGGACGGTTCAAACCAGGGTTTCGTCCGCGTCAAATACGGCTTGCCCGTGGCCAATGAGATTTTCGGCGTCACCCTTGATCTCACTGATGTCGGCGGGTTCTATCTCTCGGGCGAATGGGATCGCAACCGCCAGCACTTTCGCTATCCGCGGCGGTCAGAGATCGACGTGACTAATCACCAGGCCCACAACCTTTCGGCCGATGCCTGGTTTGTCAATGCCTATAAGCGGGAGTATCCCTACTACGGTTTCGGCGAGGTCTTTAGCGTCGATCCCAGCTACAGCACAAGTTCCTTTTTGGCCGGGACGCTCAACGATGCGGCGGATATTAACTACGACGACGCGACGCGCTTTGCCTACGAATTCGTCGATGATAACGATGACCAGGACCGCAACCCTGACTGGTTGCGGGCTAATTTCTCGCAGGACCGCAGGGTATTTCCCGGTTTCGACGAGAACAATGACTTCATCAACGATTTCAACCAGAACGACTCAGATCTGCGTCGCAACACGGTGCCCGATTACGAGGAGCCTTTTCTGCGCTATGCCTCTGATCGGCCTGAGTTTCTCTTTGGCGTCGATATGAACAACAATGGCATTGTCGACCGGTTTGAAAACGACAACTTGCCGGATTTTCTCTATAAGCGCGATCGGCGTGGTTACAATATCTACGTTGGTTCGCACTTGGGTCCGGAGGCGCGGTTGACTGTTGGTCGCTTAGACGAGCGTCAACTGGCGGATAAACGCGAAAATGTCAGCAACTACGCCTTGCTGGCCTTTGACAAGAATTACGCAGGTAAGGGCAACGTTCAGATTTTCAACAACTACCGCCGAGTCCAAGACGATATTCGCGACGATGTGATCGAATGGGTCGTGCGTCAAGGTTCACGCGGAGACTTGGTGCCTTTTACCGATCCATTGCCTTTGCGGGATGGTTGGGCGAATACCTTGTATATGGGGTATCACTTCCAAAATGATCGCATTCATTTTAAGAATCGATTCAAGTGGGAAATCGTCAAACAGTCGGATTACGATAAGCGACCTCTTGAGCAACAAGATCTTCGCGAAACGGCCTCCTTCTTTGGTATTCTCAATAAGATTGATTATACCATTGATCTCGGCCCATTCAAGTTTCAACCGCGTTGGAAGAGTGAGTTTCAACGCCAGCGACCGTCGAGCCGCGAGGACACCCAGGTGCGCGTGGCGACTACCGAATTGCAGGAACTCTGGTCGCTGGTTGTGCGCCTGCCGATCCTTTCGCGCACAGAGTTGCAATCCGGTCTAGAATATCTGCTCGTCGAACAGTTTCGCGAGGAGTTAGAAGACGATCAGTTGCGTTCGGACCGCACCGAGTTGGTTTATGCGATGCAGATCACGAATAACGCCGACTACCTGGGGTATAATCTGTGGACCCAGACCGGTTTTCGAGTTTCGCGGATTGACCGCGCCTCGGCGGATAAGGCACGCACGGAAACGGCGATGTTTGTCACCGTCTTCGCCGGTTTAGAGTAGGAGGGCTATAACGTAATGAAATGCAAAATTTCGCTGCTTTGTACTTTGCTGCTTTTTGCGGGGTGCTCGCATCGCTACTATGCCGAGGATCTCAAGCCAGTTAGTGAGGCCGAGCAGGGTGAGAACAAGACGGTGGCTGATGATGGCACCGTGGCCTACAAGCAGGCCCGACTCGAAATCAGCCTAAGGCCGATGACCGATGAGGAGTTGAATCGTCAGTTCAGTGCCTATTCTAGTGAAGGGGCGGATTCACGCAACCCCTACACCTTTGGCAACTCGACGTATTTTCGTACAGGGGAAACTCCGCAGCGTTTTACCGTTTTCCGCGCGTTTGTTTCTAATTACGAGTATCCCAAGGTTTACCTAGATCCCACCCAGGTTTATATCACGACCTCGAATGGGCGCAAATATTACGCGCTGACGCGTGAACAGATCTCGATATATTATCGCCGGTATGTGCAGGGTGGCACCGGGGGGAATGCACCAGGAGTAAGCGGCAACGCCCATAGTGTTTGGAAGGAACGAGACGGCATCATGCGGCGTTCTATGTTTGTCAACGAGCAGGTCTTCAGTGCGCAAGAGAGCGAAGGCTTTCTCGTTTTTGAGCCATTGGCCCCAGATGTCGACGAATTAACCGTTCATATTCCCGACGTCATAGTGCGTTACGACTACAAGGGAGATCCGGTCGAAGATGTTGACGTTGAGATGAGTTTTAAACGAAAAATTGGTCGCGTTTACCCAGACGGGAGCAAGGTAGCAACTGGCAATTAGCATAGTCTCCAGGAACAATAATATTTGTTAATGCGCGGTGCCGTAGTACTACGGCACCGCGCAGATTATGTACGGAAATGGGAAACTTATGTTGTGTAGATTGATACCGCTGGCCGTTCTCCTCGCGTTTACAGGTTGCAGCCCTGAGGGCAAAGAACATGAAATTGCCGACTCTGAGGGCAAAGAACATGAAATTGCCGACTCTGAGGGTAAAGACCATGAAACTGCCGACTCTGAGGGTAAAGAACATGAAATTGCCGACTCTGAGGGTAAAGACCATGAAACTGCCGACTCTGAGGGTAAAGAACATGAAACTACCGACTCTGAGGGTAAAGGTGGCGCTGTAGCAGTAGGTTTGGCCACGGTGGTTGGGCAGACGATCACTGCAGTAGATGTCGACCGTTATGAGCGGTCGTTGCCCCCTAATCTGCATTCGAAAAAAGAGGGTGTAGCCGCTTATCGTGAATATCTGCAAAGCCTAGTCGACAAGGAACTCGTGTTGTACGAGGCGAAAAAACGGGGGCTGGACCAGTTGCCCGGCCTGGAGCAGATGCTCACAAAGATGGTCAATAAACGCATCGCAGGAGAATTATCCGACGAGATGGTTTCCGCCGGCGTTTCGTTCACTGAGGAGGAATTACGCGCGTTCTATGAAGAGCACTCATTGGGCTGGGAAATCTGGCCGGCGCACATCCTCTCCGCCAGCGAAGAAGACGCCCGTGAGATCATCCGTCTGTTGGATGCGGGTAGTGGCTTTTCCAAACTGGCCAGCGAGCGTTCCTTGGCCGGTGATGCCGAGAAGGGCGGGAATCTTGGTGGCTACTTCGACGAATCCGGTGCGGTAACTGGTCTGCGCGATGGCGTGTTCCATCTGGAGGAAGGCCAGGTCAGCGAGCCGATAGAGACGATCGATGGTTATGAGGTGGTCAAGGTGCTTAAAAAGAGGCGTATTTCTTTTAAGCCAATGCGGCCCATTATCCTTGAGCGAGTGATTTGGCGCAAGGGCAATGAGCGTTACAAAGCGGTCATCGATTCGCTCAAGGAGGCCTACGGTTTGCGCTACCATCGCGACCGCATCCATGCCGTGCTTGACGGGGTGCATCGTCGTGGCTTGGACCAGGCGCTGGCGTTGGAACCTCTTATTGAGCACAAAGGCGGCGCAATCAAGATCCTTGACGCAGTGCAAGCACTCATCAATGTAGAAAAAGGGGCTCTGCCGCCCGACAGTTTGTTGGCCTTTCGGGCGCTGGAGATTGTGGTCGTCTCCGATTCGTTGCTGACGTTCGAAGCTCGTGCGCAGGGGCGGGACCAACGGGGCGATATCGTGGCGTGGAAAGACAAGAAGCGCCAAGGGCTGATCGCCTCGCAGCTGCGCGTGGACGTAGTGGGGGACAGGGGCAAATCGACGGACACTGAAGTGAAGGCCTATTACGAGCGATATATCGATACCTACAGATCCCTACCCGGCATTATTGAAATGACCGAGGTGTTGTGTGATACTCGCGCAGAGGCCGAGGCGATCCTTGCTCGGGCGCAAGCTGGAGAGCGTCTGGAGGAATTGGCCGTGCGTCATTCGATTCGGTCCGCCATGAAGCCTGTGGGCGGCCACACGTTTGCCGACAGCGGCCGGATTTCGATAGAGTCGCTCATCCAGTCGCCCTATCGTACGCACTTCGGCGATAGCAATAGCAAAGATGTCGGTGTGCTGCAAGGGCCGATGGAGGTACAGGATAAATACAGTGTCTTTCGCCTCGATCAGCCCTATGAAAAACTGCTGATGTCTCTCGATAATAAGTTACAGCAGCAAATTCGCACGGATATTCGCCAGCAACGGCAAGGCGCGCTCTTTAACGCCTTGCTCGATTCGCTACACCAAGTGTATGCCGGACAGGTGCAGATCGACGAAGAAGCGTTCTCCCGCCACGCTGCCACGCGTTAAGTTAGTCAACCGCCTAAAATGAACGCGGGGTCCATGCGCAATCGGCTCGCGGCACTGTTGCTCGGTCTGATGATGGTTGTGCTGCTTGAAGGGGGCCTGCGCCTGGTGTCGTCGTTGGCCCCGCCGGCGTTTACGCTTGAACTGTCTCGTTTGCAAGATCGAGTGCTGCACGCGGTCAATCCAGCTTATGCACGTCGCTTCTTCGCCGGCGTCGCAGGGGATATTCCGTTGCGGGGTATCCGCATGACCCCTCGCCCCTATATCGAACCAGCGCCCGATGGTGCCTTACGCGTGTTATTCGCGGGGGGTTCGACCGTCCAAGGCTATCCCCATCCTAAACGTCTGTCTGCCCCCTCCTATCTCCAGGAGATGCTGCAAGATCTCTATCCAGAACGCCAGATCGAGGTCTTTAACGTTGGGATTACGGCGGCGTCCAGTTTTGCCGTTGCACGAGCGGTAGAGGACGGGGTAGAGGAACTGGCGGTTGATTTAGTCGTAGTCTATACGGGACACAACGAATTTTACGGAGTATATGGTGCGGCTTCATTAGCCCAGGGTGGGCAAAGCCTGTGGAGCAAACAGGTTCACTACGCGTTGATGCAGTGGCGTATGACGGGCCTTGTCGGTGATTTGTTGGGGGCGTTTGCGGCCAAACAGACCGGTCCGCCGGCCGCCTTGATCGAAGTTATGTCGAGGACAGGTGCTGTTCCGTCCACCGATCCACGGCGGGCACAGGCCGCAGCGAATCTCGAGGGTAATTTACGCGACATTGCAGCTTTCTGTCGGGAAAAGGGCATCCCCTTGGTGCTTTGCACATTGACCAGCAACGAGCGAGGTTTTGCGCCGGCCCGTGTCGAGCCGCCCGTGGACGATGGGCAACGCAAGCGTTATGCGGATCTGCTTGCCTCCGGCGAGCGTCAGCATCCGTCGGAGACCGCGGTAGTGGCTCTAAGGCAGGCACAAGATATTTGGGCCGATGACGCCTATCTACATTTTCTGCTCGGATATCACTTGGAGAATATGGGCGCCGGCGATGCGGCGCGGGCGGCCTTTGTGCAGGCTCGCGATTTGGATCCACGACCTTGGCGGGCTCCGGTTGCGGCCAATATCGCCGTGCGCAGGGTGGCCAGAGAAGAAGGGGCGTTATTAGCCGAAGTAGAGTCTCGTTTTCTGGCGCATAGCCCGGACGCAGGAGTGGGGTGGGAACTCGTCGCCGACCATCTACATCCTACTGCGGCTGGGCAAATGTTGTTAGCCAGATCAATTATTACTGCGTTAGAAAAAGCGCCATCGCCCTGGGATATTGCGTCTGAAGTGGATCAGCATCTGCGGACTGACGACGAGTACCGCAGTCGCCTCGGCGATCTACCGGTAGAACAGCTCTCTGTGCTGAGATCTATGGCTGCGCTTTTCAGCGCGCCACCGATGGATCAGGGCAATGAGCGTCGGGCGCGTGTTTTGCATCGCCAAGCCGAGGGGCTTTGGGAGCGCTTGAGCGCGGGGGAACGGCGAGGGGTTGAGCGTTGGATGGCGGGACAGGCGTCGGATGTATTGTCGTTAAACGTCGCCGAAGCGCTATTCTCGGCGCAGGACTATCCGCGGGCGCAAGCCTATTATCATGCTGCCCGCTTAGAAGAGCCGTATACGATATGGGGGGATTTATGGGCCACGTTGCGCTGGGTCCGCTGCGGTCAGATAATGGGGCAAGCATTGGGCGCTGGGGAGCGTGCGGCGCTCGGCGCACTATTGGACCGGTTGCACTTCATGGCGCAGGCACCGGATTTCTCACCGGGTCTGCAAGCCTTTATCGAAGGTTATGCCTATCATTTTCTCGGACAGCGGGGCAAAGCCCTGGCTGCTTTTGAAACGGCGGTCAAAGACGCAAAAATAAGGCGGCAATTCTTTGAGGATTTGCTTGAGGTATTGGTCGCGGAACTGATAGCAGCAGACCGTTTGATTGACGCCGAACATTATGTCGTGCAGGTCGCCACCGAGCAAGGGCAGCAGGCCTTCGGGCAGGCGCTTGTCGAGCGGATTAGGGCGGGGAGATCTCCGCGTTGATGCCGTGGCTCTCGTTGAGTGTGATGGTTTGATTCGCTGCAAAGGGGCCGAAGCGCTCGATTCGGCCGGAGGGCCAACGCACTTCTATCGAATCGAGTTGCGGCTGGCTACCGAGGCCGAGACAGATGCGGAGCTGGCTCTGGGATAGATATGAACGACTGCCTCGCAGTTCCCTCATCTGGACGACCGTGCCGCTGGTAGCCGTCAAACGAGCCCCGATGCCGTGCGGGTTGCGGTCGGCCCCGTTGAGTCGGATGGTGATCCAGTGGTGGTCGTCTTCGCGGTCGTTGCGCAACAGGCTGAGCAGCTGCCCGGAATTGAATACTAGCAGGTCGGGGTCGCCGTCGTTGTCGTAATCGCCGGTGGCGCTGCCACGGCTGACGCGAGCGAGTTGCAAACCCGGCCCGGCCAGTGCAGAAATATCGGTGAAGCGGACTTGCTCCGGTCGGAGGCCACCGTCGTTGCGAAAGAGCAGGTTACGCTGTCCGTAATTGGTGGATTGGTCGATCTCCAGTACGTTGTCGAGCACATGGCCGTTGGCCACAAAGAGGTCGAGGTCGCCGTCTAGATCTGGGTCGAAGAACTGGGTGCCAAAACCGAGCAAGGGCAGCGAAGGTAGGCCGATGTTCGCGGCAAAGGTCGCGTTGGCGAAGAAGCCTTCTTCGCCGCGGTATAAGCTATTCGGCTCTGCCTGGAAATTAGTCACCGTCAAGTCGAAAACCCCGTCGCCGTTGTAGTCGCCCCAATCGACCCCCATGCCCGCTTCCATTTGCCCATCCTGCCCGTAGGCCACCCCCGCTATCGCCGCTCTTTCTGCAAAACTCCCGTTTTGCTTGTTGTGGTAGAGAAAATTGCGCACCGCGTCGTTGGCCACGTAAATATCGGGCCACCCGTCGTCGTCATAATCCGCAACGACCACACCGAGCCCCTTGCCGCCCTCGTCTGCGATTCCCGAAAGCTGAGATACATCGGAGAAACCCGCATCGCCGTCGTTGCGAAAGAGCAGATCGGCCTGACCGCGGAAATTGTCGGGATGCGGATAGCCCGGCGGGATCTCGTCGCCGTAACTTTGGGACGCTGCCATATAAGGGAGCTGGTCTGCATTGGCCTCACTGGGGTCGTATTCGACGTAATTGGCGACATAGAGGTCGAGGTCGCCGTCGCGGTCGTAATCGGCGAATGCGCAACTGGTACCCCACCGAGCGTCGGCGACCCCTGTCGATTCTCCTATTTCCGAGAAGTGCTCGCCGTCGTTGCGATAGAGCGCGTTGGCGCCAAAATTGGTAAGATAGATATCGAGGTCGCCGTCGGCATCGTAGTCGGCAGCGGCCAGGCCCATGCCGAGGCCTGGGTGACCGAGGCCGGCATCGACTAGGGCGAAGCGTCCACTGTCGTTGCGGTAAAGCGCGTTGACGGGACGGGGCGCTTGTGGTGAGGCGTCGATAAAAGCGCCGTTTATGGCGTAGACGTCGAGGTCGCCGTCGCTGTCGTAGTCCAAGAAGGCACCGCCGCCGCCCATCGTTTCGGGGAAATGCCGTTTGTCGCTCAGGCCGTTTTCGTGGCGCCAACTCAGGCCGACTGTTGCCGCCACTTCGACGAAGTGGATCGACGGCGCGACGGTCTCTGGCTGGGCGGCGCTGGGTGACGGTGGGGCTGCGGATTTTTCATTTGAGCTACAGGCGAGAAGCAGCAGGCCTAATAAGATCGCGGCATACATCGATTTACTTTCGCTCACGGCTTGGGCAGTTGTGCGAGTTGTTGCCTCGCTTGGCGCAGGGAATTCGGATCCCCTTGCCATTTGTCGATAAAAAATTGATAGGCTTTGCTCGCCTCCGCCATCGCGCCCTGGCTCTTGTATACGGTGGCCAGGGCGTAGTAGGCACGGATAAAAGTTGAATCTGCCGCAATGCTCGCCAGATAAGCCTGTCGGGCTTGTTGCAATTGTCGGTCTTGCAGGAACAGGCTGCCAAGGTTGTAATGGGCCTCGGCTATGCTGGAGTCGGCGGCGACGGCGGCGATGAGCGCCTGCCGAGCGGCATCGGTCTCACCGAGGGCGAGTTGCACATTGCCGAGATTGTTCCAGGCCTTAGCCGAGTTCGGGTCCCATTTTACGACCTGCTCGAATGCCGTCCGGGCCTCCGCATACCGTTCGTTCTGCATATGCACATAGCCCTGGTTGAAATACAGCGCGCTTATCCGCGCGTCTTCGGGGTGTTGTGCGATACCGCGGCGGCAAAGTGTGAGCGCTTCATTTTCGGCTCCGAGTTCCAATAAGAACCCGCTCAACTGCAGCAAGACCTGCAAGTCGTTCGGGTGGGCGTCTAGCGCGGAGCGATAATGTGTGAGCGCCGCTTCGTCGTTTTCGAGCTGGCGATAGTGGTAGGCCAGTTCGATATGCGTAGCAAGGTGATCGGGTTGCGCGTCGAGCAGACGGCGAAGCCGGGCTATCTGGGCGGCGTGCGCGGATAGTTTTTCAAAGTGCTGAAGCGCCGCCTGTGCTTCTTCCTCGCGCTTGAGTGCGGAGAGCGCGGAAGCCAAGTTATAATGAGCTTCAATCAAATAGGGGTCGAGTTCAATGGTTTGGCTAAAGGCCGTCAACGCCTCGCCGTATCGCCTTTCCGATAGGTGCAACAAGCCAAGCAAGCGCCGGCTTTCAGTATGTGTCGAGTCGAGTGCGAGGGCGCGTTGCAATTCTGCCCGCGCTTCGGCATAGCGTCCTTGGCGGATATAGAGCTGGCCGAGCTGCTGCCGCGCCTCTAGGTGTTCATCGCCTGCCTGCAATGCCGCGCGCAATGTGGTCTCGGCCAGGTCGTAGCGGCCCTGTTTGTTGTAGAAGAGCCCCAGTGTCCTGAGCGCCGGCGTATAACCCGGCAGTTGTTCGAGTAATTCGACGGCTTGCGGCAATCGACCTCGATCGGCTTCGACCACCGCCAAATTGTGTTTTGCGTTATCGTGTGCCGGGTCGGCGGTCACGGCTGCGGCATACGCTTGGGCCGCGGCGTCGAGGCGGCCGAGCCGGGCGTTGAGGTTGCCCAACTCGTAGTGGGGCTCGGCGTTGAGCGAGTCGAGCGCAAGGGCTTTTTCGTAGGCGGTTTGCGCTTCGGCATAGCGATGTTCCTTCGCGAACGAGCGCCCGGCTGCCACCAGGATCTGTACATCGTCGGATTTCGGGTTACAACCGCAGAGTATGGCCAACAGAAGGCCGATTGTCGCCGTATAGCCCATCGCGATTATTTAGCTTGGGCAGCGAGCCGTTGTTGGGCGTCGGTGATCTTGGCGCGCAGTCGCTCGTTGTCCGCTGCAATGGCGGGTATCGCTTGCCATTGTTTTAGCGCTTGCGCGAAATCGTTCTGGCGTGCGTAGACATCCCCTAGCAGGATATGGGCACTCACAAGGGACGCGTTTTTGGCGATCGCGCGGTCTGCTGCCGTTTTCGCCCGGTCCAATTCCCCGGCCTCCAAATAGGCATTGCCAAGATTGGAAATGTAGAATCCCACGTCGGGGGCAAGCTGTACGGCTTTCTCGTATTGTTGGATCGATTTCTCCAATTCGCCCTTTCCGTGTAGCAGCAAACCGAGGTTGTTGTGGCTTTCGGCCAATGTCGAGTCCCAGCGCAGTGCTTCGAGATAATAACGGGCGGCCAAGGCGTCTTTGCCGCGTCGCTGGTACATATTGCCCAGGCCCTGGTAGCCCGGGCCGTAGGTCGAGTCGATGCGTATCGACTGGTGATAGTGTTCCGCAGCCAATTTCAGGCGCCCGAACCGATTGTAGAGCGCGGCGAGGTTCGAGTGGGCTTTGGGCTGGTTCGGATATTTCAACATGGCTTCATGGTGGGGTTTGAGTTGGGTGTTTTGCTCGCCCAATATGCGGGCCCTTTCGACAAAGCGCTGTCCCTCCTCATCCTTGCTCGACCGTGACAATGTCTGTCCGAGCCCGAGGAAGGCGGCCGGCTCATGCGGGTTGAGGCGGATAACTTGCCTCAATTCGCGCTCGGCCTGAGGGTAGTCGCCCTGCTGCAGATGCGCCAAACCCAATTGCGTACGGGCTTTTAAGTGGCTGGTATCGGCGGCGACGATGGCAGAGAAGATGTTGATCGCCTCTGGCCACTGGCCTTCGCGTTGATGGATCAGGCCGAGTATATAGCGCGCCTCCGTCGCTTCGGGGGCAAATTCTAAGGCCGTGGTGAGCAGTTCGCGCGCTTCTGAGACCATGCCGTGCACGTCATAGAGCATTTTTCCGAGGGCTATGTGGGGGCCGGCGTAGTCTGGTTTTATCTCCAGGGCTTTCTCGAATTCTTTCTGCGCCTCGGTAAAACGGCTTTGGGCGTGCAGGGCGACGCCCAGATAATAGTGGTATTGCGGATTGGATGGGGTCTCGTTGAGTGCCTGGCGATAAGCTTGCTCGGCTTGGGTAAATTGACCGCGGGCTTGAAGTGCTCGGCCGGCGTTAAAGGCTTGTACACCTATGTTAGCTTGTTGCAAATCTAATAAGGGCAGCTTGATCTTCGCCGGGGCTGGTGGTTCGTCGCCGCATGCAGCACAGATTAATAATAGTATAAAAAAACGCATGGATCTCACTCTGTTATGAGGCGGTCAACGCCTCGGCGGATGGTATAGTGGTGGTTGGCGGGGACGGCATGGAACACTTGCCGTTGGCCGCCAGGCCAGATTATATCGATATCGGCTACAATCGCCGAATCTAAGCCGAAATGCAAACGCGTATCGGATTGGGATTGAAAGCTAGAACCGGTCTGTACTTCGCGGATCTGCCGTTGATCGCCGGTGTCGACGAATACGCGCGCGCCGACCGCTTCAAGATCTCCGCTACGAAGCGCTAAAATGATCCAGTGGCCTTTGTCCGGCACGTCATTGCGCAAGAGGGTCGGTTTGGCGTCGAGGTTGCAGACGAGGATATCGAGATCGCCGTCCTCATCGTAGTCGCCGTAGGCTGCGCCGCGACTGACCTGTCGGGCACTCTGGGAAGTATCGATCGATACCTCGCGAAAACGCCCATTGCCTAGGTTGCGATACAGTTGGTTGCGCTGGCGGTAGCGCAGGCCTCCTCCTGCGCGATCTATCGCAGGCAACAAGTGGCCGTTGGCGACGAAGAGGTCCTGCCATCCGTCTTGGTCGTAGTCGAAGAAGAATGTGCCCCAGCCCATAAAGGGGCGGCTGCTGCCGGCTAGCCCGGCGCGCCCGCTGATATCGGCGAAAAAACCGCGGCCGGTGTTGCGGTAGAGGGTGTTGTGGTCTCGGGTAAAATTGCTGACGAAGATGTCGATCTGCAAATCATTGTCAAAATCTGCGACAGCTACGCCCATGCCTGCCTGGGCCCGCCCGTCGCCGCTATAGGCGGTGCCAGCTGAAAGGGACTTATTGACGAAATGGCCGCCGTCGTTGCGCCATAGGCTGTTGGGATGTCCATCATTCGCTACATAGAGATCGGGATCGCCGTCGGCATCGAGGTCGGACCAGGCGACACCCATGCCATAATAGTTGGTGCCGAGCATGCCGGCCTCGCGAGTGGCATTGCTGAAGGTGCCGTCGCCCTCGTTACGGTACAGTATGTCCGCTTGCGCGGTCGCACCTGCGGGCCCGCAGGCGGCCGCTACCCCGTTGTGGCTGCACCAGCCGTCGTAAAAAGGAGAGCCGCCGAGTTCGAAGTCGATATAATTGGCGACGTAAAGGTCTAGGTCGCCGTCTAAGTCGTAGTCGGCGAAAGCCGCGCCGATGCCCCAACCTTCCGAACCGAGCATTGCGGCGGAGGTGCTGTCGGCAAAGGTGCCGTCGCCGCGGTTGGCCAAGAGCACATCGCGCCCCCAACGTGTTAAATATAGGTCGGGGTCGCCGTCGGCGTCGTAATCGGCGAAGGCGACCCCCATATTCCAGCCTTTCATGCCGGTGCCGGTGCCGGTCGTTTCGTCGTTGAACCGGCCTTCGCCGACGCCCCGATAGAGCGCTGTGCCCGCCGTCGAGTCGGGGCGGGCACCCCCGGTGAGGAAGAGGTCGAGACGACCGTCGAGATCATAGTCCCAAAAGCCGCCACCGGCCGCTTGCGTCTCGATGATATGCTGCTTATCGGTGCTTCCCGCCGCATTGACGAAGTCGATGCCGGCCGCTTGTGTGACATCGGTGAATTGCGGTCCAGCACCCTGGATGGGCAAGGCGGTGCAAAACAGCAGAAAGACTAAGAGAGGAGACAATTTGTTCAATTCGCCCTTTGCCGTCTATGGGCCTCGTCAAGCAGTTTTTGTGCTTGTGCAGATGCGCGTGGCCCTTCTTGAACCGCGCGTAAGCGGGCGATGGTTTTGTTATAATGTCCGTTTTGCATATCGATAAAAGCCAGATTGATATGGGCTTCCAGGTTTTCTCCATCCAGTCCCAGGGCCAGGTCGAATTGCGCCCGTGCTTTTTGTTCGCGGCCTGCTAGCAGATGCAGGGCGCCGATGGCGACAAGGGCTTCGGGTTTTCTTTCAAGGGTTAAGGCGTGTTTATAAGCGACGATTGCCTCATTGTGCTGGCCGGCTTGCTGTAGCGCGCGGCCTAATTCGTAACGGAGCCAGAAGTCGCGGGGAGTTTCGTTGGCTGCTTTCCGCAAATAAGGCACTGCGGCGGCGAAGTTTCGTTGGCCGTAAAGAAGGCGGCCATAATAATAATTAGCCGGTCCGGATGCTGGTTCGCGCTCAAGGGCTTGTTGTAAATAGGTCGCCGCTGATCGCGGTTTTTGTGTGTCGAGGTAGATTCGGGCAAGGAGGATGCGAGTGTCGGTGCGCAGCGGGTTTTCCGCTAGGGTCGCCAGTGCTTCCCGTTCGCCGTCTTGATAGTGTTTCTGCTGGAAATGGGCAACGGCTAGATTGTGACGGGCGTAGTTGTAATCCGGTTCCAACGCTAGTGCTTGGAGCGAATAGCGTTCGGTCAGGGCAGAATCGCCCTTGCGCAGATGCACTTCGCCTAGGTCAAACCACAATTGCGCGTCGTTCGCCATCGACTCGGCCCGGGTCAGGTTCAAGAGGACTAGCAGGCAGCCCAAAGGCGCCGCCAGTTTTGCAGTCCGGTGCCATGGTTGTTCGCGCATACTTAGGTAAAGAGACCATAGGCCGAAGGCGGCGAAGACGATTAACACCGGCAGTACCGGCATGCGGTAGCGGGCCACGGGAAAAAATAGCAGCACTGAAGCCATATAGCAGGCCGCGTAGAGACGCAGTAGAGCTATTGGCTGTTCGCGCTTGCGGATGCTCAGCCACAGGCCGAGTAAGCTCAATGGACCGACCAGTCCGAAGGGGACGGAGAGGTGCCAATCCCAGAGTAAAACGCTCAAAATCCGCGAGTGTTCTCGGGCGTAGTAGATATGCTGGTTGCGTTTTATTTCTGGTCCACTCCAAAGATGGAATCCTTTTTCGAGGGTGCGGCCAAAAAAATCGAAGGGATTGGTGACAATATGGGCCAAGCCTTTGCGCAAAAAAAACGATGACTTCGCGGCTGCGGTTTCGTGCCCCGCGTTTACCGGTTCCATAGCCATTTGTTCCCACTGCATGCCCGGGTGCAGCGAAACGGTGCGCTCGTAGTCGACATTATTGCCGATGTAGAAGTTGATACCGCCATTGGAAGAGATGAAGACGAGGTCGGGCTCGGCGGCCCAATTTCTCCAGGTCACAGGCAAAATCACCAATAGCGTGGGCAGCAAGAACCAGATGACCCGTCGTCGTGGAGTGGGATCGGCATCGCGCCGCGATTGCCAAAACATCCAAATGCAGAAGACCGCGGTGAAGAGCAGGATATTCGGGCGCGTAAGGGCGGCAAGCCCCGCTATAACGCCGGCGAGGATCCAGTCTCGGCGGCGATCCTCCTGTAAGGCGGTGCAGAGTTGGTGCAATAACAGCAGGTTGAGGGCTATTTCTACGGGAACGGCTAGTAGTTCGCCCTCAAAATAGAGAAAAGATCCGCAGACAGCGGAGAGCCCGCCTGCGATGCGGCCAACCCGTTCGCCAAAGGCGCGCCGGGCGAGCAGATACACCAGGACGCAGGACATGGCTCCTAATGCTGATTGCAGTAGCCGGATCCCGATAAAATACGAAGTGGGCAGTAGCCAACAGAAGAAGGCGAGCAGATAAATATAAAGGGGAGGCTGCCAGTAGGGGTCGGTCCCCCCCCATATTTCGCCGCCGGCGATAAGTTGGGCTTTGTCCAGAAAGGTCCTCGCATCAACGACCGGGGCGTCGAAAAACGGGCTGTCGCGATGTTCAAAGAGGTAGGTCAGGCGTGGTGCGAGCGCCGCGACAAAGAGCGCGGTGGGAAAGAGGCGGGTTGGGTTGTTCGTCATAGCGGAGGAAAAACCGCGTCAGAACGGCAGGGAGGGACGGGAATGCAGTTGCACTTCCGTCCCTCCCTGTGGACTATATGCCCAATGGGCGAGATCAATAGACGAGTGAAAGTGTGCCGGAACGCTCCGTCGACGTATTGTCGGAATCGACGAGTAGTCGGTAGAGATATAAACCCGGCGGCACCATCTCTCCCTCGTCGTTGCGACCGCCCCATTTGACTTCGAGTTTGCCGGCGCTTGACCCGCCCTTTTGCAATTGGGCGAGGCGGCGGCCGGAGAGATCGTAGATAGCGAGTTCGACCTCGACTTCTTCGAGTAGCAGGAACAAGTCGAAGGTGAAGGTGATCTCGTCGTTAATGCCGTCGCCGTTGGGCGTGAAGGGGTTTGGTGTGATAATGGGCGGATTGACGACATTGGCGATGTCGTCAACGACGACAAGCCATGCATTGGTCGCTACTTCCGGCGTGGCATCGCCGTTGCTGACCGGTTGCGGGATCGTTGAACGGGGGTCGCCGACCGCATCATTCCACACCAGGCTCGTGAATTCTTTCGACCCGCGGAAGAGCTTGGATTTGAAGATGACTTCAATGTTTTGGCCGAATTGAAAGTGCTCCGAGCTCATTCTGGGCACTTTAATCAGCAACTTCGGTGAGTTCGTGACCGGATCAAGAACGACTGTTTGCGCGAATTGCCCCAAGCTGTCGGCATTGTCGGCATTGGGCGCGAGCCGTTCTGGATTAGTATCCAGTAAGGGATCGTCCCCGTTGCCCGTCCCGGCGATCTCGGTCCAGTCCTGGCCGTCAAAACGCAGGGTATCAATGCGGGTGTCAGTGCTGGGAACGGCGATCTCGATGCGATTAAAAGCAGAGGTTTCACCCAAGCCAAATAGAGGGCGCATATAGTAGTGGAAGGATATTTCTTCGCCCAGTGGAACCCGCGGCGGGAAGATCTCGGCGACGACGCCACCCGAGACCAGCGGTGAGTCGTAGTCGAATTCGATAAAGTCCAACAATGCCGCGCTGTGCTGCTCGCTGTCGAAAAATACGCGAAACTGGATATAACGGGTGCCACCGGGCAGCGGCAACTGGACGCCGCTCTTGTGCCACTCGGATTCGGGCAAGCTTTCGTCGATTAGTCCGTCTGCGAGATTAAAGGGGGCGGACCAGAAGCTCCAGCCCAGACGCCCATCGTTGCCAAGGTCGACGCCAAGCTCGTTGTAAAGCAACTCGCGCTCGGGAACACGGCCTTCGGCGATCTTGATCCAGGAAAACAAGTCCAGGTCATTGCCGTCCTCGTCGTCAGTGGAAGTAAGACCGGGGCCTAAGAGACGGGCGTAGATGTGGGTGTCGAGGGTGTTGCCGACGCGGAACTGTATGCGGACATCGCCTTCACGGCCGTCGCTGCGGCCGCGCCAGCGGACCTTGCCCCAATTGACTGTCGCGCCTGCGACATCCGGGTCGAATTGGGTTAGGAAGGCGTCCCGTGCCGAGGCGGAGAATTGCTCAATTCCGCGGTCGTAGCGGCGGCTGCGCGGCGTGGACGTTCCCACGTCGATGATGGCGGAGGTATATTGCCCGTCGATGGCATAGCCATCGCCGAAATAACCGATCTCGGCGGCCTGACTAAGTTTGCCTTCGGGGTCGATTGAAATCAAGTCGACGCGACCGGCGATAAAGGGTTGGTCGAAGCGCAGATCCTTGATTACGGGGTTGAATTGGCCGCGAGTGGCCGCAACGAGTGATCTGCGCGGTTGGATGGATTCGTTGCGGATGTCGATGGAGCTTTGGTCGCCGAATTGGATGTAGTAGTTGGCGATGGTGCCGCCGGGCAAGGTCGGTCGTGGGCGGAAGACAATGCGGTTGAGGTAGTAGAAGCCCATCAGGTTAACGCCCAGTCCGCCGCGGCCGTACTTGGTGGAGGTGAAGGCCGTGTTCAGATTGCCGTCAACGGCTTTTTCGGAATCCTTGCGAACCGTTACTCCCGCGGCCGCCCAGTAGTCGGCCGAAATCGGGTCGCCGACCTCGCGGCGGAAACCGTATTCGCTCGGCACCACCATAAAGGGCCGCTGAACGGCCTTGCCGGGTACGAGGCCGCCGTATTCGCCGGCCTTAAAGCGCTGGTTGAGCATATAGGTCAGGTTGCGCGAACTGTCCAGGCGCACTGGCCTGAGCCAGGTGGTAACGCCATCGCCGTGATCGGGCAACGACGGGTCCTCGTCGATGAGCCCGTCGCCGTCGTCGTCAAGGCCGTTGATTTCGTCTTCGTTGAGCAGTCCGTCCCAGTCATCGTCGTAGACAGAGTATAACCCGTCTTCGTTGAGCAGTCCGTCACCGTCGTTGTCGAATTGCGGATCGGGACCGTCTTCGTTCACCTGGCCGTCGATGTCGTTGTCGATCAGTTCGGGCGGGTCCTCGTCAATGAGCCCGTCGCCGTCGTCGTCGAGGTTATTATCCGGGTCTTCATTGATCAGGCCGTCTTCGTCGTTGTCGATCTGGGGGTCGACGGGATCCTCGTTCATTGAGCCATCGTTGTCGTTGTCGATTAGCTCGACGGGGTCTTCGTCGATGAGTCCGTCGCCGTCGTCGTCGGCGATCAGTTCGACGGCCCAACTACGGCCTAAGTCGAGGCGACCGGTCACCGGCAGCAGGGTCCATGGATGCGCTTCATCACCGACGCGCCATCGTTTGATTTCGGCGTGGCTATCACTATAAATAAGCGCGGCGCAAAGCACCATCGCTAATAACCTGATCATCTGCAGAACCTCCGTGCGAGACAGCCTTATTTATAGGCCGGGAAACAAGTCTAATCTTCGGTCATTAGTACAATAAGTAGAACATATAATAAAAACGGCTTTATTGAAAGTGCGAATATTCGCAAGGTGTGGAGTCGGCGACAAGCGCTATAATTGACGTGCCAAGTGGTCTATCGTTGTTTATATTGCGGATATTATATGTCAACTAAGTTGGTTGCTATGTCAAATATCGTTGTCATTCTTCGGTCGCGTAACTTGCGATTGGCGGCACTTTTATGGGTTTTGCTCATCACTAACCCGTTATTTGCTGTTGATTCGCTGGGTGTTGGTTGGCGGGGCAGTATTGCCCGCTGGACCCAAGCCGTGGCTGAATCGAAACTGGTGGCATTGGATCAGGATTCGATTTGGACTTGGGACGTGCTACCCAATAGCAATCTCGGACCGGGAACGCCGGAACGCGCCGGATTTGCGCTAACGCCGACCCCGCAGGGGCGTGCGACCTTTATCCAGGGCGCTTCAGTGCTCTACGACGGCGACCCGACGACGGCCTTTAACCCGGATGATTTCGCCGAGCGCTTCGGACTGATGCGTACTTCGCCGATTTTCATTGATTTGGGGGCTACTTTCCGCGTAAATCGCATCCGCCTCTTTCCCCGTTTGGACGCCGAGCACAAACAGCTGTTCCCCCGCGCTTTCAGTTTGGCGACCAATGACGGCGTGGATAAGGGGGTGAACCTGCTGGAAAGGCGGTTTAGGACGGTCGTAGATTTTTCTCTGGCCAATCCCAATCGCCAACCCGTGGTCGAAAGGCGCTTCGCCAGCCGCGATGTGCGCTATATCCGTCTGTTGGTGCGCGAATATCGCCGTTGGGAACTCGCCGAAATAGAAATATACAGCGATGGCACTTTGCCGGCCGGGGAGTTTGTATCGGTGCCTATTCTCGCGCAGGCAGGCCCTCGGCCGCTGTGGGGCAAGGTTCGTTACGACGGTGGGGATATACAGCAGCTTCCCATTACCGTACAGACTCGTTCGGGGCCGGATAAGGAGTCGCTGCACTACTATCGGCTTACGGGCGTCGGATCCGACAGGGAACGGGTGAGCGCAGGGGAGTGGACGCGACTAGATTCGATCGAACGAGGACCCATCGTGCGCAATCCCGCCTGGAGTAGTTGGGAAACGGTAACCAATGGCCAGGTGCGTTCTCCGGGTACCCGCTCTTATATCCAATTCCGCCTCTTGCTCACCGATCCAGGTGTTGTGATCAAAAGGTTGATTATCGAATATCTGAATCCGCCCATCGCCGAATTACTCGAAGCTGAGATATCCCCCTTGCAGGTCGAGGCCGGCCGCGACACGAGTTTTACGGTCTCGCTGCGGACCCGAATCCGCCGCCTGCGCAGCGACGGGTCGCTGTTGCCGAACGGCGATACCGGGTTTCAGAGCCTCCGTATTGCGACCGAGGCACAGATTACAAATGTAGAAAAGGTCCAGATCGACGATCGCGAAGTCGAGTTTTCTGCTTCCTTTTCCTCCGGCGAGGGCGTGGAAATTCGCCTTCGACGCAGCGTGTTGCAGGACGGGACCTTTGTGCAAATCGTTCTGCGCGGCACCGTTTTTCGCGATGCGACCCGCTTCGATGTACAAGCGGTTGATAAGCGGTTGGTGGATGGGCAATTGCTCAATGTCCGGCAATCGGCGCGCGAGGAGGATGTTGACCCGCTCTCGTTGGGAGGGAGCTTGGTCGTGCGAGTGAAAGACGAGCAGGGTGAGTTGCCGCTAGTCGATCAGTTTCGCGTCAGCGGAGGGGCTTTTACCCCCAACGGCGACGGAAGCAATGACGAATTCGTGCTCTCCTATGCGCTGCTCAAGCTGACGCAACCGGCCACGGCATCCCTGGATATTTACGACTTGGGTGGCCGGCGCGTCAGGCATGTCGCGTCCGAGCCGATGATCAGCGGGCGGCGTTCGCAAGTGTGGGACGGTCGTGGCGAAGAAGGGCGGCGGGTGTTGCCCGGATTGTATCTTTGGCGCTTGCGACTCGAAGCCGATGCCGGTGCGGTGGAGCGCCAGGGTGTGGTGGGGGTGGCCTACTGATGCGGGGGGCTGTGGTAATTGCGGCGGTTTTGTTGTGCGCTGTGGTAGGCGCCCAAGAGGGATATGAGCTGCAAGGGCGGCGGGTGCTCGTCGAGAGCGCGCCGCAATGGGCGGCTTGGCAGGCACCTCTGGGGGTCCATGAGATCGAAGACGATGGTGTGGTAAGGCCCCGTTTTCTGCGAGCGAATACCAACGCGGTAGCTGACGCCGCCTCGTTCAGCCGAGTCGGGACCGAGGGGGATACACTAATCGGCGGCATTAGCGGGGCCGGCAGTAATTTCGCGTCGGCCGCCAATATAATCGACGGCGACGAGACCACCTTTTGGGAACCCGACGCCGAGGATGCGGTCGAAAGCTGGTTTGTCGAGATCGATCTCGGTCGGGCTACCGTCGTGCAACAGATCGCAGTGCGCTTCGTTGCGGAGGGCGACCCGTTCCTCAAGTTCCGCGTTATGGTCTCGGATGGCCGGATGGCATTCGGCAAGTCGCGCAGCAAACAGTTTTTTCGCGTCGGCCAGATAAACGAACCCAACAAAGACCAGCGCGAGTTCGTCTTTGATGTAGAGCCGCTGCGCCCCGTGCCGGCGGGGGTGACAGGCGAGGTGGTGCAGTTCGTGCGCATCGACGCGATCGACAGCGACGGAGCGCGCGGGGCCGAGGTCGCCGCTGACGAATACACATTTTTGTCTCCAGCCGATCAGGGGGCCGTCGACTATTTCAGGCTGACATCCGTCGGCCGCGAAATCCCCGTCCTGTCCGAAACCTATGATTTCCTGCCCGCCGCCGAGCGCGGGCCGGTGCGCTACTACCGTCGCGAGCGCCCCCGCTTGGCCGAAGTCGAAGTCATCGCGCTGGGTGACAATATCGTAACCCTTACGCAGCGCGCGCTCTTTGAAGATCAGGTGTTTTACAGCAATTTCCTCCGCCGCCAATTAACCGACGGGTTGCACAGCACCTTTTTTGACCTCAAGGTCTATGACCCTTTTGGCAATACCAATCAAGTCGACATGGATTTGGGGGCTAAATACTGGATCAACAAGGTGCGCTTGGTCAGCCCGCAGGATCCGCCGGTGGCTTATCAGATGCGGGTGTCCGATGGATCGATCAACCCGGCCGGCGGTTTAGTTTGGACCAATTTCGATGAGCGCCTGAACCCAGATTCCTTCCTGCAACTGGAAGAGGCCTTTCCGCTGCGGGAGATTCGGCATATCGAGGTGCGGCGTTTGGATTTAGTCGGTTCGAGCGCCGAGCGGGCGACACTGAGTGAAGTCCAGGCCTATGGTGAAGGTTATGTGTCTGAGGTCAAGCTGACTTCGCCGCTGATCAAGTTGGGGCAGACGAGGATTTTTTCCACTGTCGAATGGCAGAGTCTGGTACCCCCGGGCACAAGCCTCGAAGTGCGGACTCGTTCGGGTGATGACCTTTTGATCGTCACTCGCCACTACGATACATTCGGCCGTGAGATCACGGAAGAACGCTGGACCAACCTCCGCAACGAGGCGCACCGTGGGCCGGTAGTAGTCGAAGAGTTTCCGGGACCCCGCTGGAGTAGTTGGAGCGAGGTGTACGCCGAGAGCGGCGAAGCGTTCAAATCGCCAAGTCCACGACAGATGGTGCAAGTGCAATTGCGGCTGCTGAGCCGCGACCCGTTGCGCGCCGCGCAGATCAGTAGCTTGCAACTCAATTTCTCCGCGCCGCTGGTCGATCAGGCTACGGCCGAAATCTGGCCGGTGCGCGGTCTCGAGCCAGGGCAAGAGCACGATTTCACACTCTATTGGCAACCGCGCTTTGCCGCGTCCAATCCGGGTTTCGATCAGATTTCGCTCGGATCATCAGCCTCGGCGCCATTGCAGTTGGTCTCGGTTCACAGCGGTAGTGACCTCGCCCTTCGTTTGGGCGCGGGCAGGCCGCTCTGGCCCGGCGAACTCGAAATGTCCCAACCGGAACCGAGTCTGCTCAAACTGGCTTTCCCTTCTGTCGTGCGCGGCGGGGAAACGGTCTACGCCATCCGTTTCCGTACGCGAATTTTCCTCAACAGCACGGTCTTTTCCCTAAGCCTGGCCAATAGCCTCTGGCCCGGGATCTTGCAGGTGGCGAGCGAGGGAGATGTGGGCACGGCGTCTGCGAGCCAATCGCTCGTGGTGATCGCCGATCTGCGAGAGACGTCGCTGTTGACCGACCAGGCTGTCGCTCCGCGTATCTTTACACCGAATGGCGACGGTATCAACGACGAGACCGTGTTGAGTTTTTCGGTGTTTCGCCTAAATGGGCCGAGTGTTTTTGTGGCCGGCGTCTACGACTTGGCTGGTCGCAAAGTACGCGACCTGTCCTTTGCCTTAGAGCGTGCCAGTGGCGAGCATCGCCTGGTTTGGGATGGGCGGAATGACTGGGGGAGGTTACTGGAACCCGGAGTTTATTTGTTGCACGTCGGGTTCAATACCGATTCCGGCAAAGCACCGTCTTTCACCGCATCAGTATCATTGGTCTACTGAGGAGGCGTGGTGCGGCAATACTGGACTATTATAACCGTTTTTTCGCTCGTTTGCGTACAGGCGACGTCTGCTCAATATCAAAGGCCGGGGCGGGCGATATTGGGAGGGAGCGGACTGGTGGGCGAGGGGAGCCCGCGCTTCGGTCTCGATTTCGCCGTGCCAGAGCTACATAAATGGTATGGTCCTCGTCAGCTTCATGAGACCTATGCTCGGCCCTGGTACGCGACGGATGCGTTCTATGCCGAAGACGGCTATCGGCGGTATGTGGAACAACTCTTAGAGGGGTCGCAATGGTATGATAGCTTCGGCACTTCATTGGGGCGAGGTTGGTTGGTTTACAACTGGACGCAAACCCAGCCTTCCGCACAGGGTAGCGTATTGCGCAAAAGACCGATTGGGCTTGGAAGGCGAGATGCCTATGCTGGTTTTTTTAACCGTTTGGTGATCGCCTCTGACGGCGATAGTCGAGGTTCTTATCGCTTGATGATCGGCGATGAGATCTATACTAATTTTACGCCGTTGACCTTCTATAAACCTCGGTTCAATGGCATGCGCCTCGACTACGCGGCCGATACGTATCGCACTAGCCTTATATTGTCGCGTCCCAGCGAGCCCAATCGCGATATGCGCACGGATGTGACGCATGTGATGGGTGGGCATGCTGAATGGGATGCCGGGCCGGATCTGCGACTTGGTCTTACCTACGTTAGCGCCCACAACGCCAACACTAAGGGTGACTTCACCAGTGGCAACCCGATGCACGGGATCCTCACCTCCCGCCAGAACCAGGCTTTAAAGCATCTATGGGTCAGCATACGCGACGATTCGCCGGCTGATGGGCGGGATGGAGCGGTGGTGTTTTCCCATGACTTGGTGATGATCGATACCAGCGGACGGGAGATACGCGCCAGTGAAATTGGCTTATTGCCTTTTATCGAGGGCGGGCGGGCCAAGGGCAGTTCACTGGTGGCCGATGGCTCCGAGCAGATCGTGTTGCACTACGACCTCAGGGATTTTGGCGTTGATAATCTGCGTTCGGTCGATCTACGGCGGACCACCGTCGAGTTGTCTCTGGCGAATGACTACCGGGTTGAACTGGCTTCCGATCTGCAGACCGACGGCGAGGTTCGCAATCCCGAGCCGGTCTTTCTCACGTTCGCCCGGGCTGAGGGCAATGTCGGTGATGGCAGCAATAGTGCCCTGTTACAAATCGATTATGCGCTGCCTACCGCCAACGAACTGGTCGGTTTTAACTGGAACCTAGTCGATTGGAAGGGGGTGTCGATGCAGGGCGAATTTGCCGTCAACCGTCGACATGGTCTTTATCCCAGCCCAAATATTTCGCGTGGATATCAGGCTGTCGAGGCGGCCACGGCGGCCTATGGAACCTTGCTTTATCGTCGTTTTCCATGGGCACTGTATGCCGAAGCCTTCACGCTCGACGACACCTATTCTACCAGTTATTGGCTGACGGAAGCCAATGGTATCATTCGCTATAAGGATCGGGTCCCGCAGCTCTACGAACTGGTCGACGACGACGACGATTCGGATGCGATGGCAGAGTGGGAACGCCCGTACCAGCCTTGGCAATCGACGGTTTTTCCCGGTTATGACGAGAACGGCGACTTCATATACGACCACAACCAGAATCGCAACCTGCAGCCGGACTACGACGAACCTTTTCTGCGCTTCCGCTCTGATCGGCCGGAATTTCTCTTCGGCTTCGATATGAACCACAATGGCAAGATTGACCGCTTTGAAGACGACGATTTGCCCGACTATCCCTATCTGCGCGATCAACGCGGATTTAACACGTATTTGCGAGTCAACGCCGGGCCGAGTATGACATTGTTATTGGGGCGGCAACGATTGCGGTTGCTCGCCGGCGATGGACGAACTCGATCGTGGTATTTTATGTGGGCTTGGACGAGGGAGGTGCCCTCGGGTAGACTGCGACTCTTTGAGCACGGGGCGTTGGTCAAGGACAACATAGCCGATCCGGTCAATCAGTGGGTTCAGCCATTGGGGGCGGTGGGACGGATGCGGCGTATTGAGGATGCGTTGCCGGGACGCGATACCTGGAAAAACACCGTCTACGCTGATTATGCGCACCAACTTGGCAGAGGAGTGCGTCTATTACATCGGGCCAAGTGGGAATATTGGCGCCAGCGCGGTTTCGCGGAGGAGGTGGTGGCGCGCGACGGTCGAGTTCATTCGGGTTTCCTGGGGGTGATAAATAAGGCGGAGTGGAGCATCCCGATTGGTTTAGCCGTTTTTGAGCCGCGTTTCAAAAGTGAATATCGGCAAGTACGGCCCTTTAGTCGGAGACAGCCGTCGGCGACGGTGCTCGAGGAAACGCTATTCTTAATCTGGACCCAGCCGCTTTTGGCCGAAACGGTCGGCGTGGCGTACTATCCGCGCTATGGCCGACAGATATTCGATACCGAACTGCAACTCGGGTTGGAATTGACCTGGTTGCGTCTGCTCGATGGGGAATTACTCGACGTGCATAGTGATTTCAATGGCTGGACTGCAGTGGGGCAGTTTGTCAATCGAGTAGGTTATCAGGGCTATCGGCTCGCCATTCGCGCGGGTCTGCGGTTGGGGCAGCGTTCATTCGCGGATGGTGAAAAGCAGCGCACTAGTTTGTTCTTTCTCTCTATCAATGCGGGGCTCTAGGGGATTATGTATGCGGTAGCGCTATTGGTGGCGGGGTTGGCCGGCGGTCTTTGGGCCCAGCCGGTGGAGACCTTTACCCTCGGTTTGGGCGGGCGTCCTTGGCAGGGCGGTGGTGATAGCGTCGATCCGGAGGTCTTGCTGCGCAATGGAGCGCGGATGGTTGTGGATACCACGAACACGCCCGAAGATGCTATTGATTTCACGCAACGACGCGGTTGGATTAGTCCGCTGTTTTTCGATCCAGAAGAAAATATCGCCTCGCGCGTTTTGCTTGAGCGGGGTCGCATCTCGTCCCCGAACTCGCTGCACGTGTCGCGCACAATCGTGAATAAATGGCTCGAAGGTACGGTCAACGGTGATCACGAGGTTGCCTATCAGCGCAAACCCACGGCGATCTTTCCCAACGCCAACGCCAATGGGATTTTGATCGTCCTCGACTTCGGTGTCTCCATCGGGATCCACCGAGTGCGTTTCTATCCGCGCGATGCGCTGGTCGCGACGCCCTCGGCGCCTTTTCAAGACGATTTTATGCGCGGATACGAGTTGTGGATCAACGAACGGGAGACCAATACCGCGCAAAATGCGCCCGACTTTCTCATTGCCCGTGAGCCCAGTAACGAAGAGGCTATCGTCGACCTGGCCGTGCCGCCTCAATACGTCCGTCTGGTTAAGTTGCGTTCGATCGTTACGACACCTTTCGAGGTAGATGAGGTCGAGGTCTATGGCACAGGCTATCTGAGCGAAGCCGTCTACTACACCGACTTGATCGACTTGGGTGATCGAGCAACCGTCGGCCGAGTGCGTTGGTTGCAGCAAGCGGTTGGAGAGCAAGTTTTCTCCAATGTTTCACTGCGGGTCAGATCGGGCAACGACGATACCCCCGTCTTATACCGCCGGGAGGGGAAGGGCGAGTTCGGTGATCCATTTATTATAGAGGTGACGGGCGAGAAATATCATCAATTAGAGCGTTTCGAACAGGCGCCGCTGATTGACGACGAGGAGAATTGGAGCCAGTGGAAGTCAGTCGAAAATGATGCCTTGGTGACGGCGCCTGGCCCCCGGCGTTATGTGCAATTTCGCCTCGATTTTTCGGGCCGTATCTTCGACGCGCGCGAGGTGGCTCGGTTGCAATTCGACTATCTGCAGCCGCCGATCGCCGATACGTTGCGCGCCGAGGTTTTCCCCCGTCTTGCCGAGGCGGAAAAACCAGCCACTTTTCGCTATGCGGTGCGGCTCAAGTCAACGGGACCGGTGCGTGGTTACGACCGCTTGGAAATTGATACGAATATACGCGTCAGTAATATTCGCGGGCTGCGTGTCAATGGGCAATCGGTCGATTTTACGGTTGTCGAGAATGAACCGGAATATTTCATCGTCGATTTCCCGCTTATCGATGGGAATGACGATTTGCTCGAGTTTACTTTCGACCTGCCTATTTTTCGATTTGGCTCGACGTTTTCGGGGCGGGCATTTAATCGCCTTTGGCCGGAAGTTCCGCAGATTCTCGAACCTGGTAATGCGGTGTCTTTTGGTCCTGAAGATATTGTGGAGCTATCGGGGTTGTCGGTGGCGATCCCCCGTGCGCAAGTGGGAACACTCGTAGGCGATATCGTACTGTCAAGCCGGTTGTTGACCCCGAATGGCGACGGGATAAATGACGAACTGGAAATCTTCTTCAATCTGTTGCAATTGACGCTGCCGACCCCAGTGATTTTTGACCTATACGACCTGGCCGGGCGCAAGGTGTATACGGTTTTTGGCGAAGACCATCGTTTGGGACCGGCGACCCACCGCTGGGATGGGCGGGTAGCGGATGGGCAACGGGTGTTGCCGGGTTTGTACGTATGGGTGCTGCGGGTGGAGGCGGACTCGTTTGAAGAGCGCCATAGTGGGACGATCGCGGTGGTCTATTGAAGAAGCATGAGGGATAAATTGGCGATCGCGAAATCGATTAAAATGCAATATACGGCTGGAAGTAATTATGGTTATCAAAGACCATGCACAGTATAACACTATGAAAAAATGCCTACGACAAACTAGCCTGGCAGTCTCACTGCTCTCACTTGTGGTGGTAGTTGCCGTTGGCGCCCAAGAATACGGTGCCCGTCTCGGTTCGGTCAAACGCGGTGGGAAGGTCTCTTTCGAACCGAAAGGCCCCGGGGTGATTTTCGATGCCCTTGACCCGGTCGTGCGCAAGTGGCGTGTGCCACAGGAACTCTATACCGAATACGGTTGGAGGCAGCGCGATTATGATAATTACGCCCGTGAACTTTACCAGCGCTATGTGTCAACCGCGCTGGAGGGCGAGTATTTCTACGACATATACGGCAATTATCTGATGCGCGGTTGGTTGATTTACGATTGGCGGCAGGAAAATCCGCAGCCATTCGGTAGCACGGTGGAGAAGTCGGGCCGCTTTAGCTCTTGGTTCTCTAGCCTCGTTGTGGCTTCCGACCACAAAGGCCAGTACCACTACGCCATCACGGTGGGCAACCAGATCCGGACTACGCTGACGCCGATGACCTTTTCCAAACCCCTATTCGACGGGTTGCAGTGGGATTTCCTCTCCGACAAATATGCGGCGACGCTAATCCTGTCCAGGATCAGCGATCCAGGCCTGTCGGGATCCAATCCACAGCAGCGTACCGATAATACCAATTTGCTCGGCGGTCGGGTGGAGGTGCAAGTTGGGGATTTCGCCAAAGTTGGGGGCACCTTTGTCAATGCGCACCAGGCCCATACTCAGTTGGAGGCCTTTGGCGGAGATATGTTCAAAGGGGCGCTGGCCGGGCCGCAGAACTTTGCCAGTATCTCGCGCATCGATGTGCGCATCACCGATGATTCGCCCGAAGATGGTGAAGGGGGTGGAGCACTATTTGCCAGTGATATTATAATTTACGACCTAAAGGGTAAGGAGACTCGCGGCTCAGAAATTGGCTTTCGTCCGCTGGTCGAAGGCGGTTTCCAACGCCGGGGCTATCTCGCGGCCGACGGCAATGAACAGCTCATTATAAGCTACGATTTCAACGATCGTTCCTATGCCGGGCCGGATATAGCGGATATCGGAAGGGTCACTGTCGAGCTCGTGGTCGCCAACGATTATCGGATCGAAGTGAATTCTGATCAGCAGGGGGTCTATTTGCCTTTGCAACAGGCAGCTGGCAATGTAAAGGACAACTCCAATCAACGAGTCGTCGCCTTTGACTACGGTCTGCCAACGGCGAACCAGTTAGCTGGTTTTACCCTTGAAATCGATGACTTGGCGGGGTTTCAGGCCTATGCTGAAGTCGATGTCAATCAACAATATCGCCAATACCCGAATCCGGGGCTGGATCGACATCATACCGCATCGGAACAAGCTACCGCGTGGCTCTTCAATGCTTCGCAGCAAGCCTACCCGTTTTTTGCTTTTGCCGAGGGGTTTGCAGTGAGCCCGAGATATACCACGTCGGTGGTGGCCGTCGATCGCGAAGGTACAGTGGAATTCGATAATGATTTTCAGCGCTACGAATTTGTCGATGACAATGATGACCAAGACCGGCGCCCCGATTGGCGTCGGAGAGGTTGGCAAGCCGGCGACCGCGAAATCTTCCCGGGTTGGGATGAGAACAACGATTTCATTTCCGATTTCAATCAGAACGACAATGAAGACAGTCCGAATCTAATTCCAGACTATGAAGAGCCCTTTCTGCGTTTCCACACCGACCGGCCCGAATTCCTCTATGGATTGGATATGAATCACAATGGTTGGATCGATCGCTTTGAAAACGACGAAGAGGCCGATTTGCCCTATAAGAAAGACCGCCGCGGCTATAATGTGTATGGCGGAACTCATTTTGGGCCGCAAATGCGCTTGACGGTTGGTCGGCAACGAATTCAACAGATATCGGACAAGCGTCGCAATTTGGCGACCTATATGATTTTAACATTTGACCGGGACCAGCCTGCTTGGGGGCGATTGATTTTTTTTCAGGATCTTCGCCGAGTCGAAGATTCGATTCGCGATAATCTCTTCCAATGGGTACAACTGCCCAACACGCGCGGCGGGATGCGTCTGATAAGCGATCCGTTGGCGGCACCCGATACCTGGATCAATACTACTTGGCTCGGCTTAGATTTTAAAAAAATGCGGGGTCTCAAACTCAGTGCTAAGCTAAAATGGCAATTCTATCATCAACTTGGAGATAAGGTGGCTTTGGAGCAGCAAGATTTGCGTCAGGATGCCTATTTTAGGGGGCTGATTGGCAAAGCTGAATATAGCTTTAATTGGGGTAACGCGACTTTCGTCCCCAGATGGAAAAGCGAATTGCGCCACCAAGCCGATGTTTTGTTGTCAGTCCCGCAACGCAGCGAGTGGACCCACTTATTCGCAGGGCTTTTGCGTTTTCCTGCTTTTCGCAGCAGCTTCGTCGAAACCGGTATGGAATACGAGGTTTTTCAGCAACGCCGCAAGCTGGTGCCTCCTGGTGCGCTCGACAGTTTCAGAGGATTAGTGGCCACTGCACAGTTGAGCAATCTTTCAGAATATCAAGGGTATCGTTTGACTACCGTCTTGGGTTTTGAGCTGGCTCGTCGACGTTTTGAGTTTGCTGAGGTCGAAACGCGGACTAGGGGTTTTGTTACTATCTATGCCGGCGTTGAATGATGTGTAAATTAAAATGTTATTAATAATGAGCTTATGCTTATTATTGCTCAATTATTGCTCGGAGTATCTTTTGTGCTTATTTATAAAATAAGCGAGAGAACAATTACTAATAAAAGAGACAGTCAAATTTGTCATTGACAGCTTCTGTTATTTAAAGTAGAATCCTTTTATTAAAAGATCGGGTGTGGGTTATATAACTTGACACACCTTGGGGCATTGATTATCATACTGCCCAATAATAGTTAAAAACTCATAGGACATATCAAGTAGCGTAGTTGAGATGCTGTGAATACTTTTTGTTGCTTTTGGTTAACGTTACAGCTTATAATCGGTTTAAGCTCTCCTGCAATCGGGCATCAGCCCGAAGGAGAGATCTACAAAGCGTTTCAGTTTCCCGATCTTTTGCTACCTTCTATTGACGGGGATTTGAGTGACTGGGCTTTAGTAGATGATTCTTATGTGATTCGAACGGATCATTTGCAGAATCTGATAGGCTCCGAAGTTGGGGTGAGCGATTCAGACGATTTTTCCGTGCGTCTCATGGTCGGATGGAACAAAACGGCCAATAGACTCTATATAGCAGCTCAAGTTCGCGACGATATTCATCAAATTGATCGTCCGGCCGGTAGTGCTGCAGTACGAATTTTTCAAGACGACGCGATGGAGTTATTCATCGATGCGGATCACTCTGGTGGGCAATATGCCAATTTTACCGAGTTGAGCCCTGATGAACAATTGCAGCGCAATGGCGCAGAAGCTAATCACTTTGTATTGGCTGGCCCGCCGCCCGATGAAGACTTTTTTGTTAATTTTTCTGCTGCGGCTTGGTATGCACTTGCAAGCGGTCCTTATAGCGAGGCGGCAATAGGGTTCGTAGGCGTTTCGGGTGGGAATGGCGTGACGAGTTACGAGGTGATGCTCGCGCCTTTTGATCATGTTGATGTTAATGCGGTCTTCCAAAGCAAAGAGCATGTCTTGATCGAAAGTGAAATTATTGGCTTCAATGTTGAGTTCAATGACTTTGATGCAGATTCAGAACTATTCGATGCGAAATGGTCAATTTCGGGTCAATTAAATTCTTTTCGCTTCTCAGAACGTTTTGCCGACTTGATCTTGATGCCACTTGAAGCTATTTTTCAACCAACGATTGTCGAAACCAATTCTTGGGGGCGCTTAAAAGCTACTATGCAATTGGAATCGCACATTCCTTTTTCTTCTCGAGGAGCTGAATGATGAGAGTGACGGGACTATTCTTGATCTTGATTCTTGGATTGGGAATCCATGGTTGTGGTTATAACTATTACACAGGGCCACTACAGCCGGGTGGGCAGCAAGATTCCTCGATTAGCGTCGCTGATGATGGTACGGTAACCTTCGCTCAAGATCGTTTTGAAGTTCGGCTTAAGCCTATGACCGATGAGGAACTCAACCGCCAGTTTTTCAATAATTCCCAAGCTGGACCAAAATCCACAAACCCCTATACTTTTGGTAATACAGTATTTTGGGGGACCGATCAAGAAAAACAGCGCTTCACAATCTTTAAGGTTAGTGTCAAAAACTACGCATATCCCAAAGTTAAAATCGATCCGAGTAAAATCGTCGTCAAAGCAGGGAATAAACGGGAGTATTGGAGTCTTAACTTTGAACAGTTGGACACGTACTATCGGGCTTACGCTATTGGGTATCGAGGAAATGAATACGCACGCTATCAAGAAAGGCGCGACTTGTTGCGTCGAACAATGCTAAAAAACGAGGAAGTTTTTAGTGGCCAGGAAGCGGAAGGCTTCGTTATATTTCCCGCATTGCATCCTGATGTGAGCGATATTGAAGTTCAGGTACTGGACGTTGTGCTACGCTTTGATTTTCGCAACGAGCCTGTCGAAACCACGAATATTTCCTATAGCTTTGTTAGGGATATCGGGAAAATTTACAAGGACGGCACGGTCGTCCCCAGAGTCAGCAACGCAAACTAATCTTAAGTGGACCAAGGAGGAGTTGGCATATGAAGACGTCGAAAATGCTTAGCGCATTGGCCGGCCTGCTGTTGGTCGCTGTATCGAGCGAAGCAGTAGTCAATATTCAGAATGTAGGGGCGGGCGCCCGTTCCCAGGCATTGGGTAATAGTTTTGTTGCTGTGGCGGATAACTCCGACGCGGTATTCGAAAACCCAGCGGGTTTAGGCCAGATC
>JABHFS010000142.1 GCA_018672475.1 Gemmatimonadota bacterium | reverse complement strand
GACTTTAAATGGCAAACGCTACAGAATAAAGAAGGAATCTTCTTGGAAAAATCCCTCAGATCGAAAACGCCCACCGCCAGCATTACAGCAACAATACTTAGATGTACAGGTCGTCGAACAACACGTAAAGAGTAAGGTGGTTCCCCCCGGCGGCGTTGAAGAAATAGAGCGGTGGGTCGCCAGAAAATATATAGACGAAAAGCAAGCCTGTTGGGTCTGGCCCGGGTATAAATCCACTACGGCTTTGCGCGGTAAAGTAACCCGTATTGATTGGGCTGCCATTAAAACAGGCTTTGAAGACCACTACCTGAAACCATTAAAACCCGGGGGCAAAGCGCGAGACCCCAACCGCAAGTCATTCCGTAATCATATGAGCCAATACCAGTATATCGAGCGCTGGCTTAAAACAAACCACCCGACGCTACATCCATCGGATACCGAGCTACGCGACTGGCAAGAGTCGTTGCTGGCTAAAGGAGAATCCGCCTCTACGGTCAACAAACGAAGATCGGCGCTGGCCGTAGTATTTAGAGTAGCCGTAGCGGCCAATATGATCGAGCTCAACCCGCTCGATGCAAATAACAATCCAGCAATTAAGACGTTGGTTGAGATACGAAACAGACCACGTAGACCCGTTAGCCCGGTAGAGGCAAAAGCAAGCGTCGAACGCATCAACAAAAAACTGGACCTCTACAGCAACCCTTTCAAAACGGTTAACCTACGCCAGTATCCTATGAGCGGCTGCTTACCCATAGCCTTATTTCAAGGGTTATACATGGGCTTACGCAACGAAGAGGTCCGCTGGTCAACCTGGAACGCCATTGACTATGAACGCGGCATCTACTACGTGCAGCGCACCACTTGCCAGCTAACCGGCGAAGTCTGGACGCCTAAAGATGCTGAGATGCGAGAAATAAAAGTCATTGGCCGCATGATGGAATGGTTTAAGTGGGAGCGTCAAAGACAGCAAGGATTGGTCGTTTATTTCAATAAAGAAGACCGATTACCGCCAGGCAAGATCGTTGGAGAGGTCAAGATCCCTTCGCCCCTGGGTCAATTTATCATACCATCAGGCACTTACTACAGGACCGACCTTCGAGGCCGGCCCGTAGGCGAGACCGCTTTGCGTAGGTCATTCGATGAGTTTGTGCAAAACGAGGTCGACTTGTTTAGGCTGCCGCTACCCACGTTTTATAGTGGGCGCCATACCTACGCCACTGAAAACGCACGAGCCGGCATGAAAGTCCGCGACCTACAAGCCCGCATGGGCCATAGCGACATACGCACCACGATGAAATACGTGGAAGCCGTTAGGGCCGAAGAGTCAACTATTGAAGAAGATCTACCGTACTAAATACTCTCCCAAACGCCTGTCCAATGATATACGCCGCGGCCACAATAGCCACTGGTAGAGGGTGACCTCTACCGCACCAGTAGCGGTAGGTTGGGTTCGATCACCTCCAGCATTCCTACGAAGAGTCCATAGCATTTCGACTAATTAGTCCAGCTATCGGCTTCTATACGCTGATGGGCTTTTTTCCTTGCACGCTATTAATTGCAGTGCTAAGTTGTGCGCCCTCATGGTTGACCTCGTATCCTGCGAGGTCTGCACGCAATTCTAACCTTTGGCAGGAGGTAACCTCTGATGACCAATCTTGAAGTAGTTAAGGCAATGTACGAAGCCTTTGAAAATGGAGATATGAAAGCTTGGGAAGATTTGCATAGTCCGAACCTTGTATTTACGATTTCGGGAGACTTGCCCATTTCCGGCACATTCAATGGTCCTGACGATGTGATCGAAAACTGTTTCAGTGCGTGGGCAGAGCACTTTTCCGAGCTAACATTTACGGGTTTAACATTTTGGGAAAGTGGAGATACGGTTTTCGTTGAGTCTAAAGTTGTAGGAGGTGATTTTCCCGCTGAGGGCGTATTGGAAATACACAAAATAGTTATTGAAGGGGAGAAGATCGTATCCTTCCAAGATTATTTTGATTCGGCACCATATTTAGCAATCCTTAACAAGAATTAGCTATTCGCAGGACGTATCCACCAAGGGTGTCTAACAAGGAGTTTTTCAATGCAAACAGAAAATGATCGAATCGCAAGAATGTACCACAATCTTGATCCTAACGATGTTGACGAAATTCTGACACAAGACTTTAAAGGCGAACATTGGGGCGGAACTCATACGTGGGATATTGCCAGTCATCGAAAATATCTCGAGAGCGGTGAAAAAAGGGACACGATACACGAGCAATTTGGCGATGGGGATCAGGTTTGCACCAGGTTTACGCGAATCGACATTCATGATGGTAAGAATGTGGCAGTTGATGTAATGCATGTGAAACAATTACGAAATGGGAAAATAGCCCGCATATGGGAGATGATTAACTTTAAACAAGTAGAAGAGCAAATGGCTAAATGAGCATCTAACTTCATTTAATTCTGAGTAAGTCTGTATGTTGTTACCCCCGCCTGCGCTTTGCAACCTAAGCGTAGGCGGTTTTTCTTCTTTGTTTCACCCCGTGACCTCCACCATCGCCTCATCACACGAATGCTCGACCTCGGCGTCCCCATCGAGCAGGCCAACTACCTCGCCGGCCACAAGTCGATGGCGATGACCAAGCGTTACTACCACGCGAACGAAGATCGCTACGGTGCGGCTATCGAGGCGTTGGACGCGGCGGGTAAGACGAGTAGTGCGGAGGCGTTGGCGGCGGCCAGGTGGAAGCAGACGGAGTAACTGACCGGATCGGAATCTGAACGCCCCGCTGCTATCTGCACGGAATTGTGTGATGAATGGAGATTCTATATGTTACCCCGCCTACCGGCCAACTTGTACACTACGAGGTGGCCTATCGTAAACCTATGGCAGGAGGTGTTCCGTGAAATATCTACTATCAATTTTAACTCTTTTCGCCGTTACTCTTACTTCTGGTGCGGTGAATGCCGACGAGAAAGAGGACAGGGAGGCCATTCGAGCAATTTTTCATGCAGACCAAGAGGGTCATAGACTTGGCAATGAAGAAATGGTTCTCTCAGCACATTGGGATGATTTTTACATTATTTATACTCCGCGAAAGAATGGCGTCCCGCGGTACATGTTGAGTGAGATTGTCTCGGGAGAAGAATACTTCGGGGGAAAAAATTGGGAACCCATGAAGTTTGGAGACGATGAGGGGTTTACAAGCGAAATTAACCACATAGCCCTAAAAGGCGATGTCGCTCTTGCAATAACCCAATTTCATTATTGGGGGCCTTCCCCTGATGGACGTCGTCAGGATGGCGGTCACCAAGCGATGTGGGTTGCTGAGAGAAGGGACAGCACCTGGAAATGGAAGAGTGCAACCATTGGGTTCGAGGGTTGGAGAGAATATTCACCTGCCCTTCCAACATCCGATAAATCTGAGTGAATTCTCAGGGTTGATAACGACAAAAGCGGGACAGATCTATCGAAATAGTAAAAGTGAATGGCGCCTTTGAGTCCGCCGACAATATACAAAAGCCCCCGTCGCATCCAAGCGATGGCGGGGGCAGTGGGTTGTATGCGGCGATGCTCGTCAGGTGGGCTCAGCGAACGTTCGATGCTGCCGCCAGCGTTGCTCCATCGATCATGGCCCGGGCTCAAGCATTCGCCCGATGCCTTTGCGGTTGCCAGCATAGACCACGCCGTTGCCGTATTATCCACAGTTAGACCGACGGGCGTCCTCTTCTTGTTTTGCGCTCAATTCAAGGCACGTTTATCGCCCCCTCCAGGTACGTCTTATACAGGTTCGCACCCTCCAGGTTCGCATCCACCAGGTTCGCATCCCTCAGGTTCGCATACCTCAGGTCCGCATCCCTCAGGTTCGCACCCTCCAGGTTCGCATCCCTCAGGTTCGCATGCCTCAGGTCCGCACCCTTCAGTTTCGCATACCTCAGGTCCGCCCCCCCCAGGTCCGCACCCTCCAGGTTCGCACCCCTCAGGTTCGCATACTCCAGGTTCACATTCCTCAGGTTCGCACCCTCCAGGTTCGCATCCACCAGGTCCGCATCCACCAAGTCGCATTCTGAGAGATCTCGACCGGCCAACGCACCCACGTCAGATACATTACAATCATTTCCACAAGCGGATAACTGGATAGTAATCGCCACCATGGCCATCATCGTCAGCGCCACCGTTAGGCGCTTGTTGGTGCGCTGAATCTTCTGATTCTGCTGTTCGACCTGCTCCAGTCGCTGCTCAACCGTCATTGTGCTGTCTCCTATATGTCTGACAATATATGCGGGTTCGTCGTCATCGCCGGCCGGCCTGGTTGGTTCGCCCAAGCGTCATGGCCCAGGTTGAAGCGTTCGCCCTTTTTCTTTGCGGTTATACGCGCCGACCACGCCATTGCCGTATTCGTCGGCAGTCATCTGGGCGACGGGTTCGCCTGTCTTGTTGTGGACGTTGACCAAGCCGCCGTTATCGTTCGAATTCAGTTTCACCAACTCTTTGCCCTTCGCTGACTGCGTCCAGACCAAGCCGTCGCCATCGTCGTTAGCGCTCAAGTTGACAACGTTATCACCTGCGTCATTCATCACGAAGATATGCCGCGCCCTCACTACATTGAAATCACTTGTACCTCTCGCCCGTCGCCGCCATCGTGACCACCGCTGCCATCGCCACCACCGTCATAGTCAGCGCCACCGTTAGGCGCTTGTTGCGCTTCTCCAGCTGATCCAATCGTTGCTCGACCGCCATTGTGCTGCCTCCGTTTGGTGGTCCACTGACAGTAGACGAAAAGCCCCGTATCAGGTTGGCGTCTGATACGGGGTCGTGTGTGCCAATTGGCACGCTCGGGCAATACCGATTGGTTTATTCGCTCTGCGGCTCAGCGATTATGGTCTGCGAGGATGCTCTTTGCGACTGCGGCCTCTTCCTCGTCGTCGAGTACTGGCGCGACACTCATGTCCATGAACGGATTCCACTGACCGAGATAGCGATTTAGGGCTGCAAGGTCCGTCGTCTCGAAGATAGCGACCCCACTTCGTGAGTTCGTGTCGTGTGTAAACATCCCCTTTTTAGGGGCAGTCTAAAGTAGAGTATTCTCTCGGCAAACAGATTGACCGGTTTGGCCGCCATCGGCCTGGCGAAGAATACGGATAATCTTTTCCGTGCTATGCGTTTTGCCTTTCATGAGTATCCCTCCATTGGGTCTAAGAAATACTCACACTGTAAATAAGGCAACTATCGAAGGTCACGCCACCACCAGACGTTTTTTCAGCACAAAATCCTTTTTTTATTTAAAAATGACGAAAGATCCGTTAAAAAGCGGGAAAGTAAAGCGGATTCCTTTTGTATTTTACATCTGCGTTCGTTTTGATGCTTATAAGGCTTTCCAAATCAAAGAGTATCATTTTGGCTACAGCAGAGCTAATACCGATGGGCACTATAACAGCTAAAATTGGCGATGAAGTAGAAGTGGGTAACGGCCCCAAAGGCAATAGACTTGTTGCCGATGTACCAGAAATAAAACTTGAGAGTGAACGCATCAATGCTACGCTAGCTATTAACGATGCTGCGGACTGACTAACTCTAAGTGGTGAAGATGGAACTGTTGGGGCGTTAGATGTACGGTTTACGTTAAAAACAGACGACGGTGCTTTTATTTATGTGGAATATGGTGGGCGAATAGATATGTCCACAGGGTTAATTGCCTCAGCACCTACGTTTCAAACCGGTGATTCACGCTATCAATGGCTTAATAAAATACAAGCCGTTGGCGCCGGCCAATTCGACTCCGAAACGGGTATTATAGTTTATCAATTGTACGAAGTAAAGATCGTCGGACATTAACCGAAATATGAATCGAATATGCACTACTCAAGCCTGATCGATGTAGCAAAGCAGATAGAAGCGATGGAAGTCTCACCTGTCGACCTAACGAAGATGACGTTAGACCGCATCGCATCCCTTGACCCTCACCTGCGGAGCTACGCAACGGTGATGACCCAGCAGGCTCTTGCCGCTGCACGCACCGCCGAGCAGGAAATCAGATCTGGCACCTATCGGGGACCGCTTCACGGAATTCCCATCGCGGTGAAAGATCTCTGCTACACGCGTGGCATTCGAACAATGGGCGGCCTTGGTGTCCTTGCGGACTTCGTGCCGGACCACGACGCGACGGTCATAGCGAAGCTTGCCGAAGCCGGTGCTATTATCCTCGGCAAGCTGAATCTGACCGAGGGCGCCATGGCGGGCTACCACCCCGATTTCGGACTACCGATTAACCCTTGGGGCGCACAACTGTGGGCCGGAGCATCATCTAGTGGCTCCGGCGTGGCCACCGCAGCTGGGCTATGCTTTGCTTCATTGGGTTCAGATACTGGGGGTTCAATCCGCTTTCCAGCGATGGCCAATGGCGTTGTTGGTCTCAAACCGACCTATGGCCGGGTCAGCAGATACGGCGTCCTCTCACTCGCCGAGTCACTCGATCACGTGGGACCGCTGGCACGCCGTGTGGCAGACGCCGCCGTCGTCTTCGAGGCGATTGCTGGTTTTGATCCCAATGACCTGACATCGCTTGCTGATCCAGTCCCGAATATGCTCAAGGAGCTGAATCGAGGCTTGAAGGGGGCACAGATCGGTTTCGATCGCGATTATGCGACAAAGGGCGTTGACCCGGGCCTCGTGGCATCCATCGGGATCGCACTAGGTGTCTTGGAAGAGTTAGGTGCTGAGATCGTAGACGTGAATATACCCGAGTTTGGCGAGACTCACGTGAACTCGTGGTTCGAGATCTGTGCGTATGAAGCCTGCCGCGCTCACGCAGCCAACTACCCGGCGCGGGCAGATGATTACGGTCCGTACTTCAGGGACTTCTTGGGCTTTGGATCGGAGGTGAGCGATGAAGCCTACTCCCAGGCCAGTCAACTTCGAGCTGAGTTCAATGCTCAATTTATCGCCGTGCTTTCTGCTGTCGATGCGGTAGCTTGTCCGGGGGGGGGAGTTCCATTCCCAGTGTCCGCAGAAATCCAATACGGTGATATGGCTAACTTCGACCCAACAATGCAGAATATCCAGATGCAACATACCGTGCCTGCAGATTTTGCGGGGACACCGACGATCTCGCTGCCCTGCGGTACAAACGAAGACGGAATACCCTATACCTTTCAGTTCCTGGGTGCACATCTTACCGAATCTCGGCTCTGCCAGATTGCACATGCCTATGAAGAGGCAACTGAGTGGCACGCGAGATGTCCACCGGTTTGATAACATGTATCGAAAATATATATAAAAAATAGACCGTAGTAATCGTACTACATCGGCCGTTAACATAATGCCCCTAACCCTTTTTCAAATGAGGTTAATTATGCGAAATTCTATCATTAATATACTTAGTATCACTGCCATAATTTTCGGCTCGATCAGTACCGGCTACACTGAGGAAGTACAAGAGCCACCCCCTTACGAACCGAGCGCGGCATTTAAACAGATCGAAAAACTCGAGGGCAGTTGGGCTGGCAAATTGTGGAGTTCTCATAACGACGAGTACATAGATCTAAAGTTGGATTATAAAGTTATTTCGGCTCGTAGCACGATAGTTGAAACAGTTGTAGAAGGGGAGACTGAGATGATAAGCCTCTATCATGAAAAAGACAACGTGCTACGAATGAAGCACTACTGCGCTCTTCGCACTCAACCAGAGCTTGATTTATCTGAGCGGTCAGATACCGCGCTGTCTTTTGTTCATGCCCCTGGAACAGATTTAGTAGAAGGACAGGACGACTTCGTGAATTCGTACAAAATCTCATATGATCCTGAAACGCCAAACGAGCTTAAAACCTATTACACCGTAACTTTCGCCGACGGACAAATGTGGAACCGCAAAGGGACTCTGACTAGAGTCGACTAATTCGTCGTATCGGCGCGAGCCTTGAACTTACAGGACGAGGTGCTCGAAAAAACTCACGCACACCTTGGGCAGAAGGTCTTTCGTAGGAGATTATCGCGTGAGTCCAACCATACAATTGTCCGTAAGCAGTTTTGAGGGAGGTACCAAATGAACAGAATTGCAAGATGTTGTTGTAGAGAAATTGGCATTGAAGTCGAGGGCTTACCTTGGCTACACGGCATCTGTCATTGTGATAATTGCAAACGGCGCACGGGTAGTGCGTTCGGCGTTTCTGCCTACTTTGAAGACTGCCAGATTGTACGCTATATGGGCAAACCAAGAATATGGGCGAGAAAGGACACTCGATTTGGTGATCAAAAGAGGCATTTCTGCGGTAACTGTGGAACAACTCTGTATTGGCGAGCGACCAAAATTAAGGGGACCGGCATCGCTGGTGGGTGCTTTACTGATGACCCTTTACCCGAACCAACAATGACCGTTGCTCAAGGAGACCATGTTTACGAATGGGTCAAGTTGCCCGATCACTGGGATCGTACTGAACCAGAAGACTAAAGGTCAAATGGACAAGGTTTTCGTTCAATAGTTATGTCAGCGCCTGCAGTCACCGTCGCGCAATAGGTATCCATATTTATGGACAGACAACTTTTTCTTGCGTAGGTCTATCCACCGCAAGAAAATTTTATAATACCCCAAACCGGTCAGCACAGAAAGAGGACAAAATGAGTGAAGCTAATGTTGCTGTTGTAAAAAGCATCTATGACTGCTTTGATGTTGGTGATATAAACGGATTATTGGGGCTTTTTTCGGAAGGTATTATATGGGACCATCGCGGGATTGGCGCTCCAGACAGTCCGAAAAATAAATTGTTTCGTGGAAAGAATGGTGTTAAGGAATTCTTTGACATTATTGGGGATAATCAGGAGATCCTTGAGCACGATGTAACCGACTTCATCGCGTCCGGCGATAAAGTTGTTGCAGTTGGTTTTATTCGCGCTCGGGTAAAGAAAACAGGCAATGAGGTTGCATCAGACTGGGTGCAGATATGGACGCTAAGAGATGGATTAGTTTGTGCATGGAAGGTGTTCGCCGATTTTACTGCTGATGCCATTGCCTTTCAGCAATAAACGGCATTCATAGTGATCCCCCTACCTGATGTAGGGATAAACAGGTAAGAATATTGCATTGCGCAACGCAATCTTTGAGGAAGGAATACAACGATGAATTTAGCATTTGAGACTAGCTTGGATGTAACGAGTATTGTTATAAATGAGACCAGCACAACGCTATGCTACGAAGGACTCGCAGGGAAATATGGCCGGGTTTTCGTTACTCACACCTTAACCGCAAGTAATGCGTCTAAAGATACCGGAAAATTCGAGGGCAATGCGCGTACCATCATCGAAGATGGATCCATGATTTCGGCCACCTTAACCGGCATTTGGCGTCGACAAGGTGAGAAAGTAAAAATATTCAGTTTGGACAATGCAAGTAACGGTGATCAGAATTATGTTGAAATTGAGGTAGACGTTTTCCTAAAGAAAGCGCACGTAAAACTGTATTCACTAGACGAATAATAGCCAATTGCGGTAAGCCCTGATCGCACAGTCATTACTTGCCGTCGATATACGTGCCTGTACGGTTGTCCCTCGGCTAACCAACGTTAGCCGAGGGTTGTTGTTTACCGCCTCACCACAGCAAAAAAATCGAATGCCACCCAACTCCGCAAATACGATAATCTCTTTTGACCACGGGCACGCCTTCGATCGGCCATTCCTATCAGATAGGAGAAGATTGTGTTACGATTCAAACGTCTGTTGATCCTAGCCTTGGTGCTATGCACCGTGGCGATTGTCCATGCCGACGAACTGCCTCAAGCGGCGCCAGAATCGGTGCGACTTTCCTCCGATCGGCTGGCGAAGTTGAGTTCGGTACTCCAAGATGGCGTCGATGAGGGAGAGATTCCCGGTTATGTGGCACTCGTCGCTCGGCGGGGGAAAATCGCCTATTACGAATCTTACGGCGTACGCGATCCCAGCAGTGGTGCGACAATGTCGCGGGATACAATCTTTCGCATCTACTCCATGACCAAACCGATTACCAGCGTCGCGGTGATGATACTAGTGGAGGAAGGCCGGCTCAATTTGGACGATCCAATCGCCAATTATCTGCCTGAATTGACGGAAATGCAGGTCGCAACCAATGCGCACGATGCAAGCGACATGGCCGCGATCGTTACTGCGACAGCCGCCAATCCGATTACAGTGCTGGATCTATTGCGCCACACCTCCGGATTCACCTACGCCTTCTTATTACCCCATCCGGGTAGCACTATAGTGGAGCAAATGTATCTCGATGGCGGGGCGAACGACCTAGGAATTAGCAACGCGGAGCTAGTGACCTGCCTGAGTAAGCTTCCGCTCAAGTATGAGCCAGGCACGACCTGGCAGTACAGTCGCTCGACCGATGTGTTGGGCCGACTGGTTGAAGTGGTGGCTGGAATGACGCTAGAGCAATTCTTTCAGGAGAGAATCCTGAAGCCGCTCGACATGAAAGACAGTTCGTTCAACGTAGCGCCCGGCAAGGCTGATCGCTTCGCCCAGCCTTTCGATAAAGACCGGGAAGGACGGATTCTTCAATATACCAATCCCCTCAAGCTGGTGGAATTTGAGGCAGGGGGACAGGGGCTCACATCGACGGTGCGCGACTACGCGCGCTTTCTCCAGATGATGTTGAACGGCGGCGAATTGGACGGGGTGCGCATCCTCGGCCGCAAGACCGTCGAGCTGATGACGATGGATCATATAGGTGATAGAATCGATCATGGGGCCTTATTTATGCCCGGCCAGAGCCACGGGTTCGGACTTGGCTTTGCGGTTCGCACCGAGGGGCCTCGGGCGACCGCTTTGTTTAACCCGATGATAGGATCAGTCGGCGAGTATTATTGGGCCGGCTATGCCGGCACCTATTTCTGGGTCGATCCAAAAGAGGAGTTGTTTGCAGTCTACATGATGCAGTCGGTAGAACATCTCGTGCCGTATGCCCAGAAGTTCAAGCGCCAAGTGCTTTATTCGGTGGTCGATTAGGCCAACCGCTGGTTCCTCCACCTCGGCTAAACTGGCTCAATATGGTTTCGTCTATGCGAAGGCTAACATCAGCACCTACATCGAGAAGCCGATCGAAATACTAATCCCAACACAAAGGAAATATCATCCGTGGAACTCAACAAGAAAGTCAGCATAATTACCGGTGGCAGCGAGGGAATTGGCAAAGCAACAGCCCTCCTCTTCGCGGCCAAGGGCGCGCGCGTGATAATTACAGGTCGCACAGAGAGCAAATTGAAGGCTGCCGTAGCAGAAGCAGCACAACAAGATCTGTCGTTGAACTATTATGTGGGTGATGTATCCAACGAAGATGAATGTGCCTCTCTCGTAACACATGTCGTTGAGCAATACCAAGCCATCGACATTTTGTTCAACAATGCCGGAATTCTTCATGGTGGTATGACGCACGAAACCAGCACCGAAATATGGGATGAGATTTTCAACATCAATGTGCGCGGTACGTTCTTCATGTCGAAGCAGGTCCTGCCCCACATGCTTGCACAAGGTAAAGGGTGTATTGTCAATAATTCATCTATTGTCGGCTTGAAAGCGGTGCCCGGTCTGGCCGCCTACAATGCAAGCAAGGGGGCGATCACGCAGCTAACGCGAAGCATGGCGCTCGAATATGCTGGCCAGGGCATACGAGTAAACGCTGTATGCCCTGGTACCTGTGAGACACCGTTGCTCGACAAGTCTCGAGCGGAAATGGTCGAAGCAGGCGTGGACGAGGAGGGAATAGATGGCGCGATCGAGACCTTTGTCAACTATCACCCCATGGGACGGTTTGGCAAGCCGGAAGAAATCGCCCAAGCAGTATTATTCCTGTGCAGCGAAGGCAACACTTTCATGACGGGAGCAATGCTATCTGTCGATGGTGGGTTTTGTGCAACCTAAGACAACAGCAGGGCGGACAAGTTCTGACCAGTGATCGATCGCAAAGGTAGCCTGGTTGTCACTAGTAGACAGGACGGATCAGAAGAGGATTGTGCTGTAGCTGGATTTTGAATGTCAATACGCTGTCCGACTCGGGGGTCGGATGTGGCCTGCTGGTAGAGTGCAATCTCTTTGCCGGTGTGCCGCCTCAGGGGATGCATAGGAATTATAAAGGGCCTTTTAGGAGGTTCGGTCAATCCGTATTGGAGTCTTATCGCCCTCTTTAAGGAAGCGCGCCCGCAACTTGGGCCCAGGCATCTTCTCCGATCGCTTCTTTTGCCACTCCACTCATGGCGTCGAAGACCGGTGGCGGTGCGTTGAGTTTGATCCCGGTCAGCACACCGATCCGCTCTTGGAGGTTCATCGCTGGCACCATCAAGGCAAACCACTCGGCAAAGCGCGGCGGCGGGATCGAACCCTGCAATCTGTCCCGAATTTCCACTAATTCGTCGTCGGTGTAATGGGCCCAGAGCGTCTCGTTGACCTCGGTCTCCTCGCACGACATGTGCGTCAGATAGACACCGATAAAATCGCTGTAGCCCTTGTGCAGTTGGGCCCCCAATCCGACAGCCGCTTCCCCCTCGGTCTCTTCGATTTGGCCCAGAAGCTCAACCAATGATTCGAGTTGGGCGTCCAACCCTATATGGTCTTTCTCGAGCCGCGCCGCCAAGTCCGGGTTAACCTCTCGTACCGACGGTTCCACGAAATCGTCTTCGTGTCCTCCGTGTTCGTCCAAAAACGCTTTGGTGCGCCCAAAAAGGGCTGCCGTTTCTGCCCGCGTTTGCGGATCCGCAAAGTTTGTAGTCCCGATGAGACTCGCCGTCTGGAAGAGTTCAACGCGGAGCATCTTGTGAATGATACCGTAGAGATCAACACGGGGTGCTGCCATGGCATGACTCCTCTTTTGTCAGGTCGTCAGATCGACCGCTCTACAACGTGATTTGGGGGTTCTTATCCCGAATAAATTACTCGCTGCGGTCAAACCCGTCAAACCCGTCAAACCCGTCAACCTCGATCGGCCCGACAGACCATACCCCTGCGACAATCGTAGACTGCGATATTCGTCGTCGTCGGTCTGCCGATGCATAGGGATTATAAAGGGCCTTTTAGAAAAATATGGGGTAATGTTGGAGCACGGTTGATAATAGCTTGGCGGGCATAGATATTTTCGCCAGCGGTACAATCATATTCCTTGACGATGCTGCGGCTGAGCTGCTGGCGCTGGGCGATCTCTTGTTGCAGCGCAGCGTTTTGTTCCACCAGCGCCTGCGCCAACCGCGCCCGCTCCAGATGCATCTCGACCCTCAGCAGCACCTCTTCCTTGCGGAAGGGCTTGGTGATATAATCGGCGCCGCCGGCGGCAAAACCGGCGGCCAGGTGCTCGACGTCGTTGAGGCCGGTGAGGAAGATCACGGAGATCGCCTGCGTCCTCTCATCCTGCTTGAGCCGGCGACAGGTCTCGAAACCGTCGATGCCCGGCATAACT
>JABHFS010000141.1 GCA_018672475.1 Gemmatimonadota bacterium | reverse complement strand
TGGATGACGAGCAGTTGGACGATGAGCTGACAGAAGATGAGCTATTAGAAGATGAGTTGTTGGATGATGAGTTGTTGGATGATGAGTTGTTGGATGACGAGTTGTTGGGCGGTGAGCTGACAGAAGATGAGCTATTAGAAGATGAGTTGTTGGATGACGAGCAGTTGGACGATGAGCTGACAGAAGATGAGCTATTAGAAGATGAGTTGCTGGATGATGAGTTGTTGGATGGTGAGCTGGCAGATGACGAGCTGACCGATGATGAGTTATTGGACGAGGAATTTCTTGACGACGAAGATTTCTTGGATTTTATCGAATTTGAAGACGAGATCGTCGATGACCCATTTTTTGATCCAAACACGGGTGGTTTTGATGAATGGCTAGGCAGCGACGATTTGATCGACTGGGACGGCAATGGTGAATTCGATGAAGAAGATTTTGCGTTGTTGGAGTGGCTCTTTGATGAGAATACCGACGATGTCGACGGCGATGGGTTTTTTGATGAAGAGGATTTCTTCCTCTCCCAGTGGATCGATGGGGTGGAGGGTGCAGATCTCAACGACGACGGCATTGTAGACGAAGACGATTATATCCTCTTCCAAGAGGACAGCGGCATTTTCGAGAATGAGATCTTTTATGTCTTTATTGAGCCGGGTTTCAATCGGACGGTCGTCGAATGGGAGACGGCTGAACCCAGTAATGCAGACACGGTTTACTACAGACCCGAGGGCGCGAGCGTTTGGCAGACGGCCACGCCGAGCCCTGTCGATGAGTCGGATTTCGACGCGCTCTTCGAACATGTTGCTACACTTACCGGCTTGCAGGCCGACACCGACTATGAGATACAGGTGCGCTCGGTTAGCGTCGATGGCTTTTCGACCGAAGCGTACGAAGAGTCCTTTCGCACCCGCCGCGCCGCCGATCTGCGCCCGGCGGTCATACTCGACCTCGACTACGAAACTGATTTGCAGGAGGCCTTCATATTCTGGGAGACCAATCGACCGACCGACGCCCGCTATATCGTGCGCAACGCAACGGACCGACAGGTCGTCGCAGCAGACACGCTCGACTGGGAGGGTGATTTCGTGCACGATATTGAAATTACCGGTTTGCAGCCGGGCACCGAATACGAGGTGACGGTCGCTTCGGCACCCGTCGGGCTGGAGGGGCTGGCTGTCGGTGCGGACCTGGAGGACGCGGAAACGCTGACGCTGTTCACGCGCAGCGGCCAATTGCCGGTGCAGATGATCTTCCCGCCGTTCGAGGTGGTCGCCCCCACTAGCGCGGTGGTGTGCGCCGAATTCAACCAGAGCGTGAAGTTGCGGGTGGATTACGCCCGTATCGACAATTTTCGCGCCAATGTCGCTAATAGCACTACCACGAGCAAGCTATACAAAGATTCGGTGTCGACGAGCAAAACACTGCGCAGCCACCTGATCAACCTAAAAAAACTCAAAGCCAATACGACCTACCGCTATCGGATCACCGCATTTACCGCCAAGAGTGACTCGTTCAGCACCGACCCGCGCGGCACCAACCAGTGGAGTTTCGATTGGCAGTTTACGACTTCGGCGGCGAGCGATTCGTTGGCGCCGATTATCATTGAGGGGCCGGAGGTCATTGCTCGCGACAAGATCGCGGTGCTCGAATGGGTGACTGATGTTGAGACAACCGGTAAGGTTTTTTTCGGCACACAGGGAAGCACCTACGGTACTTCGGACGAGTTTTCCGTATCGGATTTGGCGCCCGACGGTAGTCCGATTTTCTCGCACGAGCATATCGTGACCCTAGCCGGTCTCGATCCGGGCACAAATTACCAGTTTCGCATCGAGAGCACTGGCGCGAATGGCAAGAAGGTGACCTTCACGCCGGGCGCGGCCGCCGCCAAGCGCGCTGGCGTCGAACAGCCGCCCGGCGGTGCGGGCTCCTTCGTCACCGACAGCGACCCCGATACACAGCGTCCGGTGATCCTCACCGGGCCGACGATCACCTCGAGAGCCCACAATGCGGCGGTGATTGAATGGACGACGGACGAGCCGGCGACAAGTCAGGTGCGCTTCGGCAAAACCACCTTGAACGAAAGCGTGCGCTCGGGCGAGAACTCGGCGCAACATAAACTGGTGCTGAGCAATCTCGAAGCGGGCACCTCTTATAATTTCAAGACTTCGTCGACTGATGCGGTTGGCAATGGCCCGGCCGAGAGCACCGATGGCGTATTCATCACCTCTACGGAAGTGGATGTGACGGCTCCGACGATCAAGGTCGCTCCTTCAGTGATCTATAAGAACGACAAGAGCGCGACGATCAAATGGCAGACCGACGAAGTGGCGACCGCGCGCATAACGTTTGGACTCACCGACAGCGTCACGACTTTGCGCAAATTTCCGACGATCGGCACTACGCACGAGATTTCGCTGACGAACCTCATGGCCAACACCAAATACTATTATCGCGTCTCTTCAACCGATCTCAATAACAATGGCCCGACGCAGAGCGCGATCGATAGCTTGGTGACCGATGCGACCGCCGATTTGACATCACCTGCTTTGTCGAGCCTGTTGGCGGTCGCGGCAGACTCGTCGGCGATCGTGCGCTGGCAGAGCGATGAATTGGCCGACAGTTTCGTCGAATTCGGTACCGACTCGTTGTTATTGGGAACTAAGGTCGGCGACGCCAAAGATGTGGCGGTGCACGAAATTTCGCTGACCAATTTGTTGCCAGGTAGCAAATATTATTACAAGGCCGGTTCTATTGACCGGGCAAATAACCCGCCGACCGAGAGCGCAGTGCTGAGTTTTAGTACGCTTTCGGCGGCTGATATACTCCCTCCGGCCGCTCCCGTTGGTTTACAGGCGACACCCGGTTCGCAGCAAATTGTTTTGGCTTGGCGGGCCAATAGTGAGGTGGACTTGGCAGGTTATAATATTTATCGGCGCTTGCTTGCTGGCCAGTTCGAGACGTTGGCCACGCGGATGGAGGATACGACCTATGTGGATCTAGGGTTGACGAATGGTACAGATTATGAGTATCGGGTGACGGCTGTTGACCGGGCCTCGACGCCCAATGAGAGTGTTGCTGCCGACACGATCAAGTCGCAGCCGACCGCCTCAGCGGCTCCGTCGGCTCCGCAGCCTTCCGGTGTGCAAGGTAGTCTGTTGAGTCCGAAGCTGGTTTTTCGCAATGCGACGTCCTTTCAGAGCGAGGCGACTCTGACCTATACGGTGCAGTTATCGACGGATTCGCTCTTCGCCACGGTCGCGGCTTCGGCGTCGGATATTGTCGAGGGATCTGGTGAGGACGACGTGGGCAAAACCGGTTGGACGGTCGATCGCGAATTGGGGGAGAATACGACCTTCTATTGGCGGGTGCGGGCGGTGGAGGGCGGTTTGTTTGGTCCCTATTCGGCAACCCGGCAGTTTATCACTCAGCGCAAGGCGCCTGATCTACCGGGTGACTTCAGCGGCGACAAGACGGTCAATTTCGATGACTTCTTCCTCTTTGTTGATAACTTCGGTAAGAAGGCCGAGGGCACCGCCGCTTCTTTTGACTTGGACAAGAACGGCACCGTTGATTTCACCGACTTCTTCACCTTCGTCGACAATTTTGGCAAGAGTACTGCGTCGAAACGCTGGGCTTCGGCCCTTGAGGTCGCCCCGCGGGCCTTTTTCGCACTGGACGCCCGAGGTGGGGCGAAATCTGACGAGGGTCAGGTGCGGGTAAGGCTTTGGGCGGGGGGTGTTGAGCAGATGCGGGCTTTTGGCGCGGTGGTGAGATATGATCCGTTGTTGTTGGCCTTTGAGGAGCTGGAAATGGTTGACGAGCAACATTGGCTGGCGAGTGATGGACGACAGGCACCGCTCTTGCGCGTATTACAGGACGAACCGGGTGAAATTGTTATCGGCAATGGTATCGTCGCCGGTGATGTTGTCGTTGGCGAGGGCCTATTGGCCGAGATGCGCTTCCGGTTAATTGGCTCGGCTAACGAAGCCCGCCTTGATCTGGCGGCGGCCTTTGTCGGTCGAGGCCAAGGGCAGAGCCGGCGGGTCGAACATCTCGGTTCGGCGCGGCTATTGCCGCAGGCTTATTTCCTCGGCGCGAATTTCCCTAATCCCTTCAATCCTTCGACCAGTATCGATTACGCCCTGCCGCATAGCGGCATAGCGCGGTTGGCGATCTACGACGTGTTGGGGCGCAAGGTGAAAACGTTGATCGACGACGACAGCCATCGTGCAGGTTTTTATACGGCGGTATGGGATGGTCGTGACGATGGGGGCCGGTCGGTGTCGAGTGGGATGTACTTTTATCTGTTGGAGGCAGGGCCGGTGCGGCAGGCGCGCAAGATGGTGCTGGTGAAGTAGGCAGATAAAGACAGTAAAATACTACAGATATAAGACTGGCGGCCATTATAATGGGGTGTGGACGGTCTGATTGCGGGCGGCGTCTTCGGGTATTTTTAGTTCCCGGGGCCGTCGCCCCTTAGGGCACGGCTGGCGGCACGCTCCCTCGCGGCCATTCCCCTCGCGCTGCCCGGGCTAGGTGCTTTTACTCCCCACCCTCTCCGAAAAACTCTGCGTGGTACCCCGCAACCGGACCTCAGAAATTTTGGTGGTGGGCTTTGGGCATCATCAGGCAGTTGCCCTTGGTAAGGCTCTAGTATAGTGTGGGCCCTATGCGGTTGCTGCGCCAGCCTCGGCTGTCGGGGTCGTTCTGCTCGGCGCAGAACGGGCAATGATATTCGGGAGGCTGGTGGTTGTACATGATTAATTTCGCTCCAGTACTATGCCTTCGCGCTCAATCCGACGGAACAACTCTCGGTATTCATCAGATCCGTCGTCGTCCCAATACTCCGTTTCGATTGGAGCGGCATAACTCATTGGTATCAGCTTTTTATGGTCGGGGCGGACCATAAAGATCGAATTGTCCGGATCGGCGATATTAAACATGCGGGTGCCATTTTTGAAACGCGATTTGATTATCCATTTGTCTTGTGACGGCAATGGCAGGTTTTTCAGCCGTTCCAGCTCATCGCGATCGAGTGTCAGCCCGAGACCTGGTTTTTCCGGCACCCTGACGAAGCCATTGATGGGGTCCAGACGCTCCTTAACCACATCGGTCGCCCATGTCTCGTAGTCGTTGTGGCAGTGGAAGGTGGCGGTTGGGAAGGCGGCCATCATGTGTACGACCATCGCGCGAGTGATGCCGCCACCGACATTTTGCAACATAAAGGGTTTGCCGGCGGCGGCGAAAAGCCCGGCTTTGCGTTGCGCGTCGCCGATTTTCGCGTGTCCGATCATGTAGATATCGGCCGGTTGCATAAGGACTTCATAGGTCGCGCCCATCGGAAAATGGTGTAATACAATCGGCAATTTCGAGCGTCTGCGCAGGTCGATATAGCCTTCAATATCCCCGGGCGGCAAGGCGTCTTCAAAGCAACCGGCAACCGGATACTCCGCAAGTTTGTCCAGTAGCTCGGGCATGTGGTCGTCGGTGCCGTGCATGGTGAAGTCGTAGTGGATTTTGAAGCCGGGCGGGGCGACGGCCTGCATCGCCTCGGTCTGGTCGAAGACGTTTTCGAAGGGCGAGAGGTGGTATTTGAGCCAGGTGTAGCCGGCCTCGGCGTAGCGCTTTACCGCCTCGGCCATATGTTGGGGGTGCGTCGATACGGTCCAGGAGCCGACAGGGACCCAGGCGCGTTGCTTCTGGCCGAAGAGCTGGTAGACCGGCACCCCGGCGGCTTGGCCCATCAGATCGTACATCGCCGTGCCCAAAGCCAGCGAGGTCTCGTCGCCGACCCATGCGAAGGGGTTGGAGCCGAGGTAGCGGTCGATTGTTTCTTGTGCTTCGGGCGCGCCGCCGCCTTCGCCGAGGCCGATAAGGCCATTGTCGGTATGCACGACATAGACGGTACGGCGCGTAGGGCCGTAGTAGTGGTTGAGCGGGTAGGCGATCCAGTCGTGGTATTCGGGCGCGATCTCGTGGACTTCGATGTCGGTGACTTTCATAAAGCTGCTCCCTTATCCCAGGATCGGCATCGGGCAGGATGCGCCGAAACTGCCGGAGGTCGCTTGCGTCAAATCGCTATCGTAGCGCTCGGGCGCCTCGCCTTTAAGCATGCAACCGGTTTCCGGATACGGGTAGATTTCGTCGAGGCGGGCGACGGCCTGGGCGCTGACGCGGCGGTATATATGCGTGCGACTGAGTTGATCGATATGGTCGAGGCCGGATGCCGTCAATAGTTCGGCGATGCTCTTGACTGTCTGGTGGTGGTAATTGGCGACCCGCTGGCGTTTGTTCGAGACGACTAGGCCGGCCATCAGTTGCGTGTCTTGCGTGGTGATGCCGGTGGGGCAGTTGTTCTTGTTGCATTCCAGGGCCTGGATGCAGCCGAGGGCCAGCATCATGCCGCGGGCGCTATTGCTCATGTCGGCGCCCATGGCCAACGCGCGCAGCAGGTGGAAACCGGTGAATATTTTGCCCGAGGCGATAACGCGGATATCTTTTTTTAGATCAAAGCCCACTAGTGCGTCCACGACGAAGGCCAAGCCGTCGTTGAGCGGAAACCCGACGGAGTTGGAGTATTCGATTGGCGCGGCACCGGTGCCGCCCTCGCCGCCATCGACGGTGATGAAGTCGGGTTTGATACCGGTCTCGATCATCGCCTTGCAGATAGCCAAAAACTCGCTGCGTATGCCGACGCAGAGCTTGAAGCCGACGGGTTTTCCACCGGATAGATCGCGCAATTTTTGGATAAACGCCACCATTTCTAAGGGCGTGGAAAAGGCCGTATGGGATGGCGGTGAGATGATGTCGGTATGGGGGGGGACGGTGCGGATCGCGGCGATCTCGGGAGAATTTTTGCTGGCCGGAAGGATGCCGCCGTGGCCGGGTTTGGCGCCTTGGGACAGTTTGATCTCGACCATGCGCACCGTTTCGCCCTGTGACTTTTCCGCGAAGAGTTCTTCGCTGAAACGGCCCTCGGGGCTGCGGCAGCCGAAATAGCCGGTGCCGATCTGCCAGATTAGGTCGCCGCCCGGCTCTAAGTGGTAGGGGCTGATCGAACCTTCACCGGTATTGTGTGCGAAGTTGCCAATTTGTGCGCCGCCATTCAAGGCCAAGATCGCATTTTTGCTCAGCGCTCCGTAGCTCATCGCCGAGATATTGAGGATGCTGGCGTTGTAGGGTTGTGTGCAGTCGGAGCCGCCGACTTTGACCCGCAGGTCGTGGTCGGCTTCTTGCGGGTTATGGGCAGCCAGGGAGTGGTTCATCCACTCGTAACCGACGTTGTTGACATCTAACTCGGTGCCGAAGGGCACGGTGTCCGCCATCCCCTTTGCACGTTGATAGGCCACGGAGCGGAAGATGCGGCTGATCGGTGTGCCGTCGATATCTGATTCGATGAAATATTGGTAGATCTTGGGGCGCAGCGCCTCCATAAAGTAGCGGGCCCGGCCAACGAGCGGAAAGTTGCGCACTATGGTGTGCTCGGCCTGCAGCATATCGTAGAGGCCGAGTACGACCAAGGGCGCGATGACGACGAGTGCCCACCAGAAGGGGGGCCAGGCGAAGTGGGCGATGGCCGCAGTGCCGGCTATGGCGATAATAGAAAAAATTACGAATTGTCTGCGCATGGTGATCAGCCTTTATTCGCGAAGGGTGAGGAAAGGTTGAGCACGATTTTAAGAGCCTGGTGCGGTTCGGGCTCGTCAAAGGCCATAACGAAGGCCTGTTGGATCTGGTCGAAGGGAAGGATATGGCTGACGATCGGGGCTACGTCAATGCGGTCCTGCATGATCCAGTCGAGCGCCGGTCGGTAATCGCGGTCTGGGTCGGGGCCGACCGAAAAGGTTAGGCGCAACTCCTGGCGCAGCATATCGAGTACTCTGATGTTGCAGAGTCCTTCGTGATGCTCTTTGTCGGGGACGCCAAAACAGATGACTTGGGCGTTGCGCCGACAAAGAGAGGGGACGAGGTTCAGCGTATCGGTGATGCCAACGGCTTCTATTACGAGGTCGGCCATGGCGCCGCCGGTGATCTGTGCGACGGCGGTGGCCGGGTCTTGTTGTGCGGGGTTGATCACATGTGTCGCGCCCATCCGGCGGCCGACTTCAAGACGATAGTCAAGCTTGTCGAGGGCGATGATGCGGCGGGCGCCCAAATTGCGCAGTACGGCGTTGAAGAGTAGGCCTACCGGCCCCTGCCCGATAACGAGGACGTCCTGATCGATAATATTGCCGAGTTTGTAGAAGCTGTGGATGACCGTGCCCAACAGTTGGCTCATAAGTACTTTTTCTTCGGGCAAGTCGGTGGGCAGCCGGATACAGCCCCCCTTGTCGTCTGCTAAGACATATTCTTGGAAAAGGCCGCGGTCGAAGCCCCAGAGCAAAACCCGTTCACCCTCCTGGTAGCGGCCGGAGGGGCAAGCTTCGACGATCCCTAGCCCCTCGTGCCCAGTAGTGCCGATGGGCTGCGGATAGCCTTTGTGCACGCCGCAGAAGGGCGGTTGGTCGCTGCCGCAGACTGCTACCCGCTCCATGCGCACCAATATCTGGCCGTCGACGGGTTCCGGTTTGTCGGTTTCGATGAGTTCCCACTGGCGGGGGGCTGTCAATTGTGCCGCTCGCATACTATCTCCTTACCCAAAATGCTTCTAATTACGGGACCAGCAGGGGATGCGGTCAAGGGGAAGAAGGATTTTAAGCGCCGCCGAGTGTCGCGAAAGTGACGGCGATATCGTCGCGGATTTCGGGCGCCCATTTGTCGAAGTCCTCTTTGCTGATGCCATTTTTGCGAAAGAGTGCCTCGTCGACTTCCGGCGGGGCGCCGTCGGAGCGCAACATGCCGTAACTGGCGTCCTCGGCGATTTCCTCGGCGAAATACTCGGTCATCAGCACTTTGTCGATGTCGTGCAGCAGGTCGGCGGCGAAGATGGTGCCGCGAAAGGCGATGCGCTGCGAGGTCTTGGGCCGGGGGTGGCAACGCCGGGCGAGCAGGCGAGCGATGGTGGGATTGGTGATGACCAATTTCACCTCACCCTTGCCGTCCATAGGGTCCATTAATTGACGTGGGTTGTCCGAGGCGGATGAATCGTATTTCCCCACCCGCTCGAGAATCGTGGTGAGGTTGGCGGTGCGTTCTTTATTGCCTTTGAGCACTATGATCTTGGTTTTGGCCATCTGGGATCTGCGGGAGTTTGCTGATATAAAGGTGCTTATTGCACTATAAACTATAAATTGGAGTTATCATTAATCAGAGATCAGCTTGGCGGTTCGCGGTAGTAGACGCTATATATAAGTTCTGTATCACTATGTACTAAAAGATGGGCATAATGATTAAACGTGCGATTGGGAATCGAATCGCGATTGTTTCGCTGGTATTCTCAACTTATCTCGTAGCACAGATGGCGCCTGCCGACAGTGCTGTGGTTTTTCCGGCCGCAGTACGGCGTCGTCCGTCGCTTTTGGTGCTTAAAGTAATTTGTTTCGCTGAAGGCATACTAAAAAGAATACGCCGGAGGTCAAGAATATCACTCCGCAGGCCAGAAACGCCGCGCTCAGCGAATAACTGTCGTTGATCCAGCCGACCAGCGGCCCCAACAACGCAAACATCGCCCGCCCGACTAGGCTTTTGACCGACAATACTGTAGCGCGGATGTCCGAGCTGACACAGCGGTTTATATAGTCGTTGAGGACCGGGCCGTTGATCCCCCTGACGAGATAGAAGATGAAGAGAAATGCGGTGGCCCATAGCGTCTGGAATTGGCTCAGTAGCAGATAGCCGGCGGAGGAGAGCAGGATCAGTGAAATCAGGGCGTTGCGCCGCCCGAGCAAGCTTTCGATCCGATAGGCGTTGATCGCGAAAAGACCCACCGAGAATTGCAGCGCGGCCCAGGCGGCGCCGAAAAACGCCAAGGGCAGGTCTACGGCTTGTAAGTAGGGCTGGACCAGCCAGACGATGGTCAGTGTCGAGTTGCCGACGAGGGAGGAGTACAGGATCAGCCATTTTATTTCCGCGTGGCCGTGCAGGGCGTAGCGGACAATGGCGATTATGGCCTTAAAGGTGCTTTCGCTGCGCTCGCCGGTGTGGCGTTCGGGTTCGGTCAGCGACCAGACCAAGGGAATCGCCACCAGCATCAGCGCCGCTTGATAATAAAGGGGGGTGCGCAAGCTGAGCAGGGCCAGCAGGCCACCGAGCAGGCCGGCGATGCCCTCCGAAAAATTGCCGATGGAGCCGAGGCGACCGGCGATGCGTTGATATTGATCGGCCTGTTTCAGTTCGATCAGCGTGTCGTAGAGCAGCGCCGTATCCGAACCCGAGATGAAACTGCCGCCGATGGCGATAAAAAACTGTGCGCAGAGGATTTCGGGCAAGGTATGGGAAAAGGCGTAGATACCGAAGCCGATTGCGGCGGAGACTGTCCCGATGAGCATTGACTGTCGGCGGCCGAGGCGGTCGGCGAAATAGCCCGAGGGCACTTCGAAGACGATGATGCATACAGAGTAAAACGCTTGCACAATAAAGACATCTTGCAGGTCCAGCCCGTTTTCCTGGTAGAATAACACCAATACCGGCATCAGCAGCAGAAACCAGCGGCAGATCTGGATGAGGTAGAGTTTCCAAAGGTTGGCGCGCAGCGCGCGCGTATAGTCTGGGCTCATATTTCGTGGGGCTCGACTCGTCCGCCGGTCAGTATGCGATCAAAGCTAGGTCGCAAAAGTTTGCTGAGCACATCGGGCAATTCGCCGCGTTGTGCTTTCAGCGCCCAAAGTGGTGGCACGGCGCTTGGCGGCTGCACATCGCCGGTTTTGTCGTCGGGCTTCTTATAGCAGTGCAGGGAACACCAGCGGCTTTGCCTATAAGCGGCCTTGGCGGCGACGCCGTGGGCGGCGTGTGAAAGACAGCAGACCACCGAGCCTGGTGGCAGTTCGAGATGTTCGATCGCTAGCGGCGCGCCGGTGACGGGGTGGACCCGTCCCTTGAGCCAGCCTGCGCACATTTCTTCGTCGGTGGCGGCCTGGCAAGCACTCGGTTCACGAAAGAAGTGGCTTCCGCGGATGATTTTCAGCCCGCCGTCGTCTTCGGCGGCAAAACCTCGCGGATAAAAGAGGCAGAGGTTGGCGTTGGGCTGGGCCCGGTATTCGTTCGGGGCAGCGATGCCACAATCGTCGTGGCCGGCGCCGATCCGATGACTGTGCCAAGCGCCTCCGCCATAACCGGCCGCTCGTGTTAATAGCTGGTTATGGTCGAAATAGACCGCGTCGCTGTCGAGGCACATCTGTTGCAGTGACAGCATTTGCGGGTGCATGAGCACGCCCATCAAGTAAGGGATATGCCCGGCGGGGAAATATTCAGCGAGCACGCTGTGGCGCCGTAGGGTCAATATGCCGGCCTCGTTGTCTCGCTGCGGTATGGCTTGGCTATTGCCGAGCGCTCGCTCGATGGCGATTGGCGCAAGCGTTTGGGCTGGGAACTCGCAGCCCAGGCCGAGCCAGTCTATTTGCTGCCAGTCGGATTGTAGCAATGCGTCATTGAGTTGTTGGCCGTCTTGCAGGGCGGTGGTCCAAGCCTCAATGGTTTGGGGTGTCATAATACCCTTGAGGACGATATAGCCGTCTTGCAGATAGTTGGCGTAGTCGAATTGCTCGGCAAGCGCCTGCTCGTTGAAGAGATCTACGCGGTCGTTTGCGAGTTGCTGCCAATCGCTGGCGGTCCATTCGGCTGGAGATCGCTTTGCAGAAATAACGGCTGGACGGGTGGCTCTAGCCAACACGTC
>JABHFS010000140.1 GCA_018672475.1 Gemmatimonadota bacterium | reverse complement strand
CGGGGAAGCGGTCGGGGTGGCCGTGGCGATATGACTCCCAGTAGAAACCCTGCAGGAGTACGCGCTTGTCGCCGATATCGCGTTCGATATTTTTTTGCAGAAAAAATGGGGCGCAACCGCAAAAGATGAGCGCTATTACCGCCAATAGCGTTTTCATCACTTTTGCAATAGCGCCACGGCCCCGAACTCGTAGCTGGCGTCGACATCGGGCAGCTCTTCGAGATAGACAGTAAAACGCACGGGCAGGCCATTGTCGGGCATTTTCTCCTTCCAGTAGTTGGCATAGGCTTGCGAGTAGTCCTGGCGGATGCGCTTTTTCTCGGCGGCGTATTTTTCCGGCTCGGTGATGGGGCTCGGGCCTTTGGGGGCTGCGCCGAAGGAATGGATTTCGAGAAAGTCCAATTCGGCGAGCGATTCGCAGATACCGGCTTCGCGCACGTACATTTCCCAGGTGTCGAAGATACGCGGAATCTCGCGTTCGGGGTCCATGCGCGCGACTTCGTCCAAGCTGAGCTCGTTGGTGGCGGCCAGTGCGCCGGTCATGCCGACGAAACGGATCTTGAGGTCGCCGTTGTCGAGCTCTTCGACGACCAGGTCGGAAAAAAGCTCGTTGCTTTTCTTGCGATAATAGGTGACGCGGCCGCGTTTTTTAATTTCCCAGTCCATATCTTTTTCAGCTTCTCCTTTTATAGATTCAGAATGCGCCGAGCGGTGCCGCCCATAACTTGCGCCAAGTCGTCAGAGCTGAGGAAGTCGCAATATTTCTCGATCCATTGTCGCGACTGGCGATAAGTGCAAAAGCGGTTTTGGAAGGGCATGTCGGTGCCCCAGAGCAGGCGGTCGGCGCCAATTTGTTCGACCATTAATTTCAATGTTGGTTGGGCTTCCCGATAGGGGAAGTCAAAAAGGTCGCCGATGCGCACCGGGAAGCAGACTTCGAGGCTAAGCTTGGGGTTTTCGAAGGGTGTCCAGATATCGTTGGGCAATTCGATCCCGTCATCGGTTAGGAAAACCCGCCAAGGAAAGCCGTGTGTCAGGCTGCAGACGGTGTCGGGGTAGCGCTGCATCCAATTGATTAGGGTCTGTTGCTCGTCGAGACAGCCCTGGATATTTTCGCGGCCGGAGGTCGCGCCCGCCGCGCTGCCCGGGCCGGTGCCCAAGGTAAAAAAGATCGGCACGTGTAACGCGGTCGCCGCTTGCCAGAAGAGTCGGTAGGGGCCGTCGTCCCAGGCTTGCGGACTGCGCTGGTAGGCGGGGCGGGTGTTGAATTTTATGGCGTGCAGGCCGCGCTCGACTATGGCTTGTTGTAGTTCGGCGACGACCTGGTCGGTCTCGTCGATAATGCGCCACTCGTCGACCGGTGCCATCGAGTGCAGGCGATCGGGGTAGTGTTGTACGCATTCGGCCAGGAAGGTGGTATCGCGGCCGAGCATGGGGTTGGTGTGCAGCAGCGCATGGTCGACTCCGGCGTAGTCCATCTCGGCGATCAGGCTGTGCGGCGTGTATTCGAGATTGCGTAGGTTGGGCGGATAGAACTGTTTGCTGCGGTCCTCGCCATCGATGGTCCAGACGACGCGGCCGCGTTCGTCGTCGATACGGAAGTCGACGTCGGGCAGGTTTGACGAGTCGTTGGGGTGGCCCTCGCCTAGCCCTGCAGATGATGCGGGGGTGCGGTCGTTTACGCGCCAGGCGGGTTGGTGGTGCAGGCCTTGCGCGGTTTGTATCCAGGCGAGGTGTTCGGCGGGGGTGGAGAAGCCGGCGGAGTGGGTGCCGGGTTGGAAGCAGTAGGCGTGGGAGTCGATGATCATTGCGGGGCTTTCTAAAGCACTTGGGCTTGGGTGGAAGGGTGTTTGAGGGAATACCCCTTGCTCATTCTCGTCTCATATCCTGTGAAATATGGGACTGCAAAGCCGCTCAGAGAATACCCTCAAACACTCCTCCGGTAGCTTGGGATCAAGGCTATAAGGTGTCGATCATCTGAAGCTTCATCTTGGGGAATAAGAATATAGATCTCAATCTACGTCTTATTGTATAAGGAAGTGGACCCCCTTTGGCAATTTTAATAGGTTGGGGCGCAAAGGAAGGAGCGTGTGATGGTTAGAGATGGCGGGGTTACGGTGTTGTTTAAAGGCGGGCGATTGGCGAGTTGGCATCGGTTAGCGCCGGCGCGGCGGCAGGCTTATGAGCAGGAGCATGTCGACTTGATGTTGGCGATTGCAAAAAAGCATGGGATGCGGCGGATGGAAGGGTTTCGCTTGATGGCGCCGCAGGGGGCGTATGAGCGGTTTTGGCTGATTGAATTTCCGGAGTTGGTGGGGGCCGAGGCATGGATCGAGGCGGAGATGGCGCCGTCTTATGGGCGGTACGGGTATTACGAGTATTATTTGGCGCGGGGTGGGTTGCCCGAATACTGTGCGGATTGGGCGAAGGGTGTCCTACCGGCGACCCCGTTGCCAGGCGATGCACATCAGGTACCGAGGTTGGATGTCGATCGGGGGAGTGTGGTGGCGGTGCTTTTTGAACGGGGGGAGGTGGGGCAAGTCGCGGGGGAGAAGTCGGTGACGGATGCGTATGTGGAGGCGATGAGGACTTTTTGCGCAGAGCATGGCTTGATGCGACTAGAGTGTTTTAAGCTGATCGCGCCGCGGGCGGATTGGCATCACGTGTGGTTGGCAGAGTTTGCGACATTTGATAGTGCTGAAGAGTGGGTCCAGGCCGAGAAGGGTCCGGCGCATGGGTGTTTGAGTGAGCGATCTTTTGTGCTGACGAGAAAGTGGGCACCGGAATATTTCGCGAGTTGGGTTCCGTAGAGGTAGGTCTGAAAATAAAGAAGAAAGCGGCATCTGGAATGCGTAGATGAGTCGGTCTCTTAGCAAGGAGGCCTGGTTTTCGCCATTGTAGAAGCGTTCGACGGTGTGGCCGTAGTAGAGCAAGAACATGCCATAGGCTTTGGCGGCGTCAAGCCAGAAGATGCGTTGGCGGTCGGGCGTGCTCATGGAAGGCTCCTTGCGTTGGTGCAATGCCTTCCTATGTAAACGAGTTATTGAACAGTGCCTTAATGAGTTGTGCGAATCTCGCTTAACGCCGTCAGCTGTTCGACCTGGGCCTCATCGAGGCTAACACCGAAACCCGGCGCGTCGGTGACTTCGATTGCTCCGTCCTTTGGTACGGGCGAATCTGTACACAGCGCTTTACCTATGGGGCTGTCGTCAAAACTGGTCGGATATTCGCAGACCAGGAAGTTGGGGGTGGCGGCGCCCAGGTGCAGGCCGGCGGCCAGGTGCAGCGGTGTCGAGATACTGACGTGCGGGGCCCAGAGTAAGCCGAAGGTGTCGGCGAGTTGTGCGATGCGCAGGGTCTCGCAGATGCCGCCGGCGCGGCAGACGTCGGGTAGGAGTATGTCGCATTGGCGGGTCAGCAGGCGATCGCGGGCGGTGTAGCGGTTGCACTCGGTCTCGCCCATCGCGATGCGCAGACCGGGCGTAGCCGGAAGCGTCTTCGGGGATCAGCGCGTCTTCGAACCACTCGACATTGCCCAGCTCTTGTAGGAAGTGGGCGAAGCGGATGGCGTCGTAGAGCAGGGTGCCTCGGTCGCCCATGGCCTTGGAAAGCGGGCGTATGAGATCCATTTGCATTTGCAGGCTGCCGTTGCCGCTGCCACACTTGGCGGTGGTGAAGCCGTGGGCGAGGATGCCTTCGAGCGGTTGCACCTGTTTTTCACTGGTGTCGCCGGGTATGCCTGAGGAATAGACGGGCAAGGTCTGTCGGTAGGCGCCGCCCAATAATCTCCAGACCGGCTCTTGGCGGTATTTTCCCAATAAATCCCACAGCGCGAAATCGAGCCCAGCGATGGCCTCGGCGGTAAAACCCATGGTGTGCGAATGCAGGCGGATCGCGGAAAATATTTGCTCTCAGATGACCTATATCTGGCGCGCGTCCTGGCCCAGTAGCACCGGTGCTAGGAGGTCCGTGACGATGGTGTGCACCACGCGCGAGTGGATGGTTTTGATTTTCATATTTAGGTCCAATTTTTACAATAGGCGCAAGGAAAACGTGCTCTTGCGCGACATGTTGTTTTGCATTTGTAATGGTTTATGCCGTCGTGCGTATAGGCCGGTGCGGGTCCGTTTAGGTCGGCAAAATTAGGTTCAGTTATTATAGCCATGCCATAGTAGAGGGAGCGAGTCGGGCCGTCAACCGCGTCGAAGAAAAAAAGTCCTATGCAATATTCACCATGTGCGTCTATATGTAATAGGTGCGGTTTCTCAGGTTGGTTGGGTACAGGCATTTTGAATAAGTGTTGAAAAAGGGTAATGGCTGGCATAATTAGGTTTTTAATCGTTTGGCTTTTGGCTTTCGGTGGTGATGCGGCGGCGCAGGGCTACCGGCTGCTCGGCGACCGGGTTGAGGTCAGCCGCGCCGGCCATTGGCAGGATTGGACGGTGCCTAGGGGCACCTCGATCATCCGCGCCGACGGTACGGTAGAACCGCGTTTTATGCGGCGCGATATCAACGCGGTGCTCAACGCCGGGCAGTTTCGCTATGTCAGCGAGGGGGACACGCTTACCGGCGGGATCGACGCGGCCGGTTCTAATATAGAGCAGGCTCCGTTTGTCATAGACGGCGACGAAGCAACCTATTGGCAGCCTGAGCTGGACCGGCCGGTCGCCGATTGGTGGGTCGATATCGATTTGGGGCGGGTGGTTGTCGCAGAGCGGATCGCGGTGCGCTTCGCCGATAGCGGTGACCCCTTCCTCAAATTTCGCGTGATGGTCTCCGATGGCCGCACGACCTTTACTAATGTGCGTCAGCGCGAGTTTTTTCGGGTTGGCTTGGTCAATATCGCGAATAAGACCGAACGCGAGTTTGTCTTCGAGGTGGAGCCGCGCGGGGTCGAGGACTTACCGGGTACCGCCGTGCAGATCGTGCGCATTGAGGCGTTGGAATCGGACGGGGTGCGCGGTAGTGAAATCGATGAAGAAACCTATGCGGCGTTGCCCGAGGTAGACCGGGGTGCGATTGATTATTTTCGTCGCACCCGTGCCGGTCGGCAGATCCGGGTAGAACAGGGGATCTACGACGCCTTGCCCGTGGAAGAACAGGCGCCGCCGCGCCATTATCGGCGCGAACGCCCGCGGCTTGCCGAGGTCGAGGTCATCGCGTTGGGCGATAACGCAGCGCGGTTAACGCGGCCGACGATCGAAGATTGGGCTAGACACGAGCAGCGGTATACACGTCCTATTAGCGACGGCTTGTTATCGACTTTTCAGTTTTTGCGCGAATACGACCGCTTGCGCGATGAAAACCAGGTGCAGATCGACTTGGGCGCCAAATACTGGCTCGATCGCATCCGACTGCTGAGTCCGGGCGAGCCGCCGCCGGCCTATCAGCTGCGCATCGCCGACGGCTCGCTCAACCCCGACGGCGAGTTGGTTTGGCGGCTCTTTGACGAAAGGTTGAACCGCGAGGCCCGCTTGCAAGTGGAAGAGTCCTTTCCCGTGCAGGAGGTTCGCTATATCGACTTGCGTCGGCTGGCCTTCGCGGCCGGCGACAACGAGAAGGGGCAGATCAGCGAGATCCAGGCCTATGGAGAGGGTTATGTCTCGGAGGTGGTGATGGTCTCGCCGATCGTCAAGCTCAGGCGCTCGGCGCTCTTCGGCGTGTTGCATTGGACGGCGGAGACGCCGCGCGATACGCATGTCGAAGTGCGCACCCGCTCGGGCGACGAGCTATTGCGGATCGCACATTATTTTACGCCGCGCGGTTCTGAGATCTCGCAGAATACCTGGGAGCGGCGTAGCGAGGACCGGCGCGGGCCGGTGGTGATCGAGGAACTGCCCGGTGCGGATTGGAGCAACTGGAGTGAGGTTTACCACACTTCGGGTGAGGCTTTTAAATCGCCGTCGCCGCGCCGTTATATGCTATTCGAGGTGCGGTTGAAAACCTCCGACCCGTTTCGCGCCGCGCGGTTGCTGGATTTGAACCTGGACTTCAGTCCGCCCTTGGTGGACCAGGCCTTTGCCGAATTGTGGCCGGTGCGCGGAGTAGAGCCGGGACGGACGGAGGAGTTTACGCTCTATGTGCGGCCGAAATTTCGTGTGGGCAACCCGGGTTTTGATCGGATCCGGTTGCAGTCTTCTTCGGCGGTGCGATTGGAGTTGGTCTCGGTGCGCGCGGGCAGTGAAAATCTGCTGCGTTTGGGCGGTGGTACGAGTTTGTGGCCGGGCGCGTTGCAGGTGGTGCCGGGCGAGCAGGGTGTGTTGGATCTGTTTTTTGCCGAGCCGGTGACTGAGCCGACGCTGTATGCGATTCGCTTTCGCACCCAGATTTTTCTCGGCCACACCCAGTTTTTCGCCGAGCTTTCGCACACGGATTTTCCCGCGCGCGTACAGGAAGTCAGCGCAGGGGAAGCGACAGAGTTGGTCTCCAGCCAGGCGCTGGTGGCGGTGGTCGATCTCGAAGAGGGTCGTCTGCTCGAAGACGTGACGGTAACTCCGCCAATTCTGACGCCCAATGGCGATGGCATCAACGACGAGGGCGCGATCGAGGCCAAGATCTTCGCGGTTGAGGGCGATAAGCGCCTGCGGGTCGAGGTCTTCGATCTTTCGGGGCGACAACTGCGCGACCTTTCCCGTCAAGAGGCTCGGCCCAGCGGTGTGCATCGCGTACTATGGGATGGGCGCGACGATACGGGTCGATTGGTGTCGCCCGGTGTGTATGTGGTGCGGTTGGGGTTGGACACCGACGCCAGTAGGCAGCGTACGGAGACGGTGCGTCTGGTGAGGGTGGTGTACTGATGATGGCGCGGTTGTGGTTCTGGCTACTGCTGGTATTAGGTGCTTGGGCTTCGGCGGGCGCGCAAAGCCCGAGCCGGGGCGCGTTGGGGGCGCTGGGCGCGGAACGGTCTTATCCGAGCTTCGAACTTGAATATGTCGAACCCCAGGTTCATAAATGGTACGCGCCTCGCCATCTGCAGGAGACCTATTGGCAGCCGTGGTACCAGTCGGCGAGCAATTATGCGCGCTATCCCTATACCCGCTATGTCGACCGTTTGCTCGAAGGCGACGATTTCTACGACCTGCTCGGCAGCCAGGTGGGACGCGGTTGGCAGGTCTATTCGTGGACCCAAGAGCAGCCGCAGGCGCAGGGCAGCCAGATCAACAAGCAGCCGACGCGTCAGGTACGCAATAGCTCGGAGGCACTGGCTTTCGGCACGAATCGGGGTACTAATGCCTATGGTGGTTTTTTCAATCGCCTGGTTATTGCCGGCGACGAACGCGGACAGACCGCCTATCGCCTGATGGTCGGTGACCAGATCGACACGCGTTTTACGCCGCTGACCTTTTCGAAGCCGCGCTACAATGGCCTGCGGCTCGATCTGGCGGGGGCGCGGCATTCGGCGACACTACTGCTTTCGCGTGTTAGTGACCCCAACGGCTCGGCGGCGGATGCTACCGGCACCGGCAGTTTTTCGCGCAATGGCACCAACGCGACCCATATGCTGGGCGGCCACGCTGATCTTGCGCTGGGCGATTTGGCCCGGTTGGGGTTGAGCTATGTCAATGTGCATAACGCGCATACTCAGCTTGAACTCAACAACGGCAACCCGCTTAACGGCACGCTCACCATCGCGCAGAACCAATCTTTGCGTTCGCTCTGGGTGCGGTTACGGGACGACTCGCCTGGTGACTTGGGCGGCGGCGCGGTGTTGTTGGCGCACGATATCGTGTTGGTCGATACCAGTGGACGTGAACTACGTGGTTCGGAGATTGGTTTGTTGCCCCAGATCGAGGGCGGCGCTAATCGAGGCGGTGTACTGGTCGCCGACGGCTCGGAGTATATCCTGCTGGCCTATGATTTGGCGGGGCTCGATTATGAAGGCGTGCGTTCGGCTGATTTGCAGAGCGCGCGCGTGGAGTTGAACTTGGCCAACGACTATCGCGTCGAGGTCGCTTCAAATTTACAGGCCGACGGCGTCGGCAGTGCCGCCAATACGGTCTTTTTGACCAGCGCGCGTGCCGAGGGCAATGTGCGGGATCGCAGCAATACCGGGCTGGTCGGTGTCGGTTATGGTTTACCGGTGGCCAACGAGATCTACGGCGTCGATTGGAATATGCCCGATTGGCGCGGCCTTTCGCTTGCGGGTGAGGTTGCGCTCAACCGTCGCCTCAGGCGCTACCCCAATCCCGCGCTCGACAAGCACCAGCAACTGGTCGAGACGGCCGGTGCGCTCTACGGGCAGTTGGCCTACCAGCGCTGGTCATGGCAGCTCTTTGCCGAGGCCTTTTCGCTCGACGACGATTACGGCACCAGCTACTGGCTCACCGACCCGGGCGGGACGATTTTTTATCGTGCGGCGATCCCGCAGGTTTATGAACTGGTCGACGACGACGACGATTTCAACGGGGTGCCTGAATGGCCCAGGCCCTTCCAGCCGAACGCGCAGCGCGCCTGGCCCGGCTACGACGAGAATGGCGACTTTATCAACGACCAGAACCAGAATTTCAATCTGGTGCCCGATTACGCCGAGCCTTTTTTGCGCTACCTTTCCGACCGCCCGGAGTTTCTCTTCGGTCTCGACATGAATCACAACGGCACCGTCGACCGTTTTGAAAACGATCTCGAACCGGATTATCCCTACAAACGCGACCATCGCGGTTTTAACGCCTATTTGAAGGGCCTTTTGGGCCCCGACGCCGGGCTGACCGTGGGGCGGCAGGACATGCGGTTGATCGCCGGCGACGGTCGCACCGAGTCCTGGTATCTGTTGGCTAGTTGGGTGCGCACTTTCGGCGATGCCCGGTTGCGACTTTTTGAACACGCGGCCTTGGTCCGCGACGATATCGCCGACGATTTGCTGCAGTGGTTCCAACCGGTTGACGCGCAGGGGCGGATGCTGGAGATGCCCGACGCGTTGCCGGCGCAGGACACTTGGAAGAATGTGTTCTACGCCGACTGGGACCAGCATCTTGGGCCGGGTATACGGATGCAGCACCGATTCAAGTGGGAAGCTTGGCGACAGCGGGACTCGGACGCGTCGTTGGCGAGGCGCGAAGGCCGGCGCGAAAGCGGCTTTCTGGGGCTAATCAACCGGGCGCAGTGGAGCGTACCCGTCGGGCTAGCGACCTTGCAGCCACGTTTCAAGAGCGAGTTTCGCCACGAGCGTCCCTTTTCCGTACGGCGCCCGGCCTCGACGAGCCTGGAGGAGACCGCGATCCTGTTGTGGACACAACCTCTGATGGCCGAGACGGTGGGGGTAGCCTATTTCCCGCGCTACGGTCGCCAGCGTTTCAATACCGAGTTGCAGTTGGGTTTGGAGTTCAGTCGCCTGTGGTTGTTAGAGGGGCGGCGCGAAGACATCGGCGAGAATTTTTCGCGTTGGACGACGATTATACAACTTTCCAACCGCGTCGCCTATGAGGGGTATCAGTTGGCGACGCGCACCGGCCTGCGCTTGAGCGCCTGGAATTTTTCGCGCCGTCGGGACCAGCGCACCAATACATTTTTTCTGACGATTATCGCGGGGTTGCGATGAGGGTACAGCTGGTCATAGCATTGTTATGGGCGTCGGCGGCTTGGGCGCAACCGGCGGTGCGCGTGGTGCTGGGCGGTGAGGGTGTCAGCTGGCAGAGCGGCGG
>JABHFS010000139.1 GCA_018672475.1 Gemmatimonadota bacterium | reverse complement strand
CGGAAGAAGCCAAACAGCACGGCCTGTACAAGGGCTTACAGGCCCGGAGTGAAAAACTGTGCGAGCAGAAACTGATCGAAGCCCTGTCGGATCGCGAGATATTCTCGCAGGTCCAGATCGACGAGAACGAATTCGGCGCCTTCTACGAAGCCAATAAAGAACGCTACGCGAGTCTTGGCGGAAACAGGGAAGCATTACAAAACCAGGTCGTCCAGGACTTGCGCGACGCCAAAGCCGCGCCCCTGTTCGACCGTTACATCGAGCAATTGCGCCAGCGACACGCCGCCATCGTCGCGGTGAATGATGAACTTCTCGGGGAATTCGTCTCCCGCAGAAGGCAGGCCAAAAGCCCGGTGGATCTATAGTCGTTTAGAGAGGAGCACCCCGATGCGCACATATAAAAATATCTTGAGCTTAACCTTTTCGTTTGCCATGTTGGCCTTCTTCGCCGGGTGCGGCCACTACCTGATCCCGGGCAAGTTCGAACCCCTGGAGGCCGCGCAACAGGAGACCGTCGGCGAAAGTACGAGGATGGATATCCTCGACGACGGCACCGTCACCTTTGTGCAGAACCGCCTCGAAGTGTCCGTCCGACCGATGACCGACGAGGAGATCAACCGCCAATACCCGGCACAATCGTCGGATGCCAGCGGCCCCTCCGACGAATTGCCGTCGAATCCCTTCACCTACGGCAACTGGATAGACGGGCGCACCGGCAAGTCACCGCAACGGCTGTCTGTTTTCAAGATCACGATCAAAAACTACGAATATCCCAAAGTCAAGCTCGACCCGCTGATGATCACGGTCGAATCGGGCAACGGACGCCACTACTATCCTTGGGGCGATTACGACGCCGAGGAATATTTCCGCCGTTACCCACTCGCCTTCAACGGCCTGGGCTACCTGCGATACAAAGAGCGCCGCGATATCTACACCCAAGCCAAATACCCGGACGACGAGTTTTGCTTCTCCGGCCAAGAGGTTGAGGGCTATGTAGTCTTCTCTAAAATCCACACCGACGTCGGCGAAATCGCGGTCAAGATCCCCGAGTTCGGCCTGCGCTACAACTACCGCAACGAGCCTGTGGAAACTATCGACCTCAGCTTCCGTTTCAAACGCGACATCAAGAAAGTCAAAGACATCGAAAAGCTGGCTGCGAATTAGCGAGCCCAGACCCCGCACCAACAAAGAGAGCCATTGCGGGGCAGGCCGCGGTCTGCCCCTTTTCTATGCCGGTGAACCACTCCCGGCGGCTGTATGCTAAAAAAAACACTCCTACTCGCCACGGCGGCCCTCTTCCTGCTCTCCGTTACGCTTTTCGACCCCGCAACAATCTCGCGTTGGATCGAAAAGGCCATCGGCTGGGAAGCGCTGAGCGAACAGTCGACATACGCTGAAAACCCCTCGATCCGCACGGCGGTATCGCGGATCGACGCCGCAGGTCTCGAACGTCATCTGCAAGCTCTAACCAGCGACGCTTCCCGCGTCACCGGTTATCCCGGCGCAGAAAACGCCGCACGCTACCTCGAAGACGAGTTCCGCCGCCTCGGGTTAGAGGTCGCCAGTGAATCCTTCCCCCTCTCGATTCCAATCGACCACGGCGGCAAACTGCGCATCAACACCTCCGGGACCACCGTTCCGATCCACGGCCTTTGGCCCAATCACGTGCGCACGACTTCCCTGCCTCCAGGCGGTCTCAACGGCCACCTAGTCGACTTGGGACGCGGCAGCTTGCAGGCGATGAACGGCAAGCGACTGGAAGGTAGTATCGCGCTGATGGGCTTCGGCTCGGGCAACGCCTATGTCGAAGCACGCGCGCTGGGCGCAGCGGCCATACTCTTCTACGACGACGGGCGCGTCACCCGCAGCGAAGCCGCCGAAAAGTTCCTCCAGGTCCCCGTCGACATTCCTCGCTTCTGGCTCGAAACAACCGACGGGGAACTGCTGCGCGAACACGCCAAGACCGGCGAGAGTAAAGTCCACCTCGATGCGCGCATGGATTGGCAACAGGTCGAAGCGCGCAACCTGCTCGCCGTCCTGCCCGGGCTAGCCGAAGACATGCCGCTGGGCCAGCGGCAAAAGACCCAGCAATGGAAAGACCAAGTCAT
>JABHFS010000138.1 GCA_018672475.1 Gemmatimonadota bacterium | reverse complement strand
TGGGGGGACGGATTATTGGAGCCTTAGCCGGCGACAATTTTGTAAATAAACGGCCCATATCCTATGATCAGATGCAGGCGCTAATGGTATTGGCGAATCAGGGCGCTGTGATGATCGAGATGGTCAAACTATACCAAGACCTGCATAAATTTAGCGTGGAGTTGGAACAGCGGGTCAGTGAACGCACGGCGTTCCTGGCTCAGATTAACAACCAGTTGGAAGGGGAAATCGCCGAGCGGAAAAGTGCAGAGCGGGCGTTGCAGGTTTCACTGGATGAAAAGGATATGCTCTTCAGAGAGGTGCATCATCGAGTCAAGAACAATCTGCAGACCATTTCTAGCCTGCTGTCATTGCAGACCGACTTGCTCGAGGATCCACAGGCGTTGAACGCGTTGGAATCGAGTCGCAGCCGGGTCGAGGCGATGGGGCGGATCCATCAGCAGCTTTACAATACCCAGGATTGGGCGAGGGTGGATTTCACCGCTTTTCTCCGGGAATTGGTTGAGGACCTGTTGGAGACCTATCGTCTGGGGGTGGTTGATCTGATTATCGACACCGAATCGGTCTACTTTGACGTCGACCAGTCGATTCACTGTTGCTTGCTGATCAACGAATTGGTGACCAATGCCTTGAAACACGCTTTTCCGGACGGCGCCGCGGGGACGCTGCGGGTGGGGTTGAAACCTCGGACGGATGGCTTGGTGGTGCTTGAAGTCGCCGATGATGGGGTGGGTTTACCCGCCGGGCTGGATTTTCGCGAGACCGAATCTATGGGATTGCAGATTGCCATATCGTTGGTCAAGAATCTGCAAGGACAGATCGAATTGTACCGCGAAAGTGGTACAATATTTCAAATCGTGTTTTCTCCGCAAAGTCGTTAGGTCTGTCGCAAAAACGTCGATACGACAGACCGTGTGTTCAGTCATTTGCCTCACCGAGCAGTATCTTATCAATTTCGGCTAATTCCCCACCACTGAACTCGGCTCCGACCGCACCCAGGTATTGCAATACCTGGGTTTCGCTTTTCGCCCCGACCAACACACAACTGACTTCTTCGCGCCGCAGGATCCAGGCGATGGCCAGCTGTAGCAAACTCAGGCCCTTGTCAGCGGCTAATACCCCTAGGCGGTTGGCGATGGCGATGTGGCGGTTGAAGGTCTCGCCCTGAAATTGCGGGAAACCCGAACGTTCGTCGGCGTCGGGAAAGACGTGGTCGGGGCGGTATTTGTTGGTGAGCAAACCTTTGGCTAGTGGGCTGTGGGCGAGTATGCCGATGCCATTTTGGCCGCTGAAGGGCAGGTCTTGCGCTTCTATCTCGCGTGCGAAGAGGCTGTAACGCGGCTGGTTGGAATGGAAGACGCCGGTTTGCAGGGCCTCTTGCATCTGTACCGCGTTGTAATTGGAGACGCCGATATAACGGGTTTTGCCGGCTTCTTGCAGGCGCAGCATGGCTTCCATGCTTTCGGCGATCGGATATTGCGGGTTCCAATTGTGGATCTGATACAGGTCGACGTGCTCGACCCCGAGTGCGCGCAGGCTATTGTCCATCGCTTCCTCGATATCTCGACGTGAATAGCGGCCGCTGACCTTGGTAGCCAGGAAGCTGCGCTCGCGGTAGCCATCGGATAGGGCTTTGCCGAGTGTATCTTCGCTGGTGCGGTAGGCTTGTGCGGTGTCGAGGAAGGTGATGCCGGCGTCAATGGCGGAGCGCACGGTAGCGATGGCTTCGGCTTCTTCGACGGGGCCCATGCCGCCGCCGATGGGCCAGGCGCCGAGGCCGATACAGGATATTTGCGGGCCGTCTTTGCCCATTTGGCGTTGTTGCATGGTGTAGAATTCTCCGGTTGGCTGAGGGGCTTAGTATAGAATGGTAAAAAATCTTGCTAAATAAATAGAGAGAGATGAGGGAGAATTAGCTGTTGTGACGGAATCAACCATCTCTCCACAGCAAACTAAAACTTTGCGCCGAGGGCGATGCAGACGCCGATACCGCGTCCGGCGCCTGCTAAGGGCTACTTTGCCGGCGAGTGGTTTTGTCATTAATAGGCTACCGAGATTAGACGGCTTTCGCTGCGGGTGAGCGCGTCGCCTTCGACGCAGACGCGGAGAATGTAGACCCCGGGGGCAACGGTATGGCCTTGTGTGTCGCGTCCGTCCCACGCAAGCGCTTGGCGGCCGGCAGTGGCTGTGGCATCGCTGATCAGGGCGATTTGGCGGCCACTCAAATCATAGACGCCGATAACAACCGGCCGGGGGGAGAGTAATTTGAGCAGGTCGAATTCGATTTGCAGATGATCCGAGATGCCGTCGCCGTTGGGGGTTAGCACTGGACTCGACAGCGAGAGATCGGAAAAGAGCTGCTGACTGGTCGGCAGGGAAACGAAGATCTGATTGCTGGAGATCGCGGTTTCTGCATCGCCGGAGTCGACCGGTTGCCGCACCGTTCCCGAGAGCCCGCTGTTAAAAAGGAAGGCGTCAAAGCGCGTCTGGTTTAAATAGAGTGTGCTCTCGAAATCGATCTCTACCAGCGTTGAACGTTGCACTGGAGTGTCGAGGTGGATTTTGAAGCCGTGCTCTACGTCTTCGACGGTCGCGGCCAGGGTTTCGCCGGCGCTGCGTACTGCGTGGAAGCGGGCGCCCGCTGTGGAGGTGAGTTGGATTTGGTCGAACCCGCGGCTCGAAGCGTCGATGTCTGACCGCAAGTAATACGTGAATTGGCTCAGCTTGCCGGGGGGAGCTTGGCTCGGGAAGACTTCGGCCGCTGTCTCCTGGGCCAGTGGGTTGTTGAATTCGAGCGCGATGTCGTCGAGGGTGGCTGTATGGAAGGGATCTTCGGAGAGGAAATGCATTTTCAGTTGCACATAGCGCCTGGGGCCGGGGGAGAGAAAAACTTGCCCGGAGGTGTCGTAGGATCGGCTCCAGTTGCTCCAGTCGCTGCCCGGCGTGCGGATGGTGTCGACGGCGCCTTTAAAACTGGGTATGAGCTTGTTGTATTTCTTTTGCGTGACTTCTTTGCCGTTTTTGTCGTAGAAGGTGTAGCGCTGATCAAGCAGGTTACCGGTACGGCTGCGAATCTCGATCAGGGTGGCCGGTGGGGTGTCTGAGGTCCAATCGATTGCCGAGATGTGCTGTACTGAGCCGAGGTCGTATATCGGCGAGCGCATCGTGACTTCGGCGGGATAACCTTCGCCAAAGACTTGCCATTCGGCGGTGGTACCGACGCGGCCGTTGAAGGCTTCGAAGCCATTCGACATCGGGAAGATCAACCGCACGTGGCGCACCTTGCGCAACGGGAAGAGTTCCTGGAAATGACGGATCTCCTTTAGGTTGCGGGGGTTCGACGGCAATTCGCCCATCAGTTCCCAGTTGAGCGAGCCGTCGGGGGCTTTTGAACCGTCGGAAGTGAAGAAGCGGTACCACAGGTAGTTGAAGACTCCGGACCGATGCCGGCCAGAGCCCTTGCCCGGGGCGATGCCGCTGTCGTCGCCCAACATCCGCACCCGGTCGACCCAATAAAGCGCGCCCAAGTCGAGTTCGAATTCGCCGATCTGCTGTTCGGGTTGGGTGCCGGAGCCGCCGCGATGAACTGTGCCCCAATAGGTGGTGATATCGCCGTCGACTAGCGTATTACTGATGCCGGTCGATTCGACGAGGGTGCGGCCGATAGTAGAGGTGGCCTCGGAGATAATTTCGACGCTGCCCCCTCTATCCCAAACCCCCAGTGAAATATTGTCGCCGATGCTTTTGACGACGATCTCCGTTAGGCGGACACCTTCCGTCGGCAGGTCGGCTTCGATGCGGATGTTTTTCAGTGGGTTGAGCTCGTAGTCGATTTCGATGACGTGCTCGGTATTGAAGCTGTAGCGCCAGCGCTTGTTGTAACGCAAGGTGCCGGGCAGAATGGAATTGGCATTGCTGAAGAAGGGTTCGCCATCGGAAGTCAGGATTTTGAAGAATTCGAGTGGAGTGCTGTCGGCGGCGAAATGCAGCTCGATTTTGCGCGCGGACACTACTCGCCCCAAATCCACTTCTATCGACCACTCTTCTATGGGGGACGCCGGATCGGGGGACCAGGAGGTCGCGGGGTCGCCGTCGATTAGGTTGCGGGCGTCGCCCGGATTGGAACCGACCTTGCGGATGCCGCCCTCTTGAAAGTCGCGGGCATTGGCCACCGCGTCGATATCGCTCCGGATAAAGGAAGACTTGAGGGTGCCGCGATCGACTGCGACCGCGTCGCCGGGCAATTGCCATTCGTGCCAGTCGTTCGAAGTGGTGATACGCAGTTGATCGCCGGAAAGCGGAACGGCGATGAGTAGAGCGCCAAGAAGGATGGTCTTGTGCATAGAATTTATCCATTGTGAAGTGCGATCAATATATGGGCAAAATCAAATATAGGTGAAATCGAATCGGGCAAATAGAGATTTGCGATAAACTAAGATGCACAAGTCAATGTGTTGTGTGGTAGAAAGGATACAGCATGTGAGCTAGGGGAAGCATTTCGCTGTGGCTTAATGTTGGCATGGTGCGGTGTAAGCGTTTTTACAATAAGCGTCTTGTGGAAGGGAGGCTAGGGTGGTACGAGCCTTGCTACATCTGTGAGTAAGCGATTGACCAAAAAATAGGAAGCCCAATGCATAATGACGAAGAGCCGGAACGCGCTTTAAATACGGGGTTGGGTTTTGTTTTTGTACGGGGCTTTCTGTGGTGGGTTATGGCATGTTTTGCGGTATTGCTTGCTTTGCTGGGGTATCTGAGTTGGCATTTTTCCATGGACATCAGCGTCCGCGCCGATGGGCACATTCAGCCGCTAGCGCATCACCAGGTCAAAGCGGCGGTGGACGGGATTTTGCGTGAAGTCTTGGTGCGCGAGGGGGAGAAGGTCGTGGTCGGTCAGCGCTTAGCGGTATTGCGCGATGCGCATTGCCGTTTAGACCTGGATCGGATAACGAGAGATTTAGCGGCTAATAGATGGCGAGTCGAAGAGGTGGAAGCCTTAGTGGAAGAGCAGCGAGAGTTGGGTCTATTGCGCGAATTGCAGGCTCGCGCACAGTTGCGCCAATCGCAATTGACGTTGCAGCAGGTGTGCGCTGAGCAAAAGGTCGTAGCAACTGGCTTGTTGGCCGGATACGGTTGGCGGCGCAAACCGCTGCACGAATTGTGGCCGGTGCGTCAGGCCCGGGCGGCGGTTGATCAACGACAGGCTGAATGGGCGGCGGCGAGAGCGCAGACGGCATTGGTCGATGGTCAGTTGCGGGAACTGCAATCGCTGGATATGGCCTACGAGCGATTAACGCAGGACAGGGCTTATTTGTTGCGCAGGCTTGCTCAGACAGTGATCAGTGCGCCGGCTGATGGTGTGGTGTTGACGCGCAATGTTGCCAAGCGGGTTGGTGACCGAATCGCGGCCGGTGAAGTGTTATTGGAAATGGTGGGCAGCGGGGGGTGGTTGGCGGAAGTCGCCGTAGCGGAACGGGACTTGCCGAAGATAGAGGCAGGGCAGAGTGCGCGAATTTATGTCGAAGCCTATCCACATATGGAGTACCAAATATTTGACGGCGTAGTCCGTTCGGTAGGGGTGGAAAGCACGCCCGGAGGCAGTTATCCGGTGCGGGTGGTATTGCGCGATTCGGTTTTGACGGCCGGGGGGTATCGCCTGGCTGTTGGCATGAAAACAGAGGCGCGGATCGTAGTGCAACGCGGGCGAATCGTCGAACTAGCCTGGGTGCGGTTGATGCGCAGTTTGGGCAAGGTGCACAAGGAAGAGTTGTATGTCGCCGCCGGTCTTTGAACGGCCCAATAGGTAAACCTATTTTTCATCAGAGCAAACCATGAATACAGCTGCAGCAGATAATGCGACTATTAATTTTTCTGATTGGACCGGCCGCGGTGTCAAAGTCGCGGTAATAGATAGCGGTATTGACCCACGGCATCCCAAAATAAGCCGGGTCAAGGACGGGGTAGAATTCGCGGTCAACAGCCGGGGCAAGGTAATACGCGGCGTAGGTATGGCACTCGTCGACCGGGCTGGGCACGGCACGGCTTGTGCGGGCATTATTCACCGTATTGCTCCCGCGGCCGAACTGTATAGCGTGCGCGTATTCGACGAATCGCTCTGTGCCGACGGCAGGGCGTTGCTCGAAGCGTTGCATTGGGCGATCGAATATGGGATGGACGTGGTCAATCTGAGTTTGGGCACGACAGATCCGTCCCTCAAGGGGCCAATGGAGGCTTTGTGCCGAGAGGCGTTGAAACAACGGATAATACTTGTCGCTGCAGCCGATAACGACGGACAGGACAGTTTCCCCGCCATCTTGCCCGAAGTCATCGGGGTGCGCGGTGGGCAGGTGCAGGGGCTGCATGGTTATTACTATCGACGCGATGATCCGATTGAGTGTACGGCGCGCGGTGATGCGCAGCGGGTTTGCTGGATGGACAGGACCGAGGTCATGCGACAGGGCAATAGTTTCGCCGCGCCGCATATAACGGGTATCGTGGCGTTGTTGCGCGAGGCGCTGCCCGATGGGTCACCGGCTGTTGTGCGGACAGCTTTGGCGGCGAATGCGCTAGAATGCGGGCAACCATCTGGATCGCGCGAAGGATCGCCGGTTGAGGGCCGGGGTGAGCCGGGAAAACGTGAACGGGTCAGCAGTGAAAGGCCGACCACTGAGGGGGGGGCGCTGGATTGGATTCACCGAGCGGCGCTTTACCCATTTAATAAAGAGATGCATGCTCTGGTGCGCTTTAGGGATTTAGCGCCCTTTGTACTGGTCGGCGTCGCCGACCCGGTTGGTAAGGGGCTGGTCGGAAAGGACGCGGCCGCTGTGATCGGCGAAGAGCCGATGGGGTTAGAGATCTGTGCGCGGATCGAGCGGGCCGCTGAGGATGCAGATACGCTGATCATAGGGTATGTCGACCAATTAGCTCGGATCGCAAAAAAAGATCTGTTGCGCGATTGCATCGAGAAAGCGCTGGATCGCGGGCAACACGTGTTCAGCTTTGGCCCCGTACGGCCAGAACAATATGGCGATTTACACCGCCGTGCGGCTGATCGCGGATTAAAACTGGTCTATCCGCATGTAAACGAGCGCGAGGTATTGGCGGTTTTAAAAAGGGGGCCGGCGGGCGATCCGGTCGACGCACCGGTGTTGGGCGTTTTTGGCACCAGCGCTTCCCAGGGGAAATTCACGGTGCAGTTGAATCTGCGGCGGCAATTGCAGGCGTTGGGTCTTCGCGTCGGCCAACTGGGCACCGAGCCACACGCCGAGCTTTTTGCTATGGACGCGTGTTTCCCGATGGGGTATGCCTCGCCTTTGCGGATCCCGCTGCAGCACTACCCGGCCTATCTAGACGCGCAGATGCGGACGATCAACAAAAAACGACCGGATATTATCCTCGCCGGCAGCCAGTCGGGCACGATTCCCTACGATATTCACCATCCGCAGACCTATTCGATGTCGTCATTGGCCTTTTTGATGGGCATTCGCGCCGACGCCTGTGTACTGGTGGTCAACAGCGTCGACGCACACGACTATATACAGGATACGCTGGACGCGTTGCGCGGGGTGGGTAAGACGCGGGTACTGGCCTTGGCGATGAGCGACAAGGAAAAGCATCGGCGCGAGGTTATGGGGCGCGCCCTGCATGTGCCGCGGCAGATGCAGGCGGGGGAGATTGAAGCGAGACTGGTCGAGTTGGAGCGGCGCTTCGGGCTGCCAGCGGTCGCGATCTTAGCGGAAGAAGGACAGCAAAGGTTGGTGGACTTAATCGTCGAGTATTTTGCTAGTGAAGAAAAGGAGGAGTTGGCATGGACGAAACAGAGCGCGTAGCGACACGAGTCAAAATCCTGCTCGTGCAAGTCTTGCAGATCGATATAGACCCCGAAGATATCGCTGACGACGAGCCGCTTTTCGGCGACGGGCTGGCTGCGGACTCGATGGTGGCGTTGGAGTTGGTTGCGGCGATAGAAGAGGCATTTGGGATCGAAGTGACGGACGATGAATTGCGGGTGGAATTGTTCGAGTCGTTGCGGGGCTTGGTCGAGTATGTAGAGGGCAAAACGCTGTCCGCCTCTTGCTGAATAATTTTTTTGTATCTGGTTACAAGGGATCGCGTTGCGTATTTTGAAAGCGCGCTCAGATGGAATATGCCTTGTCTCGCAGAGACCACTCCAGTATGAGGAGATACTTGCAATGGACGACGATGAAAATTACCGCTTCGATATTTCCGGGTTTATCGTTTTGTCCGGCGTTCTGTCGCCGGGTGAAGTCGCAGCTTGCAATGAGGCGATTGATCAGATGCTTGGCGGTGGCGATGATCTGCCGCCGACGGCGGGGGCTTGCGATTCGCTATTGCAATTGCGCGACCACCCGGTCCTGGCCGGTTATGCCGAATCGTTGTGTGGGGCGGGCTTTCGTTTGGACACGGGGCCGGTATTGTTGGGGGCGGGCGGCAAGGGCGATGGGCGGCTGAACGGCGGTGGCGAATGGCGCGACTGGTCGCGGGCCTATTTTCACCGCAACGGCGTTCGTCATTGCCAGGGGCTTATGGCCGTCTGGGCGTTGTGCGATGTCGGATCGGGCGACGGTGGGCTAGTTATGATTCCGGCCAGTCACAACAGCGAGGTGGAGACGCCGGAGGAAGTGCTGTCCGGCGTAGATGATATGGGCTTGTTGGAACAGCCGATGTTGCAAGCCGGAGATTTGCTGCTCTGTGCCGATACCTTGGTGCGCGGTGTGCAGCCGTGGCATGGTGCCGGTCCCTCAAGATTGTTGTCGTACGGTTTTACCAACAAGCATGTCAGGCCGCACGACTGGTCGAATTTAGACGCAGATGATGCCTATTCGTGGGCGGTGGATTTGCCTTCGGCCGAGCGGGCGGTGTTGCACGACCCCCAACGCAAGGGCGAGCCGGTGGTTGTGCGGCCGGCAAGGGAGACCAGCGGTATGGACCCGGAGCCGGGCATTTATCACCCCTCTATTTATGTGCGCAATCCCGATGCGGCAATCGACGAGAAGGAATTTTATCACTGGGATTTATGCGGTCATTTGTTGGTCAAGGGGGCGATGGACGCCGAGTGGTTAGCCGCGGCCAATGAGGCGATCGAAGCCAACGAGGATCACATTGTGCGCGAATCGAGGGATGCGGACAAGCCTTCTGTGCGGCTACAGGGCACGAACCGGTCGAAGATGGCGGAGGTATGGAGTTTGTCCGAGCCGCATTGTGATCCGTTTCAGCGGATGATTGCGCATCCGGAGGTGGTCTCGCGGCTCAATTGGATGATGGGCAGCGGCTACGAGGCTACAAAGTGCGATGCCTTTTGTAGTAAACCCGGCGCTGCCGGTATCCACTTGCATGCCGGCGGCACTACCGAGTCCGAGCTGAACCACTATACATTTCGCAATGGCCGTTGTTATTGCGAGTATATCAATGTCGCCTGGCAGTTGCGGGACGTGACAGCGGCCGACGGTGGATTCTGCTATATCCCAGGCAGTCACAAGACGGCTTATGCGATGCCTGCCGGCGTATTATCCGCCGACGACGATATGGGCATGATAAAGCATCTGAAAATGGAAGCGGGTGACTTGCTGATCTTTCTCGCGGGCGCGCAAACCCACGGCGCCCTGCCGTGGACGGGGGGAGAAGATCGGCGATGCGTATTATTGCAGTATCGATCCCGCAATCTCAGTTGGGAATCGGAGACGGCGCGCAAGAGGCGATAAACTACGCGCAGACGATCGATACGGCCGATCGTCTGCGCGTAGTTTATGTGGTGTGATTACCTCTGCTCTTGTTGGCTTGTGATGGATAGGGCAAAATATTTGAGCTATGGCAGTAACGCCTTTGCCCGATTGCAAGAAAAAATGCAGCAATTAGCTTCCCGGTTCGATCACCACTTTCATAGATCCCTCGCTGCCGGTGATATCGATGCCTTCGGCGATCGATGATAGCGGTAGACGATGCGTTATAAATTTGTCGAGCGGCGCCTTGGTGTTCTTCAGAAACGACAGCGCGGTCTTGAACTGCATCGGGGGATAGGCCCACATACCGCGGATGTCGAGATCCTTAAAACAGATGATATGCGGATGGATTTCGCAGGCGCCTGGGTCGGTGAAATGGCCGACTTCGACGACGATGCCGCCGCGGCGCACCAGCTCCAACGACTCCTGGAAGGCCACCGGCACACCAGCGGTTTCGATGACGATATCCGGACCGACGCCGTCGCAAAGGTCGGAGAGGATCGCCTGACGCTCTTCGAGCGAGGTGTCGCCGACGTTGAGCACGTTGTGCGCGCCCATCTCCTGGGCGAGCGCCAACCGCGAAACGCTCAAGTCGGCGGCGATGATCTCGTCGGTGCCGACGTGGGCGAGTGCGGCGATGACGAGTTGGCCGATCGGGCCGGCGCCCATAACCAGTACTTTTTTGTCGAGACCCAAACCCTCGCCGATGTGGGGGATGCCTGGTCCCAAGGCGCGTTCGACGGCGCGTGTTGCGACGGCGGCCGGTTCGGTGAGCACCGCTCGGTCGGAGGATAGCTCGTCGGGGATCTTAAAGACCCAGGAGCGGTTGGTCATATGCATATACTGTGAGAAGCCGCCGCGCGGCGATGGGGCCGTATCGGAGGAGACGAAGCCGTAGACGAAACGATTGGCGCAGAGGGCCGGCCGTTGCGGCATGTGCAGACAATAATAGCAGCGGCCGCAGTTGGTCGAGCTGGGGGTGGTGGTGATGCGGTCGCCCTCTTTTACGGGGCCGCCGACGACGGCCATATGGTCCATCGCTTGCGGGCCGAGCTCTTCGATTGTACCGACCAACTCGTGCCCGGGCACCACCGGGAACTGCAGCCCCATATGCCCGGCGTACATGTGTTTGTCACTACCGCAGATACCGGTGCGCTCAATTTTCAGCAGCAGCTCGTCGGCGCCAATCTGTGGTCGGTCGAATTCGCGCACTTCGATGTTGCCCGGTTCTACCATCACTGCGGCCTGGATGCTTGCCATATCATATACTCCTTTGCGAAAGTTGGGTCATTACGTGTCGTTTAGCGGACTTTACCTCGGCCGGCGATGGGCCAAATGGCTTCTAAGCGGCCATCGCGTATGGCGTAGAGGTTGTCGTGCAGGTTTATCGTGGTGCAACCGTGCCCAGGGATAAACTCCAGGAGGTCACAGGGCTGCAAGTCGGTGCAGGGGCCGCCGATGCTTCTGAGGCGGCCGTGTTCCTCGGAGAGGGCGTGGCATTCGAGGTCGGGGCGGTCCTTGACCGGTGGCAAACCGTGCTCGGGCGTCAGGCTTTTGAGTCCTGCGTCGGTGATGACCTGGTCGGGCGCGGGGCGGCTGGTGACCGTGGTCAACACGCTGAGCGCATTTTTGAAGCCCAAGTCGAGTTTGCCGTAGGCGGCGTCCATCAGCGCGTAGGAACCGGCTTGCACCTCGGTGATGCCGTCAAATGTCGTGCTGATATAATAATCCCCGGTGCCCGAGGCGCTGCAGATCGAACATTCGAGTCCGGCGCCTTCAATATCGGCGCGGGCGTCGACCAAGCGCTGGATGCATTCGTGCGCGCCGGCTTCGCGGGCCGTCTTGTCTTCGAGGTCGACGATATGGCCTTCGTACCCCATTATGCCGCAGAAACGGAGATTTTCAGCTTTGTCCGCTGCGCGGGCTAATTCAACGACGGCCGCGGGGGGGACGCCGCAGCGATTGTGGCCGATATTGACTTCGACGAGCACGCGCGGGCGGACCTTGTAGGTTTTAGCGGCCTCGTCTAAGTCTGCGAGGTTTTGCGGGTGGTCGACGGCTACCATGATATCGCAGCGGGCAGCCAATGCCATCAGGCGTTCGATCTTGCGGCGGCCGATGACCTCGTTGGCGATGAGGATATCCTGGATGCCGGCGTCGGCCATGGCTTCGGCTTCACCGACCTTGGCGCAGGTGATGCCCTGCGCACCGGCGGCGAGCTGGAGCTGAGCGATGGCCGGGGTTTTGTGCGACTTGGTGTGGGGGCGCAGGTTTTTACCGGCTTGGCGGAAGTGCTCGGCGAGTTTGGCGATATTGTATTCGAGGGCGGCGAGGTCGACTAATAATACGGGCGTGTCGATTTCGTCACGGGGCATGTCGATGTATTCTGTGGGGTCGGACATATTATTGGTATTCCAAGGGTTTATGGGCGCCTATATGGCTGAATGCGATTGGTCCGAGTGCGAGGTGCGTCTCCGGGCATTTTTAGTTCCCCGGACCGTTGCCCCTCGGGTCGCCGTCGCGACCACTCCGATCGACCCTCCCCGGCCAGGCCCTCTGGCCCTGCTCCATCCCACCGAAAAAGCCCTGCGTCGTACCCCGCACCCCGTAGCCGGCTTTTGGCGAGCTTTGGCGGTTTCCCTAGGATCGATTAATAATCGTTTTTGAAAGTATGGCCAATGGGAATGCATGGCAATAGGGTTGGGCGGTGGAGAGGGAAAAGAGGTGCATGCGGTTGAGTAAATCGCTAGACTATGTTCGAATCTAATCGCACGAGGAAAAGCATATGCCGCAAAATAGACCCCATATCATTCTGATTATGACCGACCAGCAGCGCTGGGATACAATCGGCGCCTGGGGGTGTGATTATATGGTTACGCCGAATATGGACCGGCTGGCTGAAGAGGGGGTTTCTTTTCGCCAGGCCTATTGCCCGGGGGCGACCTGTATCGCTTCGCGTGCGGCGATCTTTACGGGGATGTACCCGCATACGACCGGGGTTTATAGTTTTAACAACTGGGGCAAGCATCGCAATTGGGTGCAGGATCTCAACGACACCGGTTATTTTTGCGCCAATATTGGCAAGATGCATTTTAGCCCGCGCGATATCGCCGGCGGTTTCCACGAGCGAGTCATTGTCGAAAATCCGACGAATAAGACGCTCGACAATGGCGGCGCCGATGACGATTGGGGTCGTTTTCTTACCCACCATGGGCAGAAGCGGCCCAATGACCGCCAGCGCACCGATCCCGATTGGCTCGACAAATACCAGGGTGTGCCATGGCATCTGGAGGAGCGCTTTCACAGCGATGTTTTTATCGGCGATGCGGCCTGCGCGTGGATCCGCAACCACCAAGGCGATACGCCGGTTTTTTTGCAGGTGGGTTTTACCGGGCCGCACGAACCGTGGGATCCACTGCCGAGGCATCTGGATCTCTACGAGGGAAAGGCGATGCCGGAGCAGGTGCGACGCGAAGGAGAGTTGGATGGTAAGCCGCCGCAACATCGGGCTAGGCAGAAGTTTCAGGCCGAGGTCGGGAACGAAGCGCAGATCGATATTACGGGGGCCTCGGATGAGGACCTCGCGCGAATGAAAAGGCATTATTATGCCAATATTACTACGGTGGACGAAAAACTTGGCGAGGTGTTAGCCGCGTTGGAAGAGCGGGGGTGGTTGCAGGAGAGTTTGTTGATTTTCTGCTCGGACCACGGCGAGTTGTTGGGCGACCACGACCTTGCTTATAAATGGCTGATGTACGATCCGGTGGTGCACGTGCCCTTGATCGTGCGCTATCCCGGTGCAGCGGGGCGGGTCGACGACCTGGTGTCGCTGATGGATCTCGGACCGACGATCATGGAGGCGGCGGGTGTGGAGATCCCGGATTATTGTGAGGGGCGTTCACTCGGGCCTTATTTGCGCGGCGAAGAGATGGAGGGGCGCGAGTTTGTATTCGCCGAAGACAATTATCTGGTGATGATGCGCAACAAAGACTGGAAACTGGTGTATTATATCGGTCAGGAAGAGGGTGAGCTATATGACCTGGGCCAGGATCCGGACGAATTGTTTAATCTGTGGTCGGATCCGCAAGCGGCTCAGGATAAAGCGAAGTTATTGGCTGAACTGCTGGCCTGGATGACCCGCAGTAACTATTGGACTTCTGCTTATAAAAGGGGTGAGCGGGGGCGCCATCGCATGCGATGGCCCGGTGGGGCTAATTTTTTGCAGGGGATAAGTGAAGGGGACCGGCCTCAAGATGGATATTTCTAAGGGAGATGCGTATGGAATCTGTTGTGACGTTCGTTCAGTTTAAGCAGCAAGTCCTGCAAGGGAAGGTCGTGCATTGTGCCGCGGGTGAAGTTTTCCCCTATCTATTCGCTTCGCCCGAATTGGACCGGGTCGTCGAAGAAGCGCGCGAGCATCCCAAGACGCGCATAGCGCGTGGGACGCGCGGTGATCGTTTAGAGCAGACTTTAGAGGAGGCTGAAGCGGGATTCAAAGCATTGCCTTTGCGCGAGGCGGTGCGCGCCCCGGTGCATCTGTCGCTCTTTGAACTTGGGCCGTTGCGCGAAGAAGGTGGGGCGTTGGCTGAGGTGATAGCGCAGGTCTATCTGCCTTTGGTGGCTCTATGGGGAGAACGGGGTTTGAGTTGGCAGAAGGTTTATCCGATTCTCTTTTTGAGCGGGCCGGGTTGTTCGACCAATTATCACTGGGACCCATCGAGCGTGCTGATCGTGCAGCTCTATGGTCGCAAGCGCTTTCATAGCTTGAAAGATCCGCTGCGTTGGTGCCCTGATGCAGTGGCCGACCAGGGGCAGCCGGCGATGGTCCGGCCGGAAGGACTAACGGACGAGGATATCCTGACCTGCGAGCTGGGCCCAGGCGACGCAGTGTGGAGCCCTTGTCGCGCCCCGCACTGGGTCGATGCCTACGACGAGACGGCGTTTACCCTGTCGATTGCCTTTACGGATATCGCGCCCGAGCCGAATCCGCAAGTGGAGATGCTGGTCCTATAAGCACATAAAAAAAATACGGGCCCCAACAAAAAAGCCGACCCCCAATGGAGTCGGCTTTTCCTGTACCCACTTAGCGCTCAGAAGGTGAGCGGTAAATCGCCGTTGGCATCGAAGGGCATGTCTTCGGCCTCGCCGATGACCTCCAAGTCGTCGCGTTTTTCGACCTCGGGCAGGTAGGCCTCCGAGACCAGCACCTCTGCTAGTTCCAGCGTATTGTGAATGCGCAGGACCTTAGCGTTTTCCGGCTCGACCAGACCAACGGTTTCGAGTGCCCTGTCGATACAGATCCGGTCGGTGTCGAAATAGAGCGGGATATGCGCGCCGGAGGGGTGGTTGCCGGTCATGCAGTTGATATAGGTAATCTCGCGGTCCATCTCTTCGATGGCGCGTTTGTGCGCGTATTCGGCGGTGCCGATGCCCGAGGCGTTGCCGTGCGTCTCTTCGGTCAGGCCGCGGACGAGGATGCGAGTGACTTTGGGGTACTCTTTCTCGGCGGCGTGGTTGTCGTGGAATTTGCGACCGACGACATTGGTGTCCATGCCGGCGCCGGAGATATTTTTGCCAATTTCGTCGACGATTAGCAGGTCGACCGTCTCGAAGGGCAGGCGCGGCATCCATTTTTTGGCCAAGATCAGGAGCTCTTTCTCGCGCTCGACGAGTTCTTCGGCCCCTACGCCTTTGATCAGTGCAGTCTTGTCATACTGGTTTTCGACTAAACCCAAGCCCAATAGTACGCCGCATTTGTCGACGACGGTCTGGCCCACCGAGCGGATGATACGGTCGAAACTATAATGCACAATGGCCTGGTGGTAGAGGGCGGCGCCTTTGTGTTTGCCCAGGCCGATGAGCATCATCTTGTGCAAGCCGCTCTCGATCTCGCCGACGAAGTCTGTGTGCGGTTTGATGCGGCCGACGACGGCGACGTGGTCGGCTTCATAGGCGTATTTGTCGAAGAATACGGGAACGCCGTCTTCGGTCTCGCCGACTTGCACCGTTTCCATCGATGCCTTGATCGGCGCGCCGGTATATTCCTCGGTGACGCCATAGCCTTCGATGATGGCTTGCTGAGCCTCGGCGACACCGCCGCCGTGGCTGCCCATTGCCGGAACCAGAAAGGGCTCTAAGCCAAGCGCCTTGAGCTCCTCGACAAGGCTTTTGATGATCAGCGCGATATTGGCGATACCGCGGCTGCCAACGGAAATGGCGACCGATTCGCCCGCGGTGACCTTGCTGTCGAGCGCGAGGCTTTGCACCTCGGCGCGTACGGCGGCGGGAATGTCTTCGAGTGTGGGCGCTTCGAATTTTTGTTTTACGCGGAGCATGCGGGGTGGGGCCATGGGATATCTCCTATATCGCTTTTTTGAAAATCGTCTCTATATCGAGCTGGCTTGTTTTACGTGGGTTTATCGTGACATTGCTGCTTTGCATCGTCGCTTTGGAGAGCGCGCGGATACCGCTTTTCTTGACGCCGACCTCGCCGAGCTTGTTCGGTATGGCGAGGTCCTGGTTGAGGTTCCAGACTGCGTCGACGGCGAGTTGTGCGGCCTCCCGTTCGTCGAGGCCGTCGGTGTCGGTGCCCAAGGCGTTGGCGATATTGGCGAACTTGTCGAGGCGGGTGGTTAGATTGAATTCCATTACATAGGGCAATAAGATGGCGTTGGCCAGCCCGTGGTGGACGCCGAACTGCGCGCCGACGGGATGCGACATCGCATGTACGTTGCCGAGGCGGGTTTGCGCGAAGGCCATACCGGCGAGCATACTGGCGACGAGCATATTTTCGGTTGCGGCAAGCTCGTAATCGTTGGCAACTGCCAGGCGCAGGTTTTCACCGATGAGCTGGATAGCGTGCAGGGCCAGGCCGTCGGTGATGGGGCCGGCCAATAAATTGGTATAGGATTCGATCGCGTGGGTTAGCGCGTCCATGCCGGTCGAGGCACCGAGCGCCGCGGGCAAGCCAACGGAGAGCTCGGGGTCGAGGATGCCGACTTGCGGGATAATTTTGCTGCTGATGACCGGATCTTTGTTTTGCGTCTTGGGGTTGGTGAGCACGGCAAAGGGGGTGACCTCGCTGCCGGTGCCGTAGGTCGTCGGAATACAGACGAGGGGGGGGATGTCGTTTTTGACGTTGCCGCTGCCCAAATACTCGTTGATACGGCCGCCATTATTGGCGACTACGCCGATCATTTTGGCCACGTCCATCGGTGAACCGCCGCCTAGGGCGAGAAGGGCGTTACACTTTGCTTTGGCGTAGAGGCGTTGCCCGGCGTGCACGCAAGCAGCCGGTGGGTTGGGCAATGCGCCGTCGTAGAGAGCGTGTGGGATATTATTGTCATTGAGCACGGCGATGACTTTTTCCGCTATGCCAGCCTGAACCAGCCCCTTGTCAGTGACTATGAGAACTTTGGCTTTGTCGGGAAAGAACTGCGGGAGACGGGCGATGGATTTGGGTCCATGCACGACATGGGTGGTATGGCGAAAGTCGCTGTGGATTTGAAAGGGCATAGGGTGTTGGATCCTTTTGCTACGTGAAAAGGGAAAATGTAGCTATTGCAAGGTGGAGGTGCAAGCTCGTGAAAAGTCGATTTAGCACTGTGGAGTGTCAGGTAAATAGACGGGTGATTTCGTCCGTGGCGAAAGTGGGTAGAGGGGAGAGGTGTCCGTTGCGATGGAGTTGCAGGCCGAAGGAGGGCTCGTGCACGGTGCCAATGCGGGTTGCGGCGATGTCGTTGGCTTTTAGTGCCGTAAGGATGGCTGCGGCTGAAGCGAGCTCACAGCCTATGAGTAGTGCGCCGGAGGAAATTATACCTAGGGGATCTAATGCGAATTCTGCGCAGAGGCGGGTGGTCTCGGGGGCGACGAATAGCGCATCATGGTCGATTTCTATTCCCACATTTGAAGCGTTCGCCAATTCGTAGAGCCCTGTGGCGACGCCGCCTTCGGTGGGGTCGTGCATTGCGGTGACGCCGCCGACGCTCGTGGCGATGTTGGCGTCTTGCACGACGCTGATGCCCGGGGTGTGGAGGAATGCGGCGCAAGCGTCGAGGGTGTTGTTGTCATAACCTCTTGCGAGTAATTCGTCCTGTTTCTCCAGAGCGATAATGGCGGTGGCTTCGATGCCTAGGCCTTTGCTTAAAATAAGCGCGTGGCCGGGTTCGAGACCGGATGAGCGGACGAGCTTGTCGCGGGTAGTTTCGCCGAACATCTGCCCGATAACCAAGGGGCGGTCGATGCCGTGGGTTATCTCGCTGTGCCCGCCGCAGACGACTATGTCGAGGCTAGTGGCTGCTTCGTAGATGGAGCGAAATATCGATTCGGCAAGCGCGGGGGTTGCTTGTCTAGCGGGTAGCAATATAGTGCTGAGGAAGAAGCGGGGGACCGCGCCCATTGCAGCGATATCGTTGGCGTTTACGTGGACTGCGTACCAGCCGATCTGGTCGGTGGCGAAAGTGATCGGATCCGTTTTTACGACCAGCAGGCGGTCGCCGAATTCGATGACCGCGGCGTCCTCCCCTAAGGTCGGGGGTACGAGCAGTTGTTCGTGGTGGTGGGTGTAGGCCGCGAGCAGGCGGCCCAACTCAGCGTGCGGCAATTTACCGGCTGGATAGGTGTTCATTGCTCGGCGTAGAAGGCGCAAATGGCCTGGACTAGTGCGGGTATACTGCTTTCTGTCGGTTGCACGCTGACACGGAGACCGAGTTCGCGCGCGGCGGCGGCAGTGGTTGGGCCGATACAGGCGATAGCGGTGCGGGCGAAGATGGCTGTCGTGCGCTCTGGGCCGAGAATCTGGTGGAAATTATGCACGCTCGAAGGGCTGGCGAAGATGGCGAGGTCGAGGCTGTCGTCTGTTAAGGCCGAGGGGATGGCGATCTCGGTTGGCGGGTGGTTTGTATAAGTGGATATATGCTTGACCCGGGCACCGCGTGCGGTGAGTGCCTCGACTAGCTGGGTGCGGCCAATTGAAGAGGCTGGGAACAGGATTTCGCAATCGGCGAGGTCGATACCGGCAAAGGCCTGTTCGAGGCCTTCTTGCGATTGCAACTCAGGCACCAGGTCCGGCACGAGGCCGCGTTTGCCGAGGGCGGTAGCGGTGGCCAGGCCGACGGCGGCAATACGGGTTTGCGCAAATGCGCGGGCATCGCGCCCGCGTTGGAAGAGCCGGTCACAGAAAAAGGTGACGCTATTGGGGCTGGTGAAAATCGTCCAGTCGACGCGCTCAAGCTCGTCTTGTGCTGCGTCTATCGGTGCCCAATCGTCGGGCGGCCCGATGTCGAGTAGGGGGAGTGTTGAGACGGCGGCCCCTTCGGCTTCGAGACGTCGTTGCAGGGGGCCGGCCTGTTCGCGACTGCGGGTGACGAGCAGCCGGCGGCCGAAGAGCGGTTTGCTCTCGTACCAGTTCAGGGCTTGGCGCAACGAGACGACCTTGCCGATGACGATAAGTGCGGGTGAGCGGATGCCCTTTTCCGCCGCTGCGGCCGGCAGTTGTTCGAGGTCGGTGGCGACGGTGCGTTGATCGGGCCAGGTGCCCCATTCGATGATAGCGGCCGGGGTTGAGGCGGCGCGCCCCTGTTCGATTAGGGCTTGGCAGATGTCGTTGAGCTTGCGAGCGGCCATGAAAATGACCAATGTGCCGTCGAAGGCGGCGAGCTGTGGCCAGTTGATGGTGGTTTCTGGTTTGTTGGGATCCTCGTTGCCGGTGACCAACATCGTCGCCGAGGCAATGCCGCGGTGGGTCAGTGGGATGCCGGCATAGGCGGGTACGCCGGCGGCGGCTGAGACGCCGGAAACGATCTCAAAGGGGATATTGGCTTCGCTTAAATGCAGAGCTTCTTCGCCGCCGCGGCCAAAAATAAAGGGGTCGCCTCCTTTGAGACGGACGACGATCTGGCCTTTTTTCGCGCGATCGGTGAGCAGAGCGTGGATCTCATCCTGTGTCGCACTTTTGCGTCCGCCGCGTTTGCCGACATCGATTTGTTCGCAGGTCTCGGGCACCATATCGAGCAAGCGGTGATCGAGTAGGTCGTCATAGAGGACTACATTAGCCTCCTGCAAGTAGCGCAGCCCCTTGAGGGTCAGCAAGCCGGGGTCGCCCGGCCCTGCGCCGACGATATATACTGTGCCGGGGGTGGCGTGCTCTGCGTTCATTACTCCGCCTGCAAGAGGGCATCGGCGCCCTGTTCGCGCAACGCGGCAGCCACGGCTTCGCCGAGTGGCTGGGCATCGGTTAAGGGCGCGCTGTGTCGTGCGCGCAGCATTTCGGTGCCATCCGGGTGGCCTACCAGACCGTCTAAGGTCAATTGGTCTTCTTCGAGCCGGGCCCAGGCGCCGACGGGGGCATGGCAACCCGCGCGCAATGTCTGCAATAATTGGCGTTCGGCTTGCACGGCGGCTTGCGTTGGCGCGTGGTTGAGAGCGCCGACATAAGACTTCAAAGGATTGTCTGCGCGCATTTGCAGGCCCAATGCACCCTGGCCGGGTGCGGGTAGCACCTGGTCCAAGGACAGATGAACGCCGATGCGTTGTTGCCAGCCGAGGCGGTTGAGGCCGGCGACCGCGAGCACGACGGCGTCGCATTCGCCACGCATTGCTTTGTCGATGCGCGTGTCGAGGTTGCCGCGGATATCGAGAATTTCGAGATCGGGCCGAAGGGCCTTCAGTTGCGCGCGACGGCGAAGGCTGCCGGTGCCTAAGCGTGCGCCATTAGGTAAGTCGGCCAATGAAGAAAGATCGGGACCGATTAGCGCGTCGCGCACGTCTTCGCGCTCGGGAGTGGCGACCAAGGCGAGTTCTGGGTGCATCTGAGTCGGTAGATCCTTGAGGCTGTGGATGGCGAGGTCGATTTGGCCTTCGAGTAGGGCGCGTTCGAGCTCTTTGGTGAAGACGCCGGCACCACCGAAGCTGCGCAGGGAGCCTGTGGCTTGGTCGCCGGTGGTGCGTATTTTCAATACCTCGATTTCGAGGCTGTCATTGTGTGCCTGCAAGCGGTCGCGGACCCAATAGGTTTGTGTGAGGGCGAGTTTGCTTCCACGGCTGCCGATGACAAGTTTCACGAGGGTCATTTCTGTTGTGGGGTTTTATTTTAACACGTTTGAATATAGGGAAAGCACGGTGAGGAGCAACCGCGCGAATCGAATGGTGACAAGGCTTGTTTGGCCTATAGATCAGAGGGTGTTTTATGTGGCTTAGGTGGCGGCTGGCAGCGTGCGTTCTGCTCTTTTTGGTCGGACATCTTCTGCTGAGTTGCGTGTATAGCCCTTCGTGGCCGGGGCGGCGTTGACTTTTTTTAGGTTGGCATTCCGAAATACATCTGCTCGGCGATGGTTATCTGATATTGGTCGCAAGTGCTCGGTGGTTTTGGTGGGGCCAATTGTAGTGCTGGTCGTGCTCTATGGCGTAGGGGGTGACCTCTTTGCCTATGCCACGGGTTTGCGTGGTGGCCATCTCCTGGCCGGCGGTTGCGGACCCAGATTACAGCCAGGCTTACGGGCTGCTCAGTTGGCAGCATGGGCTCCATTCACTCAATGAGCAATTATGGATTGCGCCGACTGTAGTATTGGTGTTGTTCGGAGTGCGGTGCGTCAGATCCTGAGGCGGCTATTGCCGCGTATCGGCAGGCGGCGGTCTGGGGGGGACGGCGTGCGGAACTAAAATATAATACGGGATTGGCGTATGAAGCTTTGGCCGATTGGCCGGCGGCGAGGGCTTCGTCTAAAGAAGCGCTTGAAGTGCAGCCAGATTATGCGGCAGCGCGTATACGATTGGCGAAGATCGAAAATAATCTCGCCGAATAAAAGCGGGACGGCGCCCTTGGGCACCGTCCCGCTTTTATTTTTTCTGTCGCGAAGATTGGGTGGTTAGGCCAACGCCTTCTTGGTGGTCTTGATGATCACGGCGGCGACCTTGTAGGGATCCGCGTTGGACGC
>JABHFS010000137.1 GCA_018672475.1 Gemmatimonadota bacterium | reverse complement strand
GTGTGCCTGGGTGGGTAAAACCGGTCGATACCCCTTGGCGCGGCATACGCTGGGGTTTGGGACGGACCTTAAGGCCTTCTTTGCGACGGACACGCTGGACTTGCTTACGACTAACCGACTAGCCCTCTTGGGCTAACAGGGCCCGAATGCGTCGGTAGACATACCGAGGATGTTGCCAGGACAAGGCCACAATCCGCTGATGTAACTGGATCTGTTTGGGCGCAAGGGGCTTGGCCCGATACCGATAGGTCGATCGGTGTACACCCAAGTAGCGACAAGCCCGACGCACCGAGCACAATCCATGGCTAACGACATGGGCAACGGTCTGTTTCTTCTGCATCGGGCTTACCATTTTTTTGCGTTGACTTCTTCCAGCACGCGATTCTTTAGCAGGGATTCGGCCAGCATCTTCTTGAGCTCAGCATTTTCTTTTTCAAGCTCTTTAAGCCGTTTGGCATCGGCCAGATCCATGTCGCCGTATTTACGTTTCCAGCAGTGAAATGTTGCTTTGGAAACATTGTGCTCACGACAAACCGAGTCGGTCGTTTCATCGCTTTCGGCCTGCCGCAAAATACGGATGATCTCTTCAGTGCTGTGCTGTTTTTGTTTCATGAGCCTACTCCTTATTGATTAAGAAATAGTCTCGCCTTCAGTGGAGCAAATCAGGGAAGTCATGCCAATTCGGCAAATGGTATTACATACAACGTCTTGGCTGTGTCCATATCATAATCTCTGATAACTTTGATTTCTCAGTCAGCAATCAGACGGGCTAACGCCTGCATTTGCGGCGGTTTTGTAGCGAGGAACGAGTGGAAAACCGTCCAAACCACGCAGTGGTTGATGCAACATGCACTTGTTAGGCATATCCCTATTTAAACCTCTCATGCCATTTCCCATCGTTTTCTTTTTTACAATCTTCTTCAGTATCAAAGTGTACATGGGTTCTAATATCTTTAACTTCAATATCAACAGATTTAAGTTTCGATTTTATCATGTCTCTAAACTTATCCTCTTTGTACTTTTGGTACATCTTTGAGAGGTTCTCATTTGTATCAAAAATACAGACTATAGTAAGGCTGCCTGGGAAATAGGAATAATTAGCAAAATGAGTTAGCCACTGAAAGCCATCGAACTCTTCAAGTGCAGTTTCACATACCTCTGTAAGTGCTCCAATTAATGTATTTTCAAGTTTCTTGTCAGTTTTGCGCATTTATAGCTGCCTAACGTCCAGGGATACCTACAGGTGTAATGAGCGCAGCGAATGGAAGCTATTGGGTAGACCCGCTGGTTAGATATTTTTTCTTCGTTTTTAGTTCTGTAATTAGAATGGATGATACGAATGAAATAGCCAGTGTATGTATAGGAAATATAAAGGCCCTTTATATTTCCTATACATCGCGGCGAATATCTCAACCGGGAATGGCTCTTGAATCTACGCGAAGCCCGCGTCGTCATCGAGGACTGGCGACAGTATTACAATAGAGAAAGACCGCATAGTCGACTGAGCTATCTCAGCCCGGAAGAGTTTATACAAACTCAAAAACGCACACCCTAACTAGGCCAACTTTTAGGTCTCGCTCAGCGCCATCAATACAGATGCTGCGAAACCGGATGACGCCAGCCAAATTCTGGGCGGTCGGAGTGCAGCTTATACCCGTGGGCTGCCTCGCCTTGAAACAACGCCTCTTGCGCGTTTTGGGCAAACATCGTGAAATGGCTTATGGATAAACTATTCATACGGAGCGCTATAATGGACGGAGAAAACAGCATGAATGAATCGAACGAATCCAAGCTTAGCATGAGCACCCTTACTGGGAGTTTCAAGAAAAGGAAGCCGTTCGTCAGGTAGTTGACCGCGGTTATTCTGTAGCCGAGGTGGCAAGCCGGCTGGGCATGTCGACCCATAGCCTGCATAAATGGGTTAAGGCCGTCAAACTCGATAAAACAGCGCACCATGCCACCGAATTGATCGAAGCCAAGAGCGAGGTCCTCAAGTTGCGGTCCGAACTGAGATGGACTGGGGAAGAGCGCGACCTGTTAAAAAAGCCGCGCGGTACTTTGCCAGGGAGTCCACGGGAGACAGGTTTCTAATGCAAGGAAAGCAACTTTAATTGAAGAAATAGACAAAGTACGTCTATCGTTTTTTAATGCGTCACCGTCCCCTGTTCCTTTGGCGAAAATTCTCGCTGCCACCGCTGCTCAATTTCACCGCGCCAAGTTTCAGCATCGCTCTTTAGCTCAGCCGTTAATTCCACCTCGGCATCTTTTAAATTGTTGCACTCGCCCATGTCCTCTTCGAGGTTGGCTAAGTGCACGGCGTCATCTGGATCGGCTCCTTCCACCAACTGCCCATTGAGCACCAGCTTCCACTTACCCTTGCGCACAGCCGTTTGTTTACCCATTTCCCAGTAGATCGTCCGTTCAGGCAACTTTTCGCTCTCGGCGACATAGGGTAGTATATCCATCCCGTCCACTTCATATTGGGAGACATCGCCACCGGCTATATTGAGCATCGTCGGAAAGATGTCCATCGCCGCGCATGGATCACTCAACACCTGACCTCCGGGAATATGTCCCGGCCAGTGCATAATGCCAGGGACGCGCATTCCTCCCTCATACAAGCTAAACTTGTGCCCTTTGAGTTTTCCTGCACTGCCACCGTAATAGGGGTCGAGCGTGCCGTCTAGCCAGTTGCGCGTTTCGCGGGAGGGGCCGTTGTCGGCCATAAAGAAGGAGCAGGTATCTTCTGCCAGTCCCAGGCGCTCAACTTCATCTAGGATCGCGCCCACACTATCATCGACAGCGGCTAACATGGCGGCCATCACCTGCCTATCCCAAGGCAGTTCGCTAAAGCGGTCCATGTACTCTTTGGGCGCGTGCATGGGGTAGTGCGGAGCGTTGTAGGGTACATAGAGCATGAAGGGGCGGCCGTCGCGGGCGGCATCGCGAATATAGGTGAGTGCCTTTTGCGTAATCATTTCGGTGAAATATTGACCATCCTGCCACAATTCCTGGCCGTCTTCCCACAAATCGTGTGTCGGATTTATGCCGGGGCCGGGGTTGTTCATGCCCCAATAGAAGATATGCGAATAGTAGTCGATGCAGCCGGCCATAAAACCGTACCAGTGGTCGAAACCGTGCTGCTGGGGCTGCGAATCCTTGTCGAGGCCAAGGTGCCACTTGCCGGTCATATAAGTTTGGTAGTCGAGGTCTTTGAGCGCGGTGGCTAAGGTCGGCGTGCTTTGCGGCAAGCCGGTGGCGGTGCGGTGGCCGGCGAGTATCGAGCGCACGCCGGCGTTGCCCGGGTAGCGGCCCGAAAGCAGCGCGGCACGCGAGGGACTGCAGACCGGGCTATTGGAATACCAGTCAGTGAAGCGTGCGCCGTCGTGGGCCATGCGGTCGAGACGGGGGGTGCGGAAGTCTTCACAACCCATGCACGAGAGGTCGCCGTAACCTTGGTCGTCAGTGAGGAAGACGATGAAATTGGGTTTCTTCATTGTGGTCCTTGAGCTGCTGGTGGATGTTGACGAGGGATAATTACCCGATCGCTTGCTGCGGCGTCAAGCACGCGATTAAAGGTGGGCTGTGCACGGGTGTTAGTTATATTGAAAACCATGAACTTTACCCACTATATTCTGCCGGAGCGCGATGGCCTACGCCCGATGCGCGAGGACCGACCCGAATTAGCAGCGGCGCTGGCTGCGTTAGTCCACTCGCATTGCTTTGAGCAGATCGTCGCCCTGGCTGCTGTGAAGTAATAAACAAATATCGGAAGACATTTTGTGATGGCCTTGGGTCGTCTGCTAAAAATAAAAAAATAAAAGGGGAAGAAATGAATATTGAATCTGGGAGTTTTACGCATTTGTTAGAAGGAGTCACGCGGGAAGATCTGGCGATTACCGAGGTTAAAGTGACGCCGATTACCTATAAACCGGCCGACGGTTCGTATATACACGAATGTGGGCCGGTGGTGCTGAGCAAGATGCACAGCGCGGTAGTCGAGGTCTTTACCGATCAGGGCCTGGTTGGTATCGGGGCCGGCACGCCGGCCGAAGCCGATGTCGACTATGGTTATTTAATCGGCAAGAACCCCTTTGATGTCGAGCTATTGGGTTTGTCGCCGGGGTTGGATGTAGCTTGTTGGGATTTGATCGGCAAGGCCAAGGGGCTGCCGCTCTATAAATTACTGGCCACCGACAATGAGCCGGACACCAGCGTGCATGTCTATGCTAGCGGGGGTGTTATGTGGACGTATTACGATCCGGGTGACGGACGAGCGTTCGGTGCCGAGGCGCTGATTGAAGAGGCGCTGACCTACAAAGAGCTGGGTTTCGATACCTTCAAGTGGCGGCCGGGTACCGATTGGGAAGAGGCGGGGATCACGCCGACGGGCTTGGGCGAGATCTGCCGCCGGTTGCGCGAGGCGGTGGGGCCCGATTTTGATTTGGGCATCGAAAAGAAAGGCTATGACTCCTGGACCTTCGAGGAGTGCATGGAGATGGCGCCGATGATCAACGACCTCGATTTTCTGTTTTTCGAGCAGCCGATGGGCGACGAGGGGCCTAAGCAATTCGACGATTACCTACGCTTGAAAGAGGCGATGCCCAAGGTCATGCTCTGGGGCGGCGAGCGTTTTCGCAGCGTTGACGAGGCGCGGCCATGGATGCGTGCCGGTGTGTATGACGCGGTGCAATCCGATGCCTATTATATCGGTTTGACTGCTAACTGGCATATGTCGCGCGTCGCCGCCTTCCACGACACTAAACTTGTGCCGCACAATTGGAGTTCGAGTCTCAATACTGCGGCTAATACGCACCTGGTAGCCGGTTCGCCGGGCGGCCATATGTGCGAGTTCTTTATGTATCCCAATGAATTTCGCTACGGGCTCTTAAAGGACCCGCCGCGACCAGTGGGCGGCCGTATTGAATTGGCGGATACACCCGGTCTTGGTGTGGAACTAATCGACGACCCAGGAGGTCGCTTTCCCTATATGCCGGGGCCAAATACAGCGCCGAACCCACGTTTCCCGCATGCCGCGGAAAGGGCGAGCAAGCGGGAGCAGGAGGTCATACGGCGATATGCGGGATAAGGTGGGCTAAGAGAGCTAAGCTGGGATCGGAGGTAATGGTTCGGTTCGGGAACGAAGGTGGTTTGATTGAGGTCGTTGGCTATCTTCGATCAGCATATCGCTATAGCCCATAATGGCGTTGAGCGGTGTGCGCAGCTCGTGGCTCATATGGGCAAGAAAAGCGCTTTTGCAGGATTGGCGGCATCGGCTCTGTATCTTTCGGCTGCAAGGCTCCGGTTTATTTTGGCGATTTGGTCTTGCCGCTTGTCGGCTAAACTAGACCAACAAGCCGAGGAATAACGGTGCGCTGTCGATTGCTCAGTGCAGGGGTTGTCGGGACGGTATGAGGATTATGTTGGCTATGGTGAAGTCGAAATGTTGTATGTAGAGCTCGGAGAGGGGGGAAACTGCAAGCGAGTAAGGCGCATAGAGACTATAGATCAGCGAGTATTTTTAATAGCATCAGCCGATGCTATATGCCGGCTGAGCGCTGGTGTATTGTACAACGAAGCAGAGGCCGAAGATATGCTTCAGGATTCTTTATAAAAGTACGGACCAACCTGGGCGATTGCAGAGGGGATGTTCGGCTCAATTTTTGGCTTTATCGGGTAGCCTATAATGCCAGTATCACACGGTTTCGCAGCAAGAAAATATAAGCACACCGCTGTGCCAAGTACTAAAAGCATGATTCCCATTGGCCTAAGTGGTCAGCGGAAAATATTGCGTTTCGGTTGAGAGATATACGATGTGTAAATGGGTGATATCTCTGATGTTGTTTGTTGGCTGCGCGGATTCTCCCCAACCCAATGCAGCTATTCGCGATATCGATGTTGAAGAAGCCGCGAGCTTACTCAAGCAGGATGCAACGGTTGTCGTGCTCGATATAAGGACGCCGCAAGAGTTTCAGCAAGGTCATATAGCCGGTGCTGAGAATATTGACTTTCGCAGCCCAGAGTTTAGGAAAGAGATAGAAGTATTAGGCCGGGATAAGCCTTATCTCATGCACTGCGCTTCAGGTGGGCGTAGCACGCGATCACTATCGGTCTTTGAAGAATTGCAGTTTAAGCAGGTGTATCACTTGGAGGCGGGTATCAATGGGTGGCTCGCGGCTGGTCACCCAGTTAAACAATAGGTGCAGTCCCTATCTTTTAATCAAATCCCATTCTTTCATCTGGCGCCACAACGTCGAGCGGTGCATGCCCAATCGTTCGGCGGCATCAGAGCGGTTCCATTGACATTCTTCAAGGACCTGTTGCACGTATTCTTTGTCGGATGAGGGCCGCATTGAGGTTTGGCCATTGGGCGTGTCATCATCGCTTCGCAGGTGGGTAGGTAAGCAGCTTAGCAATAAAGTGCCGCCGCGACATTTGATAAAGGCGTGTTCAATCGCGTTTTCTAACTCGCGCACATTGCCCGGCCAATGGTAGTCCATCAACAGCGCTAATGCATCATGTTCGATGCCCTGGATATTGCGCCTGGTGCGGGCGTTGTATTTATCTATGAAATGATTGACCAGGAGCGGGATGTCTTCCTTGCGCTGTCGCAGCGCGGGCAATTCGAGCGGCATGACATTTAAGCGATAATAGAGATCTTCGCGGAATTGGCCGTCTTCGATGGCTTGCTGTAGATCCTGGTGCGTTGCGGCGATTACTCGCACATCCACTTTGATGGTTTCACTGCTGCCTACCCGTTCAATTTCACGCTCTTGCAATACGCGTAGCAACTTGATCTGGACGTTGGGAGAGAGGTCGCCAATTTCATCGAGAAAGAGCGTGCCGCCACTGGCTTCTTCGAAGCGTCCGACTTTGTCCCGCATCGCACCGGTAAAAGCACCCTTAACATGCCCGAAGAGTTCGCTTTCGAGCAAGCCTTCGGAGAGCGCTGAGCAATTGACTTTGACGAAGGAGTCTTTGCACCGTTGACTGGCGCCGTGGATGGCGGTGGCGACTAATTCTTTACCCGTGCCGCTTTCGCCCAGGACCAGGACCGTGGCGTCGCTGTCCGATAAATCCTGCACGAGTTGGTAGAGGGCCTGCATGCGGTGGTTTTTGCCGACCAAGTTAAAGAAGCATTCCTGCTGTTGGAGTTCACTGCGCAGGGTCTCAAGTTCGGTTACATCGCGCAGTATCGCGACCAGGCCTTTCTCGATATTTTCATCGTCTCTGAGCACGCGGGTCGACATTATCAGATGGAGTTGGCGGTTGTAGCGGTTGTGTATCGAGACCCGGGATTCGTTGACTTCTCGCTGGCTATCGAAGATGGCGTTGAATCCATCGCCATCTTCGGTCGGCGGTAATAGGGTAAGACAGGTTTCGCCGACCGCTTCTTCACGCGAATACCCAATCATAGCCTGGGCGGCTTCATTGAGATTACTTATGCGCAATTGCAGGTCAAAAGCAATGATGCCATCGGCCACGGCGTTGAAGATGGCCTCCATATTCTGGCGCTGCATCATACAGAGCTGGATTTGATTCTGGAGATCTTCGACGGAAGTGGGCTGGGTTTTTTTGTTTGGCATTGCGCGGTCCTATACGGCTGGGTACAGCAGGTTTTTTCGCACGGGGCGAGAGTCGTTGGAGTCCGGTCTCGGTAGCGGGGTCTGCGATATTATAGCCTGCGCCTTGCGGCGAGGGCGTTCAGCTTTCTTTGCGGACTCCCCGCAGAAAGATCCGCATGATCGTATCAGTCATCTCATCGCCGCTTATGTCGCCGTCGGAGTGGATCATCGCCGAGCGCACCATATCGCGTAGGATTGCAGCTTCGAGGCGCGCGTTCCCGACGGCGAAGACGCCTTCGTCAACGCCGTCGTTTAGGACACCCTCGATGGCTTCGAGCTGGCTTCGCCGCTCTTCGAGCCAGCGCTTGCGGTTTTCGCCCTTGCCGCCCTCGCTCTTACCGTCTTCTATCGACATCAGCCGAAAGAAGAAGCGGTTCTGGTTGAAGAAGGAGACAATGTGGTGGACCATCCGCCGCAGTTTCTTTTCTGGATCCCTTTGCCCGTTGACCTTTTGCTGGAGCTTTTCGTTGAGCTGCGAAATACCCTCGAATACCACCGCGAAATACAGCTCTTCCTTGTCGGCGAAGTAGGTATAGATCGTTCCCTTGCCGACACCGGCCTGCTGGGCGATATCGTCCATCAGCACTTCGTCGAAGCGCTTGGAGGAGAAGAGGCGGGCCGCCTCTTCTATCACTTGTTTCCTGCGTTCTTTTTTAGCCATGATATGCGGCTTTCAATATAACGACTAAACGGCTAATGCGCCGGTTGAATTTCGTGCGCGGGTCCGGTCTTGTGTGAGTCGCGCATCACCCGTTTGCACCACAGCGAAAAATCGTCCAATAGCGAATAGAGCGTTGGGGCCAGCATCAGGGTCAAGATGGTCGAGGAGGCCAGACCGCTGACGACGACCAGGCCCACCGGCCCCCAGCGCCGGGCGAAACCCTCGGAGGTTCCGTAGACCATCGGTAGCACGATTGGCATTAGGTTGAGGATCGTGGTGAAGGCGGTCATCAGGATCGGCCGCAGGCGGTGTTGCCCGCCGGTGACGATCGCCTCGCGCCTGGACAGACCCGTCTCGCGCAGATGATTTATATGGGCGATGAGTACGATGCCGTTATTGACCACGACGCCGAAGAGGATCAGCAAGCCCAACTGGCAATTGTTGTCGAAGGGCACGTCGAGCGCGTAGAGCCCCAATGCGACGCCGATCAGCGAGAAGGGGATCGACAGCATGATGGTGAAGGGGTGGATCAGCGACTCGAAGAGCGAGGCCATAATCAGGTATATCAGCAACACAGCGAAGATGGCGGTGAAGTTGTTGTCGTTGGCGTCTTCCTGCTCCCAACGCGCGGCGCGGCCGAGGTCCCAACTGTAGCCGGGCGGCAGTTGCATGCCTTCCATAATTGCTTTAATCGGGCCCATCACTGTACGCGCCGCGCCACGGCTCTCAGTATTGGCGAAGACGGTGACGTTGAGCACGCGGTTTGCGCGTTTGAGATCGCTGGGGCCACGGCGAATATTGAAGTTGGCTAAAGCGGCCAATTGGACCGAGTTGCCATCGCGGCCCTCGTAGAGACTGTTCTTGAGTTGGTCGAGTGTCGCGCGGTCACCTTCGTTGAGTTGCATTACGATATCGATCTCGCGGTCGTCGCTCTTGAAGCCGCTGGTGCGTCTCGTGCCCAGGGCCGAGGAAATACTTTGCGCGACCTCGCGCGGTGAAAGTCCGTAGTTGAGGGCCTGGGCGCGGTTGACCTCGACGCGCACCTCTTCCTCGCCGTCTTCCAGGCTGCTGTCGACGTCCTGTACACCGGGTATTATTTCGAGATTCGCTTTGACTTCTTCCATCAATACCGCTAAGACTTCGGGGTTGCGGCCGTGTAATTGCACCTCGACCCCAAGCTGGTTGCCACTCCAGCCGCGAGAACGGCCCATCTTGTAGGTAAAACCGATTTTTTCCGGCAGTAATTTTTTCATGGCATTGCCGGCTTCCATCGACGAGAGATTGCCGGCGTCGGCGTCGACGAGATAGGCGCGGATACCGCCGCGGCGTTGGCGAAAATCGGTGGTCAACGACTCAATGTCGAGTTCGTCCTTTTTAGCTAGTAGGATGTCCTCGATCTTATCGAAGTGCTCGCGGATCTCGTCGAGGCTGTAGCTGCGGTCGATGACCACCGACATATCGACTCGGCGCTCTGGGGTCCAGGGCGTGCCGCGTTGTTCGATCTGGTCGTAGAGGTAGTAGCCGGTGCCGGTCAGCGCGACGGTTGCCAGCAGCGAGACCCAGCGGTGGTTGAGGTTCCAGTTGAGTAAGCGGCCGTAGGAGGAGCGCAGCCCGTGGCGGGAGCAATACCAGGCGAAAGCTGCTATTACTAGCCCGCTGACGCCGAAGCCGGTCCAGGTGGACCAGGGCATTTCGACCAGCGAGGCGAGGATCAACCCGGACCAACGCGTCCACCAGATCCCCAGGCCGTGCCAGCCCAAGTCGGCGACTTGCATATAGGCTATTGCGGTGACGGTCGCGACGACGAGCAGTTTGAGCCAATTGTCGAAGCGCTCCAGCCCGTCGCGGAAGAGCCGGGAGGAAGCCAGGGGGATAAGCGAAAGCGAGACAATCATCGAGACAACGACGGCCAGGCAGATCGTCAGTCCGGCGTCCTTCATCCACATCGCGGAGCGGCCGTCGGAGAGAAAGAAGAAGGGTACGAAGACGCAGATGGTCGTCAGCGACGAGGCCAAAACGGCCATGCCGACTTCGCCGCTGCCGACAGAAGCGGCTTCGTCGGCGGACAGGCCGTCTTCCTGGCGTCGGCGGAAGATGCTTTCCAGAACGACGACTGCCGGGTCGACGAGCATACCGACCGCCAACATCATGCCCATCATCGAGACCATGTTGAGGGTAATGGGCGAATCGAAGGCCTCGCGGGCGACGTACATGCCGATAAAGACGCACAGTGCCGAGGTGGGTATGGCCAGGGCGATGACGATGGTCGAGCGGATATTGCGCAGGAAGACGAAGATGATGATCATCGCCAGGAACGCGCCCATTAGCGCTGAGTCGAGTAAGGTGCTGGCTTCTTTGAGCACGGATTCGGCGCGATTGCGGACGATGGCAACGTCGAGCTTGCCATCGTAGTCAGCCTCAATTTTGGCCAACTCGGCGACGATGACATCGCCAACGTCGACGACGTTGGCGGTGGAGGCCTTAAAAATTTCTAATTGCAGCGCGTCGACGCCGTTGAGCCGTTCATAGCGTTTCTTTTCGGGGAAGCCGTAGTTGATTTCACCGATATCGCCAAGGCGGAACTGACCCCCCAAAAGCGGCATGTCGCTGATATCCTCTGCCTGTTTGAACTCGCCGACGGCGCGCACCATATAGCGCTGGCCGCCGTCCATGACCCGGCCGAGGGAGATGTTAGTATTGTTCTGGTTGAGCTGCCAGCCGAGTGAGGGCAACGAGATATTGTGGGTCTGCAGTCGCTCTTGGTCCAGCTCGATGATAAGCTGCTTCGCTTCGAGATCGTCGATTACGACGTTGGCTACGCCTGGCAGGCGCAACATGCGCGGCTCGATGACTTTCTGAATCACGTCGAGTAGGCGGTCGCCGTCGCCGTGCCAGGCGAGGTTGGCGTAGACGATGGGCCGCTGGTCTGACTGCCAGCGGCGCAGGCTGACGCGATCGACGTCGGAGGGGAATAGTGCGCGGGCCTGGTCGACTTTTTCGCGCATTTCCATATTGGCCAGGTCCATATCAGTACCGGACTTGAAGTCGACGCGTACCTCGCCCGAGTTGCGGCCGGAACTGGCGCTGATGCGGTCGATATTGTTCATCGTGCCCAGCGTTTGTTCGAGCGGTAGGGTAATTTGGCGCTCGATCTCTTCGGGGGAGGCGTTGTTGTATTGCACTCTGGCGGTGATGCCCGAGGAGGAAATGCTCGGAAATTGCTCCATCGGCAGGCGGTCGAGGGCGACGATGCCGACGACTAGCGCGCAGAGGCCGATCATCATGGTGGTTACCGGGCGTTTGAGAGAGAAGTTGGAAAGTGACATGGCAGCCTCCTATTTTCCGCGGTCCATCAACGAATACACCACGGGGATCAGCACCAGGGTCAACAGCGTAGATACCAGCAAGCCGCCGATAACAGTGATCGCCATCGGCGCGCGGATCTCAGCTCCCTCGCCCAAGCCTAGGGCCATCGGCAACAGCCCGAGCACAGTGGTTGAGGTGGTCATCAGGATAGGTCGGAAACGCAGTTCACCGGCTCGCAGCACGGCTGCCATCTTGTCCATGCCCTCGTCGCGTCGCAGATGGTTTATATAATCGACTAGGACTATGGCGTTATTGACGACGATGCCGGCTAGCATGATCAGGCCGATCAGCACCACTACGCTGATCGTCGTGCCGGTCAACAGCAGGCCGAAGGCGCTACCGATAAGCCCGAGCGGGATGGTGAACATAATGACCAGAGGGTGCAAGAGCGACTCGAATTGTGAGGCCATGACTAGATATACTAGGAAAATGGCTAATATCAGAGCGAATTTCATGCTGTCGAAGGAGCGTACCATCTCCTCGTTCTGGCCGCCCATCGAGATCGTGAAACCCTCGGGTAGCGGCAAGTCGGCGAGCGCTGCTTCGATTTCGGTGACGACACTGCCGAGGTCGCGCCCGTCGAGGTTGGCTGATATCACCGCGACGCGCTCTTGATCGAGGCGGCGAATCTCGGCAGGGCCGTCAACAGCGCGGATATCGGCGACGGATTCGAGCGAGACCGGCACCGGATAGGAGGCGGGGCTGACGATCATCTGTTTGAGGTCACCGATCGTCTCGCGTTCCTCGCTGAGGGCGCGGACGCGGATATCGACCTTGCGGTCACGCCGCGCCAATTCCGTCGCCACGTTGCCTTGCAGCTTGTTGCGCAATAACTCGCCGATATTCTGCACCGTGGTGCCCAATTCGGCGATGCGCATTCGCTTGAAAATGATCTGGATCTCGGGTTGGCCGCCGGCGGTGCTCGAGCGGATATCGGCCAAGCCGGGGATAGTGCGCATGCGGTCGATAGCCTGCTCGGCCAGCAAGTCGAGAGTCTGTAGGCTATAACCGCTGATTTGGACTTCGATCGGAGTGCGGAAAGAAAAATAAGAGGGATGCGAGAATTTGAACTTGAGGTCGGGGATCTGTTCGAGTTGGCCGCGCACGATCTCAATGATCGTGGTTCCGTCTACGGTGCCTGGCGCTAAGCGTACATGCAGTTGCGCGGTGTGTTCTTTTTTGTCGGAGGCGGTACCGCCGGTTTGGCCACTGCTACCTATAAGGGCGAAGACCGAGGCAATGCCTTCGAGCGGGCGGATTCGTCCGTCGATGGCGGCGACGTGCAAGGCGGTCTGTTCCAGCGGGGTGCCCGCGCGCCATTCTAGGTCGACGAGAAATTCCCCCTGGCTCATCTCCGGAATCAGTTCTATGCCCAAATCGCGAGTTTGGTCGAGGATTACCGCGCCGATGCCGATGCAGACGGTGAGCACTAGCAGGCGTCGGTGCAGCGCCCAACTGAGGAAGCGCGGGTAGACTTTGCTCAGCGAGTCGAAGATAGCGTCGAAGACCCAGTAGAGCGGAAAGAGCAGGATGGAGAAAATGCGGCCGATGCCGTTGGATATGGCACGGAAGAAACGTAAGAACAGCGCTGGCCCCTTGACACCGCGGCTCGGTCCTTGCTCGCTGTCTTCGCCGGTCATGCCTGCGAAACTCAAAGACGAGAGCATCGGGATTAGCATTAGCGCGACAATCAAGGAGGCAACCAACGAGTAGGTGACGGTCAGCGCCTGGTCGCGGAAGAGTTGGCCGGCGACGCCTTCGACGAAGACGATGGGGAGAAAGACGCAAATAGTGGTGGTCGTCGCGGCGATGACCGCCTGGCCGACTTCGCTGGCGCCGCGCACGGCGGCCTCCAGTGCTTTATAACCCTGGTCGCGGTAGCGTTGGATGCTTTCGAGCACGACGATTGAGTTGTCGACGAGCATGCCGACGCCCAAGGCCAGGCCGCCCAGCGACATGATATTGAGGCTGATATCGGAGGCGAACATCAAAAAGAAGGTCGCGATCACCGAGAGTGGGATCGACAGGCCGATGATGGTCGTGCTTTTGAGGTCGCGCAAAAAGAGGAAGAGGATGATAACGGCGAGTATGCCGCCGATGATGGCTGTATCGAGGACCTCGTCGACGGCCTGTTGGATAAAGGTCGCCTGGTTGAAGACGACTTCCATGCCGCTGTCCTGGAGTAGTAAAGCGTTCTCTTCGAGGAAGCCGTCGAGGCGTTCCTGGATGGCTTTACTTACCTGGACAGTGTTGGCGTCGCCCTCTTTGTAGACGGCGACTTCGACGCCCTCGCGGCCGTTAATTCTGGTGACTAGGTCGCGTTCGCGATGGCCGCGGAAAACGCGGCCGACGTCCTTGAGCTTTATCGGCGCGCGATCGATCTGGCCGATGATGATCTCGCCGATGTCGTCGATGCTCTTGAATTCGTTGAGAGTACGGACCAGGAACTCGGCCTCGCCGTCCTTGAGTACGCCGCCGGTCAGGTTGACGTTTTCGGCGTTGAGCCGGTTGGTGATCTGGCTGATGGAGATGCCGAGGTGGGCCAGCCGTTGCGTCTCGACTTCGACCTGGATTTCCTCCTCCAAGCCGCCGTTGATGCGCACCGCCGCCACGCCTTCAAGGCTTTCGAGATCGGGGCGCAGGCGTTCCTCGGCGACCCGACGCATCTCCATCAGGCTCAGACGGCCGTAAAAAGCCAGGCGCATGATCGGATCGAGCGAAGGGTCAAAGCGCAACAGGATCGGTTTGCCGGCGTCGCGCGGCAGATTGGAAAGGTCGAGCTTTTCGCGGATGTCGAGCGAGGCGAAGTCCATATTGGTGCCCCAGCCGAACTCGACGACCACGTCCGATACGCCGGGTCTGGAGATTGATGAGACCCGGTTGACATTGCTGACCACGCCGACCAAACCCTCGACCGGTTCGGAGATCAAGCGCTCGATCTCCAAGGGGGCCACACCCTCGTATTCGGTGCGGACCGTAATCGTCGGATAGGTGATATCGGGCAGTAGGTTGACCGATAGGCGCGAGAAACCTACGCCGCCGAAGGCGACGATGGCTATCATCAACATCGCCACCGTGACTCGGCGGCGAGTGGAAAACTCTACTAGTTTCACCTGCCGCCACCCTGGCTGTGTTTGGTCTGTCGCGTACTGTCAGGGCGTGCGGCCTGGCCGGTCGCCGAGCTATCGGATTTAGCGCTATTCGGACCGGATGCGGCTTGATCGCCGGATTGCTGTCCCGCACCGCCGCTTGCATTGCCGCTTGCACCGCCTTGCCAACCGCCTTCGCCGCCTGACGACCCTCCTTCTTCACTTGTGGCCAAAGGGGTGCCGGCCAAACGCACGGCCGCTCCGTCCTTGAGACCTTCATGGCCGATCGTCACTACGATGTCGCCTTCTTTGAGCCCGGAGATTATTTCGACCTGGCCGCCTTCGATGAAACCCAACTCAATGGCGACGCGACGGGCTTTGCCTTCTTCAATAATAAAAACGTCATCCTCATCGGTTTGGAGGATTAGGGCTTTCTTGGGAACGACCAGGGTGTTAGGCCTGCGTTCGGTAATAATACGGACCGTGGCGAACATGCCCGGTTTGAGCAGGCCGTTAGCGTCGACTTCAAGCGTGACTTTGACGGTGCCCGACTCGGGATCAATCTCGGGGCTGATCATGCGGATCTGGCCGGTAAAATTTTGTTCTGGTAGCGCCTCGACGGCGATGGTGGCTTTCTGGCCCGGGTGCAGTTGGTACATTCGCCGCTCAGGCACGAAAATTCGCACCAATAACGGATCGAGGTCGGAGATGACAAAGACTTCCTGGTTGCCGCGCACCAGATCGCCGATTTCGACTAGGCGTTGGGTGATGACGCCGGAAATGGGCGCGGTCAGATCGGTGTAGGTCAGATTGAGTTCGGCCTCTTCCAGCCCCAGGGCCGCGTTGGCGAAACGCAAACGCGTGGATTCGTATTCGGTCTGGCTGACCATGCGCTGGTCGTGCAGGACCTCAATGCGCTGGTAGTTGGCTTTCGCCTCTTCGAAGGCGGCTTGCACCTGTTTTAGTCGCAGGCTTAACTCTTCTTTGTTGAGTCGGACCAGGGCTTGACCCTGACGGACCTTATCACCTTCTTCGCCAGTCAGCGCTTCGACCAGCCCCGTGGTCCGAGCTAGGACGCTGACCTTGCGCTCGGCTTCGAGGCGGGCGTAGGTCTCGACATAGGCGCTCATATCGGCGCGGGAGACCGTGTCGCCCTTGACCGGAATCGCCGCGATTTTGCGCCCACCCGGACCACCGGGTCTTCCGCGGGCACCGGCTTGTGGTTTGGCTTCTTCGTCTTCGCCGCAACCGAAGGCTAAGGCGAGCCCGATGAGAAGGGCAATGCGCGTTATGTGTTTGAGATTCATAGTGCTGGGTATCTAGACACCGACACGGGCATCTTGTAAGCGTCGGCGTCGCCGAGCATAGGGGGTTTCGATTCCATAGTGGCGACAGAGGCGAGCGAAATAACGCAATGAGATGCCCAAGGCCGCACTAGCGTCCTTATTCTGATTGTAAATCCGTGCAACGCGTTCGATTTCCTGAGAGCTTACTTTGTTCATTGGGTCCCCTCCCCATAGGTACAGGTGAGTTGTTAGAGGCTATCAAAAAAGCCTATTCGGCGCGCGTATGGTCGACAGTTTTGTGATGAAACGGAGACAAACGCGGTCGATATGTAGCGTTGTTATAAAACCGACCGGTCATTCCATTCTGAACTAAGCCAAGCGTTGTCCATTTGTCAATAGAACTGACTGGTCAGTTTTGAAATTAGGTAAAAACATAATGTCTTGCGCACGAAAGAGGCCCCGTCCGGGAGCCTACTTCTGATACCGTTGTTGAGGGGTGAATTACTTGCCGAAAGCACCTTTGCCCCGCCCCCAACTGGTTTCTTCGACCGCCGTAGCGATGCTATCCACGGTCGGGATCGCCTGAAACGTGGCTTCAGTGATCGTGCGATCGGAATGTTTTACCCCTCGTCCGCGGCCATGCGATAAGACATCGATTGTTGTCATGGCGACTAAGAGCAGTGCGGCATACTACCCATTTCATTTTCATCTAACGGGTCTCCTTATAAAAATGGAGCAAGTGCCGATCGTGCGATTTTATAGTCGTGTTTAATCTGCGCAATTGCTCTACCATCTTAGCGTATATGACTTAACTTGCTGTTTATAAAATTGTTACATATCATAAAAGTTGGAAGTGAAATAGGGTAATTCGACGATTTGGTCGAATAAGATGAGGTATTAATGATGTAAGTAACTGTTTTTAAAAATGATAGTAAAATTCGACTAAGCGTGAGTATTCGACGATTTGGTCGCGGTATGATATAGAGTGGGTGGTATGAGGTGAAATGCCACAACTATAGGATAATATTGTAGTTAATGTGAGTTTGCGGATGTAACCATACGCGTGGTACGGCCTTTGCAATACGGAATCGGGTGGACGTATTCCGGTTTAAAAGGATTGAATCATGCAACAGAGAGACAATGCAAAAGATCGGCAGTTGATGCAGGGTGCAGTCAAAGACCCGGCTTGTTTGGCCGAGTTGGTCGAGCGGTATAGCGGGCCATTGTTTGCCTTTGTCTTTCGTTATGTTGGCGATCGCGAGACGGCTGAGGATATTGTGCAAGAGACCTTTCTGCGGGCGCTGCGCCATCGGCACAAGTTGGCTAGCATTCGCTATGTGTCTACCTGGTTCCACACGATCGCCGCCAATATGGCCAAGAGCGAATTGCAGCGGCGCAAGCGCTGGCGTCAGGAGGCGTTGGCCGAGGAGGAGGGGCATATCGAATTGCTCGATCTTGCAGCAAAACCGGATCAGTTGACCGATACCTGGCGTGTGCACCGAGAGGTGGTTAAGGCGATCCGCGCTTTGCCGGAGAAGTTGCGCGAGGTATTGTTGTTGCGCGATCTCAACGAACTGTCGTATGGTGAAATAGCCGAGATATTGCAGTGCCCGGAGGGTACGATCAAATCGCGGGTAAGTCGTGGCCGGCGGCGTTTGCAGGAATTGTTGCGGCCGTTGGCGGGAGAGGTTCTTGGTTTGGCTAGCTGACGGCCTGCCCCGGAGTATCCTTCGCTCCTTCGCGCTCGACTCCTGTTTCGCTGCGAGCAGGTGTTGCCGATTGGGGTATTGAACTGCCGGAGCGACCCGAAGGCAAGGGCGAGCACGCTCGCTTTGGCAAAGGCCAACATACGGAAGTTCGACAAGGCGCGGGCGAGTCGAAGGTGCGTCGCGGCATGGCGAGCAGGATGGACAGCAACAGTATTGAGACGAGAATGTTGCAGACGCAAGGGCGTGGTGCCCGGTAATAAATCGGTTGCTTGAAATAAAGACAAACCGCGTTATGGCCTTGGTGTCATAACGCGGTTTTTGTATTTGCTCCTAGCTGTGGACTTTTGCAAAACGACGGGAGTAAAGTGGTTTTTTAAAAAGATAGGAATGGTTGTAGGCGATGGTGTGTCTAATGGGGCGTATGTAATAACTACCGCGCATCGAATGACCTTTGTGATAGGATCTAACAACTCACCTGTATCTCTATGGAGAGGGGCCCCAATGGATAAAGTAAGTTATCGGGAAATCGAACGCGTTGCACGAATTTATAAGCAGAATAAGGACGCTAGTGCGGCGTTGGATATCTCATTGCGCCATTTCGCTCGCCTCTGTCGCCACTACGGAATCGAAACCCCCTATGCTCGGCGACGCCGAAATTATATGATTACCCAACAAAACTCTTACAGATAATGAAAACGCTTTGGCATAGCATTTTAAATGCGTGAAGAAAGTAACAGGTCGGGCGCGGGCTGGCGCTTGCCCCGCGATGATAATTCACCCAAGTTTCACGACGGCAGTCTCATTTTAATTTTAGCAAGGAGAATCGCAATGATACGCATGCGGAATATAGCCCTCGGGGCCGTGGCATTGGCTTTATTTAGCGTATTGCCGATCGAAGCTCAGCCGGGTGGCAGCGGTGGCGGTCGAGGTGGTTTTGGCCGTGGCGGCGGCATGTCGCCGGATCAGGTTTTCGGCTTGTTGGCCTTCGACGATAAGTTCAATATCACGGGCAAGCAATTGCTGGAACTGAGGGATAGCCTCAAGCCACTTTCAATAGAACAGCGGGAGGCGATGGCGGGAATGTTTAGTGGCGACGTCGATTTTCAGGCAGTACGCGAGACGATGCGCGAGATGCAGATGGAGATGCGTGCTAAGCTAATGGGCGCACTAAAAGAGACGCTCGACGAAGAGCAGCTCGAGACATTGAAAGGGCATATGAAGGAACAGCAGGAGCGTCGGCGGAACTTCGGCGGTGGTCGCGGGCCTCGTAGTGGCGGTGGTCGCGGTAGTGGCGATAGTGGCGGATTCTAGGTTAGGCTATATATTCGGCGGGCTCCGGGTGTTTTTCTTCCGTCCGGAGCCCGTACTCAATTGGAACGAGCATCGTGCAAATACGCATTGAAAATTTGAGCAAGACCTACGATCACGGATCGGTGCCGGCGCTCTCTGATCTAAATCTGAATATCCGTCATGGCACATTTGGTTTGTTGGGCCCCAATGGCGCGGGCAAGACCACACTGATAAAAATTCTCTCGACCCAGATGGAGCCGAGTGCGGGCAAGGTGGAAATCGATGGTTGGGACCTGCGCCGGGATCGGGCTGAGGTGCGACGGCGGCTCGGTTATTTGCCGCAGCATTTTGGCGCTTATCCGCAGCTTTCGGCCTTTGAGTTTCTCGATTATATGGGGCGGCTCGGTGGTTTGCACGACAAGCGGGTACGCCGGGAACGGGTGGAACAGGTCTTGCACGATGTGGCGCTCTACGAGGCACGCGATCGCAAAGCGGGCACTTTCTCGGGCGGGATGCGGCGGCGACTCGGGATTGCGCAGGCGATTATCGCCGACCCGGAGTTTATTATCGTTGACGAACCGACCGTCGGGTTGGATCCGGAGGAGCGGATTCGCTTCCGTGGGATTTTGAGCCGGCTGAGCGCCAAGCGCACTATTATTATTTCTACCCATATCGTCGGCGATATTTCGAGCACTTGCGAGGATCTGGCCGTTTTGCGGCAGGGGCAATTGCTCTTCCACGGTGCACCGGAGGATTTTATTGCCAAGGCTGAAGGCAAGACTTGGCTTTTGCAGACCGATGATGATGCCTTCGAGACCATTGCCAACCGTTTCAACGTGACGAATATCAACGCCGACGGAGTCGGCATGGAGTTGCGGATTGTTGGCGACGAGGCGCCGCCGTCCGGCGCCGAGGCGGCACTGCCCAATCTCGAAGACGCTTATATCTATTTTATGGGTGCACACAGCGCGATCTTACAGGCAGGCGTCTGACGCCGATGCGCGCGTTACACAATATTCTCGGCGTTGCACGCTACGAGCGCATGTTGCTCTTGCGAACCACGCGTTTCCGCATCTTGGGCAGCGTTGGTGTCGGGTTACCGCTATTGATCGGTATCGGGCTGGCGGTGCTCGAAGCGCGCGGTATTGAATTTAGCTCGGCGTTGGGCATGGGGGCGTTTATTCCCTTCTATGTCTACAGCTATTTACAGGCGATAGTTATCGCCTTTATCGTCGGCGATTTTCGCGCTGCTGACGAAAGGGCCGAGATCTACGAGGTGATCGCCGGCCGGCCGATTGCGACGGCCGAACTGGTCATCGGTAAATATCTCGGTGTCGTCGGCGCGATGTCGACGTTGAGCATCGCGGTCTTATTGCTGACGGTGGCGATACAGGCGGCCAAGCTCAGCCTGCTCGACTCGCCTTTTACGATTAAACCCTATTTGGTCTACCTACTGGTGATGACCTTGCCGGCGCTGATCTATATGTCGGCGTTGACGTTCTTTTTGGGTGCGGTACTCCGACAGCAGACCGCGGTGGCATTGTTGATTATCGCCTACGCCTTGGCGGTATTGTTTTATCTCGGCGAGGGCTATGGCGGTATTTGGGATTTCGGTGCCTTTTTTGCCCCGCTATTCTACTCCGATATAATTGGTCTAGGCGATCTCTCACGGGTGATCGATCAGCGGCTGTTTTATTTGGCGTTAGGGTTATTCTTTTTTGGCTTGTCGATAGAGCGCTATCCGCGGCTAAGCCAATCGTTGGCCTGGGCTTGGGCGGGGCGCGGTATGGCGGGGGTCGGGTTATTGGTGGCGGTGGGATTATATCAGCATATGGGGGCGCAGGACGAGGCGAATCTGGCCTATCGCCAACGCTTGCTCGCCGAACAGTATCGCTATGCGGCAGTGCCGGCGCCGCAGGTTGAGCACTATGGCCTGGATATCGCGTTGCTCGGCGAGGGCTCGCCGATTGCCGCCAAGGTGCACATGCGACTCTACAATTATCACGAGGTCGCACTGGACTCACTGACCTTTACCCTTAACCCCGGCTTGGCATTGCGAGCGGTAGAGGATTCGACCGGCAATCCACTCGCGTGGATACGCGGCGAGGGGGTAATTCGGGTACATGCGCCGATGCTCGCTGGCGCGGAACGCACGTTGACCTTGCTCTACGACGGCGATATCGACCGCCAGGGTTTTGATTTACTGCGTGACGAGACGCGTCTTGAAAAGAGCAAATGGCCCTTCATTAAAGGCGACCTGACGGCTTGGATCCGCGACGAATCGGTCTTTTTGCCGCCGCGCAGCCGTTGGTATCCCATCGCCGGTGTCGCGTATCATCCAGGAGAGCCTCCGCCGCCTTCGTTTGCCACGGCTGAGATCGCGGTATCGGTGCCGGCGGATTTAGAGGTGGTTACTCAGGGGCAACCGACGAGCAAGGAAACGCAGGGCGATCGTCTCGTCTCGAATTGGCGGGTCGACCATCCGGTGCCGCTATTCTCGTTGAACGCAGGCCAATACGAAGTGTATCAGACCAAGGTCGGCGACGTCGATTACGCGCTCTATGTGCATGCTTCCCATTTGCGCCCGATTCGCTTTTTTGCGGACGCGCCGGAGAAGGTCACTGAGACCATCGACCAGGTTTTCAGTGCGATGGAGCAGGAGACCGGGCTTAAATACCCCTATGCGCGTTTGTCGATAGTGGAAGTGCCTTTCCTGGTGCAATGGTATTACGAGGGTTGGCAAGAAAGTGGCCGGTTGGTGCAACCGGGGGTGTTGATGGTCGAGGAGGATGTGTTAATGGGGCATCGTTTTCAACGCGATTTCGATGCGCGACTGCGGCGTCGCCGCGGTGACCAGGACGAAGCGCAGATCAAAAAAGACGTGCTAGTCGGGGCCATCTTTCAGGACTTCTTGAGCCCCGAAGGGGCGCGCAGCGGTTTGTTTCGCAGCCCGCTGGTGCAGTTGTGGTCTTTTGACCGCGGTTTTAGCGGTGAGAATTCGGATTTGCTCGCGCGCGGTTTGCCGCTCTATATGCAGGAGGATGTCAGCTCCGATTTGCGGGTGGCGATGTTTTCGAGCCGTTTCGGCGGCCGGATGAGCGGCGGCATGGCGCGCATGATCAGCAGTATGATGCGCTCGCGTGGTGGTATGGGCCGAAGGGGGCCGGGCGGTGGTATGGCGCAGCCGGCGGTCAATACCGGCCCGGCTTGGGATACGCTGGTCGTTGAGATGCAGCAGAATTCGCTGGCCGAAATGGACAAGGAGGCCGAACCTGATCTCTATCGGGCGATTCTCAAAGCCAAGAGCTTGACGATCTTCCGGGTGATCAAGTCGGTGTTGGGCGCCGACAAGTTTATCGAATCGCTAGGGGCCTTTGACGAGGACAACAAATACAGCCAGGTGTCTTTCGCCGACTTCGAAGAATCGGTCATTCCCGAAGGGGAGATCGGTCGTCAGAAGATCGATGTGCAGCAGTTGGTGCACGATTGGATCTACGGTACGCATGTGCCGGGCTATACACTGACCAGGGCGACAGCTAAGAAGATAGATGATGGTTGGGGCGAGGTGGTCTACCAAGTGATCGTGCGGATCAAAAATGGCGAGCCGGGTCGCGGTTTTGTCGAGGTGCAGGCGATCGGTCGGGAGGACCAGGGCTCGAAGTCGGTGATGATCGAGGGCGGGCAGGAAGTGGAGGTGTCGATGGTGCTTTTCGCGCGGCCCTTCCGGGTGATGGTCGAGCCATTCTTCGCCAAAAACCAACGACCGATCATCGCTCCTTTGAGCATTCCGGAGAAAGTCTTCCAAGGTTATCCGAAATCATATGTGCGGGTGGTCGACGACGCCGAGAATTTTTTCTCCGAAATTGTAGTCGATAACGACGACGAGGGTTTTTCGATGCCGATTCGTCGGGTGCAGCGCTTTTTGCGCCCGGGGCTCAAGGGCGATAATTGGCAAGTGCAGCAGCTGCCCTTCGCCTTCGGTCGCTACGAAAAGAATTTTCGTTGGAAACAACCCGGCGACGGGGCGCAACCGGCGGTGTGGACGACTGCGTTGCCGGTCGCCGGTGATTACGACGTCGCCTACTATTTTGTGCCTTCCCAGTTCGGCCGGCGTTTCGGTTTAAACCTGGCCGAGTCTTTTTCGCTGTCGGTCACACACGGTGGGGTAACGGATACGTTGGCGATGAAGGCTGAGGTGCTCAACGGGGGATGGAATTTGCTGGGGCGTTTTCATTTTGAGGAAGGAGAAGAGGCCCGGGTTGAGCTTTCCGACCAAGCATCGGGCCGCCTCTACGCCGACGCGATGCGCTGGCGTTGGGTGGACCCCAATAACCCGGAGGCAGCCTACGAAGAAGATGTCGGCTCGTTTGGCAATTGGCGCGGTCGTGGTGGTCGTGGTGGTCGTGGTGGCGGCCGTTTTGGCGGACGGCAGCAAGCGAGCGGTATTACTAGTTGGTTGAATAGACTATTCTGACATTCAGGAGATTTGAGGGTGATACGTGCATATGAGATTGAAGATGCGATACGGATGGCTTTGCGGATTGTTGGTATTCGGTTGCGAGACACCGCAAACTGAGCAGTCGGCCGATTTGACGGTGCCGGTCACCGTACAGCCGGTGGGCTTGGGCACGATTGAATCGGTGGTGACCTCAATGGGCACTCTGCGACCGGTACAGGAGGCGATCATTGTTACCGAGGCGCGGGGCTTTTTGTCGCTGGGTATTTTGGCGGAAGGGCGCAAACCGACAGAGGGCTTAGCCGTGCAACAGGGCCAGGTGATCGCCCGGCTGAAGAATGAGGAACTGGTGGTCGGCGCCCGACTGGAGTCGCGCAAGTTGGCGGTCAAGAATATGCGCAAGATGCTCGATGAAAAAGAGGTCTTGGTCAAACGCGGCCTGGTGACGCAAATCGAAGTCGAGACGGCGCGCAAGGACCTCGTCGACGCGCAGTCGGATTACGACGACGCGCTGGTGCAGATCAAAAAGACCAAGGTCACCGCTCCGATCTCCGGAGTACTCAGCGAGTTCACTGACGCGACAGAACAAACGCTTGTCGACGAGGGCACGCAGATCTGCCGGATCGTCGATTATAGCCAGGTATTGGTCGATTTGCAGATCCCTAATTCGCAAATCCGCCATATCGAGTTGGATCAACCGGTACGGATGATTGACTACTCCTACCCTGACGAGGTGTTTGACGGTAAGATTTCGGTGGTCGATCCGGTGGTCGACCCGACGACCCGGACCTTTCGCGCAGTGGCGGTGGTCGATAACCCCAAGGGCCTGTTGCGTCCAGGTATGTTTGTCAAGGCGGAGATCGTGGTTGAGTCGCACGCGGATGTGGTGTTGGTGCCGCGCGAGTTGGTATTGATGCGCGGCAATCGCGAAGTGGTTTTTGTCGAAGAAAGCGCCAGGGCGCAGATGCGTGAGATCGAAACGGGGTTGGAGGACGAGAAGTTTGTCGAGGTGCTGAAAGGGGTGGGTGAGGGGGAGCGGTTGATTACGAGCAATTACGAGACGTTGCGGTCCAGGACGCGGGTTACTGTGGCGGGGACGGAGGAGGCGAGTGGTGGGAGAGGGGGAGGTGGTCGATCCGGTGGTGGAGATGGGGGAGGGAGGAGATGAGGGGGTTGTGTTGTGGGAAGGTTTTGTTCGTTAGAGGGCTCGCGGGTGGTGGCAGGATTCCTTGCTGATGCACGCATTGCTTTGCAATACTCACATTCACCGCGCACCTATGGGATGGAGCCCCTATTGAAAGGCCCGGGTGATTCCCTGCGCAGTCCCACCGATAGTACCGTCGCGCTGTCGAAGATCACGCATCGCGTAGCGATGTTAGTGCAATGTTTGCCTGCCGCAGGACAGACCCCGACCAGATCGTCAATAGTAGCTACACCATTTAAACACATACACGCCTTGAGAAAGTCCTGACGAAGTATTTGCCCTATGTCGCTACCTGAATTTTCTACCCGCTATCCCGTTACCGTGTCGATGCTGACGCTCGCCGTAGCCCTACTCGGTGCGATCTCGCTCGGCAAACTCGGGACGGACCTGCTGCCCAATGTGAATACGCCGGTCATCACCGTCGATCTGCAAGTGCCTGGCAAGGCGCCGCAGGAAGTCGAAGAGCGCTATACGCGGCGGTTGGAGCGCGATATTAGCACCATCAGCGGGGTCGACCGGGTCTATTCGATCACCCGTTCGGGGCAGTCGGTGGTCGTCGCCGAGTTCGATTGGGAAGCGGACATGGACTTCGCGCTGATCGATGTGCAAAAGAAAATGGGCGTGTACGCGACGGACGAGGATATCGAGACCCTCGATGTGATCCAGGAGGACCCGCAGGCGCTGCCGGTGATGCGCATCGCTGTATCGCCGACGGGCGACTACGATCTAGACGCGTTGTTGGGGGCGGTCGAGATGGTAGTCAAGCCCAAGTTGGAGGCGCTCAGCGGGGTGGCATCGGCTGATGTTGAAGGTGACGCCGAGAAGGAAATTCGGGTGACGCTTGATCCTTATTTATTGGAGGCTTTTGGGCAGGACGCCGACGCGGTGATCACGGCGATTACTTCGGCGAACGAGGATGTGTCGGGTGGTACGTTGCGCGAGGCGCAGCAGTCGTACCAGGTCAAGGGATTAGGGCGGCTCGAAGACATGGAGGATGTGCGCAATGTAATCGTCGGGGCTAGGCAGGGCGTCGAGGCGGCAGAAGGGGAGACGGCTCAACTACAGGTGCCGGTCTATGTGAGAGATGTGGGGCGTGTGGCGCTCGAATACGAGGAACGCGAGACGATTGTACGGCTCGACGGGGTCGAGTGCATCGGCTTGGCGGTCTACAAAGAGGCCGATGCCAATACGGTGCAGGTGGTTGGCGCGGTGCTGGCGGCGATGGGCGATTTGGATCAAGACTTGCCCGAATTGCGTTTCGCAGTGGTTGAAAACCAGGCGCGTTTTATTGAGGAAGCGGTTGCCGAAGTCGAAGAAGCGGCTTTGTATGGGGCGCTGTTGGCAGTGGTGGTGCTATTCTTTTTTCTGCGCTCGTGGACGGCGACGTTGGTGATCGGCTTAGCGATTCCGATCTCGATCCTGGCGACGTTCACTCTGATGTATTTCGAGGGGTTGACGCTCAATATCATGACGCTGGGTGGTTTGGCATTGGGTGCGGGCATGCTGGTCGACAATGCGATCGTGGTCATCGAAAATATCTATCGGCATCTGGAGCGGGGTGAGCCCGCGGACAAAGCTTCAGCCAAGGGGGCGAGCGAGGTCGGTGTGGCGATTATGGCCTCGACGTTGACGACGGTGTCGGTCTTTCTGCCCATTGTTTATTTGCAAGGATTGACCAGCGAGCTTTTTAAGGATCAAGCTTGGACAGTGGCTTTCTCGCTTGTTTCGTCGCTCGCGGTGGCGATGATCACGGTGCCGATGCTGACTTCGCGTTTTTTGCGCAAGCGCGGTGGGATGGATACTGAGCACCGGTGGTTGCGTTTTCGCGCCTTTCTCGATGGGGTGCTCGACCACAAGGCGGTCGTCTTGTTACTGCTCTGTACCAGTGTCGCGGGCACGGTGTATATCGCCCGTTCGATAGAGACGGAATTTCTTCCGCGCGAGGATCAGGGGTTATTCCATTTAGATATAGCGCTGGCTGAAGGATCCCGCTTGGAGGTGACGGACCGGGTGGCCAAGCGAGTCGGGGAGATTGTCCGCGAAATTGGCGGGGATGAGGTGGCGGCGGTTTATGCGCGTTCGGGGGTGGATCCGGCGCGCTTGGCCAATATCGGCGACCCGACGGGACCCAATCGCGCGACCTTGTCTGTCTCGTTGGTTGCGGATGAACGCCGGAGTTTGCCGCAACTCGTCGGGGCGATCGACGAAGAGTTGGCCGATATTCCCGAGCTGGAGGTGAAGTATCAGCTGCACGAGACCGCGCTCGAAGGCATGATCGGTGAGCAGGCGGCTCCGGTGCAGATCGAGATCGTCGGCGATGATATCGCGGTGTTGCGCCGTTTGTGCAACGAGCTTAAGGCGCGAATTGAAACGCTGTCCAGCGTCTACAATATCACTACGAGTTTTCAAGGCGGCCAACCCGAGTTGGATCTGCGTTTGCGTGAGGACGCGGTGGTCGCCACTGGGCTGACGGTCGGGACGATCGTGCAGGCGCTGGAGCGTCGGTTGTCCGGCGAGATGATCGGCGAATTGACAAAGGACCAACGCTCGCGCGATATACGCGTCAGCTTTGAGCGTGTTGATTTACGCGAGTTGTCGCAGATGCGCATCGATACGCCGGACGGGGCGATGCTGACACTAGGCGACTTGTCCGATCCACAGATTGTCGAAGGGCCGCGCGAGATTTTGCGTGAGGACCAACGCCGGGTTGGGCGGGTGCTCGGTTATCTGTCCGAAGACGCAGCATTGGGCGAGGCCATCGGGCAGATCGAAAAGATCGTTGCCGATATGGCGTTGCCACACGGCTATCGCGTCGAGATTGGCGGTGAGGAGCGCGAACGGCAGCAATCTTTCGCCGATTTGTCCTTCGCTCTAGTGCTATCGGTGTTATTGGTTTATATGGTGATGGCCTCGCTTTTCGAATCGCTATTGCACCCCTTTACCGTGATGTTGACGGTGCCCTTGGCCGGCGTCGGAGTAGTGTGGGCTTTTTGGGGTTTGGGCGAGCCGTTGAGCGTGATGGCCTATATCGGCATTATCATGCTCGGCGGGATCGCGGTCAATGATTCGATCGTATTGGTCGACCGCATAAATCACCTGCGTGCGCAGTTGCCGACGGTGCGCCAGGCGGTGTTGCAGGGGGCGCAGGACAGGATGCGGCCGATCCTGATGACAACGGCGACGACGATTCTGGCGCTGGTACCGATGGCGGTAGGTTTAGGGGAGGGCGCGGGTTTGCGGGCGCCGATGGCCATTGCAGTGATCAGCGGGTTGTGCTCCTCCACGCTTATGACTTTGCTGGTAATTCCCGTGGTTTACGAAGCCTTCGAACGATTGCGGAGAGGTGCGGTGTCGTGAGCCTGGCGAATTTCTCCATCCGCCGACCGGTGACCACGGCGATGTTTTTCCTTGCCGTCTCGCTATTGGGGTTGATCTCGCTCGGCCGTTTGCAGGTCGAGTTGATGCCGGAGGTGGTTTATCCGGAGATCTTTGTGACTATCTCGCAGCAGGGCATGAGTCCGGAACAGATCGAGCGCGATCTGGTGATGCCGGTCGAGGAGGAGGTGGGGCAGTTGCTCGGGGTGGTTGAGATGACGTCTGCCGCCGCGCTTAATCGCGGCAATGTGCGTATCTCCTACGAGCCGGGCACCGATATGAAATTCGCGCTCTTGCAGGTACAGAGCCGGATGGACCGTTTGCAACCGGGCTTGCCGGAGCAGACCCAGATCTCCGTGCAGCGCTTCGACGAGGGCGATCTCAGCGCTACCGTAATGGAATTGCAAGTATTGGCGCAGGGGGCCGATCTCAACTGGCTGAGGGATTACACCGAAAAAAACATCGCCCCGGAGTTGGCTGCGGTCGAAGGAGTGGTCAATGCGCAGGTCCTGGGCGGCCAGCAGTCGGCGGTGGAGATTGTCGCCGAACCGGAGCGTTTACAGGCCTATCAACTGACGATGGCGAATTTGCGCGGCGCGTTGACCGACGCCAACCGGCCGCGGGCCTATCTTGGCGCGGTCTATGATGGTCGCCAGGTTTTTCCTGTGAGTTTTCAAGGACAGTTCAGCGATCTGCGGCAGATCGACGAGGTGTTGGTCGATAGCTCGATCCCGCTGCGATTAGGTGATGTCGCCGAAGTTGGTTTTGGGCTGCAGCAGCGTACAGACCTCAGTCGGGTCAATGGCCAGTCGGCGGTGGGAATATTAATCCAGAAGGAGGACGAGGAGAATCTGATCAAAGTCGCTGACGCTGTAGTCGAGACGATCGCCCGTCTCAACCGCGACTTCGCGCATGAGTCGGTGGAGTTGATTATTACCAGCAACCAAGCCGAGTTGATGGAGGATTCGCTCGATACGCTGAAACAGGCGGCGTTGGTGGGCTTGGCATTGGGTTTGGCGGTGCTCTTTCTCTTTCTGCGCAACGCGCGTTTTGTCGCCATACTGCTCTTGGCGATTCCGGCTTCTTTGTTGGCGACCTTTAATCTGATGTACGCCTGGGATCTGACACTCAATGTGCTTTCGCTCTGCGGGCTGGCGTTGGCGATGGGCATGTTGACGGACAATAGCATCGTGGTGATGGAGAGCATCTTCAAACACTTCGAACGCGGCAAAAGCGCGATGGACGCGGCGCGAGACGGCACCGCGGAAGTGAGCAAGGCGGTGGTGGCGGCGACGGCGACGACGGCGCTGGTTTTCTTGCCGGTGGTTTTTATTCAGAGCGACTTCCAGGATATTCTGCGCGAGTTGGCGCTGGCAATCACCTTTCCGCTTTTGGCTTCGTTAGTGGTGGCGCTTTCCCTAGTACCTTCGGTAGCGGCGCGGATGCTTGGACGGCGAGCGACGACTCCCCTGGGTACCGGGCGGCTGATGTTGATGTATACGCTATTGCTCAAGGCTAGCTTGCGGCACCGAGCGGTAGTGGCTTATGGCGTGTTCTTGAGTTTGATCGCGACATTGGTAGCCGCATTTTTTTTGATGCTCGAACAGGAAGTCATTGCCGAGGAAACGCAATTTTCGGTCTATGCGAGTTTGTCCGACGGGGCGACTTTGCAGGCGACGGACGAAGTGATGCGTGAGATCGAAGCAGCGGTGGGAGAGTTGCCGGGGGTAGATCGCTATACTGCGAGTGTGCAGGAGGGCCAGGGCAGTCTCACGGTCATGTTGCTCGATCGAGATGAGCGTCCCGAACGGGTTTCGGCCGAGGAACTAAAGGCCCAGCTCGAAGACCAGTTGCAGGAGATCCAAGGTGGGCTGATTGGCTTCCAGCCGCAAGCAAGCAGTTTCGGTGGTGGTGGCGGGCGTGGCGGTGGCGGTGGTGGCGGCGGTGGTGGACGCGGTGGCAGTGGCAATGGCGGTTTTAATTTGCAGGCGGGAGCGACGTCTGAGACGGCGCTGATTAAGGGCTACGATTTTGCCGTGTTGCAAATGATCTCCGACGATTTATCCTATCGCTTTGAAGAATTAGAGGCGATCGACGCGAATAGCGTTCGGCCCGACCTACAGCGCAGCGCGCCCGAGATTCAGGTCATTCCCAGTCCAATGGCGCTCTTTGATCATAATCTCAGAGTCAATACGGTATTGGGTGCGATCTCCGACGCCAATCCGCAGGGTTTCGCGACGCAGACTAATTTCCTCAAAGCCGACGGCAGTGAGATTTCGATCGAAGTGCGGCCGACCGAAGACCCGGAGGCCGATGGGCCGGGCCGCGACGGCGTCGGGCAGATCCCGGTGTTGACTGCCACGGGCGAATATTTGCCTCTAGCTGAATTGGCGAAAGTGCGCGTCGACGAGGGGCGCAATAATATCCTGCGCACCGACCAGGCGCGTCGCGTGGAGCTCTCCTATCAATTCCTCGACGAAATCCTAGATTCACAGCCGCTATTGGACGGTGCGCGGGCAATGGTACGGGCAATCGTTCAAGACTTGGTGTTGCCCGGCGGATATACCATCGAGATCGTCGAAGTCGAAACGGATACCGTCTATTATTGGATGATGGGGATCGCGGCAATACTGACCTATATGGTGTTGGCCTCGCTCTTTGAGTCCTTCGCTGCGCCTCTACTTATTTTTTGCACGCTGCCGACGGCGGCGATCGGTAGCTGCTGGGCGCTGATGTTGACGGGCACCGGGCTGACTTCGCAGGCGGGGCCGATGGCGCTGTTGGGATTTATCGTGTTGATCGGCATCGCCGTTAATAATGGCATTATACTAATCGACGCGATCGGTACGCTTAGGGATACTGAAGGTTTCCGCCGCGAACGCGCGGTACTTGTCGCCGGCCGTTCGAGGGTGCGGCCGATCCTGATGACCTCGGCGACGACGCTATTGGGCGTGCTGCCGCTAGCACTCGACTTCGGTGGCGACTACGAAGTTTGGCCGCCCTTCGCTATCACCGTGTTGGGCGGGCTGGCGGTGTCGATGGTTTCGACGCTAATCTTCGTGCCGGTGGCCTATATGGGTTTGGACCAGGTGCGCATGTGGCTTGTCGGAATTGGCCGGGTCGGCGTCGGTGTTTCGACTGCGATTGCGGCGGCGGCCACAGGCGTGCTGTATGTGGAGTCCGATAGTTACTTTTGGCCGGCTCTTATTGCACTGCCCTTGTGGTTTTTACTGCTCGGTGCGATTGCGCTTGGCTTGCGGATCCATCGTGCGCGCGTGGCCAGACACGCGGCGTCTGCGGTGCAGGTGATCCGCTTGCAGACGCTGACCAAGGTCTATGGCGCACCGGGACGTTTTCGTCGCGAATGGGCGCGCTTTGACCGGCACGCTGAACGGTTGCTAGCCCAGGGCATCGATCCGGTAGACCGCAAGGCGGTCAAGGACGGTCTGAGCTGGAAGCTGCCGCTGATGGGATTGGCGGGGTATTTGCACCTCTACTTCGAGGATGTGCTGTGGATTTATTTGCTCTCCCTGGCGAGTTGGGGGTTGGGGGTGCATTTGCTGCGGCAATTGGCTTTGCTTGGTGCGCAGGCGGGTGCTGGATCGTCGGGCGCGGCGCCGCCCTCTATGTGGTTAGCTCAAAGTCTGCGGGCCTTGGCGCACTGGGCGGTGCCGCTGCTTTTTGTCGCCTATGTGCATCACCGTCTGGCCTTGCCCTCGCTGACGCTAGCTTCGGCGGCGGTGTGGTTGGCGTATCGAGGTGCGCGCTGGTTGGCCGATCGGGTGCGTCGGGGGCAGGTGGATATCGAAGGCATGGTGGGGCGGATGATGTGGCTTCGGCGCAAGGTCTATGGCGGTGCGGCGGCGTTGCCGCTAATTGGCGTGGCCAAGCCGACCTACCAGGCGCTCTACGGGGTTAATTTGGAAATCGGGCGCGGGATGTTTGGTTTATTGGGGCCCAATGGTGCGGGTAAAACGACGATGATGCGTATTATCTGCCAGGTGCTGGAGCCGAGTTCGGGCTCAGTGGCCTTTGACGGGGTTAATATTACCCGTCAGGGTCCGGTACAGGGGGTGATTGGTTATTTGCCGCAGTATTTTGGCCTCTATGAGCATATGACGGCGTATCAATATCTCGACTATCGCGCGCTATTAGAAGGCTTCCGCGATGCCGGTCTGCGCCGTGAAAGGGTCAATGCCAGTTTGGTGCAAGTCAATCTCGAGGAGCGCCAGGATGATGCGATCGGTTCATTTTCGGGCGGTATGAAACAAAGAGTGGGCATTGCGCAGACCCTATTGCATCTACCGCAAATTATCGTCGTTGACGAGCCGACGGCGGGTCTTGACCCGGTGGAGCGGATCCGCTTCCGCAATCTGCTGGCCCGCATTAGCCAAGAGCGCATCGTTATTTTTTCGACGCATATCGTCGAGGATATCTCGGGCAGTTGCAATCGCCTGGCGGTACTGAATTCGGGCCGTATCCTCTATCAGGGCACGCCGCGTGAGATGCGAGATTTGGCTAGCGGCAATGTGTGGGAGACGGTTGTTGAGGAGGCGGCTTTCGAGCAGGTCGACCGCCAAGTCAAGGTGATCTCGCATTTGCGCACGCCGCGCGGGATTCGTGCGCGATTCTTGGCGGCAGCCCCCGTGCCTGGTCTGGCCGCCGATCGGGTCGACCCGACGCTAGAAGACGCCTATCTCTATTTGTTACGGCGGGAGGTGGCCTGATCATGCTGACGTGGACGGCGTTATTGGCCAGCGTGGTGTCGTTGGGCTTGCTTAGCGCGCGGATCATCTTGCACCGCAAGCTGCTCTTTATGGCGGCGGGGATTGCGATTTATTACGGGATCCTCTACGCGCTGGCGGTGTTCCGGCCCGACGACGGTTTTACCGCGGGCAAGGCGCTCTATGTGCTGGTGGAGATTCCCGGCGTGGTGCTGGCGATCTACCTGACGATGGATCTGGTGGCCGGTGAGCGCGATCGTCGCACGTTGGAAACGCTGTTTAGCACCTCGACTTCGCACTACGGTATTTGGACGATGCGGATGGTCGCCGTCTATGTGGTGCTGGCGGTGACGCTGCTGGCGATGAGCGTGGCGGCTTATTTTCTCTTTGCGGAATTTCCCGTCGTGCTCGGCGGTTTTAACGCCTTCACGCCGGCCTTTCTGATCGTCAACTTGACCTTCTTCTTTTCGGTGTATTGTAAGAGCAGCAATACCGCTGGGATGTTGTCGCTGGCGGTGATCGTCGCCGTGTTATTGAGCGCCGAGCAGCTGAAAGAGACCTATTATTTTTTGTTTTTGAATCCGTTCAACCTGCCGATGGGCGTCGATGCTGCTGTATGGACTGAGATGGTCCTGCTCAACCGCTCGGGGTTGATGCTGGGTGGCGGGTTATTGCTCTTTTTAGGGCTGCGGCATATGGCGCAGCGCGAAAGGCTGTTGTCGTGAAAGGAGGAAATGTGAATCGCTGCAAGTGGAGTCTGCTCTTCGCGCTCTATTGGCTGGTAATGGGTGTGGCTTGGGCACAGGAGCCACAGGTGCTTCGGCTCGGTATCGATGACTGTGTCGCGATCGCGTTAGAACAGAGCGCACAAGTGGTCCAGGGCCGCTTCAATGTCGAGTCGGCGGCAATACAGGTCGAAAACGCGCGCAACGCGTTTTTGCCGTCGATGAGTACCTCCTACGGAATGTCACGCAGCCTTTCCGGTCCGCGCGAAGGCTCTTTTGTCGATCCGGCGACCGGCGAGATCACGTCGACTTTGGGCGAGAGCACTACCAGCGGCTCGCAATCGCTGGGCGCCAGCTTCGGCATGGACCTCTACAGACCCAGTAACTGGGTCGGGTTAGCATCGAGCAAGTTGGCGCGCAAGGCGGCGAAGATGGATCTCAGCGCCAGCCAGCAACAGGTGGTCTTCGAGGTCAAACAGGGTTATTTCAGTCTATTGCAGGCGATCGAGTTGATGGCGGTGCAGGCCGAGCAGGTGAGCGTGTCGGAGGAGGATCTGCGCCGGGCCGAGACGCTCTTCGAGATCCGTTCGGTGCCGCTTTCCGATGTGTTGACCTCGCGGGCGACACTGGCTACCGCACGGGCGACGATGATTGACCGGGAAAATAACGTCGAGTTGGCCAGGGCGGATCTGGCTTTCGCGATGGGCTTGCGAATCTATGCGAAAATTGAGCCGCAAAAAAACGACTTCTCCGTGGTGCCGCTAACATTGGCCTATGAAGAGGTCTTGGCGCACGCACTAGAGCATCGGCCCGATCTGCGTTCGCAGAAGTTTTCGATGCTGCAGGCGCGGGAAGACCTGAAGGGCACGCGCTATGAGTTATTGCACCCGACGGTGAGTATGAGCACCGGTTATTCGTGGCAGCTGCGGGCGGACGAGGAATTTCAGGGGCCGGAGGATCTCTTTCTTAAAAATTACGGTTATAGCCTGAGTATGAGCGTTAGCCTGCCGGTGTTCAATCGCTTCAGCACGCAAAACTCGATCAAATCGCAGAAGCTGAGCTATCGGCAGAGTATGGAGGATTTGCAGCAGGCCCAGCGGCAGGTGGGACTGGATATCCGCCGGGCCTTTTTGAATATCGAACTGTATCGCCGCAGTATCGAGGCCAACCAAATTGCGGTAAGCGCCGCCGAGGAGAGTTATAAGCTGGCGCAGGAGCGCTATGCGCTGGGCACCGGGACGCAACTCGAGCGGCTCGAAGCGCAGTCGAGCCTCTTCGCGGCGCGCAACGGCCTGGTTCAGGCGCAGTTCAACTACCATATTCAGTTGGCGCAGTTGGATCAGGCTATGGGCAGACCTTTTGCTATGAGTGGAAAATGAGCGTGGAGGATAATGTGAACTATCGACGGTTGTTATTGGCTTTGCTGCTGATATTGTTCTCGCTCGGAGGGGCGTGGGCAGAGGGGCCATTTTTCTCTAAAAAGTTCTACGGTTATACCGCATTGGGCGCCAGTGGCTGGTTGTTTAGCGAAGCCTATGCAGCACGGCAGGACGCCAATGACGCCTATGGTCGCTATAAGCGCGCCGAGACCAGGGGCGATGTACAGATTTTTTATGATGAGAGCCGGCGTTTTGATACGCGGGTCGTGGTGATGGGGGTTCTGGGGGTGGGGGCGCTGACCTGGTCGGTGCGGCTATTGCGCGGCGAAGAGCGAAAGCAGTTGCCCCCGCCACCCTCGTTGAAGATTAAGGGAGTTGATATTGATATCGGCGGTGATTTTCTGGGCAGACGAGTGCAGATGATCTTAAAGAAGGATTTCTAAATTGCGATGGTATGTCCATGGGTTCTTGATCGTTGCCTTGCTCTATGTGTCGCCGCCGGCGTATGCTGAGCAGGATGAAACACAAGGCTGGCTGACGTCGCGCCGGGCATGGAGCATGGCCCTGTGCAGCGGCAGCGTGGTGTTGCTGAAGAAGAGTTGGGATTTTCACCGGCAGGCGGACGAGTCCTACGCACTCTATCGCAAGGCGACAACGGGGCCGGAGGCTGAGCTTTTGTTCGAGCGCGCCGACAATCGCGACACCAAGAGCCAGATGAGTTGGATGGCGGCGGCGGCCTTCGTCTTGGCGGGTTGGCAGATGTTGGCGTCTGGCGATAAAGAGGGCACGCAGGCGTCGTCCGGGGGAAATCTGCAGTTGGTAGGAGTGGAGATTGCGCCGGAGTTAGAATGGAGGGATAGGCGTGTTGTGTTGCAGTTCAAACGCCGATTCTTTTGAAGTGTATTTGGGCAAACGGCTCGCGATATCATCGACAGTCAAGTAATTTCCGCACAAGACTGAACAATTTTATAGTAACGGATTTAACATAATAAATGAAGAATTTATGATATTTTTAAGAGTCGGACTGATGTTTTGCGGTGTGCTTTTGCTAATGACCGAGGTTGACGCGCAACGGCGCAGTTGGGGGTCTAGGCCTTCGCCGGAAATTGGGGTGCGCGGTGGTCGCGATTACGATCTCGATATTTGGAGTGCTGGCGGGCAATTTCGTTTGCCGCTTGGTCGCCGCGGTCGCTTGCAACTGGTGCCGAGCGGTGATGTTTTTTTCGCTGAGGGCGAGGCCGATTGGCAGGCTAATGCCGATGTTCTCTACGGGACGGAGCGGGGTGGCGGTCTTTATTTTGGTGGTGGTATAGGGTATAGCAATAGAACCGGCGTGCAGGAGCGGGTGGTCAATCGCATCGTCGGTTTGCGGCTGTCGGAGCGTTTGTATCTCGAAAACCGCTGGACCAATATCGATGGCAAAAGCCTGTTCCGGGTGGTGGTGGGGTATAATCTCTCGCTGGGCAAGCGGCGGGATTCGGCGGCGGATATTTTTGATGCGCTGGCGCCGGGGCGATAAGAGTACGCCGCGGCGGTTAGATAATTGGAATGTAACCGGTCGACTCCGTCGGCGCATAAGCTAGGATGGGGATGCGGTCTTAGATCGGGGAAATCGGCTCATCGCCCTTATGTGCTTTTTCTCCCTTCTTTTTTCAATTTTTTGAGCTGCTCTTTTACTTGCGGATAACAGGCCGGGCAGATGTCGTGCACCTTGTGGTCAATGGCGCACAGGGTGCACGAGGGCGACTCCTGCGGGCGCACTACTGGTAGACAATGGGTTGTCGTTGCAAGGGCAAGTTGGGGCGGATACTGCGCTGCGGCGATATCGACCGGGACCGGATTTCTGAGTTTTTTTGCGAAAATGGACGAAACATACGGTGGTTGACGGGTTGGTGAGGTGCCTACCGTACTAAGTGCGGCGGCTTTTTTCAACCAGCTGGCCGATCGAATTGATGCAGGTGTCCAAATCTTTCAGGATGCCATTTTCGATACTGTAGATCCAACCGTGCACGGAAAGTTCCACGTCATTTTTCCATGCGTTTTGCACGATGGTCGTATTGCATACGTTGATTACCTGCTCCACTACATTTAGTTCGCATAATAAATCGAGTTGTTCGCCGTATTCTTTTCCATCGAGCTTATCCGCATTAAAGCGGCTAACGTCTTGAATGTGTCGCAGCCAATTGTCGATAAGGCCGTGCTCCGTTTCCTCCATCGAGGCCTTTATACCGCCGCACCCGTAATGGCCGCAGACGACGATATGTTTTACTTCTAGGACTTCAACCGCATACTGTATGACTGAAAGGCAATTGAGGTCCGTATGGACGACGATGTTTGCGATATTCCGGTGAACAAATATTTCACCCGGGGGCAAGTTGACTATTTGGTTCGCGGGTACTCTACTGTCTGAACAGCCTATCCAAAGGTAGTCCGGTGCCTGCTGCTTGGACAGTTCGGTGAAAAAGTCAGGATTCTCCTCCTTTATTTCGCTCGCCCATGCCACGTTTCTGTCAAAAAGATGTCTTAATGTTTTCACCGTTTAGTCTACCCCCGTAAGGTGATACTGTCTACCGCTAGCGATTATTGGAATCTCCGCAACAGGCCGTTTAAGTCGATGCGAGCGGTCGGGTCATCGCTGGTGGCCCGCGCGTTGGCTTTGACCCATTCCGTCCGCCGCCATATCGGCGCGCGCGACGTTGAGCAGGTCTTATAGCGTATCTTCGGTACGCCCTAACATGCGATACTGCCTGCAGATTTCCCTTGGGAATCGCGGGAAACTAGGATAGCAACCAGCCTCCGTCCACATCGATGGTCGTACCCGTGACAAAGTCATTTTGGATCATAAACAAAATGCCTTGTGCCACTTCTTCCGCGGTGCCGGCGCGAGGAATGGAGTGGGTGGCGGTGTTTTTTGCGTAGAGTTCCTCACGTTCTTTGCCTTGCAGTGCTACCATTGGCGTATCGATGATACCTGGCGACACCACATTCAGTCTGCGCGGCGCGATTTCGGGCGCGACGGTGCGGGCGAAGGCCTCTATGGCACCGCCGACGGACGACAAAGAAACCTGCCCCGGTTTGGCCCTGCGTGCAGGTGTACCGCTGACCAGGACGATGGTTCCGTTCTCGCTCATGTGCTCAGTGCCGAAGCGCACGACATTCGCATAGCCCCACAGTTTGTCGAAAGAGGTCTGGTAGCCGTCCATATCCATCTGCAGGAAGGGGCCGATGGCTCGGTCGCCGCCGGTCGCTGCGCTGACCAGAATGTCGAAAGGCGCGCATTCCTGGAAGAGCTGTGACATCGCCTCGCGGTCGCGGACATCGCATTGGCGCAATGTGACCCCCTCGGGCACGTCGCCGGCCTTTTCAGGATTCCGACTCACTGCAGTCACCTCGGCGCCCAGCGAGGCCAGCTCTTTTGCAGTGGCCAGGCCGATGCCCGATGTGCCGCCGAAAACTAGGGCTTTCTTACCGTTTACTTTCATGATGGTACCTTTCTTTTATTTATTGGATTGGAAGATTGTCGCTATTCCTTCGGCTCATGTCAATGCCGTGAATCTGCTGGGGTTGGTTTTATATTTTGGCCTGTCGATATCTTCGGCTGTTCGTGTTGCACTGTGTATTTTAATTTGCCGGTTAGCTCGGCATTCTATCTGTGATTTTGCCGGCGATCTCCGGAGCCTTCAGCAGGGAGAAATCTACCGACTCGAGATTGAAAGCTAATTGATCGTTAGGGCTTTTTTCGGATAAAATAACACAAGTATTTAATAAATAGTTATTTTAATGAAAATAGTCACTGCTATAGCGACCAGCCCATGGTCTATGTACGAATTGACGCCATCTAGTTTTTCTCAAATAAATTACTAGGAGTATTTTGTACGACGAGAAAAGACCGAGCCGTTTAGTCAACGCCTCGCCCGTGTATTATGGTTGGGTTATCCTCGCGGTTGGCACTTTCGGCGGCATTATGGCTAGCCCTGGCCAGACCTATGCTTTTTCCGCCTTTTTAGACCACTTCATCACCGATCTTGAACTCAGTCGCTCGTTTGTCAGCACGCTCTACACGGTGGGCACGCTGACCGCTAGTTTTGTACTGCCCTATGTCGGGCGCCAGTTTGACCAGCGCGGGGCGCGCGTTATGATCGCGTTAATGAGCCTGCTGCTGGGCCTGGCTTGTGTCTATATGAGCTTTGTGCGCAATGCCGCGATGCTCTGCATCGGTTTTTTCCTGCTGCGCCAACTCGGCCAGGGCAGCTTGAGCCTGGTGAGCAAAAACGTCATCAATCTCTGGTGGGTGCGTCGACGCGGTCTGGTCATGGGCATTGGTGGTGTCGCAGGCGCGCTCTTGAGTGGGCTTTTTCCTTATCTCATCAATGCGATGATTCCCCTCTACGGCTGGCGTTTCACATACGTGGCACTCGGCGCTATGCTGATCCTAGTCATGTTGCCCATCGGCTGGATCTTCGTGCGCGACCGTCCCGAAGACCACGGCCTACAACCCGATGGCATAGACGCCAATGGAGAAGACGGCGAAGACTCCAGCGCGCCGATAGAGCATAACTGGACGCGCGCTCAGGCGTTGCGCACCTCTTCCTTCTGGCTGGTGGTGGCGGGTTTGGCTTCGATGAGCATGCTCAATACGGGGCTCACCTTCCATATTTTTAGCGTCTTCGAAGACAGCGGCCTCTCGTCGGCGGTGGCGGCTTCGGTCTTTGTGCCCATCGCCGCTACCGGGGCCATCGTGCAATTGCTCGGCGGTTTGCTCATCGGCCGCGTGTCCATACGGCTGCTATTGGCGGCGTCCCTGGGCATGATGAGTTTGGTACTGGTCCTAGCGCCTTCGCTCAGCTCACTTGAAATGGCCTATTTTTTCGGTTTCTGCATGGGCGTGCAGGGCGGTTTGGAAATGATCGTCTCCAGTGTCGTCTTCGCCAACTTCTTCGGACGTCGGCACCTGGGTAGTATCGCCGGATTCGCCAGCACGCTATTGGTAGGGGCCTCGGCTCTCGGTCCGATGCCGATCGGCGTCGCCCGCGATCTGATGGGGGGGTATGCCGCGGTGCTCAGCACCTTTGCCATTGTGCCTTTCGCCCTGGCCATCGCCTGTTTGTTATTCTGCAGAGTGCCGGGCGCACCGCCCGAGGAATAGGCGCGCTCCGTTTATCTGGGGTTGTATTTCGCAAGGATTGCAAGGCCGCTTAAATGACATATCTCATAAAAGTGCTGGTGACGGTAGCGATGGGGCATATAGGCAGCAGCGTCTAATACGGCGCTGGCGGCCAAAGAAGATCTCTACGAAGACTATGTTTTTGTCAGCCCGCGCCATATTGTGCAGTTGATAGAGTGCTGTATTCGCGCCGACGAGTCTTTGCTTTTTGACATTTTCTAAGGTTGGTCGAACAACGATTGGCGCTGGGCCGAGATCGAAAATACACGAGAGCAAGTGGGCTATGCGCCGCAAGACCGGTTCGCCGATAATCATGTACTGAGCGCAACAGGTTTTGCACGTTTAGGCTGACCTCCCACTCGTTGATCTGCACGGGGACAACAGGTCGCCTGCGGGCCAAGCTCGGACCGGCCAAGGCCGCGGAAGAAGGCGGGCGAACGCCGAGTCGCTGTGGCGGTGTGGATAATCCATGTTGAATCCCGCCGTAACTCCGACGTGTTAGGCGGTCTCTATCTCGCGAAAATCCTTGTGTCTTTGCACGCAGAGCAGTAGATCTCCGCGCTCGACCTCGATCTCGACTATATCGCCGACGACTTCGTTGGAGATACCGTCGCGGAGACCCGGGACTAGGCGCTCGTTTTGCAAGGCGAATTTCAAGCCAGTCGTGGTGATGCCGTCGACGGGACCATTGAGCGGGCAGAGGGATATTTTTTGGCCGATAGTGGCGCGGAAGCGGATGCGTTGGCCGATGAGGCGCAGGTCGCAATACTCGTCGACAATGCGCAGCGCGATTTGCTCGGCGAAAGTCTTGAACACGCTCAGATTCCACAGCAGGTGGTCGGTGCGTCCACCGGTGAAACCGAGCAGGACGGCCTCGCTGATGCCAAGATCGACGGCGTGGCGTAGGACTTTCTGGATATCGGTGCCGGTATTGTCGGCGTCGACTCGGATAATATGCGTCGGATCGACGCCCGCTGAGCTTGCGCGGCTGATCGAGTCTAGGTCGCCGACGATATAGTCCGGAACGAGGTCATAGCGCCTAGCGGTATCGGCACCGCCGTCGGCGCATAATAATAACGTATCCCCACCAATAAACTGATTGATAAGTTCGCGCGAAGGCGGTTCGCCATTGCCGAGGATGAGTGCGGTTTTATACATCAGAACGCCGTCGAAAGACTCAAGCCGAGTTGACGCGGGTCCCCGTAGCTTTTGTAGAGCGTGTCGGCGTAGTTGGGCGGAGCGAGTCCAAAGAAGAAGCCGCGCGTGGTGTAGCGCTCGTCGAGTAGGTTGCGGCCCCACAGCGTGAAAGTGTGGGCGCCGCGTTTGTAGCCTAGACGACCGTGGAAGAGCTGGTAGGCGTCCGATTTCTGGTCGTGGCTGTCGGAGTGGAAGAAGGCGTCGGTCGCGGTCATGTCAAGGCGGGCGAAGAGGCCGCTTTTTGCGGTGTATTCGGTGCCGAGGCGGGCGGTGTAGGCCGGAGCGTGCGCAGCGTCGCGGTCGCCTAAGGTCGCGGGGGTGCCTTCGGCGGCTTCGAAGGAGTAGGCGTCAACGTGGGTGCGGAGTAAACCCAGTGAGCCGGAAAGACGCAGTGTGGGTAGCAGCGAATAGCTTTGCTCAAATTCGATACCGCTCGAACGGCCGGTGGAAGCATTGGCGGTGAAAAAGAAGAAGCTATTGGGGTCGCCGGGATTCTGCTGGCTCGAAAGGCTGACCTGTTGTTCGTCGCGCAGCGCGTGGAAGAAGGTCAGGTTGGTGGTGGATTTGGCACTGGAGGCGCGGTAGCCGATTTCGAAGTTGAGCAGGTATTCGGGATCGTAGGGACGGTTTTCCGCCGCTAGGCGCGGGTGTTGGTTGACGCCGCCGGCGCGGTAGCCGCGCGAGGCCGCGGCATAGAGATGGCGGCGTCGCCCGAGGTTATGGGTAAGGGCGAGTTTGCCGCCGGTGAGCCACTGGTTGATATCGAAGCCGGTCCAGTCGGCACTGTCGGTGGTACCGCGATAGTCGATGGCGTTGCGGTCGACGCGCAGGTTGAGCGAGAGTTCGGTCCGCTCGTTGAGTCTTTGGTCGTATTGGCCGTAGAAGGCGAGGTTGTCGATTTGGAAGACGCTTTGCAGGTCGGCGGCCTCGCCGCCGAAGAGATAACCCTGGGCGTCGTCGGATTCTTCGAGCGTTTTAAAGTAGACGCCGGCGATGGCGTTGCCGCGCAGCAAGCGCAGTTCTTGTGTGAAGTTGTCGCGGGTGCGCAGGGTGCGGTCGAAGAAATCGTAGTGCCAACCCTCGACTTCCGGATTGAAGTTATAGGGCGGCTGTAGCCAGTATTGCTCATTGCCCCAGTCGCCGTCGAAACTGTATTCGAGCTCGGTGTTGGAAAAGGAGGAGATCGAGACCAGTTGTGTGGCGGCGAAAGTTTTCTCGGCTTTGAGCGAGAGGGCTGTCGTGACCTGGTGGTCCTTGCCGGGTTTGTCGGTGTAGGTGACGAGGTCTTCGTTGTTGTCGGGGGTCCAGGTGTCGTAGCCATTATCTTGGTCGGAGCGGAAAGCGGTGAATAGTAGCGAGAGACCGTGCTCGTCGGCATAGCGGAGTTTGGCGCGCGCGAAGTTTTCGTCGCGCTGGTTGGAGTTACTTTTGTTGAGAAACTGATTGTCGCGGAAGCCGTCGGCGCGGGCTTGCGTGTAGCCCAGACGCAGCGAGAGTTTGTCGCTGAGTGGTTGGTTGAGGGTGCCGCTGAAATGCGCGAGCGCGTCGCTGCCCAAGGCCAGGTCGACACTGCGCCTGGCGACGGGTGTGGGGTCGGTGGATTGCAGTTTGATCAGGCCAGCCATCGCATTGGGGCCGAAGGTGGTGGACTGCGGGCCTTTGAAGATTTCGAGCTGGTCCATGTCGAAGAGCAGGCCGGCGGTGCCCAGACCGCTTATGTCGACGTCGTCAATTACAAAACCTACCGAGAAATTGGGCGGCCCTTCGCCGGCGTACTGGCTGCGCTCGCCCATGCCGCGGATCTGGAAGTAGCGCGGGCGGGACGTGCCGCCCGCCCAGTTGAGATTGGGCACGGCCTGGCTCAAATCTTGCAGGTGATGGCCGCCTGCAGCTTGCAACTGGCTTCGGTCGAGTATCGTGACGCTGGTGGCGACTTTGTCGAGGGCCTGGGATTTGAGGCCGCCGTGTACGACCAGTTCTGGCGTGGCGAGGATGGTGCGGTGCAGGCGGATGGTTAGGTTGCGCGCATTTTGCGGATGCAAGGTGCGGGTCTTGTAACCGACGAAAGAGACGGTGAGCGAGTCGCTGGGGGTTAGAGACAGGGAGAAGTGGCCGTCGTCGTCGCTGCGTAGGCCGGTGGTGCCGGTGTTCAGGTTGGCGTCAGACAGCGGCTTCCCCGTGATCGCATCGACGATTTGGCCTTCGAGCAAGAAGCTTTGTGCGTACAGGGTGTGTGGCAGCAGGAACAGTGCGACGAGCAGGTGGCAAACTGTGTGCATAGTATGCGTCTCTTTTGGGTTATGGCCCCAAAAGATGAGGGCCGTTTTCTCGTGCGTGGGGAAAACGGCCCGCGACCTGTTGCCGCGACGGCGCTTTGTTTCCCTACGCTGGTATGGTCCAGGTCAGGTTCTAAGGGTGTAGATCTCAGCCTCTGGTGGGAGGCACCCCTAACAAGTGCGTATGTTGTTCGTAGGAGCGAATATAGGGGAGGAGTGCTAGAGTGGCAATGGGCTGAGCGAAGTGGTCTGGGGGCGAGATAATACTCTCGCTTCATAGACGCGACTCATCCCTGGGCCACTCGGACGGCGTTGAATTAATGTATCAGCTGGAGCAGGTGGTCAGGGCGTACGAGGATTTGCGGGGGCGGTGCTATTGTAGAAACAGAAGTTAGTGCGTGGGTATTACGCGTGGTCGGTGTACTAAGCCGATGTCGAGGGCTTTGCGCACGGTATCAAGGAGTTTTGTCGGGCTGATGGGTTTTGTCACGATTGAGGTGATGCCCATCGAGTACATACAATCTTCGGTTTTTGCGCGATCGATGCCGGCGACGACGACGATTTTCATTTCAGGTGATTCCTCGCGCAAAGTGCGGATCACCGCATAACCGTCCATTACCGGCATATTGAGATCGGTAATGACGAGGTCGGCCCGGTCCCGGTGGTAGATATCGACGCCTTCTTGGCCATTTATCGCATGGCTGACTCGATAACCCTGGCGTTTCAAGGTCGTGCTTAGACCGAGAGCAATAAGGGCGTCGTCTTCGATAAGGAGGATATGTTGCATGAAATAAATATAGTCGAAAAGAAGGGTAGAACCAATTATTTTTAGTTATATAAATGCATGTAAAACAGGTAATTATACTTTTTATCAAAAAAATACAAATACATTATTTTTTCGGAAAATATCATTGATGGTACTACCATGTCGGTGAGATAGAGATCCTCAGAAGCCATTGCGATAGGTTTTTGAAATCATTTTTTTCTGTTATTATTGACGGATTGGTCCCTAATTGTAATTCCTTTTGAGAACGGATGACCATGAGCAACCAAAGATCGTACGAGCGGGCGTGGGTTATTCGCACTTGGTTTGAGCATGGGCGTCGAGATGTGCCAGGGGCAATCAATGCAGCGGGGTTGTATGGCATTGAATTTTGCGGTCGAGCGGGGGCAGGGCCTCGGCGAATTTTGCACCGATTTGCCCGCTGAAAAACTGGTAAAGAACCTGCACGTTTTTGGTGCGGGCATGTTGGTAACTGCGAAAGCGGTGGCGCAAGAGGAGGCCGATGCGAGTGAAATAGCCGAGTTCGCGTTGAGACTGCTGTCGTAAGCACTGCTGTCGCGGCCATATCTCCGTTTTAGTATCTTCAGGCAGGTCTCGCCTTGTGCGGGACCTGCCGTTACTCTGTCTGGGAGGATGTCTGGCGTGCTTCTACTAGGCTGCCCTATTATGAACGAATTCATTGAACGCGATGTGATCTACGAAAACGCGCTGTCCCACGCGGCAGATATAGCCGAATGGGTTATGGAAGGCGATGGCGCCATTTCTTTTCCAAGAGGAAAAATGCGCCAAGAAAGTCTGCATCCGCGCGAAGCGGGGCAGGTGGGGAATATCGTGCATTGGTGCCCTGTTAACTTCCCGGATAATATTTCAATCAGTTGGGATTTTCAACCGCTAACAGAGCCAGGGCTAGCGATCTTGTTTTTCTCTGCTGTTGGGGTTGATGGCGAGGATATTTTGACGGGTAATCTGGCCAAGCGGAACGGGCCGTACGACCAGTACCATCATGGGGACCTTAATGCTTTGCACGTTTCGTATTTTCGCCGCAATCCCAAGGAGAACGAATTTCAAACATGCAATTTGCGCAAGAGTTTCGGGTTTCATCTTGTTGCCCAGGGGGCAGACCCCCTGCCGACGGTGGGTTTTGCCTTGAATCCATATCGTATTAAAGTGATTAAGTGCGGTGCCCAGGTTTCTTTTTACATGGGGTATAAAGACGAGTTGATTACCATTTTTTCATGGCAAGATAAAGGTGAGATCTATGGCCCCCTGCTGGGTGGAGGCAAGATCGGATTTAGGCAGATGACCCCGCTGATTGCCGAATACAGTAATCTTGTAGTGCGAAAAGTCGAGATGAATTGAATAGCCGCTTCGCTGCGGCCTCGCCGATTTATTATGGCTGGCTAATCCTAATCGTCGGCACCTTAGGGGCGTGTGACCAATGCCCCCATAGGGCCTAAGAAGAGATAGGCTATGGCGGATAATATACCGGTCGGCACGTGGAAGCCCGCTGGCCATAGGTGCATGGCGGATAGTTGCGGGTTGGATTCGCTGTTGGCGCTGGAGCCAACGATCACACCGATCCTTATTCGTGGAGAAGAGCAGATGTGTCGGATCTGTTGGGAGTGGGCCTGATGGAAGCGGTGACGAGGGCGGTTATTGGCCCGGGGCTGATGGGGCATGGCATCGCGCTGGTGATGGCGAAGGTAGCGGGCGATGTTTGGCTCTGCGGCGAATCGGATGCGGTGCTTGCGGTGGCGATGACCAGGATCGATCAGAGCTTGCAGCAATTGTCGCGCTATGATCTGGTGCAGGATACCGACGCGATCGCGGCGCGGATTCGCCCGACGACGGATCTTGCGCAGGCGGTGGAGTCGGCGTGCTTCGTGGTCGAGGCGGTCCCGGAGGACTTGGCGCTAAAACAAATGCTCTTTGCCGATATTGAACGGCTCGCCCCGGCCGACGCGATTTTGGCGACAAATTCGTCGGGGCTGCCGATCGCGCAAAGCGCGGCGCGCGTAGAAAATAAAGCACGTGTGGTCGGATCGCACTTTTTTCTGCCGGCGCAGATTATCCCGTTGGTGGAGGTTTCGCGCGGGACCGAAACGAGCGACGAGACGATGCAGTGGACCTATGACCACTGGCGTGCCTGCGGCAAGGAACCGATCCGCATCGAAAAGGACCTACCCGGCTATGTAGCCAATCGCATGCAGGGTGCCTTGGTGCGCGAGGCGACGCACTTGTTGGCTGAGGGGGTGGCGAATGCCGAGGATATCGACAAGGCGGTGCGCGTCGGTTTTGGTTTGCGCTATTTGGTGTCGGGGCCGTTGGAGCAACGCGATTTGGGCGGGTTGGATCTGCATGTGGCGTTGGCGGGTGAGTTGTGGCCGCATCTGGATGCGAGCGCCGGACCTTTTCCGATGGTCAAAGAGATGGTTGCGCGCGGCGAATTGGGCTTAAAGGCGGGCAAGGGTTTTTACGATTGGTCGGGGCTCGACGAAGACGAGGTCCGCGTTGAAAAATACGAGGCGCTGCTGAAGCTGATGGCGAGTTTGCGGCTTTGAAAAAGCGAATGACGAAACCTCGGATATTTTTTGATCACGACGCTCGGCACCCGTTGATTTATATGTACGAGCCGCCGATGCAAAAACAAGAGTTAGAGGCGGCGGTAGACGAGTTGCTGGGGACTCCGGTCGAAGCGCTGTCGCTGACTCTGGGTGATGCGCAAAGTCTGCTCTACGATTCGCAGGTCGGGCAGTTGTGGGGGCGGGGTATCAAAAAATGGCCGCATCTGATCTGGAAGCGCGGCCATCAGAATTTAACCCATCTGATCAACGCAGGGCACGACCCGTTGCAGGTGTTGTGCGACAAAGCCCATGCCAATGGTTTATTGCTTTACGCGATGCTGTTGCCACAGCAGGGGCCGCGCGAACGGATGCTGAAGAGTTGGGAAAATTCGCATTTTTCTGTCGACGATTGGCTGTGCGATTTACAGCCGTTAGAGATTGGCGAGAAAGGCGGTGTGGACGCGGAGTGGCCGGGGTATCGCGCGTTGGATTACGCTTATGCCGCGGTGCGCGAGCGCAATTTGCAAGTCGTCGAGGAAGTGCTTGCGCGCTATCCGGTCGACGGCTTCGAGTTGCAACTCAACTACTGGCCGTATTATTTCCACCCCGATGAGATCGATGCCGGTACGCATATCATGACCGAGTGGATTGCCCAGGTCCATGCGGCGGTAAAAAAGAGTGATCCGGAACGGGAATTGGTCCTGCGGGTACCGGCGGATTTGGATGGTTGTCGGGCAGTGGGGCTGGAGCCATTGCGATGGATGCAACGGGGCCTTGCCGATGTGATAGTGCCCGAGTGTTCTGCGGTGGATCCGTCGGCAGATTTCAGTCCCTTCGTCGAAGCGGCCAAAGGCACGGCGTGTCGGGTTTTGCCGGCGCTGCAGCATCGTGTAGACAGCGATCGGGTCGGCGCGGGCACGATCGAGATGGTGCGGGCGGGGGCTTGCAACTATTGGCAGCAGGGTGTCGATGGCCTTTATATCGCGCATTGGTTCGACCATTGGCCGTATGCGGCGGATTTCTACGAGAAGCTGCGCGAAGTGGCTTATCCCGAAGTGATGGCGGCGAAGGACAAGATTTATCGCGTGCCGACCGAGGGCAGTGCGCCGGCGAAGGCGGTAGTGGCGCCGAATGCCGCGAATCCGTTGCCGCTAGCGTTGGCGAAGGGGCGGGCGGTGCAGGTGGGTTTTACGGTCAGCGATGATCTAAAAAAATGGGGCAAGGTCAAGCGGGTGCACGAGGTGATCTTGCGGGTGCGTTTGCAGGAGACGACAGAGCGGGATCGATGGCGTTTTGTTTTTAACGGCAGAGACCTGCCCGAGAAGTCGTTGCGCAGAATCAATCAGATGTATGTGATGGACGCGCCGCGCTACCGAGTATTTGGCTATTGGTTTGTCTTTCGCCTCGACGAGAGCCTATGGCCGGTCCGGGGGCGGAATATGATAGAGGTGCAACTGCTCAAACGAGACGGGCAGGCGCTGCCGGCGGCGCGATTGAGCGATGTAGAGTTGGAGATCAGGTATTTACTGGGGAAGAATTTCCATCGGGGTTTGATCGACGGGGATTTGGCGCTGGGCTAATTGTAGCTTGTGTTTAGTTGTTCGGGGCCGCAACATCTTCGATCAAACAGCGGCAATGGTTAGAAATGGCTGTCGGCAGAATCTATCGGCTCCACAGCTCCTTGAATATGTGATTAGTAAAGTGAAAGCATTGGCTGAGGATGTTCCCCAAGGCGATGATCAAACCCATCGCTGATGATTCGACTTACTGGCTCGGTTGATCCCGCAAAGTAAACGCTACCAAGATCCCCAAAAGTGGAAAGATCGCCATCAGTAAAAAGACCTGCTGATAGGCCCCGACCACTGAGGCTCCTCCGTCCAGTTGCATCTGTAGGAACACCCCGCACAGTGCCGTGCCCATTGTCGCGCCCAAAAAACGAAACATGCCGTAGAGGCCCGCCGCCGCGCCCGTATCGCTTTCTTCGATATTGCTCATTACGCTCTTGTGCAGTGTCGCCAGCATAAGGCCCGCACCCAGGCCGTGTGCACCCAGGGTGAAGCCAATGCTCCACAGCGAAGCATCGTCCGGTAGTTGCCAGAATATTAACATCACACCCATTTGTACGGCTAAGCCGACGACGACGAACCAACGGCTGCTGCAGCTGTCAGACAACGCGCCGGCCACGCGCACGATCAAGGTCATCGCCCCGGCGCCGATCATCAACATGCCGCCTAATTCAGCGGGGTGCATCTTTTGCACATCGACCAGATACAAGGGCACGAGGAAGGTAATACCCGCCATGACGACCATGCGTATTGCTGCACAAAAAGAGCTGCGCAAAAAAGCGCCATTGGCGAATAGGCCCAACGGCATAAAGGGCGAGCTGCGCCGCTTTTCCCAAGCGACAAAGGCCGCTAAGAAGAGTGCCGAGATAAGCAGCAGGCGCCAATCTTTGAGCGGCTCGACTCCTGTAATCGGGCGGCTAGAAAGAAAGAAGATCAGACAACTCATGCCCGGTGCCAGTAGCACGACACCGCCCCAGTCAAAAGCGCGCAGGAAACCGAGTTCGACCTCGCCTTTAGGCTTGGGTATGGTCCTATAGACGGCGATCAGCGCTAACAGGCCAAACAATAGCGGCGGCGCAAAAGCCCAGCGCCAGCCCCAGCCAGCCACCAGTATACCGGCGACCAGTGGTCCCAAAAACGCGGTCGCCGGGCCGATGGTGCTCCACGTGCCCAACGCGCGGCCACGTATCTCGGTGGGAAAGGTCGTGGTGATCAGCGCCATGCTCAACGGCATCATGCCCGACAGGCCGAAACCCTGTAGGGCGCGGCCCAATAAGAGCGAGGTCAGATCCGTCGCGGCCATAACCGTTGTCGAGCCGAGCGCGAAGAGCGCGATGCCGATCATTAACAGGCGCCGCGCTCCGAGTCCGTCGCCTAAGCGCCCGTAGACCGGCATCAATAGCATAAAAGGCAACGAGAAACCGACGTCTATCCAGGCGGTGACATCGGCTTGCAGCGCGAAGTCGTCGCGCACGATGGGCAAGGCCACGCGCGACATGGACGATACCATCGGCATGAGCATGGACGGGCACATCAGGCCGAAAAGAATGCGGCGGTTGCTGGTGGATGATGGGTGTTCAGAGGAAGCTTGCGTCACGGCACCTCGCTCAACGCGCGGATTGGAAATGGAGTAAAGAAAATAATAGCTATAAAGGTGATTCTCAGCAGCGGCTCCGCAAAGGTGGTTGTCCTGGAGAGCGAAAAGGGGGACGATGCCGTTTTACTCGGCGATCCAAAAGCTCTTTATAAGCCATGAAGTTTCACTATTCTTTGCCGGAGGACTAGGATGAAAAAGAGCGTTATTGGACTTTGTTGCGTGTTGCTGATGGGGCAGGCGCTGTGGGCTGGTGATTGGCTCGGCTGGCGACGATCTCCGGCGTTCGGCAGTATGTGATTTTTTTGACGCGGAACATCGTCGGCGTCAATACCGCGACGGGGGAATTGCTCTGGCGATACGCAAAAATCGCCGAAGGAAGTCTGGCGAATATTCAGGCCTCGATCGTTGACGGTGATCGCATCTATACGGGGTCGGGGCCGGTGGTGGAGGGTTGGTGCAGATTGAATTGGGTGGGGCAACGCCAGTGGAGGAGATCTACCATAACCAGAAGATGCCGACTGGTATGGCGGCGCGATCCTGTTCGGCGGCTACCTCTACGGCACGAGCTGGACCTATCCGGTCGTCGCCAATGGAAGTCTGTATATTCGCCACCTCGACAAGATGTGGGCGAATATGACGTACGGGCGCAATAAGGTCGCGCCTCGTTTAGCCTAGTATCGGTCCGCGTCGGCGCGGCTATTTCTTCGCGACGCGAAAGCCTATGTGGTCGCGTCGGCGCTGCGGATAGCTCGACGAGCGCGATGCACAGCGGATATAATTTTCATTTGGACTATAAAACGATCCGCCGCGCAATACGCGATGCGCCCGCGAGGTGGGGTCTTCGCGGGCATCATCTGCATCGTATGGATAGTCCGCCAATACGCTGCTGGTCCATTCCCATATATTGCCCGCCATGTCGAGCGCGCCGTACGGACTCGCACCAGAGGGGAATTGATCGACTGGTGTCGTCGATTGCATTTTTACATCTTGCCCGAAGTTGGCGCAGGGCGTTTTGGGCATTTGATTACCCCACGGATAAACGCGTGCATCACCTGCGCATACCCCACGTGCCGCTTTTTCCCATTCCGCTTCAGTCAATAAACGCACATCCGCCCAGGCGCAAAACGCTTGCGCACTATCCCACGATATATTCGTCACAGGATGTTTTCCCTTTGCTCGCGGGATCTCGTCGTGGATCCAATGGGCAGGCGCGGGATGCTGGACGGCGCGTGTGAATAGCGCGTATTCCGCGTTGGTGACCGGCGTTTGGGCGATAGAAAACTCGGGCAGCCGGATCGAGTGGACGGGGTATTCGTTGGGCAAGGCCAGATCGTGGAAGGATCGGGGGTCATTGCCCATGGGGAACTCGCCGGCGGGAATATCGACCCATGTGAGGGCTAAGGGCGTAGGTTGTGCCGGAATGGTACGCGCGACGCGAAAACCGAGATACGGCCCCCGAGTACCCGGTGCAAAAGAGTGGCGGTCGGCGGCGCGAATCTCGCGTGCGGTGTGGGTGTAAGAACTGCCGCGTACGGTGCGGGCTTCTGGTCTGCTCGGATCTTCACGCCCATCATCGGCGCGGTAGGGATACGGGTGGGCGAGGCTGCTCGTCCATTCCCAGGCGTTGCCGGCCATATCCAGGACGCCATGCGGACTAGCGCTTTGCGGAAATTGCTGCACCGGGCTGGTGGTAAGGATGTTTTTATCGAAATTACAGCGCTTGGCGTCGGGCGGTTGGTTGCCCCAGGGCCAGAGGCGGGCGTCTTCGCCGCGTGCGGCCTTTTCCCACTCTGCTTCAGTGGGTAGACGCCCCCCTGCCCACTGGCAAAAGGATTGTGCATCGTGCCAGTCGACATAGGTAATCGGATGCTCGGCTAGGCCTTCGGGGATTTGGCCGTCTAGCCAATGACCCGGCGCGGGATGCCCTGACGCGTCGACGAATTGCGCGTATTGCGCGTTCGTAATATGCGTGCGGGATAGCTGGAATGCCTCGACTGCTACCCGATGCCGCGGGGATTCGTTTTCATAGGGTACGGCATCACCGGCCGGATCGCTGCCCATGCGGAATTCACCTGCCGGAATCACAATCCAGATCGGCGTATACATGCGTTAGGTCTCCTGTATAGTTGCGTTAAAACGTCTCGACTACGCGTCTTTCTCGATCTTGCGGTCGGCTGCTTCGCCCCCGTCTTGTTCTTCCCCCCAAGGCTCGTGCAATGCCCCGTCAATGCGCATGATCTCGATACCTTCACCCTCATTCTCCGCTAGGATCCTGAATCGCGTCGCGATGACCTCGGCACCAAAAGGTCCGTATGGATTGGCAAAACCCTGGTGATCGCCGACCATGAAGATACTGTCATCGGGCATTAGGCAGGCTCCGGGGTAGTAGGCGTAGCGGTCGGTGGTAAACCCCCGGTCGGGTGCGGGTTTGATCCAGGTTTCGCCCGAGTCGCGGCTATAGAGGACCTGGCCGTTACCGCCGGGCCGGCCGCAGGTCAACAGCACCACGGTGCCGTCGGAGGTAACGAGCAGGCCGCCTTTTTTGCAGCCGTTGGGATCGGGCCTACCTGCGAGGGGTTTTAAACCTAAAATCGCGCGCGGCTCAGACCAAGTAAAGCCTTCGTCGTCGCTGGTAATCCAGAGTCCCCAGGGACGCGAGCAGGTGCCCAGACGCCCGTCCGGTAGATACACCAGATGACCTTCTTCCATATCGTAGTCGTCGTGGCCGAATATCGAGCGGGTTTGCCAGGTTGCGCCGCGGTCGCTCGAGTGCAATAGGGCATTGACCCAACGCGTTTTTTTCGCTCCCGGCACCGCGTGGCCGTCGATAAGCAGCAGTAGTGAGCCGTCTTTGGCTTCGGTGATCGAGCAGGGGTTTTCGAGGCGGCTGAGGAAGGGGCCACTGGTACGGCCGACTTCGCGCCAGCTTTCGCCGTTGTCTTCGCTGCGCAGGACGGCGATTTCCTCGGGGAAGTGTTCGTGCAGGGTGCGCAGGAAGGCAAGGGGAGCTTGTGGGATGCGTTCGGCGTGGAAGTGGCTGCGCTGGATTAGCGCGGCCGCGTAGAGGGTGCCGTCGGAGTGTTGTGCGATGGCGCCGGCGGCGTAGGCGTGTGGGATGACGGCGAGGTCGCGCGGCGGCGTCCAGGTGGCGCCGTCGTCGCTGCTGCGAGTCCACATGATATGGCCGCCGGAAGGGGCGTGCCAAGTAGATCCGCCGGGTAGCGCGTTGTCCATGTATTCGGCGTATTCGGTGGGTAGGTCGGGACGCGGGTTGACCCACGAGGCGTGCCAGTAGCCGGCGGAGAAGGTGGTGTAGAGATCCCCATTTGATAGGCGACAGATGCGGGGCCAGCCGCAGAAACCGCCGAAGCCGACGAAGGGGTTGGGGGTGTTGATGGTGGGGGAGGTAATGATTTTGCGCAGGTCTTTTGGCATGGGCGTTTGTCGCTGGCATGGCGTACGGGGCGATCGAGGGGCTGCCCGTCGCTCATTATAGCTCGCCATCCCTGGCTCGCTCCGAGGGGCGGTCTGTTCTGATTTCGCAATCCTGCAAAATCGGGACCGCAATCCGCCCAGGGCATACCCTCGATTGCCCCTGCGGTAGTTCAGTGGTATTCGTTGAAAAGCCAAAGGATTGAAAAAGGGAAAGACCAGAGTATTAGAATATTAAAAGGGATTACAGCCTCGACATAAAGGCCGGGAATTGGGCTACGAGAAGATGGAAGTTTACGAAGATCAGGACAAGGCCTGTAAAGGGTGTGATGGGCGGGATCGATGGGGTGACTGGGATATTGTCGATGTTGGCTGAGGTGTTTAGATTTTGCATATGGTGTATGGAGCGACAGTATGCGATTGAATCTCGGCGCGGTTCTGGTGGGTTGCCTGGTATGGGTGGCCTGCGAGGCTGAACGGCCGCCGGCGGAAGAAACGAAAGCGCGGCTCGATGTGCGTCCCTATGTCGATTTGGGCGGTGATTTTGTGTTGGTGGACCAGGCGGGGGAACCTTTTGCGCTTAAGGATCTGCGCGGGCAGGCGGCGCTGTTATTTTTTGGTTATACCTTTTGCCCGGATTTCTGCCCGACGACATTGTCGCGGCTGGGGCGGGTGCATGAGTTGATGGGGGATAATCGCTTGGCGACGGTTTTTATCAGCGTCGATGTCGAGCGGGATACGCCGGAGGTATTGCGGGAATATCTAGCGTATTTCCCGATTGAGACTGTTGGGCTGACGGGGAGCCGGAGAGCGGTGGATGGGGTTGTTGAGTTATATGGCGCGGAATACGAGATTGAACAGCGCGGCGAGGATGGGCGCTATCTGGTCAATCATAATACGGATGTTTATCTGTTGGATGCGCAAGGACGGCTGCGGTATTTATTTGATTACGAAATGGGGCCGGAGGAGATGGCGGAGGTTATTCGGGCGTTGGGTAAGAGCGGGGGTGAAGCGGAAGCGCGTCGGGTGGAAGATGACGCACTATTGTCCGCGCGCGATTTGGGCAATTATGGTTGTGGGACCTGGCGTAAAGGGCAGCCGGAGGAGTTTAACTTTTGGAATGTGGGGAATCCGCGGCCGGGAACCAGGCTAAGTGGGAGCACCGGGGAACAGCCGGTTTATGAGTACGGTTTGCAGCGTAGGAAACTTAAATGAATGGGGATATAAAAATATGCGCGTTTTATTAACCGGCGCGGCCGGTTTCGTCGGCCGAGTAGCCTTAGACCAGTTGAGCGAAAATCACGAAGTCACCGCCTTCGACGTGCGCCTTATAGAAGGCCATCCCGATGCAATCCTCGGCGATGTGCTTGACTATAAGGCCGTCGAAGAAGCTGTCGCCGGCCACGACGCGGTGGTCAATACGATCATGGCGCCCAATGCCGCTTACAACGACGGCGGTCCCGGTTTTACGATCAATACCGTCGGGGCGTATAACCTTTTTGAAGCGGCCAGGGTGCACGGAATCAAACGTTTCGTGCATACTTCGTCCGGCGCGGTGCACACCGGTTATCCGGGGCCACCGGAAACCTTTCTCACCCACGACCTCTATCCGCTCAGGGCCAGCGGCACTTATGCGCTGTCGAAGCTTTTGCAGGAGGAGACGGCGCGCAATTTTCACCAGCAGCACGGAATGTCGATCGCCTGCATACGGCCTTGGGGCATTATCGACGCGGAGAAGATGATCACTACCGACGGGCATGCGGTGGAGGGGCATTCTTGGGGACATATCGATCGGCGCGACGTGGCTTCGGCATTAGTTTGCGCCTTAGAAGCCGACGATATAGGATATGAGTGCTTTTATGTGATGGCGACACCCGGCGGTTATAAGGCGGTAGATGTGGCGAGGACCGAAGAGCGGTTGGGCTGGAAACCGGCGATTACTTTTCCCGCGGATTTGTAAGGCGGGCCGGTTTTGCCCAGGGATGCTGTTGGCCGCAGGAATTCATCTTGTTCTGGGTGGATTTTACCGTCCTAATCATAGGACATACAACGATCCAGTCGTGCATGAATACGCTCTAATGCTCGTATAGTATGGTCCGCCAATGACACGCCGGAAAATAAAGCGAAGAATCGCCGGATAGAATTTTTGCTAATCGATTAAATTCGATTTTAGTGGGCGTAGCCGTCGCGATTGTCCTTGCGCCAGTTGGGCAGATAGCCCTCTGTTGCAGCATAGCCATATGAAGGTCCGATTTGGTTGGCTGATCTCCATGGCCAACTCTGCCCGCCGCTAATACGATATTCGTTTCCCTTGCCGCATAACCAGTAGAACATATGCGCGTAGTAGCGCGCAGTGGCGTGGCCGCCGTAATAGGCGGTTTGGAAGTCGAAGTCTTCTTCGATGATCCAGTCGCGCGCCGGTGGCGCGGTGCGCCAATAATTGTATTTGAGCATGCGGCGGATACCCGTGGCGGTGGATGCGCCGCGGCGGTGCAGGATGCTCTGGTGGTGGATGCCGATAGTGCCGGCTGGACCTTCGCAAAAGACGCCACCCTCGGCGTTATCCCGGGCCGTGGGTTGGATATGGGAGCCGGACACCAGCTCGGTCGGCCCCATCTCCACGGGCGTGTCCTGCGGGAAGTAGAAGACCTCCAAAAAACGCAGATCGGGGCCGAAGATATGGTCGGCGTCCTGGTGCCAGCCCTGCGGCTCTTCTGGGCACTCGACCCGGTGGTGGCTGGCGAGTATGGGCAGGCCGATATCGGGGCCTAAGAGCGAACGCATCGCACCGGCTAACTGCGGGTTGAGCAGCACGTGTTCGATAAACCAGCCTTCGAGAAAGATGGTGCTCGGTTCGTGGGTCGCACGGATGCGTTCGAGGTCCGCCATTGTCATGCCTTGGGGGATATGGCTGGGGTCGGCGGGGATCTTGCCGTCGAGCCAGTCGCAGGCGCGTTGGTTTATCTCGTCGGGGACGACGCCGGGGAAGGTTAGGTGACCCTCGCGACAGAATTGCAGGACCTGCGAGTCGGTGAGTGTTGGTTCGCAGTCGAAGGTGCGTCGGTGTTTGTCGTAGTGCATGTTTCGCCGTCCAGGTTGGAGCGTGCCAGATATATTTACGATCAGCGGTGTTTAGCTATATTAGACGCTTGAGCAGTGGGGTTCAAGTGGGCGGGCAGGCATCCATTTTATCGAGTGGGACGAACGATGGTAAAAAGACCGAATATTCTGTGGGTTTCTTTTGAGGATTGTTATCCGCATTTCGGCTGTTATGGCGATAAGGTCGCGCGGACGCCGTCCTTGGACCAGTTGGCTGCGGAGGGTGCGTTGTGGATGCGGGCCTTTTCGACGGCACCGGTCTGTTCGCCGGCGCGCAGCGGGGTGATCACGGGCATGTATCCGGTGTCGATCGGTACGCACCACCACCGCACCGGCTCGGGAGAGAGGATTGGTTCGTTGGCGTATAGTTACGAAGCGGTGATACCGCACTATGTGAAATGTTTTAGTGAGTATCTGCGCGCCGACGGGTATTACTGCAGCAACAACGCCAAGACCGACTATCAGTTCGCGCCGCCGATTACGGCTTGGGACGACTGCGGCGCGACAGGGCACTGGCGCAACCGGCCCGATACGGATGACTCTTTTTTTGCGGTGTTCAACCTCGGGCAGACGCACGAGAGCAATATGTGGGAAGAGAAGAATGGTGAGCCGGTCTGGCCGGAGCTGGACTTTGACCTCGAGTCGATCGAGGTGCCGCCGTATTTTCCCGATACGAAAAAAGTGCGCGAGTCGATCGCTCGGAATTATATGAATATCGAGTTCGCCGACCGGCAACTGGGCGAGTTGATGCGGGCACTGGAGGAAGACGGTCTGGCCGACAATACCATAGTCTTTGTCTGGACCGATCACGGGCCGATGCCGCGCGGCAAGCGCTGGCCCTACGATTCGGGGATCCGCAGTCCGCTGATTGTGCGCTGGCCGGATGGCTTGCCGGGGGGCACCGTTCGCGATGAGTTGGTCAGTACTATCGACTTGGCGCCGACGGTCATGTCGCTTTGTGGGGTGGAAATGCCTCGGCATATGCAGGGCCGAGCTTTTCTTGGCGCCAAAGCCGAGGCGCCGCGCGAATATGTATACGCTGCGCGCGATCGCTACGACGAGATGTATGACACGGTGCGGGCGGTGCGCGACAAGCGTTTCAAATACATCCGCCACTACCATCCAGAACAGCCCTATATGCTCTACAACCGCTACCGCAATATTCACCCGATCATGCAGGAAATGTGGCGGTTGCACGTCGCGGGCGAACTCTCGGGGCCGCCGGCGGAGATGCTCAAGAGCAAAAGGCCGGCCGAAGAACTTTTCGATACCGAGGCCGATACGCACGAAATCGCCAACCTGGCATCGGACCCGGCGTATGCGGACGAGTTGCGGCGGTTGCGCACGGCGCTGGACGAATGGCAACGGGAGGTGGGTGACCTCGGGCTGGTGCCGGAGGATATTATGTACCGGCAAATGTATCCCGATGGTGAGCAGCCCGAGACGTTGGTACCTTTGATGATAGTGTTGGGGGGGGAAAACTACGGTCTTGAAGAAAATCCGCACGGCGGATATTTTAAGGGGCCGGCGGTTTTGCAGATGCAGAGCAGCACCCAGGGTGCCTCGATCGCCTATACTTTAGATGGTGGTGCCGATGCACGCTGGTTGCTCTATCACGAACCGATCCGCTTGCCTGCCGGCAAGACGCGCGTGCGTGCCCAGGCTATCCGTATCGGTTACAAACCTAGCGAAGAAGTCGCGGCGGAGTTTGTGATAAGCTGAAAATGGGTTCGGCATGGCGCTTCGATGTTAGTGCCACACGGCCTCGATTTTCCGTTGCTGGTTGGGTGCGGTCGGATCGGGGTGAATACGTTTTCGCAACGCGCAAACGACGCAAGGAGATAAGGATCATGACTGGAGCGATCGACGAGCAGATTTATCGGGAGATGGAGGAGTACGGCAGCCAGGGTTGGACGATCATCGACGGTTTGGTGCCGGATAAGATGTTCGACGAGATTGCGGCAGCCTGTCGTAGGGTAAAGGCCAAGGTGCGGGCGGGTGAGGTTGATGTCTATACCCATTATGGTGACCCCGGCGAGCCGTGGTGTATTCGCGGCTTGATCTCGCCGGACTTCGCCGAGCCTGTTTTCGCCGACTTTTTGTTGTATGCGCCTTTTATCGCACGGGCGCGGGCCTATTTGGGGCAGGAGTTGCGATTGGGCTGGATCGATCTGCGGACCAATACGCACAACGAGGATTTACCCGGCGGCTGGCATCGGGATATCGGTGGCAAAGACCTCGATCCGGAAACGGAACTGGGCATTATCCGCAAGCCGATGAAAAATTTGCGTTGGTATCTGGCGCTAGTCGACGACGATTGTTTGCAGATCGTGCCGCGTAGCCAACACCGCCCGCGCACAGAGGAGGAACGGCGGGTGCTCAACGACGCGCCGCACGACGATATTAGCGGACAAGAGATTATCCGGGTGAAAGCGGGGCAGGTGATCTTCTGGGATGGCAATACGGTACATCGCGGTAATATGAAAAAGGATGTCGAGCGTTTGACGCTGGCGGCGAGTTGGCATAAGTACTCGGAAGACGATCCAGTGGCGGAGAAGGTCGACGAGCGTTTCGAGTGGCGGCTGAAAGACGAGGTGCGGGCGGCGCTGCCCGAGGGCTTGCACGCTTATTACGATCGCTGGCGGGCTTTACAGCCGGCTTGACTCGGTTCCTTAGACGGCGAACAGAGGCCCCGTAGGCCGGTTTCGTGGGGCTATTCAGATCGTTGGGCGGACCTTCTCGGCGTCGGTAAAGAGGATCTCGCGAACGGCATCGGTGGCTTGTCGGTGAAACTCGACCGCGACCGGGTCGAAGTCTTTGCTGGGTTGCGGCGCGTGCTTGAAGTGTCCGTAGTGGTCTTCGCCGCGCACCAGTGCCGCGCTGTCCCACTCGCCGACGACCTGTTTGCTCTTGGTGGGCATATAGTGCAGCGAGAGGCCGATGCGTCGATCGGCTGATTGGTTCGGGCTTGAAGCATGGGCCAGTCGCACGTTGTGCAGCGAGATCTCGCCGGGCTTGAGCGGCATCGCTACGGTCTTGTGCTCGTCGACGTCGACGGCGATTTCCTGGCCGCGGGTCAGCAAGTTGCCATCGGCGTATTCGTCCTTGTGCGGCAAGAGCTCGCCCTGGTGGCTACCGGGCAAGACCCTCATGCACCCGCTTTCGAGGCTGGCTGGTGAGAGGGCCAGCCACACGCTGACCAGATCGGCGGTGTCCAACCCCCAATAGCGCAAGTCCTGGTGCCAGGAGACAAAGCTGCCGCTATTGGCCTCCTTGATCCAGAACAATGTGTTCCAACAGAGCAGGTCGGGACCAATCAGGTCTTCGACCGCGTCGAGTATAGTGCCGTGTCGCATCAGGTTGTCGACCCATTTGAAGAGCAGGTGGGATTTGTTGCGCTGGGCGCCGGCTAAGGGCTGGCCCTGGGTCTTTTCGAATGCGTCGAGACGAGCCCGATTAGCGGCGACCTCATTGTCGTCGAGGACTTTGAGCGGAAAGTAGTAACCGTCGCGCTGATATTGCTCTATGTCTTGAAGTTGCAGGATTTTAGGCATTGGGAGCATCCTTTGCGGTGTATGTTTCAGCGGAGGGGCTGGCCGCGTTGGGTATTTTCAAGGGCGGGGCGAGGAAAAGGGCCTGGTTGGGTGTGGCAGGGGGAGTAGTCGCGTCGGCGACCCGAGGAGCGACGGCGCGGGGGACGTTTAAAAATACCCAGCGCGCTCAGTCCGGCAGCCCCAACCCCCGCCCCCAATAAATGCTCAACAACGTTCCTCAATATATGCAATCACAGCGCCACTGCCTCACCGGTTCGCGACGATTCCTGGATCGCCAGCACGGTCGCCAGTACTTGCCGTGCGTCGTGGCCGGTTACCTTGGGTGTGAGTCCGTCGCGGATACAGCGGGCGAAATGCGCCTGGATGGTTTCGCCCGGCTCTGGCGTTATGACCTCCTCCTCCGCGTCGCCGATTTTCTTGCGGATCTCGCCGTCGGCTCCGACGATCATCGCGCCTTCGCTGCCAACCAGGCCAATGGAGCTAATGCCCAGGCCGGGCGCCCAACTGTCGTCGATCGCGCCCAGGCCTTCGGCGAAGGTGAAGAGTGCGTGCACATGTTCGTCGGCCATGATGCCGGGACGGACCCGGTCGACCCGGCCGAAGACGCGTTGCACCTCGCCGCCGACCCAGCGCACCCAGTCGATGTCGTGGCTGGCAAAATCCAGGGCGACACCGCCGCTTTTGGCCTGGTCGCCGTACCAGCGTTCCGAGGTGTCAAAGGGCATAAAACGCCGAGACCAGCAGTTGACTAGGCGGCCGAGTTCGCCGGACGCGAAGGTGTCGTGCAGGATTTGGAAGGGATGGGTAAAGCGCAGCACATAGCCGGTCATCATGATAACGTTGGCCTTGTCGGTCGCCGCGAGCATCTGATCGGCAGTAGCAAGGTCCAGCGCGATGGGTTTTTCGGCGAAAACATGCACACCGGCCTCGGCGCAGTCGACGACGACATCGACGCGCTCGAAGGGGGGAGTGCAGACCATCACGCCGTCTACATGCGGCAGTAATTCGTGAAAGTTCGTATGGGCTTTGGTGCCGAGTTCGTTGGCTAGTGCAGTGGCTTTTTCGCTGATCATATCCGCGACGCCGACGAGGCTTGTGCCCTCCATGGCGTGGATCGTTTTGGCGTGGTGGGTGCCCATGCCGCCGCAGCCGATGATGCCGAATTTCACTTGCTTCATAACACAATCTCCCAATGGGTTAAAATATGCCACAGGAGATTGTGGGCATTGGCGCGGCAGCCGTCAATGGCTTGCTTGATCAGTGGTCTTGCGCGCTCTATATTGCGAAGCGTCCGAGATCTGGTGATTTCGGCGCTGCATTGGGATTTTAGAGAGCACAGACGTTTGACTACGACGAACACATTATAAAGGAGACTGGTAGATGAGTACACACGACAAAGTCGCCCTTGTTACCGGAGCGGGTAGCGGGATCGGTCGCCACAGCGCCTTGGCGTTGGCTGAGGCGGGTTATGCGGTGGTCCTGGTCGGTCGGCGGCAGGACGCGCTGGAAGAAACGGCGCAGTTGGCGGGAGCGGCATCGACCTTAGCCGTGCCGACCGATGTTGGCGACCCCGAGTCGGTAAACGCACTTTTCGCTCAGGTTGAGGAAGACTATGGTCGGCTCGACGTGCTGTTTAATAACGCGGGACGTGGGGCACCGGCAGTGTTGTTTGAGGACTTGGAATACGCGGACTGGCAGTCGGTCGTCGACGTCAATCTAACGGGTGTTTTCCTGTGCTCCCAGGCGGCGTTCAAAATCATGAAAGACCAGCAACCGCATGGCGGGCGGATCATCAACAATGGTTCGATCTCGGCGACGGCACCTAGACCCAATTCGGCGGCTTATACCGCGACCAAACACGCGATCACCGGACTGACCAAGGCCACCTCGCTCGACGGCCGCAAATACGATATCGCTTGCGGCCAGATCGATATCGGCAATGCGGCGACCCATATGACCGAACGCATGAACGATGGGGTACCGCAGGCGGATGGTTCGAATATGGTCGAGCCGCGTTTTGATGTCGAGCATGTGGCGCGCGCGGTGGTGCAGATGGCGGAGTTGCCATTGGATACCAATGTGCTGTTTATGACGATAATGGCGACTAAGATGCCGTTTGTTGCACGGGGATAAGCTGCGGGAGGACGGTCTACAGATAAATATCGAATGCTGATTGTGAATATCTCTAGGAGAATAGAGCATGACGAAAGAAGAAGCCGTCGCCGAACTCGACGAGCACGGTTTTGCGGTGTTGAAAGAAGCGTTGACCCCAGACCAGGCCAATGCACTGCGCGATCGCTCCGTTGTGTTGGCCGCCGAGGAACGAGCCGCCGGCAGCGAGCATATCTACCACGACGGCAAGTCGCAGCGGGTGTGGAGTCTGGTGAACAAGGGGCGGATCTACGAAGAGATGATCCAGTTGCCGCAGGTATTGGAGTTGCAACAACATTTATTGGGCGATGATTGCGTCTTGAGCAGTTTTACGGTCAATCTCATCGGCCCTGGAGCGCCGGCGGGCAGTCTACACGCCGACTACCCGGTGGCCAGTTTTCCCAAGCCGCTGCCGCTGGGTGCTTTCTATTCCAATACGATTTATGTGCTCGACGATTTTACAGAGGAGAATGGGGCGACGTTGATGGTGCCGGGCAGTTATAAGCGCGGATATGGGCCCGACCCGGAAAAGCAGTATGACGATGTGGTGAAAATTTCTGCCAGCAAGGGTGATATTGTCATTTTCCATGGGGCGACTTGGCACGCTAGCGGCGCCAATAATAGCGAACGGGAGCGGATGATTCTGTTGGGGTATTTTTGTCGTTCGTTTATTAAGCCGCAGCAGGACAATTTCAAATTGGTGAGTCCGGAGGTTGTCGAGCGGGCGACCCCGACTTTAAAGCGGCTATTGGGGTATGATTGCCAGTCGGGGCTTAGGGCTTAGGTCGCGATGCGCCTGAATGAAGCCCAGATCGCCGAGCATGATCGCCGGGGCTTGCTCTTTTTTTCTAGTTTATTACAGGATGGGGAAGTTGTCGAGCTGCAGGAGACACTGCCGGATATCCTCGGCCGTGAGGGTCCTGAGATTATTCGCGAAAAAGAGGATCCCGCCGCTGTGCGATTGGCCTTTGGTGCGCATATCTACAGCGAGCCTTTTAGCCGTCTGATACGGCACCCGAAGATTCTCGAGCCGGTGCGCCAGCTTTTACAGGATGAGGTCTATCTGCACCAGAGCCGGATAAACCCCAAGCAGGGTTTTGGCGGCGGTGCGGCTTGGGATTGGCACCAGGATTTTCCCGGTTGGCACTATGCCGACGAGATGCCGGAGCCGCGCTGTGTGATGGTGGCGGTTTTTATCGACGACTGCACGGCGGTGACTTCGCCGCTCTTGGTGGTGCCCGAATCGCAGCACCATGGATTGCTCGATGCGCAACTGCACCGAGATGCCGCAGGTTATGCGTTATACCATATGGACCGCGATGCGTTGGTGGTGTTGGCCGACGACAAGGGGATTGAACCACTGATCGGGCCGGCGGGCTCGGTCTGCTTCTGTCACAGCAATCTGGTGCACGGTTCGGCCAACAATGTCTCGCCCTGGCGGCGGGCGATCCTCTATCTGATTTACAATGCCGTGAGCAATGCTTGTACTGGCGATGAGCGCGCCTGGTATCAGAATAATCGCGATTTCACTGCGTTACAGCCGTTTGATGCAGACCCGCAGGGAATGGTTTAGGGAGCTTTAATATGAGCGCGTTGGACTGGGTTGTTATTGCCGCCTATCTCGCAGCGACGATCGGCCTGGGGCTGTGGTTAAGCCGCAAGTGGAGTAATCTATTGGGGGCGGGGCTCAGCATCATCGCGGTCTTTGTCCGTCAAATACCATACCGGGGTCGCTTGGCCCTGGTATATCGTGCTCGGGACCTTGGTGACGGGCGCTGTCGGGCGATTGGGGCGAACTGCGGCTGGTGTTGTCGCGAATTTTGCTGCGACTGAACATCGAGAATAGGCTTTTATGAAAATTGATCGTATCGAAGTGTTTCGCGTGCACGTGCCGATGAAGGCCGAAACGAAGAGCAGTGCAAGTGTTCCGGCCGATTCGTTGGCTTCTTTTACCAGTGGGCTCGACAAGCACATCCTCAAAGTGCATACCGATGATGGGCTGGTTGGTCTTGGGGAGACGTGGAAGGGCACGCCCGATGCCGCGGTGCGTGTGGCGGCCGAGAGGCTATTGGGTCAGGATCCGACCCGGTTGTCGCTGTTGCGGCTCGACTTGCCCTACCATCCGGAGGTGATCAATGTGCGGGACGTCGGTGCCGTAGAGGCGGTGCCGGTGCGTTCGATCGAGCACAATCCGTCGATCCACGCCTTTGAAGTTGCGTTGGCCGATATCGTCGGGCAGGCGTTCGGCGTGCCGATATGCCAGCTATTGGGCGGTGCGGTTAGGGACAGGGTACTGGTGCATTATTGGTCCGGTCGCTGTTCGCCAGAGGATTTGGGGCAAAAGGCGAAGGACGCGCAAGCACGCGGTTTTACCGGCATCAAGATCAAGTGCTCTCTGGACGATCCGCATGTAGAGCGGGCGCAGGCGGTCTACGACGCTTGTGGGCCGGAGTTTCGCCTGACGATGGATCCGAATATGCGTTTTGAGACGGTGGAGGATACGCTGCGGATCGCGGAATCTTTAGCGGGTTTGTCGATCGAAGTCTTTGAAGATCCGATCCCGAAGGATAATCTGGCGGACTATGTGCGCATCAGGGAGGCGATGGATATTCCGTTGGGGTTGCATCTGGAGCACCCGGAAGACGTATTGGCGGCGATTGCCGCCGGAGCGGCGGATATATTTAATCTGCGCGGTACAATGAGCGGTTTTATCAAGACCGGTTATATGGCGGAGATAGCCGGCATCCGAGTGTGGCGGGGTTCGGGTTTGGATCTGGGCATCTTGGACGCTTCCTATACGCACGCTTGCGCGGCGGTAACATCCTGCACGCTGGGCAGCGATATTGTCGGTAATTTTTTGCGCGAGGACGATCTGATCGTCGAGCCGTTGGTCTATGAGGGCAGTTATGTGAAAGTGCCCGAGGGGCCGGGCTTGGGGGTGGTATTGGATGAAGACGCGTTGGTGAAGTACGCGGTGGAAACCGGAGACGATGGCGGACCGGGGGCTTGGGTGGTGGAATAGGGGCTTCTGCTGTGGTTGTGTGCCATGTCTGTGTCAATTGAAAGACCCAGGGTCCTCATTTAATTGACACAGCAAAGGCGTTCTGATACCGCGACGTGCACGCCGTCTACGGTAATGGCCCCGTCAAAGACGCCATTGCTCGAATTATACGACAGGTCGATCAAGAGTACGCCGGACAGGGCGCCCGAGAGGTCGAGTTCGCCGCGTATGACCATCGGTTGTTGCTCGGCGTCGACGGTCAACTCGCCGTCGATAAGGACCTCGCCTTCGGGTGAGTAGCGGTCAAAGAGCCACCGGTCTCCTACGACGCTGAATTTGCCGCTGACCCCTGGTAAAAAACCCTCACCGGCCTGTGCGGCGACAATGCCCCATTGAAAGGTAACGGGCAGTGCCTGTAGTAAATTGGCGGCTTCGAGTTCGCTGGTCTGCGTCCGCATGGGCTTATCGCTATCGCAACCCACTATAAACAGGCCGATTACCAGTAGCATAGAGGAGGCCGGTGCGGAAAAATGATATGCTTCAGAGATGTACTCGCGTGCCAGCGTTAGGCCTTTTTTTTGTCAAGCGGGTCATAAGATGTGATTGCTCTCCGCATCCTGCCATCTGTCAGCTTAGTTCACCTTCATTTTGTCGATGAGCAGAAACTGCCCCGGAAAGACGCGTCCTTTGACCTCGACATCCTTGAAATGCGTGTTGTGCCCCAAGAAGGTGTCTTTGCCCTGGGCAAATTGCAGGTAGTGGTAGGTCTTGCCGTCGTTGGCTTCGAGGTGGTGCAGATGGCCGAGGGTGCAGCTGTGCGGCAGGTCGGCTACATCCAAACCGCATTGGCACTTATTGGTCCCCTTGAGCGCGATGGTTTGTCCTGGGGCGTTGCGGATGCCGGCCAGGTCCAGATCGAGCGAGACCTGGCTGGTTTTTTTGAGCATGTCGATATGCAGCAGTGCGCCTTTTTTCAGTAATTTCCCCTTGATATGTACTACCGAACCCGGCTTCGTTTTTGCGAGTTGTTGCTGGTTTTCTGGCGTTTCCAAGAAAGCGTAGACGCCGGATGCCGTGACCAACGCGCGCCCCGCAACACCGTCTGCGGATGCGGCGGCCGGATCGCGGTCCTGGGCGGCGGCTTTGAAGAAGGAGTGCACCTCGACGATCACGCCGGACTGATCAAAGGCGCTGCTGGTCTGGGTGGAGGCGGCGTGTGCGGTGTGTGCAAGCAGAGCGCTTAGGGCGATGCTTAAGGCGATGTGCATTGGTCCTCATTTATTATGGGTGGTGAGTCGATTATGTGTTTGATGCTGTGGTCGTGAAAAAAGATGCAGAGCCTGCGGGGCTTTCGCTGGTGTGATCCGTGATCTATTAAGGTTGTGTTACGCCCGTGGTCTAAGGTCTATCAATTTTATACTACTATGCCGCATTGCGCGCCCTGGGCGATATATTGCATTCTCGATAAGGCGATGACTACGCCGTCCTTTGTCGCGCGGATGTGCGCCAGCGGTTCGCCGTAAAGATCGCGGATTTCCCCGAGCAGATCTCCCATTTTTACCCGATCCCAGATCTGCACTGTCGGTCGCCACAGTCCTTCGCAGGGTGCTTGGTTGTGCGAAGCCATATTGCCAGCGCCATGGCCGACCGATTCGATCTGCTCGCGCGCCACGATGGCTTCATTGGTGCCGGCCAGCATGTCGAAATGGACCATTAGCCGCCGCAAGCCGCGTTTATATTCTTCTTCGCCGCGCATGCCCCAGGTGGTCTCCCAATATATAGCGGGGACTCCGGCGAGAAAGGCGGCGTAGAGCGCGGTGCGGCCGCTGGCATCCTCGCCTAAGGGGGTGGCGGCTGCGTGGCTCGCATCGAATTCATGACCCCAGACTAAAGGCAGCCCTGTTGCCAGGCTGGCGCTGCGTTGGGCTTCGGTCAATTCTGGGTCGTTTGGGTAGATATTGTAGCCGGAAAGCGTTGCGCCCAACATACCCGGGCCGTAGGTGTGCAGGGGCACTAGGCAGACGGGTTTGTTGGGGCCGGATGGGCCGAGGAAGTCATTTTGCAGGGTGTAGGCGACGCGTTCGGTGAGCGTACCGTCTGCTTTGCCGGGGTAGCAGCGGGCGAGGTTTTGCCCGTCGGCCTCAGCGATGCGGGTGCGGTTTAGATAGCTGTCGAGCGAACAGCAGTGCACGCCGACGACGCGGCCTTTGAGGGTGGCCGGGTCAAGCGATTGCAGGGTTTCCTGCACGGCGACGATATTTTCGTATTCGTTGCCGTGCTCGCCGGCGATCAGCAATAGCGTTGGGCCGTCTTCGTTGCCGGTGATTACCGTTACGGGCAGGCCGCGTTCGCGGGTTAGCGGGTCGTCACCGGCGATGGGGTGCGTATAGCGTGTCGCCTGGCCACGGGGGGCTTCGGTCCATGTCGATACGCGGATGGCTGTAGCCGGGTCGCGGTACCAGGGGTCCTGTTGTCGGGTAGTTTTTATGTCTTGTGCCAAGGCGGGTCTCCTTTGTGCCAGGTAAAATAATGCGCATGGCGACCTTGCCGCAACGGCGCCGAGTCGGTTGATTTGGATCTACTCATCTTTATATAGGAGTTTTTCTATGGATATTCGCTGTGGTTTTTGCGTGCCTATTTTTGCCGCCGCGGGCCAGTGGAGGTTTCGCACCCCGAATTACGAAGCATTAGACGTGACCGAGACTATGGCCATGGCGGTGGAAGCCGATGCGCTCGGCTACGACTCGCTGTGGGTCGCCGATCACCTGCAATTGGGCAAGGATCAGGCGATTATGGAAGGGTGGACGACGATGGCGGCGTTGGCCGGGATGACCGAGCGGGCGAAGCTGGGCTTAATTCACGGGGCAAATTCGTTGCGCCATGCCGCGGTGACGGCACGGGCGGCAATGACGCTTGATCAGATTTCCAATGGCCGCTTGATCTATTTTTTAGCGCCGAATGCCGGTGAAAACGAGCAACGGGCCTATGGGGTGGATTGGCCCGAGGCGGAAGAAGAGCGGGTGGCGCAGATGGTGGAGGCGTTGGAATTGAGTATTGCGCTGTGGACGGCAGAAGGTGTGGTCGATTACGAGGGGAGATTCTACCAGCTTAGCGCGGCGACCTGCAATCCGTCACCCGTACAAAAACCGCATCCGCCGATCTGGATCGACGCCAGCCGGCCGGATATGTACGCCGCCTGTGCGCGTTTTGCGCAAGGGTGGAACGCGACGCCGATCGGGCTAGAACAACTCGATGAAAGATTGGTCGGTTTGCAGACGGCCTGTGATGAAATTGGGCGGTCGTTTGATGAAATAGAGTTGAGCTATGAGACGCAGATTCTTATTGCGCCGGACAAGGCGGGAGTGCGCGCATTGTTGCAGCAACTCGTCGACAAGGGCTCTGGCGAAGATTTGCGGGAGGATATGCGCGCCTTTTTGTCGGGGGAAAGCGATGTGGCGCCCGAGGAGTTGGCCAAGACTTTTCTTATTGGTACACCCGATGAGATCGAAGCGCAGATGCAGGTCTATATCGACCGGGGCATCAGCCACTTTATGCTGTGGTTTATGGACGCGCCGGAGCGAGGCGGGTTGCGGCTTTTCGCTGAAGAGGTATTGCCGCGCTTTCGTTAGTCCGGCAAGTGCCAGACGGTGCCGGTAATGCCGGTGGTGCCGCGGCTGTTTTGCGCGTAGCAGGCGGTGAAGATCTGGCCGTCATCGAGTTCGATCGATGAGGAATAGCCCTGGTTGGCGTTGGGGGCTGGGCGCAGCAGCCAACTCGTTGCGCCCCAGGTTTGGCCATTGTCCTCTGATAGCGAGGCATAGAGGCCAAAGGGCTCGAAGCGGCGGCCATAGGTCAATAGCAGGCGGCCGTCGTGCAGTTTGAGCAGGCGCGGGCAGGCGCCTGAACGGATTGCGGTCACTTCGGGTTTACTCCAGGTCTCGCCGCTGTCGAAGGATTCGTTGCGCCAGAACAGTCCACTCGGACCTTTGGGGTCGGCGACGCGGTGCAGGCCGAGTAGGTGGCCGGGGGCCAATTCGAGCACGACGGGTTCGTGGTAGTGACGGGTTTTGGGTTGGCCTTGCGCCATAGTGGAGAGCCTGCTCCAGGTCTGGCCGCCGTCCGTAGAGCGGTGCAGTATGGCCGAACTGCGCGTGGCCCGGCCGACGGCGCCGTAGGTCGGGACCAATAAGGTCCCGTCGGATAATTGCACTGGTGGCGCGCAAGACTGCATCTTGTTGGTGAAGAGGGTTGAGTGCTCGACGCGCCAGGTGAGGCCGTAATTGTCGCTCCAACACCAGACCCCACCGACATTGTCGAAGGGGTATTCGTGTTCGTGGAGGTGTGCGATGCCCGCGCGTTGGCTTTCGCGTACCGGTACTACCTCGTGCGCGGCGAGCGCACCGCCGACCTTGCCCTTGCCAAAATAGATCAGCCCCAATTCCTGCCCGCCGCCGGCGCCCATTTGCGCGGCATTTTCTATATCCCAGCTTTGGCCATTGTCATAGGAACGGATCAGAGTGATGAGCGAACGCGGATGCGTGTGTCGCACGACATCCTGTTTGGGTGCTTGGCGAAAGGCCAACAATAGTTCGTCGCCTTCGAGTTGGATCACGTGCGGGAAGGCCGAATAGGAGTGCGGGTCGAAAAATATTTGGCTCTGTCGTCTTTTGGCTGCGGGTTTGTAGCTGAAATCGGTGTCTTTTGTTTTTTCGGCCATGGGGCGTTCTCCTGTAAATTGCTTATGGGCGTGCGGCGGTGCGTTTGGCCCAGTGCTCTGCGAATTGACGTGCCCAGGGCTCGTCTCGCCATGACGGGGCAACCGTTTCTGCGGCTTGCAATAATGCGTTGGGTGCATAGCTCGTACCGTCTCGCATGACCGATACCAGCTCGGGTCGTTCGGGAATCTGCTGGCCGAGGTCGCCGCGTACGACGGCAAAATCGGCGGCGCATCCCTTTTGCAAACGGCCCAACTCGGGGCGTTCGAGGAAGTCGGCTGCGGTACTCGTCGCTGAGCGCAGCGCGCCGATGGGGCTAAGCCCTGCTGTTACCAGTAGCGAGAGTTCGCGCCAGAGGCTTTGGCCGGGTAGGATGCCGCCGCAGGGCGTATCGCTGCCGGCGAGCGTGGGGACTTGCCTTTCCAGTAAAAGGCCCTGAAAGCGCGAAGCCGCTTGCTGGGCGCGTTGCCAAACGGCCCCGAGTTCGGCGTCGGGTTCGGCGGCGGACCATTGGAAGAGGTCGGCCGGCATATACTGGCGCTCCTCGGGAAAAGGCTCGGCAACGCGAATTCGCCATTGGCTGTCCCAGTAGGCGAGCGTGGGAGTCGAGACTAGATGCATCGCGGCGATTGCATCGGCGACTTCGCGCTGGCGATCCCAGGTTTTGTCGAAGTCCGGATCACCCCAAACAGCCAGCCAGCCGGGTGGGTGATCTGGCCAGATATCGGCGAGGATACCGTCGAGATGGTAGAATTCGTCGATGCCCGCGCGACCGGCAGCCAGCACACCGTGCGGTAGGCAGTGCATCGAGACCTTGAGCCCGGCGGCATGGCTGGTTTCGGTCATCGGCGCGATCCACTCGGCGGCGATGCTGGCGTAGAGTTTGATTCCGTCCACCGCGGCTGCCGCGGTCTGTTGCACGGCCGCGACGGCGGAATCGGTATCAGTGATGGCGTGGGCGACGAATGCGTGGCCCGGCGGCGTGCCGTCGAGCAGCGGACCTAAGCAGAGGATACGCGGCCATGGTTTTTGCGGCCATTCGTCGCGGCATTGCAGGATCCAGGCCAAATCGTTGCCGGTGTCGCGCACGGAGGTCACCCCATAGGCGAGGAAGAGCGGTCCTTGCCAACGCATAAAGTGCATATGGGTATCGATCAGGCCAGGGATCAGGGTGCAGCCGGGATATTGTTGCAGGGGTATATCGGCCGGCAGGTCGCCGAGCGCTATGATGTCGGTGACGGCTTTGTCCTCAATGAGCACGGCCTGGTTTTCCAAGATGCGCTCCCCGTCGAAGACGCGATCCGCGGTATGCGCCGTTGCGGTCATGGTTGGGCCGGGTCTTTATGTAGCAAGGTCTGGTCTTGCAGAAATTGCTCCCACCAGCGCGGGTCGAGCAAATTCGCATCGTCGATGCGCAATGCGTACAGCTCGGCGAGCAAGGCCTCGGGCAAGGTCGTGTGCGCGGCGCGCAAGTTTTCTTTGAGCTCGGATTCGGTCCGTACCCCGATTAGGGCGGTGCCTATCTGCGGGTGCGCGAGACCGAAGGCCAGGGCCAGTTGCGCAGCGCTTGCACTGGGTTGGACCTCGGCGGCTAGCTGGCGAAATTGGCGGGACCGTTCGCGCAAAACCGCCAAAGGTTCGGGCAAGTAGTCGCCTCGTTCAGTGAGCACGCCCTGGAGCAGAAGAGAACGCGCGACAATGCCGACGTTTTTTTGCGCTGCTAAGGGGAAAGTCTCGTCGGCTTGGCGTTGGTCGAACACCGAGTAACCTACTTGCAATACGTCAAAAAGATCGGTAGATAGCGCTTTCAGCGGCATGGCAGTGCCATAGGTGGAGCCGCCAATGGCGCGTACCTTGCCGCTTTTTTTTGCGGCATAGAATACTTCCGCCGCAATGTCCGCCTGGGAGAGGAAGGGGTCGTCGATAGTATGGATCTGCCATAGGTCGATGCAATCGGTCTGCAAAAGCCTAAGGCTCGTATCCAGGCTGTCGAGCATGTGTTGTTTCAGGTGGTCGCTGCTGAGGGCGATTCGATCTGGGCCTTGGGTCTTGACCTTAGTCGCTAGCACGACTTGCTCGCGCCGGCCGCGCAAGGCCCGGCCGACAATCGCTTCGCTTTCGCCATAAGCCCTGGCAGTATCGATCAGGTTAATGCCGTGCGCGAGCGCTGCGTGTACGATGCGGATGGCGTCGGTCTCGGTGGGTTGTTCGTAGGCATTGGGGACCCGGAGGCCGTAATCCATGCCCAACTCGACCGTGCCGAGACCGAGTGCGGAGACCGACAGGCCACTGCGGCCCAATAGACGCTTCTGCACCGTCAATCTCCTTAAAAATTGCTCAGTTCAGTCCGCAGCTCGTCGGATAATCCGGCGGCTTCTGCGGCGAAGGCCTGATCGACTTGCTCAATGCCGCGGGCGCCGATAAGGACCGAGGTAATGCCGGGTTGGCCAATGGCCCAGGCCAGGGCGAGTTCGATCATTGAGCGATCCAATTCGCCTGCTTTGGCGCGCAGGCCCTCGACGATGTCGAAGTATTTGTCCTTGAAGTAGATGTCCTGATGACCGGGGATCACGTCGAAGCGGGTGCCGGTGGGGACCTCTGCGTTGCGGTGATATTTTCCAGTGAGGAAACCGGCTCCGAGCGGACTGTATGAAATGACGCCTATTTGTTGCTCTGCACACAGCGGCAATAACGCTTCTTCGATATCGCGGACGACGAGATTGTAATTCGGCTCGGTCGCCTGCATGCGTGCCCAGCCATTGTCGTCGGCGGTCGCGAGCGCGGTGGCGAGTTGCTGTGCGTCGTAGTTGCTGCAGCCGACATGGCGGGCTTTGCCTTGTTCGACCAGCGTGTTTAAAGCCTCAATGGTCTCTGTTAGCGGTACTTCAGGGTCCCAGTTGTGGACTTTGAAGAGGTCGATGTAATCGGTTCGCAAACGGCGCAGGCTGTCTTCGGCGGAGGCGAAGATATGCGCGCGGGTCTGCGCTCCGGCGACCTTGGTGGCCAATACGATTTTGTCGCGCGATTGGCGGTCGGTGAACCATTGGCCGATGGTTTCTTCGGAGGCACCGCCCGCATAGGCTTCGGCGGTGTCGAAGAGGTTGATGCCGTGTTCGAGGGCACGGTCCATTACGGCGAAGGCGCTTTGTTGGTCGATTTCGCGGCCGAAAGTGACGCAGCCTAGGCCGATCGAGCTGACTTCTGTGTTGGTTTTTCCTAGGCGGCGGTATTCCACGGCAGGACCTTTCTCTTTTGCCTATAAGGTCTGGCATCAACGGTTAAGGTGGCAGGTGGATGGCGTGATCGAGGGGAGACCTCTTCGCTCGATCACAGCCCAATTACGTAGATAGATTAGACAAGATGAGTAGGGCACGCAATAAGTGGGCTGCTTGACACTCGAGTGAAAGAATTTGATCGTGTTATAGGGCCTACTAGAATCCGACAAAGTCTCAGAAGCCCTATTGCGGGGTGCGCCGTAGGGTGTTTTTCGGGGTGGTTTTGGCGAGTGGTCGTGACGACGACCCGAGGGGCGACGGCCCGGTGGACTAAAAACGCCGGGAGACGCGCCCCACAATAGGGCCGTTCGCACCCAGCTTAGCGGGTAATATGAATCGCTAAGAGTAATACGATTGTGGAGGAAAACGAATTACACAAATCGGGGAGAGGAACGCGACATTGTGTTGAGCATGCTCTGGGATACACGGCATTATTTTTTTTGGCTGATGGCTATTTCGCTCTTTTGTTGGTTATTGGAGCGTTTGCTGCCTTGGCGGGAGGACCAGAAGGTCTGGCGGGACCAATTTGGGCAGGATCTATTCTGGTTGGTTTTTAATGGCCACTATGCAGGTCTGCTGGTGGCTACGGCTGCTGGGTGGCTTTTGCAGCAGGGGGCGGGAGTCGTGGGAGGGTGGCCGTGGCAGGGGTTGCAGTCGGTCCAGCTGTTGCTAGGGAGTCCGTTATGGGTGCAATTCGCGGTGTTGCTGGTATTGAAAGACTTTCTTGAGTGGTGCGTGCACCGGTTGTTGCACCGAGTGCCCTGGCTGTGGCAGTTTCACAAGTTGCACCATTCGATTGTCGAGCTAGACTGGATCGGCAATATGCGCTTTCATTGGATGGAAATCGTCGTTTATAAGAGCTTGACCTATTTGCCCTTGGTCGTATTGGGCATCGATGGCCAGGTCGTGCTCTGGCTGGCCATTTTCGCCACGCTGATCGGTCACCTCAACCACGCAAACTTGAAAATCGGCTGGGGGCCGCTCGGTTATCTGGTCAATTCCCCCCGGATGCACGTCTGGCACCACGACGTGGTGCTGCACGGCAAGTCGGGGCAGAACTACGCGATTATTTTTAGCCTCTGGGACTGGCTCTTCGGTTCGGCGTATTTGCCGGAGGAAGTGCAGCAGCCGGCCCGTCTTGGTTTTTCGGAGATAGAATCTTTTCCCCGGGGATTGTTGCGGCGGTTGCTATACCCGTTTTGGAAATAAGTTGGTGCCGCGACGGTATGTAGTTGTTGGAGTAATAAAGCGCGCGTCACTCGGTAATATGTTCGCTGCTGACGGGATCGTCGTCGCCGTCGATAAAGCGTTCCATCGTATTGTGGACGACGGGGTTGGTGTGGAAGTCAGTGATCCAGGGTTGGCGGAAGTAGGCTTGTTTTTCGCGCGGCAGGCCGTTGATGACGGCAGGCGGTGTCTTGAGCCGGTGCCAGTGGGTCGCCAGGTGCGAATAGGCATTGAGCACGGCGACTCGCGGTGTGTCGCGTTGCCATACGGGTCCAGCATGGCATAGGTTTTCGGTGAAGAACACGGCGCTACCGGCGGGGCACTCGTAAGAGGTTAGGTAGGGGCTGCGTTGGCCTTCTTCTAATGATAGATGCTTTTCTTGTATGGGGAATTCCGCTTTGTGGCTGCCGATGAGGAAGTGTGTGGACTGGTCCTGCATGGCGATATCTGTCAACTCGAAGATGACCCGCACCATACCGGCGTGGATGCGCCCATTTTTGACGCGATAGCCGAAAATCGGATCGGCTTGTTGTGGGCCACCGCCGTGTAATTCGCCGTGCCGTTGGCCTTTTTCGCGCCAGAGGCAGGTGCAGTTTTCCAGCCGGATATCGGGGCCGATGAGTTCGCGGAGCACGTCGACGACCTGCGGGTGGTCGATCAGCACGTTGCTCGGCCCGCCCGGCACGTCGCGCTCGGCGGGTGAGAGTGACTGCGGGTCGTGCTGGATGCGGTCTATATGCTCGACAATCGCCGCGATTTGGTCGGAGTTTAGGATCGCTGGGCGCACGAGGAAACCGGTGAGGTCGAAGCGGAAGCGTTCTTCTTCGCTTAGGGCCATGGTAGCATCGTCCTGTGGTTGCTTTGTGGTATACGTAAAGGCGGTGGGAATATAAACAAAAACGCTGTGGTATTCGAGCCGGGGTGATGGGCATCTGCCCGTGATCTATCCGTTGGCGGCAGGCCGTTGATTTGGGATGCGACGGAGATAGAGTTATCTTGCGGTCGTACCAGGAAATACAATATCTGAAACAGCCATCTCAACGAAGAGTGAACACTATGTGTATGAAACCACTGCTACTATCGATACTTATTATGTCCTTCACGATCGCCTGTGGTGGGTCGGGAGAGGAGACGGGCGCGAGCCTCAAACAGGTGCCGCGCAACCGCACCATGATCCTCGATTGCCTTACCTATGCGGTGTGCGCTGGCCAAATCAAGGATTACGACACCTTCAACCCCTTTATTCCCGGCAATACGGCACCCACCGGCTGGAACTTTCTCTACGAGCCGCTCTACTTTTACAATGCCTTCAAAGAAGAAGACAATATCATCCCCTGGATCGCTGAGGGCCACGAATACAACGAGGATTTCACCGAAGTCACCGTGAAGATTCGGCCCGGCGTCGAGTGGAGCGACGGCATGCCGTGGACGGTGCACGACTTCGTCTTCACCATCAATATGCTCAAGGCAAACGCGCCCGTATTGTTGTTTTCCACCGATATGGAGACCTGGGTCAAAGAAGCGGTGGCCATAGATAGTTTGACCGCCCGCATCAGCCTGACGTCGCCCAACCCGCGTTTTATTTTTACCTACTTCACGCACAATTTCGGCAATGGCGTGCCGATTGTGCCCAAGCATATCTGGCAGGGCAAAAAGGCCGAGACCTTCACCAATTTCGATATGGCCAAGGGCTGGCCGGTGGTCAGCGGGCCATATGAGATGGTATTGTCGACGCCGCAGCAGCGGATTTGGGATCTGCGCGAGGGGTGGTGGGCACAAAAGGCAGGTTTTAAAGAAATGCCCAAGGTCGAACGCATTATCTACCTGCCCTTTATGGAGGAGACCAAGCGGGTGCAAAACCTGCTGACCAATAACCTAGACTCGTGCCTGGATATGCGGCCGCCCAATATCCGCACGATTATTGAGGGCAACCCCAAGGTCTCATCGTGGACCGGGCGGCAGGCGCCTTTCGGCTATTTAGACTGGTGGCCGATATCCCTGGGGTTCAACGCGTTGGAAGCGCCCTTTGACGACAAGGACATCCGCTGGGCGATCAACCATGCTATCGACCGCGCGCAATTGATCGAAGTCGGTTGGCAAGGCAGCGGCACATCGACCTTATTGCCCTTTCCGGATTATCCGCCGCTGAGGAAATACACCGGGGCGGTCGCCGATCTGCTAGAGAAATATCCGGTGGGTACTTATGACCTAGAGCGGTCGGCGGAAATTATGCGCGGCAAGGGCTGGAAAAAGAATGAGGATGGCATCTGGGCGAAGGATGGCGAGCCGTTCAAGATGGTCGTGGATATTTATCCGATCTTTGTCGATTTGGCTCCGGTGCTGGTGGCGCAGTTAGAAAAAGCGGGATTCGACGCGGATTTCCGCCAGACCTCGGACACTTACACGCGGTTGACCCAGGGCACGAGCAAGGCGTATATGCAGGGGCACGGCGGTTCGGTGCGCGACCCATATTTCACGTTGCGACTTTACCATAGTCGTTTTGTGCAACCCACGGGTACTTTCGCCGAGCATTTCTGGCGCTGGCAGAACAAGCCTTTCGACGCGCTGATCGACGAGATGGGGCGGATCGCGCCGGATGATCCGAAGCTGGTGGGGTTATTTCACGAGGCGATGGATATCTGGCTTGCAGAACTGCCGTCGATTCCGATCGTACAGTGGTATCATCGCATCCCGCACAACGAGACCTATTGGACCAACTGGCCGACGGCGGAGAATCCCTATATCAATAGCGCGTATTGGCACCGGACCTGGCTGTTGGTGTTATTGGAACTGGAGCCGGCGCAGGGGTAGGTGAATTGATCTGGCGCCTATATTCTCGGTCGATTCAGCAGGCTATAAATAAAAAACGAGTCCTCGAATTTGAGGACTCGTTTTTTGTGCGGTGTTTGGACTTAAAACTTAACCTGCCGCTACGCCTTCGGCCTGCGGCCGATATTCGATGCGCCGCATAAAGCGTTCGCCCTGGTCGTAGTCGGGTTGGCCGGAGACGAAACGCCACATTTGCACGCGGCGCATCAGTTCGTAGCGGTGCTCGTTACCCTCCCAGCCGTGGTTGGTATTGAGGATCTGGCGGATCTCTGGGTCGTCGAGGTCCGCGGTGTCGAAGTTGCGAACTTGGGGCCTCGTCGGATTGAGCCGCAGCTTGTACATATAGCGATCTTGGTCGGTGTGGTTGCTGCGCGCGCCGTGCCAGACGCCGGTATTCCACACGAAGATCGTGCCCGCCGGACAGGTGGCCCAGATCTTGCCGCGCATATGCTGGTAGATGTGGATCTCGCCGGTGCGCACGCTACGATACTGGGTGCCGGGCACCAAAAAGGTGCCGCCCATCGCGTCGGGCGTGTCAACTGGGAAGAACGACAGTTGGATATCGAAGTAGTTCTCGCGAAAATCGATGACTGAGTCCTGGTGCATGTCCGGGCCTCGGGTCTGTCCGCCCTTAACCAGATGCGCGGCGTGGTGGTCGTAGAGCGGATCGGGGCCGACCAACGAGTGGATCAGCCCCTGTACCTGCGGCAGCCGAAAGGTGTCACCGAGCGCGGTGCCCTTGGGCCAGGTGTCCTCAAAGGACGCGCCGACGTTGAGATAGCCAAAATGGTGGTCGCGCATTTCGACGAGGCAAGCGTCGGATAGTTCCTTGGGGACCATCTCGTCGAGGCGCAGATAACCGGATGCGACGAATTGCGCCATTTGCTTGGACGAGATCAGATGTTCATTCATGGGCTTTACTCCTCTTCCTGCATTTCGTTGAACTTCGACAAGACCGTCTGGTAGGGCAGCGGGCCGAGGTCGTAGCCTTCTTCGGCTGAGCGGTGTTTCAGCTCGGACATCTGTAGGACCTCCCATCCGTCACGCATCGCTGCCAAAGCGTTTGCATACGGGGGCTCGTCTTCCTCGGTTAGATCGCTGATCGGGCCTTTGGAGGCCTCGTAGCGGGCCCAGGCGACGGCGGGCGAGGTGAGTGCTGGTGTGGTCTGGAAAAATACGAGGATATCTTGTACGGCAGGCATGAAAAAAACCTTTTGTAATAAACGATTATGGGGCGGATCCCCGGAACGGGTGCGCAATTAAGAAAATAAAAGACTATTGCAGATATGCGGTCAAGCGGCTGTGGATACTCCGTTGCTTGTTATTCCTCGTCCATTCGGCTGAAACCCTCGCTGCGCTTGCGCTCGCGGGTGATTTGAAAATCGAGTGATTCGCTGTCGAGCGCCTGTAGGATACTTGCTTCGAGCGCGTTATAATTGCCGTCGGGGCGGTTGAAGCACATCGGCTCCTGCAGCGAGACGACCTTGTTGTTCATAAAGCGGATGCGGCCCGAGGGGTTTTGCGACCGGGCGTGCAGTACGTAGGGGTGCAGGATGATCACGTCGCCGGTGCCGGCGGTCATTTCGCGGAAATCCTCGCAGTTTTGCACTAACTTGCCGAAGGGGTAGGTATGGTGTAGGCCCTCCGGGTGGGCGAGCAGTTCACGGCAGATAGGCGCCACCGAGTCGGGCGCGAAAAAGGTACCGCCACTTTGCGGTCCGATATCGCGCCAGACCACCAGGCACAAGAGCGCCTGTTCGGGGCTGTCGAGGAAGTGGCGGAAAAACCAGCCGTCCTTATGCCAGCCGGGGCGATCGGGGCTGGGGCCTTGCCAAGGCTCGTCGGTGCCGAGGTTGTAGTTGAGGTTGAATCCATTGGAGAAAAAACGGGTGCGCTCGTCGATCTTATCTTCGCCGCCCAATAGTTCGCAGATCGCATCCCAGGCCATGGGCGAGGCTTCGGGGATGGGAATGGTGCGGGTACTTGCCGCGAAGCCGTTGGTATCGTCGGGTATGGTGCTCGGGTCGGATTCGTCGATGCCGGTCCGTGCGAAGTAATCCGCTACCCATTCCTCGCACATCTCCGGGGGGAGTGCGCCTTTGAGATGGACCATATGATGTTGTAAGAATTCTTTGCGAATCTTCATTGTCGTTTACTCGTATGTTAGGTTTTGCGCTTGCATCATGCCGATCATATAACCGAAGGCAAAGATCTTGCCCTGCATGCCGTAGCCGCGGGTCGTCTCCGCGTCCTCGTTGCCCATTGTCGGCGAGTGGTCGGGGCGGATCGGACCTTCGAAGCCAGCGCGCGCATAGATTTCCAGCATGCGCGCCATATCGGTCGGGCCGTCGTCATGGAAAGTTTCGGTAAATCGGGTGCCCGCCGTGCCCTCGACATCGCGATAGTGAATAAAGTGGACCTTGCCCTGCTCGGTGAATTCGCGGGCGGCGGAGTAGATGTCGGCGCCCATGGCCTTGAAATTGCCCTGGCAGAAGGTGATGCCGTTGTTTGGGCTCGGCGCGATATTGAGCAAGCGGCGGTAGGCCTCGATGCTGACCATGATCTGGGCGGAGCCGCGATAGGGCGAGATCGGCGGGTCGTTGGGGTGGTAGCCCATGCGCACATTGGCCTTTTCAGCGACGGGCACGACGCGTTCTAAGAGCCAGGTCAGATTGTCCCACAGCTCCTCTGCTGTCTGCGGCTGGTCTAAGGGGGGTTCGGTATTGGAGGCGGCGTAGTCGAATTGCGAAGAGATCGCGCCGCCGCGCGTCGGCACCCAATCGGTGCGGCTGCCGCCTTCGCCGAGGTTGTAACACAGGACGGGGATGCCGACTTTGCCCATGGCCTCGATGGCGGCGATATAGTTGAGCAGCTCTTCTTCGCGGCCCGGCGTGCCGCGGCGGATATGCTGGCCGGACACTATGGTCATCGTTTCATAGACCGGAAGAGTAAAGCCGACGTCAGCCCACTCGTCCTTTTGTTTTTGCATCGCGGCGGCGTACTGGTCGCGGCCGATGCCGTTGAGGTTTGGCGCGGTTACGCAGGCGGTGACACCCATCTCTTTGCAAATTCTTACCCGTTCGGGATAATCGCTGGGGCTTTGGCCCAAGGTCATGGATAATTTGAAGGAGCCTTGTCGCATGTGTCGTTCCTTTTTTGAGGTGATAACCGGTGATCAGATTTTCTGCAAAATCGCCATTGGGGTCAAGCGCGTTATCTGCAGACCTTGACCACGCTGCCTGCTGAGCGGTATTTTCACCGCGCGCGACGACAATTGCCCAGAGTTTAACAAGCCAACGCGGCTGGAGAGGAAGGTAGTTATGAGCAAAACCCACGAGGTGATGTTTTATACCGACGGGCGCCATACGAGCGTATATCTCTACGAGCCGCCGATGGGCGTTAAACAGTATGTCGAACCCATCGATGAATTGCTTGATCTCGGCATCGATACCGTCAGCTACGCGGTGGGCGATTGCAGCGTATTGCTCTACGATTCCAAAGTCGGCGAGCACTGGGGCCACAATGTTGATTTGACCGACCACGATATCTGGTGGCGGGCGGCACAAAACGCCAAGGCGATGATTGAGAGCGGCACCGATCCGCTGATGTTGGTATGCGAGCACGCACAACGGCGCGGATTTAACTTTTTGCCGCACCTGCTATTGAATATGCTGCACACACCGCACGATCGCGTCACAAACTGCCGGGTTGCCGATTTCACGACAGGGCACCCCGAATGGCGGGTCGGCGAAGAACCAGATTATCCGCAAGCCCAATACGACAATCCCGAGCGATTGTCTTTTGCCGTCGATCAAGTGCGGGCAGACCGCTTGGCAGTGGTCGCAGAGCTGGTCGGCGATTATCCGACAGACGGCATCGAGCTGAATATGAGCGATTATGCGCCGTTTATTGGCCGGGCCGAGGTTGCCGAGCATACAGAGACCTTGACCGAGTGGATGCGGGCGATACGCCAGGTCTGCGATGAGGCGGCAAACGCGCAGGGGCGGGCCAAGCGATTGGTGATTCGGATAGGTGCGACACTTGCCGGCAACAAGGCGATGGGGATGGATGTGGAAACCTGGATTAAAGAAGGGATAGTCGACGCGGTGATCGGCATGGAGGTCGTCGGCGGTTTTGCAAACGATACGACCGGTTTGCAGGATATTGTCGAGGCCGCGGCAGGCACGCCAGTGCGGGTATTGGCGGGCATCGAATCGGCGAATCACCCGGAGCTTTCACGCCCCGTAGTGCGGGCCGCGGCGGCCAATGCCTATGCCGCGGGGGCGCAAGGCGTGTTGTTTCACACCTACTATCCCGCGCCTAAGCGCTATCCCTACGACGACGAGGCGACGGGCCGACTGCGTTTTATGGGGTATCCGGATCTGTTGGCGGGTTTCGATAAGAAATACCGGCTCGGTCTGCCCTATAACGCGAATACGGCCGCGTCCTATGGATTGGCCGAACAACTGCCGGCGCAATTGGCGTGTGATGCGCCGGCGCACGAGTGCAGGTTGGAAGTCGGCGACGATGTGGCGGGGCGGGCGGCAGCGGGTGAGGTATGGCGCTGCGAGTTGCGCGTCTTGTTGCAGCATCTGACCTACGCGGACCGGATCCGGTTGATCTGGAATGGCGAAGAGATACCCGAAGAAGCGTGGCGTAAAGCCGACTGGACTTACCAATTGCGGCCCCGGCCAGACTATGCAGTCGACGCCTACCGGCTGCACGTGGATTTAAAGCAGCTTCAGCGTTTGCCGCTAGTGGGGGTTAATATTCTGAGCGCGGAAGTGCTGGAGAAAGACGCGCAGTTGATCCATCCGGTGACGCTGGCCGATATAGATCTGATCGTCGAATATCTGCCGCACCGCAACGCGTTGCGCGAAGACGAGGAGTATTTCGCTTGAGCGCGGTCGATGCCGTTGACGGGAGACTTTGGCTTGATTGATCCACAAGATCTAACAGCGCAATGTTTCGAGCGAGCCGAAGAAACCGCTGATGCTCTCTTTTACGAACAGCCGCGCAAAGTTGTGCATATCGACGCAGGGGCGATTGCGGCGTTGACTGGCTTTCTGGCCGAATATCTGGAACCGGGTGGGCGCTATTTGGATTTGATGAGTAGTTGGCGTTCGCATTATCCGCCAGATCTAAATCCCGGCCATGTCACCGGCTTGGGCATGAACGCCGAGGAACTGGCGGATAATCCGCAATTAGATCAATGGTTGGTGCACAATTTGAACGCCGCGCCGGAACTGCCCTTTGCGAATCAGTTATTTGACGCGGTCACTTGCACCGTCTCGGTGCAATATATGACTCGACCTTTGGCGGTCTTTCGCGAAGTAAACCGGGTGCTCAAACCGGGTGCCCCGTTTATTCTCAGTTTTTCCAATCGCTGTTTCCCGCAAAAAGCCATAGCGCTGTGGTTGGCCATGGATGATGTGCAACATGTCGAGTTGGTCGAAAGTTATTTCGGCGAAAATTGGCGTGACATCTGCACGCGGAACTGTCCGACGCAAGCGGATCCTCTCTATATCGTCTGGGCGCGCGCGTGCGCATAGATTGACGATTTATGAGGTTTCGGTCGGCAGAAAAGTCTCCGGCCACTGCGGCTGATAGTTGCTCTCAAAAAGCCAGTCGAAATTGTCTGGCGCGATATGCGCGCGATCCGGGTGCAGTTTCGCTCGCAGTTTGGGGAAGAAGTCCATTACGTCATCGCGCTGATTTTTCGGCAGCCCGCAAGATACACCCTCGGCGACCCACGAGGTGCCCATCGCCTTGCGCGGCACACTGTCTTCGTTCTGCCAGGCCGAGTGCAGGCCGGCGCTGCAAAAGATCAGAATCTGACCGCGTTTGGCGACGAAGGGAGTGGGTTCGCATGCAGACCAGGGCGTGTCGATTAGATCGGGCACGTGCTCGGGGAAGGCGGTCGCCGTATCGGGAACCGGGATCGGTCGCAAACCGTGCACGCGCGGTAGTTCGGTCTTTTGTTCGGATGTGAGGACTTTGCTCCAGTGCGCCATGATCGGCCGATGGCTGCCGGGCAGGATGCGCATCGCGCCGCGGTCGGTGGGCACGTCGTTGAGCCAAAACCACAGCTCGGCCCGCATCCGGCGGGGGGTGGCTTCGAAATCTTCCAATGTAGCCTGAATATCGGTGTGGCAGCCGCGTGCCCATTGCTCTTTATAATCGCCATAGGGCGGCTCGGACGGCGCGCGTTCATGCGGGGCTAAACCCCACCATAAATGCACGGTATTGGCACGCAATACTTTTTGGGCGACCTGCTCAAAAAACGGGTGCTGGATTATGTCGATATAATCCGGGTCTTCGTAGGGCGGTTGGCTATTTTGTTTTAGGCGGTCCCAGGCGGCTTCCGCTCGATCCAATTCTTGTTCAGTGAAGGGACTGTCAATTGTTACGGCCCCTTGTTCTTCATATGCGGTCAATTGTGCGTCGGTGATCATGGTTGTCGTTCTCCGTGGCGAAATCGATTTTTCTGCGGATAAGGGCAATGCACAGGTATATTACATATCCTGCCTACGCGGATCAAATAGGGCGGTATTCAGATTCAGCCTCGAATGGGCATAAAAAGCAAGCGCACCGGTTTTACCCGGTGCGCTTGCTTTTTATAGCGGCCTACCTTGTTCAGCGTTCTTTAGAACATGGGGTGGTCGATAAATTCGAGCGTGACGCTGGCGTCGGCCTCGTCGGCGCCGGTCAGGTTGATGCGATAGACCGTGTCGCCTGGCTCGCCGATAAGCACCAGCCTGTCGAAGGCGATTGTGCCCATAGAGGTATCGAAGATCACGCTGCCGTCCGACTCTTTGACGATCTCGAAGGTGATGTTATTGCCCTTGATCGCGGCGATGCGGAAGCAGTCGGCGGCGCGCCCCTCGGGCATGCTGATGGCGTTGGAGTTGTAGGGCGCGAGATTACAGACGGTGCGGTTGAGCTGGTTGCCGACGCTGTCGCTGCTGCCGCAGGATACGCCCTCGGCGATTGGCCCCATCTCGGAGGAGGTCAGCGTTTCGCCGCACTCCTCGGGATGCGGCAGCGATTCGAGACCCTCGTCGCCTTCGGAGATGCCGCTCATTTCGCTGTCGCCGTCGCTGTCGCCGTCGCTGTCGCCGTCGCCGTGGTGCGGCATACCGCCTTTCAGCGCGTCCAGTAGCTCGTCTTTGCTGATTTTTCCGTCGCCGTCCTTGTCTAGATGGTCCAACACGAAATCGGCCAGTTTGTCAGGGCCTTCTTCGGGCGCCGGCATCATGGCGCCGGCCGGTAACGGGATCATTATCCCGGCAGGCGGCGGGCCCATGGGGCCTTTGTGGTGACCGGCGAGCAAGGGGCTGGTGCTCAGCGCGAGGGCGCAGGCGGCGAAGATGACTTTATTCAACATGAGAGACTCCTATGAAGAATGGATGAGATGAAAACTATGTTGTCGCGGCGCCAACCTGCCGCTTGTTTGCCGTTTTATTTTAGCCTTTCGGGTCTGCTACCCCGCAGCTTGCTGCGGGGAGGCTTCATTACAAGATCGATGCTGTGAATCCTTTTCGATGTGACAAAGATCACGTCGTCAACCTTTTTTCGTGACGGCGCTGCCTGGTTGTTGAATTACCGCCGCCATTCAAGGGATTGCGAAGTCTTGACCCGCAATAGTGAAGCCTTCATTCAAGTCGCTATGATTCGGCTCTTGGTTGACAATGTCGTATATTATATTTTCAAGTCATTTATAAATAAGTAATTACGTAATAAAATATTAAAACGTATAACCTATTGATGAGTACGCACTGACGAATTACTACATCATGCAAATTCACTCAAAATAAAAAAATGTCCACAGTATTGGGTTGAGCGGCTTGCGTGAAAAATGATTGTTTTAAAACCGCTTCTAACACGGTTTCTCCTGATTTAGAAAGTAGGCACCGATAGTAGATGGAATACGCTAGCTCACACAAGTCAAGTTTTTTTTGTATATATACTTAAGGTATATGGTCAAATGAGTGTGAGAAATAGATCACAGTTCCATTTAGGGCAGCAGCAGTATTATGATTTTGCTAATTCACAGGCTCTGGTGCACGAAAGATGCATTGCTGGGCTGAGCGGTTGGAGTAGTATAGGCTCTCAGGTTAGATTTGAGATGGGTTTTCGACCAAGAAAAGGGTGTGTACAGTCGCTGTTGGATCTGAAGAAGGTGCCATTGCCCATCGGTCACATCTGTCGGACATTGGTCGTGCGTACTCATTTTGGCCCTTTCGTTTCAGGGTATCTTTGTAGATACCTGAATATGGCCGAGTGATTTCGTGCCTTCAACGGCAACTATTTACATTGTTTAAAACAGTCTCTTAGATATTCGGGCTTTGGTAACCGAGAGATCTGAATATGAAATACACGGATAAAATGAAAGAGCAAGGTACTGCAGAGTTGGATCAGTCGGCGCAAAAGGGCGGTTACATTTCACCCAAAGTGAAGCGCGCGAAAGACGAATACTTGATTATTGGCCTCTCAGCTGTGTTTGGGTTGTTTGCATGGGTTATAGACTCGGTAGTGGACTGGTTATTTTTCTCCGAACAAGAAGAATTCTGGGATATACTCATTTATGACATAGAACCTTTTGAGATGTATATCCGTACGATCTTCTTTTTCTTGTTTTTGGGGTTCGGTGTGGTCCTGTCACTATTTTCTGCAAAACGCAGGGAGGCCAATGCTGTATCGGAACAAAGAGCTAATGATCTGGCCCAGTTGATCGATAGGGCCAATGCTCCCATTTTCGGCATCGATGCCGAGGGGCGAGTCAACGAGTGGAACCAGACCACTGCCCGTATCACGGGGTACAGCAAAGACGAAGTGCTGGGCAAGGACCTGGTCGAGACCTACATCACCGCCGACTACAAGCATCACACGCGCTTGGTGCTGGAAGAAGCGTTGCAGGGAAAGGAAACATCCAACTACGAACTCCCGCTTTATACGAAAACAGGGGATCGTATCGTAGTATTACTCAACTCGACTACACGTCGTGATATCCTTGGGTCCGTAGTCGGTGTCATTGGTGTAGGGCAAGATATAACAGATAGGGTTAAAGCGGCAGCAGAGATTAGCAAGCTCAATTCAGAGTTAAATGCAATAGTTGAGAACTTCCCACATGGAATTTGTTTGCTCGACTCAAACAACATGCCAGTTATATATAACAAGCAGGCATCTGAAGATTTCTCATTATTTTGTGATGATTTTGGCTCGCATCCAATCACAGCGATAGGGACTGCAGATTTAGCGCAGATGATAGCGGATTTTACAGGGGATAAGTTTCAGGATATCCCATTGCCAAATTCAAACCGCATTTTTCAGGCATTTGCAAGCTCAATAGATCGCAATGGAGGGCGTGCTGGTAGCGTGATTAGTATTATGGAGGTGACCCGCGAACGTCAAATGTTGGAAATTGGCAAGCGACAAGACCGGCTTGCTGCCATAGGTCAATTGGCCGCTGGAATGGCACATGATTTCAACAACATATTATCTGTAATGATGGGTTTTGCACAGGTATTGTGTCTACGTGACGATATTGCTGAAAAATATAAGGAAGATCTTAATCGCATTTACACTCAAGGGCAGCGCGGCAATGAGCTAGTGCGTCAAATCCTCGATTTTAGTCGTCAGAATGTCGTTAATCGGCAAGTGATTGAGCTCGGGGTTTTCGTTAAGGAAACAACAAAGCTTCTTAAGCGTCTTTTACCTGCTAATATAGAAATTGCATTCGACTTAGATGTAGCATCGCAGAATATTGAAGGCGATGTAACACAAATACAGCAACTAGTCACCAACTTGGCGTTAAATGCGCGAGATGCTATGCCGCATGGGGGAGTGTTAGGAGTGCGGTTGCAAAATATAGATACCGCCGTTGCGATCGATAATCGTCAGCCTGACCTCGATGCAGGAAAATGGCTTATATTACAGATATCAGATGAGGGTTGTGGAATGACTCATGAGGTGGTTAGTCACATCTTTGAACCTTTTTTTACAACGAAGAAAGACTCGGGTGGAACGGGGTTGGGCATGGCCCAGGTACATGGTATCGTGCAACAACACGATGCCCATATCCATGTAGATAGTATACTCGATAAAGGAACTACGTTTTCTATCTTCTTTCCACAATATGCCTCCAATGTTGGACATTTGCACCATTCTAGCGAACCTTTTACCCGGCATGAAAAAAAGAACGATAAGGGATTAAGTGATAAAATTCCGATCGGTAGTGGGGAAACCATTTTCGTAGTTGAAGACGAGCAGAGCGTTAGGGACGCGACTAAAAAGCTTTTGAAGACCCTTAACTACCAGGTGGTCTGTGCTGAAGATGGTCGCGAAGTGCTCGATTTATCCGATGATAGGCTAAATGAAATAGATCTGATTCTATCAGATTTCGTAATGCCAAATGTCGGAGGCGAAGAACTTTGCGCTGCTTTGGCAGAGAGAAACATAGGTACGCCAATAATAATTATGTCTGGTTATCTAGGGGATAAGGACTTACCGAAACAGGCTCGGAAATTTAATGATGGATGGCTTGAGAAGCCCATAGATCGTAGAAGATTAGCGAGTATGGTATACTCAACTTTGAGTGAAAATAAAAGGCAACAGTCATGATGAATGAAAATGAGAAGGGCGCGGCAATTTTAGTCGTTGACGATGAGCCCGATCATCTAGATCTAATGCTCCGTCTAGTTGAGGAAATTGGGCACCAAGCTTTTGTAGCTCGTTCTGGTGAAGAAGCAATGGTTATTGCCGAAAAACAAGCAATAGATTTAATCATCACTGACCTAAATATGCCCGGAATTAGCGGAGTAGAACTAGGCCAAAAATTATTAGAAGATGAACCGGATAGGCCCGTAATCCTCATGACGGCTTACGCTGACGTAGAGAGTGCAAGGTTGGCGGTTGCACATGACTTTTATGACTATTTTTTGAAGCCGTTTGACATAAAGGATATGATGTCGACTGTAATGCGAGCATTAGAGCATCGCAGATTAATACTTGAAAATAAAGCCTACCAGCGCAATCTCGAGCTACAAGTTAGAGAGCGTACCAGTGATCTGAATCGCAAAGTTATGGAATTAAAAGCACGAGATACTTTGTCATGGCAGATACTCAGCGTAGAGGATACACAGCAAACGCTATATGTTGCGTTGCAGTTGACTCTGATTCTATGCGAAAGTGATTTTGGCGTATTGTACTTGGTTGAACCGAATGGCGATGTTGTTCCTTACGCGGCTGTGGGATTAAATTCTGCTCCTGAAAGTACATCGAGTTTGACAGATTTAGCTCAAATAGATGAAATAGCAGAATTGCGAAAATCAAGATACAACGGAATTCCCCCTTTACGTGTTGAGGAATTGCAAGCCTTATCATTGACAAAAGCGAGAGCAATTAAACAAGCACTTGATCAAAAGACTCCTGTATATGAGAGAGAGGTCGACTTTGTACGTGAAGGATTTGGCGTTCGTAGTCTTTGTATATTGCCGTTATTGCGATACCAAAATATGATTGGGCTGGTTGAAGTTGGACGAAGACGCAAGGATTTCTTAATTGGCGTAGATGATACCAGTATACTAAAGGAGTTTATCTCGTATATAGCTCTTGCGGTACATAGCCATCAATTACAAAGAGATCTGCCGATCTGGGAGGGAGTGGCTGATGAGGTTTTAAGGGAGGCTGAAAAATGGACAAACGATTAGCTGAAAATGCTTCGTTCAAAGAAGGCTTGGAAAACCTCTCGGATGCCGAATTGCCTGAATTATCCTTGGAAATATTAATCTCTGATGATGGGATGCAGGCTCATATCAATACGGTTACCGCGAATATATCCTGGCAATTGGTGGAACAGAAATTAGAAGAGAAAGGTATTTGCTATGGGATTCGTGAGGCAGAGTTTGTACAAGCGATAGAATCAGTACAGAAAGGAGAGGAGGTAATCCAATGTTTTCTGGTGGCTGAAGGTACAAGCCCTTCGATGGCAAATTCTTTAGAGGTCCATTTCAAGTCTCTGCCGAGCCCTGGCAAAATGATAGAAGATGGCTCGATGGATTTTCGCTCTCGTGATGCTGTGCCGCAATCGAAAGAGAACGAACTTTTGGCATGTCTATCTTTAGATCAAGAAATTCAAATGGGTCATGATATTTTCGCTCGCGAAATCTCCTTACCTGATAAAGAGCCTACGACTCTAAAGGCTGGCGTCAATGTCCGTATTGAAGAATCTGAAGATAAAAATTTATACTATGCAGTTCTGGCTGGATGGCCGAGAATCGATAAAGGGGTTATTTCGGTACTGCCTTATTTCTTTCACGATGGCGATGTCGATTATCGCATTGGTCACATAAAATTTGATGGTGATGTTGAGATCACTGGCGATGTGTGTAGTCGCTTTCGTGTCGAAGCGAGCGGCAATGTTGTAGTGCATGGCTCGGTTGAACGGGGTGCTAAAGTTTTAGCCAAAGGTGACCTAGCAGTGTCCAGTGGTGTTATCGGTGCAAGGATAAAATGCGGAGGCGACTTTTTTTCGATTTACGTGCAAGAGTCTAAGGTGAATGTTGGCAGTGAGATGAGAGTGACAAATTATATAACTGACTCTAAGGTGGTTGTCGGAGGTAATGCTATAATAACAGACAACCGAGCGAAAAACCCCCTTAATTTATCTGGGGGCGAACTCAGTGTAAGTCAAAATCTGGATGTGCCGTCTATGGGCAGTGTAAATAACCGAGAGACCCTAGTCCGCGTTGGTGTCAAGCCGGAAATGGAAGATCGATTAAGCCGCTATCGCGAGGGCATTGCATTTTGCAATCTGCGTAGTCGCCAAGCCAGTCGGTTGGTCGAGACGTTGATTGGACAAAATTTTACGCCTGATACGTTGAAAAAAGCAATCCGAAAATCGCCTGAAGGGCGCCGCAAAGTATTACTCGCTCGATTGAGTGAGATCAGAAAACTAAAAAAATTACGCAATAGTTTAGAATTTCATATCAAAGGAATTGTAACGACACAACGCGATGGATTTGCCCAAGTTAAGATTAAAGTACGTAGAAGCGTATATCCTCGCGTTCAAATTTGCTTCGGTGAGTTGAAATTTATGACTGTTACAGAGTTGGCAAAAGGGCAATTTCGCTTGAATGATGTAAATGGACCGATTCACTATGTAGAAGATTGAGGGATGAAATGGCAATCAAATTATTTTTCATACAAAACAACGAATCAAGAAATTGCATCAAATTATCACAACCTGTTTAGTCGGTCTCGCATACTTCACGCTAGGCAAGTTAGCCCTATTGCGAGTGACGGGTATCAAACTGCGTTTTTATGATGTGTAGAGCTTATGTCAACTAAATATAGGACAAGATATGCAGTCAGTTGATCCTGGAAGATATACCATTAAGTACGCAACATATGGATTTTTATTTGGCTGCATATTTCCAATAGCAGCTACGTGTCAAGACCTTATTTCCCACAATTTTGATTTCACTTTTACTAATATTCTGGTAGTGCAACGCACGCAGTCGCTGCACTGGATCATCGATACAGCACCACTAATTTTAGGTATTTTAGCTAGTGTAGTAGGCAGGAAACAGGTGGTTATAATACGCTCTCTTGCTATAATGAGGAAGGCATTAGATGCAGTCCAATTAGCAAATCGAATGAAGAGTGAATTTGTGGCCAATGTTAGCCACGAAATCCGTACGCCAATGAATGGCATTGTCGGTGCGGTGCAGCTGTTATCGGAACAAAGTGATGATATCGATCAAGAAGAAGCCTTTTCTATCTTAAGAAATGCGTCGGATCAGCTAACGAGAGTGGTAGATGATGTACTAGAAATATCAAAGATTGATGCAAACCAAGCTACTTTGAATTCCGACGTTTTTTCTATTCGTGATATAGTAGATTCCTGCGTTTCCGTATCTAAGGTCCAGGCTGATAACAAGGGGGTCGAATTTATACTGCAATTAGAAGAGGACATTCCAGAATCTATAGTAGGTGACTCTGGACGTCTGATTCAGATACTAAATAATCTACTTAGTAATGCAGTGAAATTTACTCATCGGGGTTTTATTCGTTTAGAAGTTCGTTGTGTCGTCAAAACGGAGAATGATATAAGTCTTCTATTTTCAGTTGAGGATACAGGGATTGGTATTGCAAGGGAAAAACTTGATCAAATTTTCATTCCATTTGCACAAGCCGATGGTACGATAACACGTCGTTATGGTGGCACAGGTTTAGGACTTGCTATAGCTCTGCGATGGGCAAATGTGATGAAAGGTAGTTTACAGGTAGAAAGTGAGGATGGTTCCGGTAGTAAGTTTGAACTCGTATTGCCCTTTCAGTATTGGGATGATAGACCTCTGGATGAACTGGACGATAAAACGAACGAAGCTGCGAATCTACCGCAAGATACTTACTCTAAACGGTTTGGTGATACGCTAAATATTGTAAAGCCAGGTAGGCGTACCGTGCTATTCGTTGACGACGAAACGAAGGTGCTATCATCGGTGCGGCGTTTATTGCGCAAGCAGAATTGGAATCTCCTATTTGCCAATAGTGGCATGCAAGGATTAGAAATCATAGAAGATCATGATGTGGACTTAGTCGTCTCTGATATCCGTATGCCACATATGGATGGGTTAGAATTTCTAAATAAGGTGAAAGCGCGCTTTCCAAATATTGGACGTATTGCATTCACTGGGTATGCTGATGATGAGATGTTGTCGCGTATTTTTTCCGAAGCTGATGTCTATACGTTGATCCCTAAACCCTGGGACAACAACGAGATGAAATTGATTATCAGCGATGCTTTTAGCAAACTCACGTAGTTTAGGCAACTGATATGTGTGCGATAGCATAAAATAGCGATATGATTAATTTTATTGCCAATTTATTGCCAACCAAATGTAGGGTAATATGAATCGGGATTCTAGCAAGAAAAATGTGCGTGGACGGAACTCGAAAAATCAACGCGAAAAAGCGGTCGATGATTTATACTGGCAGAATTTTTCGCAAGAAGGTTCAGATGGTTTAGAATCCCTAGAGTCGGAGCTAACAAAATTAATAGAAGAGAGCGAAAGCCTTGTGGAAGTGGGGGAAGGGGCAGAAACTGAGGAAGGGGCAGAAACTGAGGAAGGGGCAGAAACTGAGGAAGGGGCAGAAACTGAGGAAGGGGCAGAAACTAAGGAAGGGGCAGAAACTAAGGAAGGGGCAGAAACTGAGGGGAAGACGGATGATAGCGATGCTGGTGAAAAAAAAGAAGATATAAGACACTACCCTTTTGCCGAGGGTGATGGAGAAATTGTAATAGAAGTATCTCCTGATCAGCGTATCCTCTGGCTGTTAGAACTGCGTCTGCCTTCCCTCAGTGATATGTCTTCAGATCTCGATTTGCTTGAGACGCTATTGCGCAAAGACGTTGGAATCGATGAAGCAATAGATGTAGATGTAGTGGTGTTCAAGGATATTTGGGACAATATGCATGCGGAAAAGACTGCTGAGGCTAAAGGGCGCTTCCAAATTGCTTGTGGGGAAATACCGGAATCGGGAGCAGACGGATATGTAGAATGGTTAACGATTCCAGACCAAATCGAGGGTAGTTGTAGTTCTACTCACTCGGCATTTGCTCTCAGTGAAATCAACGAAATCGAAATGCTGGAATTGCAGGGTGTTTTAGTGGCCACTGGCGATAAAGTGGCGAAAATACATCCACCTCAGGAAGGGTTCCCAGGAAGAGACCTATGGGGTAAAGAGGATCGGGTAAAAGGCAAGAGCGCTGAGATGGAAGTCGGTGAAAACGTAAAATTAGAGGATGCTGGCCTTTTAGTTGCCGACCTAAGTGGGTATGTCTGTGTTTGCCAGGGACATCTAAGTATAATACCTCCGATATGGGTAAGTGAGGATAAGATGCAGGCGTATTTGATTCTACTCACTCAGACTTCTGCTGCCCCATTGCGCGATACTGAAGTTGTGATGAAATGGTTAAACAAGATGGGTATACGGCACGGTATTATTGAAACTGCGATAGAAAAAGTTGCAGATATACAGAATACAGGCAAGGAAGTCATGGTGCTTAAGTTAGTCGAAGGTGAACGCGCTATAGATGCTAAGCCCATCATGTTGATATGTGAGAAAGACATCGATGTTCGCCATGGCACCGTGCAAACGGATGGTCGAATTGATTACAAAGAGCGAAATTCGGTAACAAAAATTGATGCTGATGAGTTCGTCGCAACTTTAATCTCGGCTACTCCAAAAATTGATGGAAAAAATATATATGACGAACCAGTAGTTGCAAACGAGGTCGAGAAGGTTGATATCGAAATCGGTGAAAATATCCGTGTCGGTAAAGCCACGGGTGGCGATCCTGCTGCTGCGGACCCTGCTGCTGCGGATTCTGCGGATCCTGCTGCTGCGGACCCTGCTGCTGCGGATTCTGCGGATCCTGCTGCTGCGGATCCTGCTGCTGCGGATCCTGCTGCTGCGGACCCTGCTGCTGCGGATTCTGCGGATCCTGCTGCTGCGGACCCTGCTGCGACTGGTGATTCTAAAGAAGGCGACCAGCAGTTATATGCGACGATCTTTGGAAACTTGCATGTTGGCGAAAATTCAATTCACGTAAGTGAGGTGTTTACCGTTGAAGGCAATGTTGATTATGGAACTGGCAATTTAGATGTCTCGGGAGATATTGAAATAAAAGGCAATGTTGGTTCGGGATTTGAGGTGCGCTCTGGTGGTAATGTCCTTATTGGAGGGATGGTTGAGCCCGGTGCATATGTCTTTTCGAAAGGTGATATAGAGATCACTCAAGGCATCATCGGTAAGACGACGAAAGTAGTAACACATGGCAATCTCATCACGAAACTTGTACAAGAAAGCACTGTACTGTCAGGTGCCAGTATTGAAATAGCTGCTTATGTGTATAATGCGAATCTAAGGGCTGACAAAAGGGTCGTAGTTTTACAGGGTGCGGGTAAGGGAGGGGGAAGTATTGTTGGCGGTCGGACGTGTGCAACTGAAGGTATTGATACCAAGATCGCGGGTTCGACGGGAGGAGCAAAAACAGAACTTAGTATTGAGATGCCTTTAAGTGTGCAGATGCGTCTTGACCAAAGTGATAAGCAAATAGAGCAATGGGAGTTAAGGACAAAAAATCTATGTACCTCACTTGGGATTACTGAGGTAAATAAAGAGATTATCACTCGCAAATTAAGAGAAGCCGGTGATCGAAAATCTCAAGTTAAGAACGAGATTGAACAGATTCTAAAGATGAAGAACATGATAAAACAGTCGCTTAGTGCTGCTCTTGAACTAAGGGAGCATTACGAACCGCTTGCGAAAAATGGCATTATATCTATCACAGATAAAGTAAATGAAGGTGTTATAGTGAGGATAGCTAACCTTTATCGGGAAATCGAGAGTGAAACGAAAGGTCAAAAGTTTGAATATAATTCGATGGATAATCGACCCGAATAATTTGATTTTTCACTTAAGATTGGCATGGCAGTGTCACCCCCTGCGATTCTTTTTTAACATTTACGCAAATTAGTATTTAATTAAAGGCAGATATGGAAAAAGAAATTACCCGACTACGTATCATGTGTGTTGATGACCAGGAAATGAATAACAATTTGCTAGATCTGGCACTTCGCAAGTCGTATGATATTACCTGTGCATCTGGAGGTCAAGAATGCCTTGATCTAGTGGAGCAATCTGTTCCCGATTTGATCCTTCTTGATATTATGATGCCCGATGTTGATGGGTATGAAGTATGTAAGCGTTTGAGAGAACGCGAATCGACTCGTCATATCCCTATACTGCTTTTAACGGCATTGACCGATATCGCTAGCAAAGAACGCGGCTTTGCGATAGGAGCGACTGATTATATCACCAAGCCATTCAATGTGGGCGAAGTCCGCGCTCGAGTTGGTGCACATTTAGAGAGAGAATTACTCCGACGCGAATTGTTTGTGGCCAATCGTGACTTAATGGCTGCCAATGAACAAATGAAAGTATATGCCAGAGAGTTAGAGATCTTCAATGAATTGATCCGAAATAAGATTGGAATACAAAGTATAGATGAGGCCTGTACTACTATCGTCGATACCTTAAGCAAGGTTTATGAAAGCACCGACGTAGCTGTTTTTCGCCAGTCAGATAAAACATGGGATCTTATAGCAAAGGCGACCGATGTCGTGCCGGCGATTTCAGATGAAGAGTTAACCGAGTTGGTAAAATATGATCATAGTGTAGATGTTTTCACCAACGAATTCTATACTGGGGAAAGTAGCATTGGCATTCTTTTTGTTCTAAGCTCATCGCAGGACAATGTGCTACTCTGGCTAGGTGGAGCAGATATAGACCTCCTAGTATCCGCTGACTTTATAGGGGAGAGTAAGTCGCTTTTAAGTTTTGCCCATATGGCCGAAGAGTTAGAGAACCCCAATTTTGATATAGATGAGATGATCGTGCGTTTGGAGGAAGATTAAGGCAGTTGCCGTAGCATTGTGACTGCTCCAGCTAATGATTCTAAGAATTACTTTCATTTGAGGTATGATGAGGTTCTTGCGAGTGATTACCTGAAATTACATTGACGCTGCGTATGTTAACATATCGGCTCTCGCTGAGGAAGTGGGCATGCCCCGGAAAGGACCACAAAAGCCCTTCCCATTAAGGGTAATCCATACCTCGATAAAATGCTCGATTATGCAGGCAATGGGATATAGGCTAATGCTGCGGCAGAAGGTGGAAGAGGTTGCGGGGTAGGGCTAATCGTCGTTGGTCGGTCATAAATTCACAAAGAAAAACCCTCCGAGCATAGCGTTCAGGAGGGTTTCTTATTGGTAGCCCATGTGCTTGAGTTGTCGAACCAATCCAGTGAGAATTTACGGCAAATATATGATTTACAACTTTCAATTAAGAAAAATGGAAAGGACCGTGCGAATACTCGCACGGTCCCCCAAGGTTGCATACTCCCCGTTATTGGATACTAAAGGGAAACTCCGCCAGATCGCTTCAGCGGGGATTGCACAAGAGTTTATGAAAAAATAGGTCTGGACGAATGCGAGCTATAGGTATTCGACAATATCGTTGGGCAAGCACTCGAGATCACCGCAGAGACGGGACAGCGTGTTGGGGTCAATGCCCTTTGCGCCTCGAGCTATGATTTTTTGGAGGTGTTGATAGGTGTGGGAACTAAAATGGGGTTTGCGCTCTTCTAGCAGTTTTTCAAGAGCTTCCTCCTTGAAGCGGATCATATTGAACGACCGATCTTATGAAAGGCGAGACGACGTATTGGAATGCCTCTAACATAGACCCTCTGTGCTTTCCAATCAAACACGGACGAAATCCATCCTCTATTTACCCGTAACACCAGACAAGTCATATCAATCATCAACTGGGATATTTGAGCCCGGAAGACTTTATACAAACCAAAATATTCAGTCCCTAACTGGGCCAACTATTAGGTCCCGCTCAACCGCACAAAAAAACGCGTCCCCAGAAAATGGGGACGCGCACCATATGGTAGCCCGTACGGGATTCGAACCCGTGCTACCGGCGTGAGAAGCCGGCGTCCTAGGCCTCTAGACGAACGGGCCAAAATTCGTTTGTAGACCAGGTATCTATAGAAAGTAGCCCGCTCGTACTTGATTGTCAAGACTTTGCGGCAGTGGCATTTGACAGCGGTCAGCGAGTATGGTATCGTTGGCTTTCTACTCGGAGGAGACCGGGATGATCATCGAATGGAATCAACATATTTTCAGTCCCGACACCGATCGTTATCCGCTGCATCCGCAGGCCGCCTACACTCCGGATATGTCGGTGCATCCCGCCGATCCGATGGGCGCTTATTTGCAGCGGATGGATGAGGAAAAGATCGACCGGGCCGTCATTGTGCACCCCGAGCCCTATGGTGACGACCATCGCATGGTGTTAGAATGCCTGGAGCGCGAGCCGGAAAGGCTTAGGGGTACGTCGCTGTTTTACCCTAACGACCCGGACGCGCCGAATAAACTGGCCGACCTGGTCGCCCGCGAGCCTAAAATTATTTCGACGCGTTTTCACGCGCACCGTGGCAAGAATATGTATCTCGACCGCTTTGACGACAAAGGCGTGCGCGCGCTGTGGGAAAAGGCGGTCGAACTCGGTTTGATCGTCGAATTGCACATCGGACCCGATTATGGCGCACAAATCGCGAGCGTTCTGCGCGACATCCCCGAGACCGTGGCGCTGATCGACCATCTGGCCGAACCGCATATGGGCAATGCGGTCGAGTTTGCAGATATATTGCAATTGGGCAGCTGCAAAGCCGAATACAATAATGTGTATATGAAGCTTTCTGGCCTGAACCACTTTGCGCAAGACGCGCCGCTCTACGAGAGCGCCAAGCCGTTTACTCAGCGCGTAATCGAAGCTTTTGGGCCGGAGCGGCTGGTTTGGGGCAGCGGCGTGCCGGCGATCGTTGACGTGCATATGGAAGGTTGCACAGCAGCGGAACGCGCCCTGGTCAAAGGTGGAAACCTGAATAAATTACTGAACTGGAGCTGAGATAGATGAATGAGATCGAGACATTTGAATTCGACCGCCAGGGCTATATCGTGATCGAGGGCCTATTGACGGCGGCACAAGTCGCGTCTTTGGCCGCGGCGGTAGACGATTTAGAAGAACATGCGCTGGCGCGTATAGACGAGTCGCCGCGCAAGACGAGCGGTTGGGGTGCCAATTACTATGCCAACCCCGAGCGCGGTTACCATGCTAATGGCGAACGGGCGGAGGGCAAGACGCTGATGGTCGAGGATTTTTGGAGCGCCGATCCGGCCTTCGATGTGTTGCTCGACCATCCGCGCACGATGGATTATGTCAACGGTATCGTCAAGGAGCGGCCGACGATCAACAACTCCGAGATCCGCATCCGCTATAAGGGCAACTCCACCGGTTGTCACGGCGGCACGGTCAACGCCAGCCAAAAATACCGCTATAGTTATACCGAGCGCGGCATCGACTGTATGATGGTACGGATGGTTTATTTTCTCCACGATTGCAGCAATGAGCAGGGCGCCTTTTGTGTCGTGCCGGGCACGCACAAGACCAATTTACCTTCGCCGCACAGCAATAATCCCGACGAGGACCCGAATATGATCGGGCTGGAGGTCAAGGCGGGGGATGCGATCTTCTTTACCGAAAATCTGCGCCACGGCGGTTTGATCAATCGATCCGACCAGGTACGTAAAACGCTGCATGTGGGCTATGGTCCATATTGGCTGATGTCGCAGAATATTGCGACGATGGACGAGCAGCAACATATCACGCCGGAGACTTTTGCGCGGCTGACGGACGAGCAGCGGGATTTATTTCGGGCCTATCGCCCCAAGAGCTGAGACCATTGCGACCAAGCGGAAAAACCGGCCTCAGGCAACTGCCTGGGGCCGGTTTTTAATTGTAGCAAATATCTTGACGTACGGTCTTTTTCGATGTATTCGTTTGTGCATGTGAAGTGATGAGAGGTTATTTTTTGACTCAACACGCTCTAAACTTTGATCGGCGAGGATAGATCATGGATATTGCAACCTTAATAGGCTTAGTCGGCGGTGCACTGATCTCTGGCAGGGGCGGTGGATGGTAGCAGTGTAGGGCTCGATGGGACGGCTTTGCTGGTAGTGGTGGGCGGCGGTATCGCCGCGACGTTGGTGGCCTTTCCCCTGCGCGAGGGGATACTATCGCGCAGAAGAATCCGCCCAAGCCCCTGATGGATCCTGTCGAGCAGTTGGATCGGGCATTGGATTTTGAAGGGCTGGTCGAATTGGCGGACGAGATCATCGAGCAGTCGATGCGTGAGATTGATCAGCGTGATTTGGTGATTGCTTTAAAGGGCGTCAGCTCGGCGGTGCGGGAGAAATTTTTGTGCAATATGTCGGAGCGGGTGCAGGTCTTTATCAGTGAAGAAGTTGGCCTTGTGCGCTGCGAGCCGGGGCAGATACTCGATTCACAGGCGCGGATCGTTATGCATATGTATAACGATGGCGGAACAAGGCAAGATTCAGTTTTAGGCGACAATTACAATAGAAGGGGATGGCGTTATGGCGACGAAGAAAGCTGTAAAGAAGAAAGCGACGAAGAAGGCTCCAGCCACCAAGCAGACGGCTCCGGCGCTGGCCAAGGACAATATCGACGCGCTTGACACGGTGCAGTTGACGGCTTCGGTCGAGTTGGGGCGCACGCGCATAACGCTAGACCAAGCGCTCAATATCGGCGAGCAGTCGCTTATCGAGCTAAATAAGAAAGTTGGCGATTCGGTGGACATTCTGCTCAATGGGAAGCTCTTTGCCCGCGGTGAAATTGTGACCGTGGGGGAGAATTTTGGCGTGCGGCTCACCGAGGTCCTGGAGGAGGTATAGGCTATGAACCAGGAGAAGGAGCGCTTGGCGCATCTGGGCAATGTGGCGGTTGAAGTGTGCTGTGAGGCGGCGCGCAAAGGATTGACGTTGGCCGAGGCGCGCAAACTAGCAGTCGGCAGTGTCATCGAATTCGACAAGTTGGCCGGTGAGGCCTTTGAGATTCGCCTCAATGGCCATCTCTTTGCGGAAGGAGAGGTCGTGGTCGTCACCGATCTGATGGCGGTGCGCGTTACCTCGCTGACCCTTTATCCCGAGGAGGTGAGCTGATGGGCGCGGAAATAAAAAAAGTGGTCTTCCCAAGTGAGGAAGAATTGGGAGAGGTGCGGGTGTTGGCAGCGCCCGTGTCACGCGGTTGGACGCTAGAGCCAGAAGAGCCCGCCGGCACGGATCTGTCCGCAACGATTCCTGCAGGCAGCATCCACGCCTATATCTGGCAACACGCCAACGAAGCGGCGGCCGTCTTGCGTTCGATTCTACATCGGGACGAAAAGGGCGATGGGCCGCTGGCGGGCATGAATGCTTCGCAAATCGTCGCGGCCTTCTTTGTCGCTTCGGGCAAAGAGGTTGGCGTGCGAGTGCTCGGGCGGCTAGACCGCGAAGAGGCAGCACAAATGGGCAAGGCCGTCGCCCAACTCAAAGAGGTGGCGCACAACGCGGGCATGCACGCGTTAGAGACCGTGCGCTCGCGCATCGAGAGCGGTGAATATCTGGAGCTTGGCGGCGCAGCATACGCCAAGGCTCTGTTGGGCGAGGTGGTGGCGCCGTGGTGGGCTGATAGAGTGGTCGAGGAGGAGAACTTTGATATGAGCACCGGCTCGGCCTTCAAACTATTGGCGCAGATGGATCCGGGGCAGATCGCGCCCTATATCAGCCACGAGCATCCGCAGCCCATCGCACTGCTGCTATCGCAGTTGCAAGCCGGCCATGCCGCGGTGATTTTGTCGTGGTTGCCTGAGCGTATGCAGTCGGATGTGGCCTATCGCATGGCGACGATGGAGGATGTGTCGGAGGAGGTGCTCGAGCGTGCCGAGCAGGCGATATACCGCATGTTCGGCCGCCTCGCCAAGGGGATGCAGGGTGTCGGCGGGCCTAAGGTGGTGGCCGATGTGCTTAATATGACGGGATCGAGCGTCGAAAAGAATGTGCTCGACAGTATGGATGCGCAGGACCCGAAGGTCGCCGAGTCGGTGCGGAATTTAATGCTCGTATTCGACGATATTAAAAAAATGACTGACAGGGAAGTCCAGGTTCTGATGAAGGAAGTAGACCAGAAAGATTTAATTATCGCGCTGAAGGCGGTTTCGGGTGAACTCAAAGAAAAAATTCTGAGCAATATGTCGGAGAAGGTGCGGACCTTTATCACCGAAGAAATGGAGCTTATGGGGCCGATGCGGCTGTCGGAGGTTGAAGAGACGCAGCTTAGGATCGTGCAGCAAGTGCGCCAATTAGAGGAAAAGGGCGAGGTGACGATTGTGCGGGGTGAATTCGACGAAGATCAGTGGGTATAGAGGAGCGATAAAATGGCTGATATACTGTCACAGCAAGAGATTGACGCGTTGCTGTCGGCGAATGATGGCGATATGCCGTCGTTGGCGGATCGCTTGGCCAAATACGGCGTCGATAACAAGGGAATTGCAACGCTCTTCAGGGAAATAAATGGCTTGGGCATGAGCGACCTGGAGGCTGATGCGTGCGAAAAGAGCGCGTTAGCGGCGCTCGATGCGGCGATTGAAGGTAAGGGCGTTAGCAAGAGACAGCGCACCGGGTTGCGTACGATAGTCAAAGGGCGCATTGCCGAGCAAGCCGACAAGAAGCGGCAGGTAGAAGAAAACAAAGCGAGAGAGGCGAGAAAAACCATGGTGATGTCCTACGATTTCAAACACCCGGCGCGCGTCAACAGAGACCAGTTGCGCATGTTGGAGAATTTACACGACAATTTCGCCCGGCTGTTAAGCTCGACGTTGTCGGAGACCTTTCAAGCGGTCGTCGATGTCGACACGGCCTTTGTCGACCAGACGACCTATGCCGAGTTTATTATGAGTCTGTCCAATCCGGCGCTGTCGTATCAATTTACGCTCGGGCCGACCAATGGCCAGGCGATTCTCGATATCTCGATGCCGGTGACTTTCGCGACGATCGATCGTTCCTTTGGCGGTAAGGGGTCGTCGCAAGGTGTCGAGGCCCGGCAGGTGACGCCTATTGAGATCGGTGAGATGAATACCTTGGTCAAGAAGATGATCGAGGATCTGGAGGCGACCTGGGAGCCGATCCTGAAGGTGGAGATTACCGATGTTGAACTTGAAACAAACCCGGAGTTTATGCAGGTCACGGTGGCTTCGGAGATCGTGATCCTGCTGGCCTTCGAGGTGAATTCAACCAATGCCTCGGGTTTAATCAGTCTCTGCTATCCTTTCTTTACGCTGGAGTCGATTCTGCCGCGCTTGGGACAGCAAAGCTATGTGCGCAGTAAACGCCTGAATCAGGCTGAGTTGTTGCGACAGAACCGCTTGCGCATGGGCGGCATGGAACTACCGGTCAAGGCCGAGTTGGGCACCGGGCAGATCTCAGTCGCCGACGCGCGCAAGCTCAAGGTCGGTGACGTGATGACGTTGGAAACGCTAGTGGACGAACCGGCGGTGGTCTACCTCGCCGAAGAGCCCAAGTATCTGGCGTATCCCTGTGTGAGCAAACACGGGCATAATTCGGTGAAGGTGGCCGGCGCGATACCGGCGACCGAAGAGACGAAATACCGCAACCGGAGCAAACCACTAGCCGACTGAGCGTTCCGGACAACTGGCAGGAAGAGAGCTTTCGCCAGTTCGACGGATTTTCCGCCCTTGGCCGAAGCCGATTCGCTGGGGCGTTCCGGAGTTAGGGGGTCGTTGGACGGCGCGGAATTGCGCACGGTGTTGGTGCGGCCGCGGCGTTATTTCGGTACGGTGCATCAACTGGCCGTTGAACGGGGGGCGGACGCGCCTCTGTATTATCGGTCGCCGGAAAAGAATGTGTTGCGTTTTGAGGTGCCGGACGATGCGATCTAGCAGAATGGCATCGGAATTTTGGCAGCGGCAGAAGATCTAGCGGGCGGGGCGATGCAGATACAATTGCAATTGCGTCTAAGGAGCATAGACCAGATAGAGGATCATCGCGACCGCTTAGGTGAAACTGCCACCGAGTATTAACCAGCTCAGTAGTCTTTTGCGGCTCAGCGTGTAGCACATATAGACCCCGGTGATGATCTCACGCCGATTGGGCTCGGCTTAGGGACGGCCGAGCGGAATTTTGCAAGGGCGGAAAGCTTATTGGAAGGATCACACGAAGCCCTGATGGACCACGGGGGGGGTAATACAGCCGGTGGTTTAGGCTACAGGCGCAGTGGTACGAAAAGTGGGCCGCTCGGCATCGACGAACCGGCGATGTTGGGCCGCTATATCAATCAAAGATGTCAGCCGGATTGTATCCTTGCCCCGGCTAAAAGGACTAGCGTCGTCGGCCTTTTCGGGGTTTGCCCTTTGGCCGCGAGGGGGGGCGATCCGCCATCTCGGCGACCGTCATGTCAAAACCTTTGAGGTTTTGCCCGTTGAGTCCATCGATGGCTTCGCGGGCAGCCGACTTACTGGGCATGTCGATCTGAGCCCAACGCCGCCGCGTGTCGATGGAGACGGCCGCTACCGCGCCGAAGAGTTCGAAGAGTGTGCGGAGGTCGTCTTCTGTGACGTCGCCAGCGAGATCGTCTATACGGATTTTCATTAAAACTCCTAAAAAAGAAAAGAGGGCGATGTAAATTCTACATCACCCTCTTTTGCAGAATCGAATGCGGTCGGTTATAGCGTGGTGACGCTTTCAGCCGCGGGGCCTTTGGGACCTTGGACAACTTCGAACTCGACTTGCTGTCCTTCGGGCAACGTGCGGAAACCCTCGGCTTGGATAGCGCTGTGATGAACGAAAACGTCGTCGCCGCTTTCGCGCTCGATAAAGCCAAAGCCCTTAGCGTCGTTGAACCATTTAACGGTTCCCCTCTCGCGGTCTGCCATGATGAAATCCTTTAAAATATGCGGTTGGAACAGGGCGTACGAATGGTTGTGAGTAGGAATCTACTGCTGCAGGCTTTTCAGTAGGGAAAACTACAGCAGGCCTATGGTAGGAATCTACGCGGATCCGAACGACTGCCAACGTGGTACATGTATCTCTACAACTCTTGTAGAGACGAGCAATAGGGATAATATAGTCAATATTTGTGCAAGCACAAGGAATACCCATAAGCCAATGTTGGGCAATATTTTAAGGGTGTTTGTACGTATTTTTCAATAGTGGATGACTTAGGGCAGGCGCTAGCAGGAAAGGAAGAAATCGAACAGGCCATAGATCGCGATCCTGCAACCGACAATGCCGAAACAGAGCCCCGGTGACCCACGGAAATTTGCGATTGGCGATAAGGCCCATGCCGCTCAAGGAGATTGCGATGGAGAGTACGGTGATGCCGATGGCGAAAATATCGTGGGTGTATGGAAGGATTGCACGATTATTTCGTCGTTGACGGCTTTTACCAGTCGAGTGATTTCGGCTTGTAGTCGGCGCAGTGTTGCACGGACTACAGCTAGCTGTTCGCTTCGCAGGGACGGGTTTTACCTTTCAGATTTCCCGATTCTGCCAAGACCCATCGGTAAATTTGCGAATGGTTAATAGGGCTTGCAGGACGCTGAACGCGACCAGGCTGACCCAAAGGCCCGAGATGTCCCAGTGCAACCAGAAGGCCAAGGCGTATCCGACCGGCAGGCGGACCAACCACTGGCTAATGATCGTATAGTATAAGGCGGGTTTGGTGTCGCCGGCACCGCGCAGTGCTCCGCCGGCGCCGATGGCTAGGCATTGGAACGGTTCTGCCAGTGCGATGGCGTAGATATAGATGACACCGACTCGAATGATGGCTGGTTCGACGGTGAAGAATCCCATGATCTCAGGGGCGAACCAGGCCAACGGTAGACCGAGTAAGGCCATACTTAACGCGCCGACGAGGGTGGCGGTCCATCCGCTTTGCACGGCGGCTTGTTGGTTCTGGGCGCCCAGATTTTGGCCGACAAGCGTCGTGGCGGCGGTGCCGAAAGCCAAAGAGGTTCGGCGTATGATGCGTTCCATCTGGTTGCCGATTGAGTAGGCGGCGACGGCGGTGACTGGGGCCGCCGTCAGGGCGATGAGCTTGAGGAAGACCACGCCCGACCCGTTGCGGAAGAGGCCCTGCATCGCGGAGGGGATGCCGATACGCAACATGCGCTGGGCGCGCGCCCGGTCGGGAAAGTATGAGGTGCCGGGCAACAGACATAGCGGCAGCCGGCCGTTGTAGAGTAGGACCATGCCGAGTAAGAAGCCAGCGGCCCGGCTGATTACCGTGGAAAGGGCCGCGCCGGTGACGCCCAATTCCGGGAAGGGGCCTATGCCGAAGATCAGCAAATAACTCAAGGCGATTTTGAGCAACGCCATAACGCCGTTGAGATAGAGGGGGATACGCGTCTCGCCGGCCCCGTAAAGGCAATTGCTGAGCGTGAAATTGAGCGTCATGAAGACCAGGCCGGCGAAGAATACGCGTAGGTAGGCCGTGCCTAACTCGATGATCGCGGGGGGCATGCTGAGCATCTCCAGGGCGAAACGGGAGGTGATGATGCCGATCAGACTCAGTGCGATGCTGACAAGTGTGACGAGGGTGAATGCTTGCTTGGTGGTGGCGCTCGCTTCGACTGGCGAGCCGGCGCCGATGGCCTGGGCGACCATGGTGAAGGCACCGGTGGAGACCGAGATCATCATGACGCCGATGACCATGGTGACGATCTGAGAGACGCCGACGGCGGAAATCGCGTCGGCGCCCAGGTCGCGGACTAGAAAGACATCGGCTAGGCCGGCCAGCGTGTCCAATTGCGAGGACGCGGCGACTGGAAAGGCTAGGGCGAAAACCGGGCGGACCAGCGAGCGGTTAAACCGGGATGAAGAAGCCGGTGTGGTGTGGTTCAGGCGTCGGCCTTCTGCTTGTTGAGATAATCGAGCAAGATGTCGGGACGGTTGCTGCTGATGCCTTTGACGCCGAGGGCGATCATGGCCCGTTGCTCGGGCAGGGTATCTGGGTTCCAGGCGCGCAGATCCAGCCCGGCGTCGAGCACGCGTTCGACTTGTCGCAGGCAGAGGTTGCGGTATTGGATGCCGATGCCCGCCGCGCCGAGTTCGAGGGCGCGGGCGATGTCTTTTTCTTCCGGGTCGGGCAGGATGGCCCCGATCAGAAGGTCGTCGCCGAGGCGGCGCACCGCTTCCAGGCGATCCATATTAAAGCAGGTGAAATAGACCTCGCTGGTCATGCCGCGGGCTTTTACCGCGTCAATGGTCGAGTTTTCGACGCCTTCGCCTTTGAGCTCGCACAGCAATTTGACCTGGCCTTGCACGAGGGCCAGCACTTCGTCGAGGGTGGGTACCTGTGCGCCCTTGCCGGCGTCGAGCGCGCGGATGCGGTCGAAGTCGAGGTCGCAGATCGCGCCGGTGGCATCGGTGGTGCGGTCGACGGTGGCATCGTGCATCACGACGAGTTGGCCGTCGCGGCTCAAGTGCACGTCGCATTCTACATAGTCGACGCCGAGTTCGATCGCGTAGCGAAAGCCAGCGAGCGTATTTTCCGGGAGGACGCCGGCGGCGCCCCGGTGGCCTACTACATATACCATACTGGTCTCCTGGGAAAATTAGGACAGGCGTCCGGTCCGTGCTTTGGGCGCCTGTGGTACGGCATGTATATTAACTATTCGATGCGGTCCTGCACATACGCTAAAGGCTACCCCCATGGATCAAAGCGCTGAGGCCGAGCCGGCCGTTGTTGTAGGCCCTGGAGATCTTCAAGGGCAATAACGCGGCGACCCGGGAGGCGGGCAAGCGCATCGTGCGCATCGTCGAAAGTCTCAAGAGCTTTGTCCGTTTGGATCAGGCCCCATTGCAGTTGGCCGATATCCACGAGGGGCTGGACAGTGCGCTGGCGCTATTGGGCCAGCAGCTCGGCGGTGGCGTCGAGATCGTAGGTGATTATGTTGTTAGCGAGCGCATCGACTGCGCGCCGGGGGATTCCCGCGAATAATTGGATGCGATTTTTGAACTGGGCTCTCGCACCGACGCACGGTTGTCGGCGGCCTATCGCATCGTCTAAGATCACGGCGACCGGATTTGCATCGAGAGCGAGGTTGGTGAAGGCATCCAGGTGCAGATTGACCTGCCGAAGCGGGATCGACGTATCGCCGCGGCTTGAAGGAGGACAGATGGGCAAAATAGAGAGGCTGAAAAATGAGTGAGACGGGATCGGGGTTCGTGGTTTGGGTGCAGGGATTATTTGAGCGGATTCAGTTGGTTTTTTATGCACCGCGCGCCGCATTTGCGGCGGTGCGTGGGCGGGAGACCGCGCAGGATTGGTTATTGCCCACGCTATTGGTGTGTCTGGTTGGGCTTGCTGCGCATCAACTGACCTTGGATGTATTGACCGACCTGGAGGCTCCAGCGGTGCAGCGGCGTCTAGAAAGCATGAGTGAAGAAGGGCGGCAACGCTACGAGCAAAGCACGGCGATGTTGCGGGCGCACGGCTGGATGACCATTCCGGTGGGGACCTTTACCTCGTTGGTCATCGTCGGGGGGGTGCTGATGGCGATGGCGCGCTCCTTGTTTCTGGTCGAGGTCAACTATCGACAGATGTTGGTGGTCAAGGCCTATGCTGCATCGGTGGTTGCTGTTGAGTGGGTTTTGCAGGCGGCGTTGATATGGTCGACGGGCGATCCCGGATTGAAGTTGGGGTTCGGCGCGTTGCTTTCGGATGGTGTGGCAGCTACTTTTGTCGGTCGGGTGTTGTCGGCGGTCAATCCCTTCGATCTGTGGCAGATCGGCATTATGGGGGTTGGGTTGAGTGCGATGGTGGATGTGCCCAAGGAGAAGGCTATTATCGCGATTGTGCTATTGTGGATGTTCTGGTTGGTCGGTGGAGTCGGTGTTGAAACGATTAGCCGAAATTTGCCGCCACCGCCGCAGGGATGAATTTCAAACATATAGATCAATACTTGAGCGCGTCCGGGGGATATACTCTGGACGCGTTTTTAGTTTGTCCCGTCGTTAACAAGCGGAGTGCGTCAGGACCTGGGGCATTTTTATAGGCCAGGGCCCACCGAAATTCTCATTGCCCTTCAATGCCAAACCGGCCAGTCTATAATACGCGATGATGATGTTCAATACGACCTAGTTTGTCGCAGTCTCCGAGGCGATGCTGCGTTTGCCATAATTCAGCTTGCAGCACTTTTCTGAGGTTAAACCCGATACGAAAATCCCTGATTACCCTGATGATCATACCACTGGGATTAATAGGGGTGGTCATCGGGTTGCCGATCGCCTAATCCTATTTCGGCTTTATCACCTTCTTGGGTGTCATCGCGTTGTCGGGCATTATTATCAATAACGCCATCGTGTTGATCGACCGGATCAAGATCAAACAAGACGACAACGTGCTGTCGCTACTGGATGCGATCCTCGCGGCTTACCAAGGGCGTTTTCGGCCGATTTTTCTAACGACTTGCACGACGATCGGCGGTATGCTGCCGTTGTAGTACGGCGGCGGCTCGATGTTCGAACCAATGGCCATTGCGATTATCTTAGGCTTGTTTTTCGCCACGGCGCTGACATTGGGTGTAATACCAGTACTGTATTCGCTTTTTATTCGTGTAGGATTTAGAGCTGCAAGGCTGAATGAGCGAGTGTGACAGCGTTCCATGTGTAGTTGCATTGTTTTATAGGCAATGTTTAATTCGAATACGCAATATCTTATAATGAAAATGTGAAGCGTATATTCTCCGGAGGCACTTGTTCCGGATAAGTTCGCTCAATCAGGGAAGCGCCTATGCACGACAATAAATACCCACTGCCGCGTTTTTCGGTCAACCGGCCGGTGACCGTAGTCATGTCGCTGGTCTCGCTGTTGGTGGTGGGTTATATCGCCTACACGCGTATTCCGCTGACGCTCCTGCCCGAGGGCTTGAACTGGCCGCAACTCTTCGTCTGGGTCTCCTATCCCAACGCCGGTGCGGTCGAGGTCGAGCAGAAAGTCGTGCACCACCTCGAAGAAGCCATCGCCCAGGTCAATCGGGTCAAGACCATCTATGCCAATGCTTCGAGCAATAGTTGTTTTCTCCGCGTCGAGTTTCAGCGGGGCACCGACGTGCAGTTGGCCTTCGCCGAGATGAAGGACCGCTTGGATCGGGTCATGCCAGACCTACCCGATGAGATCGAACAGATCGGGGTCCGACGCTGGAACCAGAACGATGTGCCGATTATGCAGGGCGCTTTTGTTTTCGCTGGGGATCAGGTCGACGCGCCCTTACTTATCGAAAACTACCTCGATCCGGCGCTGAGCCGTGTCACCGGGGTGGGCAATGTGCAGTTGTGGGGTTTGCAGAGCAAGGAAGTGCTAGTCGAGTTGGATCAGGGCAAGGTGCGCGGCCACGGGGTCAATGTCTCTGAGACGGTCTCCAGCCTGCGCGACCAGAATTTGACGATGCCCGGCGGTTGGGTAATCGAGGGCGGCAAGAAGATCTATGTGCGCTCAGTAGGGCGCTATCAGGATCTCGCGGAGATTGCGGGCACGGTCGTCGATCCAGAGCGCCGGTTGCAGTTGGACGATATTGGCGAGGTCGCCTACAAGCGGCCGAAAAAAGACGAGGTCAACCGCATCGACCGCAGCGAGTCGCAGGGTTTCGCCGTGATCAAGGCCTCCGGTGCCAATATCGTTGAGGTCTCGCGCGGTGTGCAGCAGGCGATGGAGAAACTGAAGACCCACCCCAAACTCGAAGGGCTCGATTTTAGGGTCTTCTGGGATCAGGGCGAACAAGTAGTAAAATCGGTCTATAATTTACAGAATTCGGGTTTGTGGGGCGGGCTCTTCGCGGCGATCGTGCTCTTTTTCTTTTTGCGTGCGGTGCGTATTACGATGATCATCACTCTGGCGATTCCCCTGTCGATCCTGGTCACTATAACCGTACTCTATTTTATCGGCTGGTCGCTGAATATGGCGACGATGATGGGGCTGATGCTGAGTCTTGGACTAGTGGTCGACAATGCGATCGTCATCGTCGAAAACATCTATCACAAACGCCAACAGGGTATCGATCCACGTACAGCTTCGATTGAAGGGGCGGGAGAAGTCGGGTTGGCGGTGACGATGGCGACTTTGACGACGGTGGTGGTCTTTTTGCCGTTGATTCTGATGGGAGATGTGGAGGAGCTTTCGTTTTGGATGCTGCGTCTTGGTTTGCCAGTGATCGTCGGCCTTGTGGCTTCGTTGGCGATCGCCTTGCTCTTTATCCCCTTGGCGACATTGAAGTTCGCGACGGGTGAGCAGAAGGGCGAGCCGAGGCTGATTGTCTGGTGTCGAAAATATTATGTGCGCTCGCTGGCTTGGGTGTTGCGTAACCGTCTCGACGCCTTTGTCATCGCATTATTGCTATTAGCCAGTATCCAGATCCCGATGAACGGTATGATGCGGACGGACAAGCAGGAGCGGGACGAATCGCAGTTGGTATTTTCTTTTGAGATGCCCTCGGGGCAATCGCTGGAAGAGGCCGAAGAATATATGCTCGCGGTCGAAGACACGTTGATGGCGCATAAGGCCAACTATAATGTCGAATGGTTGCGGACCTCATTCAGCAGCGAGCAAGGGCAGGTGATGCTTTTTTTCGCTGAAGAAGAAGAACTGGAGTGGTATCAGGTTGCTTGGCATGACCTGAGCATGTCGATTGGGTGGCGGGAGCAAGGGTATCTCGCGTACAAAGAAGTCGAGCAGGATATTCGCCGCCGGCTCGAGATTCCACCGGGTGTCAGTTTGCAGGTCAACCGGGAAAACGCTGAGCAGGATGCTCGGGTCAATGTGACCTTATATGGCGAAGATACTCGGGTACTGATGGGTTTGGCCGAAGAAGTTGAGCGGCGGATAGAGAGCATCCCCGGCCTGCTGTCGGTCAATACCGATATGGATCGTGGGGGCACCGAGTTGCAGGTGCGCCTCGACCGGGAGCAAGTACAGCGTTATGAGGTGAATCCCTGGGAGATATCGAACACGATTTCCTACGCGTTGCGCGGCGTCAATGTCAACAAGTTTCATACCGAAGACGGTCGCGAGGTCGATATCCGCGTGCAATTCGAAAGCTACGCCGACCAGAATCTGCAGGACCTGCGGAATATGACCTTCAGTACCGCCGCCGACCACGAAGTGCCGCTCGAATCGTTGGCAGATATCTATGTTGAGCGCACGCTCGGTGGGATAAAACGCGAAAACCGCCGGACGATGCTTACCGTCAGCGCCCGCGCGAGCAAGGATTCGGCGCAGGAACTCTTTGCTCAGATCGATCAGGCGATGCAGGGTTTCGAGATGCCGCGCGGCTACAATTGGGACAAGGGCGATCGTTTCGTACGGCTAGAAGAGCAGAACGAGTCGATGTATTTCGCGGTCATGATGTCGGTGATCTTTGTCTTCCTGCTGATGGGCATGCTCTTCGAGTCGTTCGTCTTGCCGCTGTCGGTGATCGTGTCGATTCCATTTTCGTTTCTCGGGGTCTACTGGGTCCTCTATCTGACCGGTACGCCCTTTGAGGTCATGTCGATGATTGGTTCGATCATTCTTATCGGCGTGGTGGTCAACAACGCGATCGTGTTGGTCGATCTGGCCAATCGGTTGCGGGCCGGCGGTAAATCGCGTTTCGATGCGCTGCTCGAAGCCGGGCAGCACCGCTTCCGGCCGATTCTGATGACGACCTTTACCACCGCTTTTGGTTTATTGCCGATGGCGGTGGGCAATTCCAAGATGATCGGCATCGCCTATGCGCCCTTGGGGCGGACAATGATGGGAGGGCTGTTGGCGTCGATGGTGCTGACGCTGATGCTGGTGCCGCTGTTTTATACTTTCTTCGACGATTTTCGCGAAGTAGCACAGCGGATTATGGCATCGGCCTTTGGCCGCAGAAGAAAATAAATCGCGCGCTACCTGCATTGCACGCCATAATATTTTTCGGTTAGAAAGATAACCGTATAGGAACTATGTCTTATCCTTGGCGCGACAAGGTGTAATCCATATAATACCCGGTATGATATCCAAGAGATCAATAAAGCCTATTCCGATCGGCAGCCTATCCAACCGAAAATCCCTAAGGCCTTTGCCTGAGCCGTCGGGTACTTCCGCGATGGATTCTTTCTCCGGCCCTGCCTTCGATCCTCGAAAACGCCCCGGACGTCGTCTATGCCTTCGACGCCGAGAGTTATTGTTGTTAATCTGGGAGGATAATAATTATGGTTAAGACGGCGACGCGGGCAGTACTGGTGGGTTGCGGTGGGATGAGCCGTGCTTGGCTCGACGCCGCGAGTGAGCACGAGGACGTGGAAGTGGTCGGTTTGGTAGATATCGACAAACGCAACGCGCGTTGGCGTGCTGAGGAGTTCCGCCTGGAGAACGCGCTGATCGGCGATAATTTAAAATCGATGCTGCGCGAGATGGAACCGGACGTGGTGTTCGACGTGACGATCCCTGAGGCGCATACCGAGGTCGCGACTACTGCGCTCAAACACGGTTGCCACGTGCTCGGCGAGAAGCCGCTGGCCGATTCGATGGCCAAGGCGCGCCGGGCATTGCGCGCGGCGGAAAAGGCCGGCAAGATTTACGCGGTGATCCAAAATCGCCGTTACAACCCCGCCATCCGCCGGATGAGCAAGTTGTTGCACAAAGGCGCTATCGGCGAGATCACCACGGTCAATTGCGACTTTTACATCGGCGCGCACTTCGGTGGTTTCCGCGACCATATGGAGCACGTGTTGCTACTGGATATGGCGATCCACACATTCGACCAGGCCCGTCTGCTGACCGGCGCCGACCCAGTATCGGTCTATGCCCGCGAGTGGAATCCCCAGGGCTCATGGTACGAGCACGACGCCTCGGCGATCTGCGTTTTTGAGATGACCGACGGGATTATTTTTACTTATCGCGGAAGTTGGTGTGCCGAGGGTTTGAGCACGAGTTGGGAGAGCGATTGGCGCGTCGTTGGCACCAAGGGCACGGCGAAATGGGATGGCGGCGAGGATATCCGTGCCGCCAGCGTCAAAAAAAGCGGCAGCTTTATGTCGGACATGCGGGAGTTGAAGGTGCCGGCGCTGGCCAAAAAGGATCGGGTCGGCGGGCATGCGGGGCTGATCGACGAGTTTATCCACTGCGTGCGCAAAGGCGGGACGCCGGAGACGGTCTGCACCGACAATATCAAGAGCCTGGCGATGGTTTTTGGCGCAATCGAAAGTTCGAAGAAGGGGCGTGCAGTAGCGATTAAGTGTTGAGGTCGAACTATAGCGACCTGCTCCTACCATGCCATGAGGCGACCGCGCTTCATCGGGGAGCTTACTTGTTTCGTCCCCGGCAAGCTTGCCCCGGACAGATGTGTCGGCTGGATCGTGGAGAGATAGGCGGCGGCGAGTAAGCGAGCGCTGTGGGTCGTGCCGCCCGACCCACAACGTGAGATGCACGTGCTCTACTCGGCATCAGACGTTTCATCACCCCAATCCCCCTTCCACAATCGCTGCATCTCCTCGCACCGTTCAAGCAATTCGTCGAGCGAACCCCGGTCTTCAATGCGGCCGTCCTTGAGCACCACGATCTGGTCGGCGCGACGCAGGGCCGGGCGGCGGTGCGAGACGACGAGGCAGGTGGCTTGGCGCTGCGCGAAAAGGCGCTCCCAGAGTGTTTTTTCGGTGTCGACGTCAAGGGCGGAGGATAGGTCGTCGAAGATATAGAGTTCGGGGTCGCGCACGAACATCCGAGCGGCGGCGGTGCGCTGGATCTGCCCGCCTGACAGGCGCACCCCCTTGGGGCCGACCAAAGTGTCGAGGCCGTCGTCAAAATCGACGAGATCCTTTTCTAAGACCGCGGCGTGAATGGCCGCTTCGAGATCGGTCTCGGATTCGGGCATGCCCATTAAGAGATTCTCGCGCAACGGGGCGGAGAACAGCCAGGGGATCTGCGAGGTATAGGCCGATCGCGGCGGCACGAAGAAGGAGGCGGGGTCATCGACGATCTTTTCGTTCCAGTGGATGGTGCCGCTTTGCGGGGTCAGCAATCCCTGCAGCGTGCGCAAAAGGGTCGTTTTGCCCGAGCCGATACGGCCGGTGACGACGTTAAAGGTGCCGCGTTCGAAGGCGAAATCGACGTCTTGTATGCCATGGGTGGAATCGGCGAATTGGTGGGTGAGCCCCGTGACGCGCAATTCTTCGAGATGGTGCTCGCGGCCCTTGGCGATATAGGGAATCTCGGGCAACTGTCCGGCCAGGTAAATTGGTCCGCGCTCGATCAGTTGGCGCGGCGAGCCGCCTTGCAGCAAGGTCACCATGCGGTCGACTGAAATGCCGGTTTGCTCGTATTTGGCGATTATGTAACCGAGCATCCAGGTCATCTCGGTGAGGAATTCGAGATAATAGACGAAGAGCGCGAAGTCGCCGATGGTGAAGCGCTCTTCGCGGATGGCAGTGGCGGCCATGATCAGGATAATACCGGTGCCCAGCGCGACGGCATTGGAGTAGACGGCTTCGCGCAATTCGTCAAAGAGATGGTCCTTGAGCGCAGTCTGAGAGCGTTCGTGGTTGAGGGTGCGGAAGCGGCCGAGTATAGTTTTTTCGGCGTTGGCGACTTTGATGCCCTGCACAGCGCCGAAGGTCTCGCCGATAAAGCCGGTCACCGCGCCAGTGGCCTCGCGGCTCAGGCGCCGGTAATGGGAGATGTGGCGGGTCATGGCAGTGGTCAGCAGCACGACGAAGACCACGGGGATGCAGGCGACCAAGGTGATTTTGGGCGCGATGCCGAGCATGATCACTAAGGCGATACTTGAATAGACGACGGAGCCGATGACGTCGTTAATCCACAACGGGAAGATATAAACCTGTTCGGGATCGCCGCGGAAACGGCTGATCGCCTCGCCCGAGGAATTGGGCAGGGCGGCGGCACCGGGCCGGTGCAGGATACGGTTAAACATGTTCTTTTGCAGCCAGGCGGCGATATTATACATCATCGGCACGTTGGTCAGCACGATGCCGAGTTCGCCGCCGATGCGCACGAGTGCGGAGGCGGCCATAAAGGCGACCAGCGTCCAGAAGTCGAAGTCGACCTCGGCGTCGCCGGTGATCAGATTAAAGAATTCACGCAGGACCAGGGCGGGTATCTGGAAACTCAGATAGAGGACAGTGATCCCGACTAGATTGAAAAACCAGTTCCAGGGTTGTACGCGGATGGCGTTCCAGATGACCTCGTAGGTTTTCAAGAAAGCACCTCGGTCAGGCCAGTGCGCAAGAGCTCGGAGAAGCGCGAATTGGGGTCTTTCTCGAGATCGCGACGAGGCCCGTGTTCGTGCACGCGGCCCTCGTCGAGGATCAAGATGTCGTCGGCGCGCCGTACGGTGGCTAAGCGGTGAGCGATAATAATGGCGGTGCAGCGGGCTAGGAGCTTGTCGATTGCTCGTTCGATCATCCCCTCAGTGGCCGGGTCGAGCCGCGAGGTCGCCTCGTCGAGTACGACTAGCCCGGGGGCCTTGAGGAAGACGCGGACGAAGGTCAATAGTTGGGCTTGGCCGGCGGAGAGCCCCTGGCCGCCGCTTTGTAGTTGTGTGTCGAGGCCCTGCGGTTGTTGTTCGTACCAGGGCAGCAGGCCGATATCCTCAATGACGTGCAGGATGTGGTCGTCGGCGACTTCCGGGTTAAAAAAGGTCAGATTGTCGCGGATGGTGGCGCGGAAGAGCTGCACGCTCTGGGTGACCATGCCGACTTGGTCGCGCAGAGCGGCGATCTTGGCTTGGCGAATATCGGTGCCGCCAATATGGATCGCGCCGCTTTGTGGGTCATAGAGGCGGAAGAGCAGTCGGGCGACGGTAGTTTTGCCGGAGCCGGTGCGGCCCAAGAGGCCGAGAATGCGGCCGGATTCGAGGCGAAAAGACAGGTCGTGCAGGACCGGCTCGTCTTCTTTGTAGCCGAAGGTCAACTCGCGAAACTCTATCGCGATCGGACCGGAGGGCAATGGGTAGCCCGGCCCGTCGTGTACACGGGTGGCTAGTAGTTGTAGCTCTTCGATGCGCGATAGACTGGCGCTGGCCTTCTGCAAATCCTCCATCTGACGGGTCAACCGCCTGAGCGGGCCGGAGAGCATGCCGGTATAGGCGATGACCAGGTAGATTTTACCGATGGTAATGGCCCCGTCATTGAAGAGGTAGAAGCAGGATATCAGGGATATGATATAACCGAGTACGTTGACGAAGGCATTGGTGTTGCGCAGCCAGATGCTTTTGAGGCCGGCGATGCGTTCTTGTTTGAGGCGGTTGCCGGCGTGTTTGTAGAATTGTTGCAGTGCATAGCCGGTCGCGCCGCTCGAGCGGAGGTCTTCGGTGCCGGAGAGTTGTTCTTCGAGAAAGCCGAAAAGATCCGAACTGGCTTGGCGCGCGGCTTTCCACTGCGGCACGGCGATTGAGCGCATTTTGAACAGACAGGCCATGCCGATTATGGCGTAGACGGTCAATGCGGCGCCGATATGCCAATCCTCCCAATAGAGCAAGCCGAGCACGCCGAAGAGCAGGATCAAGCTGCCGACTATCCTGAAGACGAAATCGGAGAAGAAATTGGCGAGGTTGGCCACGTCGCCGTCGATGCGTTCGATGAGCTGTCCGGGCGTGTTCTGGTTGTGGAAGCTCATATCGAGGCGCAGGCAGTGCAGGGTCAAATCTTCTCGCAAGGCGTTGGTCGCCGCCCAGCCGACGCGCTCGCTCAGATAGCGGGCGGCAACCGAGACGACTTGGCGGACTAGGGCTATGCCGATATAGAGAAAGGCCGAGTTTTTGAGGATTTCGATTGCGACGCCTTCGCGGGCGTCGTCGATAAAACGAGCGAGGATCCTAGGGCTGAAAAGTTCGAGGCCGATGGTGGTGAAGAGTAGGGTGCCGAGTAGCAGGGCCAGTTGCCACTGGGGCATCAGGTACGCGGTGAGGAATTTTCGGTATTTGCCCGGAGATGTATTCATCGTGCCTGTATGTGAAGTAGAGAGATTCGGATCGTTGGGATAAGTTTACAGTGCCCAGTTAAAAGGGAGGGTTAACAATGGGCCGGCTGTTGTTGTCGGGATCTGGAATATTGCGGCCAATATATCTTATAAGGGGTTTTTGAAAAAACGCCTGGGTATCTCGTCGATGCGTACTGAACTCATCCAATCCGCCCCTCCGCTTGGCCAACGCACCCGCCGTTAGAGATTGTAACAGCGCCTCCTCGATAAGATTATTACGGGTCCGTTCAGCCGATCTTCACCCCCTGGACTTCAAAGACTTCCTTGAGAAAGTTCTGTCCCATGATCTGGTAGCCCTTGGCGTCCGGGTGTAGGTTGTCGGGCAAATATTCGGCGAGGCTTTCGTCGAATAGTTTGAGTCCGTCGACATAATAGAGCTTGTCGTCGCCGCGTTTCTTGTACGATTCGACGGCTTCTTGCACCTCGACGCGCATCTGCTGCAAGGTCAGACCGATGGCATTGGGCGTGGTTTCGCGGTCGTGGCCCCAGATCGGGGAGCAGACGGCTAGGGGAATGTCGGGGTGGCCGTCGCGGATGGTGGCGATGGTGCCCAAGACCGCTGGACGGAAAGAGCGGGCGCTCAAGCTAGCGGCGCCGTAGATATTGATGCCGATCTTGACCGAGAGGAAGTCGGCGGGCAGGTCGCGGATTAGTCGGGCTATGAGTGGGTCGGCGTGGCACTGACCACCGAAACCGAGCGAGGTGAGGTTGAGGTTCTGCCCGCGCGCGGCGACGCCGGGCCAGGTGGTCGCGGGCGAGCCGGCGGTGCGGCAATGGGTGATTGAACTGCCGTAGGTGACCCATTTCAGACGGGTGTCTTCGCTGGCGGCGATATCGCTGCCGTCGGGTAAGGCAATATGGCGCACGGCGACGGGCATAGCGGGGGTGAGCCAGATCTCGAGCGTTTTGTCGCCGGCGGGCAGGTCGGCGAAGCGGACTTCGCTATCGCCGGCGACAAAGGCGGTAGTGGCGATGATTTCATTGTCGATTACCAGGTCGAAGTTGCCGTCTTCGGCGAAGGCTTCGCATACGACGGTCAATTCGGTCGCGGCAGTAGCGAAGCGCAGGCGTACGCCCGAGGGCATCTCGGCGCGACCGGCCAATTCGCTGACGCCGGGCGAGTAGATGTCTTGGTCTTGGTGTGGAATACGCCAGGGTTTAGTGGAATTAGCGTTCGATTCGAGCGAGATCGTGCCACTCCAGGTCAGGCGCGGGTCGGTGGCGGAGATGGTGTGCATTGCACTATTCCTTTCTATGCTGGGTAAGTAGATATTAAATTAGGTGCTTGCGGAGAGAGGTCAAAAAATAAATAGGTTATTGCGGGCGAAAGTGTCGTGTAAAGGAGGATTTGGTGGATACGCTAGGAGAAAATTTAATCTGGATCGAGGATACGTGCAGTGTCTATGGGATAAAATCCGGTGGCAAAATGCTATTGATCGACTGCGGGACCGATCTGTGCGTGAATACTGCTGTGGTGAATGTCGAGAGTGTATTGCTCACCCACTTTCACCGCGACCAGTGCTCGGGTGTCTCGCACTGGCAGCAGAAAGGGGCCGAGATCTTTATCCCTGCCGCCGAATGCCGTTATCTCGCAGAGGCCGATATGCAACGGGCCGGGCATTATCTCTACGACAACTACACCGCCTACTATCCGGGTTTCGGGCCATTGCAAGATGTGCGTGAGGCCAAGCCTGCCCGTGACTACGAGACGATTGAATGGCAGGGAATGGGCTTTGAGGTTGTGCCATTGCCGGGGCACACCTTCGGACAGGTAGGTTATCTCTTTGAAATCGACGGGAAGCGGTGCCTGGCCTGCGGCGATTTGATGGCCGCGCCTGGCAAACTCGGTGAGTATTACTGGCTGCAGTGGAAGTACATGGATTTCCAGGGACACATAAACCAACTCGAAAGCTTGGCGCGTATTGCTGCACTAGAGGTCGATCTGATCTTGCCAGGGCACGGGGCGCCCTTTGCCAAGGCGGAAGCCCGCATCGACGAATTGATCGCCAAGCTCGCCGAGATATACAAACTTTTTCACGGGCGGCCCTATGTGCCTTTTGTGCCCGAATTTCGCGAACTATCGCTACACGTTTACGAAGTGGTCAATTCGATGGCTAATACGTATATCGTCAAAGATGACGAAGGCCATGCCGTATTGATCGATTGCGGCTATGTCTCGGGCGCGCCGATCGCCGCTAACCCACACCGTTTTATCGATCATCTCACAGCACGGATGCAGAGCGAACTCGGCGTCGAGACGGTAGAATATTTTCTGCCGACACATTTTCACGACGACCACCTGGCCGGTTATGCGATGCTTAAAGCGCGCTATGGCAGCAAGGTGGTCGCCGCATCGGATCTAAGAGAGCTGCTCGAACACCCTGAGCGCTTCGATATGCCTTGCATGGTTCCTGAGGGGTTGACCGTGGATCGGGTAGTTGAACGCGGTGAGCCCTTCCATTGGCGCGGTATCGACTTTTATATCGAACAGTTTCCCGGCCAGACGTGGTACGACCACCATATTTCTTTTGCAGTCGACGGTCGCAATTTCTTAGCCATCGGCGATGCGATCTCGGGGTTGTGTTTCCGCGAAGAGCGCGACTATATCCATTCGTTTATTCCCAAGAACCGCACGCCGCTTTCTGCTTATGGTAGCATTCCGCGCAAGATAAATGAGCGCGGACCGGATTGGTTGCTCACTGGACACGGTGGTGGTGAGGCATACGATACGGAAAAGATGCAGGGCTGGACGGAGTGGATGGATCGTTGGCAGGCGTTATTTACTGATATCACTACCGCATCGCACGCCGATAGGACGATGGATCCGCACTGGATTGAGTTTCGGCCTTATAAAATTCGTATTCGTCCTGGAGATGAAGTTTGTTTCCGGCTCTATGTCAAAAACCACTCGGCTGAGCAGGAGGCTTGCAGTCTGCGTTTTCGCTCGGTTTCGGGGGTAGCGCTTGATCGTGTGGAAAGGGCGTTCTTGGTAGAAGCCGGACAGACGCAGGAAGTTGAGGTGCGGGCGCGTTTCCCCGCAGTCTTCGTGACGCATTCGCTGCCGGTGCTCGCCGACGTGACTTGGGGTGGCAAGCGTCTTGGGGAAGTCGCCGAGGCGATCGCCTACTGGTGAAATATAGGAAGCCCCGGCCAGATAAACCGACCGGGGCTTCCCCCTTGGGACACACATTGTAGATGGACTTCAGCCCTGGGTTGGGGGTCTTAATCGTTCCCTAGGCGTCGTGTGTTTGCACAAGAGTCGATCATTTCACCGATGTGCACGTCGATATGCGTGGAATCTCTGGTCGTTGCTTCTATGGTCAGGGACTGGCCTAATGTTGGTGTGTAAAAGGCTCATAAGGTCCGTCCGATCGTTGCTGCGATTCGCATGGGGAGTATGAGTAGAAACCTCCTATTCATATGATATCGGCATTTTAACTAGCGACTTTAATTCCCATCGAAAAAAATATATCAAAATAGTGTTAAGTATATTTATAACAGTAATTTATAAAGAAAAAATAAAATAATAAATCGCAATATGGCGATGATATTGTGGGTTTAGCGGGCAGGTGGGGCGGATAAAAGGGACGAAAATCGGCTTTAGCTAGCTAGTGGGACCTGTAAATGCGCACATATACCTTCCAGCAAGGTGGCACCGAGGCGGCGGTATTGATCGCGGGTGAGCAAGGTGTGGTGGCTGGAGGTGTAGGGTATTTCTAAGGCGAGGCAGGGGATTTTGAACTGATCCCAGATATGGGCGTCGAGAGTCGCGGTGGCGTCCCAGCGGGAGGGATAGGCGACTTGACGGGTGGGTTGTACGTGTAAAAGGGCCTTGGGCAAAGCGGGCGCGATGCCTTTGACGGCTTTTTGTGCTGCGGTACGGGAAGCCTTGGGGCGTTCTTCGCGGGGGAGAAAGAAATAGGCCCCCTCGGCCTCGGTCGGTGAGGGGGCGTGAAAGTCGATGGCGAGCGCTGGTTTGGCTTGCTGGGCCCAGCGGGTCAGATCGCTTGTTATGACTCGGGTCTCGTGGCGCATTGGTGGGTTGGTCCAGGCGCGGTTTAGGTCCCAGGGAAAGGGATCTTTGCCATACGCTCCGGCGACGACTCCGTCGAGATGGGCCAGGGGCACTGTCCAGATCAGCAAATCGGCCGGGTCGAGGCCGGATGCCGCGCGCCGCAATAAACCATCGAGGACCCAAGAGCCCGGTGTTTCCCCCGCGTGTTGGCGAGCGACGAGATAGAGGCCGGGGGCTTCGGTTGCCGCTGGCGTATTGCTCAAGCGCGGTAGCGGTTGGCCTCCGGAGGTCACGCCGATGAGATCGAGATGCCAGTAGTCGCCGCAGGAGGCGCGCGTCATTTCTAAATCACCGAGGCCATAGGGGAAACACAGCGCGCATTCAAAGGAATCGTAGCGAGGCGTAACGGTCCAGGCTGCTTGGCGGCGCCCGTCGGCGAGCGTGTCGATCTGGGCGTTGGGCAGATGTTGCCAGGTGGAGCCGGCTTCGCGGATAACGGGGCGGACATTTTCCCATTGCTCGCTGCCGCCGCCGAGACAGGTGTCGAGATTACTCAGCACTAGTTCGACGGGGCGTTCGCTGCATTCGACCACGCGGAAGTAGAACCAGAGCGCTTCGGTGCCGCCGCGCGGATCGGCACTGAAGTAGACAATATCGCGGTCGGCCGTCTGGCGCACGTCGATGGCGCAGGCATTGCCGCCGGGAAAGTCGGTTTGTATATGCAAGGACATGGTGGGGAAGAATATGGGAATTACCGGCGAAAAGCAATGCGCGAATTTAGCGCAGGGAGAAATGCTCGTGGATTAATTGTGCGACGCGGGCGTTGCCGGCGGGTGTAAAATGGCCGTCTTGCGGGTAATAATAGCGGTGGCGATCGTCTTCGCCGGCGATATGGTCGAGCAGGTCCAGAACGTCGATACCGCGCCGGCGGCAGTCGGCGGCGATGAGGCGGCCCGGTTGTCGGCTTTGTGACCACTGTTGTTTGAGGCCACCGGCGACGGCGTCCTTGGGATAGATCAGTACGGCGGTGAAGGCACTGCCGACGGCCGTGGCGGTGCTGTCGATGGCGGCGAGGTGGCGACAGGTGGCTTCGACCATATCGGGCTCGGTCGCGAACTGATAACGGAGGCGGGGTATGTAGATCGAATAGGCCACGGCTCTGAGGGCGGTGCTCCAGGCGAAGGGGGCGAGCGCGGTGTGCAGGCGGGTTTGCATTGCGGTGACTTGGTCGAGGTGGGTGGCGATATGATTTTGAGGGTCGGCGTAGTTGAGGGCGTTGGAGATAAGGTCGTTGCCGAGAAAAACGCCGCAGAAGATGTGGTCGGGCGCGACGGCGGGGGCGAAGGCGCGCGCCGCAATCAGCGACTGTACCGTATTATGGCCGAGCATCGCGTAGTTATAGACGGCCAGTGAGTCTCGCATACTTTCGAGCAGGCCGTGGATCGTCTGCTGATAATCGACGCCGACGCCGAAGAACATCGAGTCGCCCAATAACATCAGGCGGCGTTGGCTTTCGGTTTTGCCGGTGATCTCGTGGGTGCGGAAACCGAGGGAATTGGTCTCGACGGTGTATTCATATTCGTCGGTGCGGATGGTTTCGCGGATATTGGGGTTATTGAGAAAACCGAAACGCCGGTCGTAGTTGCTTGTACCGGGCTGGTATATTACGCCGGAATTGAGCAGGCGGATAAAGGACAGTTCGGCGAATTCGTCTTGCTCGAGGAATTCGGGGAAGCGGTCGCGCGCGAAGAATTCGATGGCGGCGCATACACAGCCGGCCGTGGCGAGGATATAAAGAATTTTGCCGATCATAGGTATATTAGCTAAGCGGTGGAGGTGTCTGCTGTCAAATCTTGACACGGGATGGAGGGCGCGTAGATTGGGGATATGCGCTTCATATTGGGTATCGCCACGCTTTTAGCTGGTCTCGACCGGCGCAGGGGCAGGAGGGTCGCAGGATGCAAGTATTAGCATTAGAGTTGGATAATTATTCGCTTGCCTTGCAGCCGGCCGCGCGCCAAGATGGCGAAGTGGTCTGGGTGCCGGCCGACGCTTTCGCCCGCGCCGTCGCCGCCGAGTGCAAAGAAGTGGACGGCCAGTGGGCGATGTGCCGTGGCGATCTGTGTATTCTGCTCGCCGCGTCGGAAGTACAGGTTTTACACGAGGTGCGTTTTGTGCGTATCGACGCTTGCGCCGCGCCGCTGGATTTGCGGTGGAGTGTCGAGGGCGGGGTGTTGTCGGTGTTGCAAGGGCGGCAAGACGAGAGCGGGTTGGGTATCGGGCAGGTGCCGCCGGTGTTTGAGTTGCCCGATCTCTTCAGTGGCGCGTTGGTCTCCTCGGCGTCTTTTCGCGGCAGAAAAACCTTCTTTTATATGTGGGCCTCGTGGTGAGGGTGCCGGGGGCAACTGCCAGGCTGGCAGTCTTTCTATGCGGAGCACGGTGAAGCGGTCGAGGTCGTGGTGATTGCCCAGGACGCGCAGGGCGCCGAATTGGCCCGCCCCTGGGTCGAAAAAGCGGGGGGCACCTATCGGGCGCTTTTGGACCAATACAATTTTATCGGCAAGGCCTACAATCTCAAATATGTACCCGTGGGCATTGCCGTCGATGAAACCGGACGGTTGGTGCGACCGGTGGGCAGCGTTAATATTCAAGACGCTGAATTCCTCGCCGACTTGAAAGAATGGGCCGAGACGGATGGGATAGCGAAGCGCTGGTGCGGTCTGCCTGGCGGCGGTCTGCCGCAGCCGATGAACCCGGGCGAAAAGCAGGCTGATGACCATTTCCAGGTGGCTATCGCATTATTACAGGAAGGAAAAAAGCAAGAGGCGATAGCGCGGTTAAAGAAAGCGGTGCGGCTCGATCCGCAGAACTGGCTTATGCGCAAACAGCTCTGGGCCATAGACGCGCCCGAGGCCTTTTATGCAGGCGAAGTGAACTATGATTGGCAGGAGGCGCGCAAGGAAGCCGAGGCGAAAGAATTATTAAAGAGCGAGTGAGCCGCCGCCTGCTCCGATCTAAAAATACCAGGACAGGAGAATTGTAATGGTCGTGGCGTTGTTGGTCTTGCTGCTTGTCAGTTCCTTGCAGGCCCAGGTCAATATTGAGCATTATCGCGGTAAGAGGGGCATTACCGGCGGCGCTCGTTTTTCGCTGAGCGCGGATCTGGGCAATGTCGACGTAGTCAATAGCGAAGGAGAGGGTAATCTCACCGTCAACACCACCAGAGGCGTCTTTCTTGGGGTGTTTAAAGGGGGGGTCGGTTTTCTCGGTGGCAAGCGTTTCGCCAATAGCGGCGTGTTGCATTTGCGGTGGACCATCTTCGCAGACGCGCGCTACCAACCCGAAATATTCGCCCAGGGTGACTACGCCAAGCCGCGTCGGCTCGACAATCGCATGCTCGCCGGCGCGGGCTTGCGGTTTAATGCTTATGAGACGGAGCATTCCACTCTTTCCTTCGGCAGCGCGTTGATGTGGGAGCGCGAAAAAATGGATCTGCTGCCTGCGGATCGGCATGCCGCTTCGACCGAGTTGGCGCGGTGGAGCAATTATATCAATCTTTCCTTTGACGGCAGGATTGGCTTCGCGACGACGGCTTATGTGCAAACCGCCCTAAGTGACCCCGGCGACATACGGCTACTGGGCACCGCCGAGTTGAGTACGCCGATCATCGGACCTTTGCATCAGACGACCTCATTGGATTTTCGCATTGACTCGGAGCCGCCCTTGGGTGTCGAAAAGCAAGACTTCAAGTTCGGGGCCAGTTTCGGGCTGAAGTTTTGACCGCGCCCGCCTTTTTTAGATACTCGGCACCGACATGCAAATAATCCCATATAATTTATTGCGTTATAATTGACGGAGGAAATAGATGAGTAAATATCCCATCGGCATCGGTTTTTTAACCCCCGCGACCCCTGAGCGTCTGCGCTATATGGCGCAAATGGGGGCAACGCATGTCGTCACCAGTCTGCCCGCCGAAGGGCGGCGCAACCGCCAGGGCGATATCTGGGCCTTCGAAGGCATGCTCGCGCAACGCAAGGAAATCGAAAGCTACGGACTCAAACTTTCGGTCTATGAGGGTGTTCCAGTGCCCGAGCGGGTTAAGCTAGGGCAAGACGGCCGCGATGAGGATATCGAAAATTACTGCGAATCGATCCGCAACATGGGGCGCGCCGGCGTGCCTATTCTCTGTTATAACTGGATGGTCGGCTTCGGCTGGTTGCGCACCGATTTCTCGACGCCGGCCAGAGGTGGCGCGGTGGTGACGACCTATCGACACGAGGATTTCGAGCGCGGTGGGCCGACGCGGTTGGGCAATGTGCCCGAGGACCAGCTTTGGGACAGCCTCGAATATTTCCTCAAGGCGGTGGTACCGGTGGCGGAGGAGGCGGGCGTCAAGTTGGCGATGCACCCCGATGATCCTCCGCGTTCGCCGATCCGCGGCATCGGCCGCATTATGACCAGTCCGGAAAATTTCCAGCGCATGCTCGATTTGGTCGATTCGCCGGCCAATGGTCTAACTTTCTGCCAGGGCTGTTTCACCGAGATGAACATCGACGTGCCCAAGTGGATTCGTCACTTTGCCGGTACGGGCAAGATGCATTTTGCCCATTATCGCAATATCAATAAGGGCGGCAGCGCAGACCATTTCTCGGAGACTTTCCACGACGAGGAGGGCGAAACGGATATGTATGAGGCGATGAAAGCCTATATCGAATCGGGTTTTTCGGGGCCGATGCGTCCGGACCATGCCCCAACGATGGAGGGCGAAGGTAACGATCACCCGGGCTACGCGTTGCAGGGCCGCTTGATGGCGGTGGGGTATATGAAGGGGCTGATGGAGGCAATCGTCAAGGCCGGTTAAGGTTGCGCAAATCAGATGTAGTGGCCGCGAATTCTTCGGAATTCGCGGTTTTTTTTATGGTGCAATAAAGTGTTATTCTTGGGAATTATGACGATTGATTTTGAGTATAGCAAAACCGGATCTGCGCTGTGGAGGAGAAGTGCATGTCTTTAGGTGGACCGTTTATGTGGAACGCTGTCGGGGTATGGGGAGGGTGTGCTGATGTCGGAATAACCCGCAGCGGATTTTATTGGCAAGCCTTTCACGCTCGCCGGGTTTGCCGCGGTGCGCGGTGTGCTCGGCGACTGATAACGCTAACGGGGGTCGCTATAGGCCCTGTCCAATAGAATGTGGATTTCGTTGGGCAGGATTAGCCCCAACGACAGAGCCGACAGTGGTGCGGCGTGTAAGTCATCCCACCCATCGCGTAAAAAATTCATCTCAACCGCAAATATGTAGTGCAGGCCGGCTAAGATTGATGCGGCCCATCCTCCTAGGTAGAGCAAGCGGCTCAAGGGACCGATAAGGGGGTTGTGCGAGAGCCCGCGGTGGCGGAAGAGTTTGGCGTAGGGGATCCAGCAGACGCGCAGGTAGCCCCAGCGGTTGTGCGGGTCGGAGCGGGCGAGGTCGAGGTCCGGCGAGAGCAATAGAGCCGAGAACAGATAGGCGGCGGAAAAGACGAGCGCCAGGGGTTGGAACTCGTCTTCCCAGTGGGCTAATTCAAAAGCAAAGTTGGCACCGGTGATGATTGCGATGATCGCGGCGAGGGCGGCGATTTCGGCTTTGAGGTGGTTTTTTCCCGAGGGCAAGGTTAACCGACGCGGGGCCGTACCACGGTCTCACCGTCTTCTTCAATCAAGGGCCTATCGTAAAGATAGGGTGGCTCCAAGACGGCTTGTTGCGCTTCGGTCAGTTCGCTGACCCATGCGGGTTGGCTCGTCTCGTAGGTCCCTCCGGCAAAATGCAGGAATTTGGGCGAGTAGCGGTAGAGCAGTGATCGTCGTTCGCGTTCGCCTTGCCAGGGCAGGGTGCCGTGCAGGGTAGCTTCGTTGAATATGACCATGTCACCGGCATTACAGGGGATGTTGTAGACTATTTCTTGGTGCGCTTCCCAGTTGCGGATGTCTTTGGGCAGCGGGAAGTTGGCCTTGTGACTGCCCGGGATACAGCAGAAGCCGCCGTCGCCCTCGTTGACGTCTGCGAGTTGGAACGAGCAGACGATCATGCCGCAGCGCATCTGATCGTTGCCGTAAGTATAGTGTTGCGAGCCGTTGAAATGGCGGGCGGTCGAACCGTGCAGGATCAGGCCTTCGGATCCTTTGTCGCCGCAAAGCATAAAGGGCGAGTGATCCATTTTCCAACCGCGGCCCAGTAGAGTGTCAAGGTAGGGGACGATCTTTCTATGGGCGAGTAGTGCGCGGAAGGGCAGGCTGTGGGGCTGCTCCCATTCGAGCATGCCGTGGAACATGCCGCGGCGCTTGCCCTTTAGTGCGTCGCCGTCACCGGGGTTGTGGTTGCCGTCTTCGCCGCGTTGGTCGTCGTTGGCGTCAAAGGCGGCGTTGAGGGCTTTTACTTCGTCGTCGTTGAGAAGGGCGGGGACTTTTAGGTAGCCGTTAAGGTCGAAGAGGAATTTTTCCGTGTCGTTCATTGTTATGTCGGTCTCCTGTTGGTGTTTGTTGGTGTTTGTTGGGGATAATGTAGTGAATGTTGCGGGAGGGAGACAGTTCAAGATGGGTGATTTTTAACGGTCTGGATAGGAATCTCCCGGCTGGGCATAAATCCCCCAAACGGTGGGTGCCATGATTCGGCGATTACAGATTCTGCAATCTTATCGAATGTTAGAGGGTAGACAGTGGTCCTGGAGCGATGTCAATGTGAAGTAATCAATACTGCGAAAAAGGATCGACGATGTGGACGCGGCCGGCGGCGGCATCGCCTAAGCCCGCGTAGAGCCAGGTTTCGCCGCTTTCGCGCAGAAGTCCGCCGGAAAAGATAACATCGCGCAGGCCGGGCCGTTTGGGCGCTGTATTCGGGAAATCATTGCGGCTGGCGATAATCTGCAGGGGCGAGTGCTCGTTGTTTGAGGGATCTAAGATAAAGGTCATGGGGTAATAATGCTTTTCTTCCTTGAGGCCACTACCTTGCATCCAGGCGATATGGCCGAGCACACCGAGACGCCCGTCGGCAAGCAAGTGCAGTTCATTGGCACCGCCCCATTCTTCGGACAGAAACTGGCCGGCCAATAGAGGTGCCGCGTCGATGGCCGTCGCCGTGAGTTCATCGAGGCTGTCTACCGTCGCGAAGCCGATTTGCCCGCGGCCTCCGAGCGTTCCTTGTGGACGGGAGCATACACCGACACGCCCGTTGGCCAACTCGACGAGGCGGATGTCTTTCATATGGTCGGGGCCTTGCAGCAAGGGGCGCAGCGTCTCGAAATTCGTGCCGCGGTAAAAGCTCATGCGCCAGCCGGGTGCGTCACGACCGGGCAATTCTACGGGGAATTCGACACCGCCGATAACCAGTTCGCCACTGATAGAAGTTATACAGGGATCCTGCAGTTTGGCGAAGGTCGGCGCGTTCGGGTGGGGTCGCCAGATGCCGTCGGCTTGCCGTGCAAAGAACACGGTTTCAGCGGATTCTGTGTCGCGCGCCTCGACGCGCCCGGCGATAAAGGTTTTGCCATCGAAAGAAAAAGGCGCGGTGATATTGTAGACATCGCGGTCGCCGACGCCGCCAAAGTGCAGGAGTTCGCCCTGATCCGGCGCCGGAGCGCGGTTGCGAAAATCGGCCAACAGTTTTTTTGTCGGAATTGCGTCGGGCTGGCCGGTGGTCTCATTTTGTCGCAATGCATACCTCTTTTTTTGTCCCGTAGTATTGCTCCTACGTCACCCTGCATAACTGTCGCCTGCCGCATTCGGGCAGTTATGCGAGTTGTATAGCGATGTCTATTAGTCGATTTCCTGTAGCCCATCGAATAGGCAGTAGTGCCGTTCGATGCGCAACTCCTCCATCCAGGCGCGCACCTCCAGCGTCTTCCAGGGGCCGGATCCCTTGCCTCCACCATTGTCGTTGTCCCACAGCCACAGCGGCGTGGGCCAAATGCAGTAGCGGGCTGCGACGGCCTCGTAAAATGCCCGCTCGGCACCATTTTGGCCGTGGTGGGCCATCTGCACATAGTCGGACTTGAGACGGTTCGCGTACGGACCTGCCAAGAATTTTCGCCCGGCTTCCGCTCCTAGGTCGGCGGCAAAGAGCACGGACCGCGTCTCGTCCCGCAGACGCATCACCACGCTTGAGTTGTTGATTGCGTTGACGGTGATTTCCTCGTTTTTGATGCCCAGCACCTCGAAATGCAAGCCATTGAAGGAAAGCTCCTGGCCGAGTTCGAGTTCGGTCACCTCGCGCCCGGCGGTCGCCATGGCCTCGCTGAACCGAATCGTATTTTCCACAGCGTTCGGCTCGTGGGCTTCGACCCACTCGGCCGGGTTCAATGAGGCGTAGATCTGGTCTATTTGCAGATCCCCTGGGCTTTGTAGGATCTCGGTCAGCGCGTCGATATGGTCGATGTGCTGGTGGGTTATAAACCAGGCGGTGACGTGGTTGCCGAGGGCGGCGAGAAAACCCTTCAAATAGCCGGCGTCCTCCGTAAAGCCGCCGTCGATGGCGATGACCTCGCCGTGCGCGGTGCGCAGGATATAGCTGTTCATCTGGATGCCCGTCTGCGACGGCAGTTGCCAGAGCGTGAAGGTTTGCAAGTCAAAATTCCTGTTTAGGGTGATGCTGATCCGCCTATATGAAGCACCGTTCGGCATGCTGCAGAGGGTGCATTAAGCTTGAATACACCGGTTTTAATCCGTGACGGGCAATAGCTCTCGTTCGACCTGCTGGACTTTACCGGCAAAGGTCTGCCCTCTGATCCACATGATCGGTTGGCCCCTGCCCGGTTTTTCCGGATTTGTCCATTCAGCTTGCGCGCTTAAATAATGTGACACATAGCTACGCCTGAATCGCTGGCTGTGGTTGTCGGTGCTCTTGTGCAACAGGTGGGAGTGGAACCAGATGACCGCGCCGGGTGGTGCTTCTATGGCGATGCCATCTTCGTCGCGGGCGTCGCGGGCCAGTTTGAATTCTTGTTGCTGCGAGCCTTCGAGGTCGTCGTGCACGGAAATATCTTGCTTATGGCTGCCGGGAATGACATAGAGGCAGCCATTTTCGCGATCGGCCGGGTCAATAGCGGTCCAGGTGCCGACCGTTGTTGCGGTCTTAAACCTTTTGCCAAAATAAAACTTGTCCTGGTGCCAGGGGAAGCCCAGGCCGATTTCGGGCGCTTTCCAGATGAAGAGGTTATTGATGCCGAGTATGTCCGGGCCGAGTATGTCGACCAGCGAGTCGGTCAGACGGATATCGCGCACGCGCTCAAGGAACTCTGGAATATAACAGCTGGGGTGGTGAATTTTGTGCATGGCGTAGATGCCGGAGCGCTTGTCCTTGCCGTCACGGACCTGGGCGTTCTGGTCGATATGGGCGATCGGCATCTTGCGCTTGCCGACGGCGATCTCTTCGGCCACTTGCCGCAACTGGTCGTTCTCCTCGTGTGAGAATACGTTTTCGCGCATGAAATACCCGTTAGTTTCCCAATGATCGATTTCGTCGGGGGTCATGCGGGCGGTGTCTGGCGGCGATTCTCCGTTGGGCATAAGATCATTCCCTATATAGTAATTCGCGGTTTGAGTGCCGTATAACTTAGCGGGTAATGGTGGTATGGGCCATCATAGGGACAGAACGTAGGGCGGCGGATAAAAGCCGATGTGCGAACCCGCACAACGCGCTATTATACGGCGTTAAATTCCCTACTTATCAAGTGATAGTATATATGCTATCATAAAATATGCGTATTGTCGCCGATACAAATGTCCTATATCAGGCACTGAGAGGCCAAGGAGGTGCTTCTCACTATATCCTCCAACTTGTCAAACAAAGCGTAGTAGAAAAAGCCGTCTCCGTACCCGTTTTCTTGGAATATCGCGATGTGTTGTTGCGCCTGAAAATACTTCATGATCTAAAAATCACGGTCGAGGAAATAGAAACGGTTTTGCGGTTTATTGCGTATATCGCAAAAGCAGCGCAGATCCATTTCCTAATGCGTTCTCATTTGAGGGACGAAAGCGATAACATGGTTGTGGATCTGGCTTTCGCCAGTAATAGTGAATTCATTGTAACGAATAATGTCAGAGATTTCCAGCATAAGGCTGAATCAACATTCGGTGGTTTTGCCGTCGTAACTCCGAGCGAATTTGTTAAGCAATGGAGAACACATCATGGTGACTAAGCAGAATAATGTATTGACCATTCGAGTCCCAAAATATTTAAAATATCGAATAGATAAAATGGCATATCATCAAGGTGTTTCTATGAATCAGTTTGCCATTAATGCCTTTACTCGTGAAATCAGTGAGTTAGAATCAGCCGCTTTTTTCCAAGCCCAATACGAAGGAAGAAAGCCTAAAGAAATTATGGAGGATTTCGACGCGGTTATGAACAAGGGGCCAAAACGAAATAAGCAACCGGCATGGGACCAAATCGATTCATGCAACAAAGCCGATAAATATCACACATGGTGCGGTTCACTGTTCTGATTGATAAATCTGTATTATTTGCTCTCTCACTGTTGCAATGGCGCTTCTTACCTTCTCTACGACCTTTTCTGCTTCTATTGTCGTTATTTCTAAAATCTTCTTTTGAACGCTTTCTATTCCCTCAGTAACTATCGATCCCGAAGCTTTCATCCTACCTTCAATGAAGGCGCGCACACGCTGGGATAAATTTATCAGGACAAATTCCTTTACCTCCTCCTCGGCTTGCTTCAAATAGGAATATTTTCCCAATAGACGAAGAAAAATTCGCAGTAGCGTATATCTACTTGATGTGTTCATAATTGCATATTGCTTAGCCATTGTCAAGCGGAGTGCGAATCCTCACAAGGCGGGGTATCGTCCTACTCACCGCGCTGTATTTGTCGTGGCGCGGGGGATCTATATAGTGTGTCCAGAAAATGATCTTACCATCAGGAGAGGAAAAACCATGTTAAAAGTAGGGGTAGCCGGACTCAGACGAGGTTGGGGATTGTTGCATACCTTCCACAACCACCGCGACGCAGAAGTCGTCGCGGTATGCGATCAAGCGGCCGAGCTTCGGCAAAAGGCGTCCGCTGAGTTCGGCATCGAGGCGGGTTATGCAGATTTTGCAGAAATGTTGGTGGCGGATCTCGACGTGGTCGTCGTTGCGACCCCGGTGCCTTTGCACGCCGGCCAGTCGATTGCGGCGATGGAGGCGGGAGCGCACGTGTTGAGCGAGGTACCGGCCGCCCGGACCCTGGACGAGTGCGCGGCGCTGGCGGCAACTGTAAGGCGGACGGGGCGGACCTATATGATGGCTGAGAATATGAACTACTTCCATTATTTGCAGGTGTGGAAAGAGCGCATACAGGCCGGCGAGATCGGTGACGTATTCTACGCCGAGGCGGAGTATATACACGATTGTCGCACTTTAATGCGCGATGCGGCCGGTGAGTTGACCTGGCGGGCGTCGATGCCGCCGATCCACTATTGCACGCATAGCTTGGGGCCGGTGTTGGATATACTGGATGATCGCTGTGTGTCGGTGGTGGGTATGGCGACGGGCAGCCATAGCGAACCGGAGATTGGCTCGACCGATATGGAGGTGGGGCTGTTCCAGACGGCGGGTGGACGGGTGATCAAGATACTGTGCGGTTTTACGCTAACGCGGGAGCCGGCGATGCACTGGCAGGTTTTTTATGGAACACAAGGCTCGCTGGAGAACAGCCGTGTGCCGTGGGAAGAGGCGAAAATATTTCGCGCCGGCGACGAGAAACCGGCAGCGATCACGGCAGAGGTTTCCGACCCCAACGCGCCTGCTGAGGCGTTGGCTGGTGGCCACGGCACGTCGGAGTATTATATGGTCGACGATTTTATACGGGCGTTGATCGCCGGGCAGCAACCGCCGATCGATATTTATCGCTCGTTAGATTTTAGCGCGCCGGGGCTATGCGCGCATCTTTCGGCGCAACAAGGCGGTATGCCGGTGGCCATTCCCGATTTTCGCGTCAGCTGATTATTCGTAATAGGTTTCGGCGTTGTGCACCGGGTCATAGCCAACTTCGGTGCGCGGGGTTTCGATGTCGAAGATATTGTAGGTATTGTCCGAGATGGCGAAGTAGTGCGCGCCGCTGGGCAGGGTGTTGTTTAAATGGGCCTCGAAACAGCGGTGGACCAATCGGGCTGCATCTTCCTGATGGCACCAGACAGAAAAATACCCGCGCTCGGGCACCATGACTGCGTTTTGCGCGTTGATGCCGCCCCAACGGATAGAGACGGCGCTATGGCCCTGTTTGGCGATGCGTTTCGTCCATTCTTCGACATGGGCTTTTTCGCGTCCGTAGTCGTTGATCGCGTGTGCTGGCACGGTGGCCGATATACGCTCGGGCCATTCGCTGATCGCGTCGAAGTTTCGTTCGGCGAGCGCGTGGTAGAACGTCTCTTTTTCATTATAGAAACTATAGAGTCCATCGACGGCGTGCACCGAACTCGAACCGATCACCATGGGGGGCGTGTCCTGGGCCAGAACGGATTCATAGACGAGGTCGGACATCTCGTTCATGGCCTGGAGCTCGCCGCGTCGGGCGAGGTAGACGACTAGGTCGCAGTCGGGCAATAGATCGCGAAAGGCGTTGGGCGAGGCGTTGATGTCGAGGTCGATGAAACTATTCTGCGCGTCGGCGTCGGTGGCTTTGTCGTTTGCACCGGGCAAATCGACGGAAGTGATATGATAAAACTCGTTGAGTCGTGGCAGGTAGGTCCTTAGACCGGAGCCAATACTGCCGCGTCCCCCGATGAGCAACACATTGTATTTTGCCGACACGACATTTCCTTTCGCTTAGGTAAATTATCCGATAGACAAAAGCTATGGTGCATAGGTCTTAAAGGCAATGGAGACGTCATCTAAATTTTGCAACGATCCGCGATATAAATGATGCTGATTTAGGGGGTGAAGTTATGGGTGGGGATGTAAGCAATGAACAGCGGCGCACTCGGTGCATCATGAGTGCGCCGCTGCTTGTATGACTAGGCCGTTATGCCAATGGGCTGGTATTCGATGCGCCGCATGAAACGCTCGCCGCAGGTCAGTAGTCGCCTACCAGTTGGGTGCAGTGTCCGATCTCTTGCGCCCCGGATTATTTCTCCACCGGCACCACGATACCGCGCATAATCACATTCTGGGCGAATACGAAAATGAGGAAGGTCGGTAGGGCGGCGACGATCAGCGAGGCGAAGATCACGCCCTCGCCGCTGCGTTGCTGCAACTGGTAGAGCCACGGCATCAGGGTCCACATGCTCTCGTCCTGGCAGATCAAGAGCGCCATGATAAAGTTGGAATAGGCCGCGGTAAACGCCTGTAGTGCGATCACCGCCAAAATAGGCTGGCTCAAACTCATGGTGATCTGCCAGAAGATCCGGAACTCGCTGGCCCCATCGATCTGTGCACTTTCGTAGAGCTCGCGCGGCAGCGAGTCGAAGAAGCCTTTGAGCAGGAAGATGGAATAGCCATTGGCCAGCCCCGGCAAGATCAGCGCCCAGAAGGTGTTGAGCAGGGCGAACTCGCGCAGCATCAGAAAGATGGGGATCTGCGTGACCATCGGTGGGAAGGCCATGGTCAACATGAGAAAGAGTAAGACTTTGTAGGCGGAGGGCGGTTTGTAGCGGCTCAGCGCGTAGGCGGCTACCGGGTTGATGATCAGCGCGCTCAAAACCGCTAGGGTACAGTAGACGAAGGTGTTGTAGATGCCGCGACCGTGCAGCGCCAGATAGTCGATGACGGTGATGAAGTTGCGGGTGAGAAATTCCCAGCGCAACTCGGTGGTCTTTTTGCGGAAGGCCTGATAGTGCCAGTCCTGTTGCGGGGGCAATACCTCCAACCAATCCGTGGCTGCCAAGCCTAGGTCGTCGTTGAGCTTTTGTAGCGAGTAGTAGCGTTCTTGCAGATAATCGCGGAAGAGGAAGTCGACGCTGTGGATATACAGGGCCTCGGCTGGCGCCTGGTACAGGGTGCCGCCATCGTCCTCCCACCCTTGCAAGAAGGTCTCCCAGTCGGAAGCTCCCGCGCCTTTGGATGGACAGGCCGTTGGAAAGGGGACTTGCTTGAAGCTCGTATAGTGGGTGTCGTAGCTCAGGTTGAGCTCCGCGATGTCGCCGTATTTTTTCGCGATATACTCCTTGTACAGCGGCGCAGCGTCCACGTCTATACGCAGCCATAACAGGCTGATTATTGTGCGTACGAAATCTTGCCAATCCTGGCGTTCGAGGTCTGTGCGCCCGGATCCCATGGGCAGGCGACGGTCCAAGTGCACTTTGTACCAGTTCTCGTAGCGCGTATCGTGCTCCAGGTTATAGGCCGCAATATCAACCGTATACTGCGATTTGAGATATTGGTTGCGGTAAAACCCCTCGATGCTGAAGTAGTAGCGATCTTCTAACGGTTGCTCGGCCTTGAATTTGTTCTGGGCCTGGTTAAAGGGCGCGTCGAGGACTTTGTTGCGGCGCTGTTGGAATTCTTCGCGGCGCAGGGCAAAGGCATTCCACGAGACGAAGTCTGTTTTCATGGCGAGGTTCATCGCCATGATATCGTCGTCGAAACGGTCGATCATCTGTTGCTTGAAGGCGCGCAGGTGGCTGGGCAAGACCCCGCGCGTTACTGGCGCTTCAACATGGCCGATGGCATAGGTGTAGGGCGGTAGCTCCGTTTCGTTGAGGAAATCGTTCCAGGCGGCGACCAAGCCGGGCTTGGGGTTACTGGGCAATTCGAGCGTTCGAAAGGATGCGCTATTGCTCTGGTAGACGTTTTTGGTGACCTCCAGATGCTCGTTGAACAACGCCTCGACGTATTTGCGGTATAGATCGACCTCGTTGAGCATAAAAGGCGGGATCATATTTGAGGTCGGCGAATCGACCGAACTTTTGGTGCTGCCGGACAGCATCAGCAGAAAGGGATAGATCATCGTGGTGGCGCCGGCGGCCAGTAGTCCGTAGATGGTCCAGATCAGCAGACGCACGCGAATCGACCGCCGTCCTATGATGGATATAATCGGCATGCTAGTCTTTCTTAGTCGCGGCGCGGAATTCCACCCGCGACAGGATCTGCAATTGGTGTACGGTAAAACCGATCAGCATAAAACCTAGCATCCAGGCCATGGCGGTGGCCGGCCCGAATTTCAGGTAAGTAAAAGCTTTGTACCAGATATGTAGGCCGGCTACTTCGGTATTGCCACCGCCGCCGGTCATCAACAGAATATTACCGGTCGCAGCGTACCAAGAGCCGATAAAGGCCCCGACAAAATTGATCAGGATCAGCGCCTTCAGCATGGGGAAAACTACGAAGAGGATCTTGTCGATAAAGCTGGCCCCATCGATATCGGCCGCCTCGTAATAATCGTCGGGAATGCCCTTTAGCGCTGCCAGATAGATTAGACAGCCCGGCCCCATGCCGGCCCAGACCATCGGGATCACGCAACTGATCATCGCCGTCTCTGGGTTAGTCAGCCATTTGTTGGGCTCGGGCATGAAGGAGAACAGGCGCAGGGGGATGTGCAACAAGCTGTCGACCATCGCCTCGCCGCCGGGAAAGAGGATCGGGTTGGCTAGCGAGCTGAAACCGAGAAAGAGCAGGATGCCGGCCCCGATAAAGCCGATCGCGCCGCCGTACATTTCATTGAGGTGCAAGCGCCGGGCGAAGGCCAGCGCCACGATCAGCAGCGCCAGTCCGACCCCGACAAAACCGATGGCGGGGATATGCAGCATCAGGGCGTTGAGCGCGCCGTTTTCGGAGGGCTCGTAGAATTGCTTCCACATCAGTACGGTGACCAACCCGGTGATAACCGCGGGTAGATAGTAGATGGTACGGAAGACTAGTTTACCGCGCGGGACTTCCTGCAGGAAGATGGCCAGCACGATGGGCGGCATAAAGGTTAGCGCGATTACTAGGAAACTGTAGCGCAGCGCGTTCCAGACCGAAAGCCACCAGGCGTCGTCGAAGAGCAGGTCGCCGAAGTTGTCGACGCCGACCCAGGTGGATTCGCGCAGGATCTGGTAGTCGAAGAAGGCCATCGCCGATCCGCGCAGGACCGGTATGTACGACCAGACCAGAATCGACAGCGCTGCCGGTATCAGCATTAGATAGGCGGGCAAGTATTTGCGGAAGGCCCAGGTCTGCTGCTCCCCGTCCCCCTCGCCAGGCGCGGTGAAGATTCGCGAGATCTTGCGGAAGACGAAGGTAAAGGCGATGACGATGGCCAGCAGGACGATTGTAGCCACGGTCCGCCGTGTGCTACGCTCCTCGGGCGTGACGAGTCCGATCATTTCGACATTGGCGCGGTGATTGTGTTTGATCAGTAGTTCGTGCATGACCTGCAGTCGTGCCGCGTCGGTCTGCGGCAACTGGTCGTTGAGCATCAACTGCTCGGCCTCCTGGATGGGGAAGGTCATCATCGCGTAGGCGACGTTACTGTTCTTGCCATAGGGTTCGGGTTTGCCGGTGGCGATGGCGATATCGAAATACTCGGCCCAGCCCTTCGGCGACAGACGCTCGATCTCGGAATAGCCGAACATGCGCAGATATTTGGGGTTGATAAAACGGCCCAAACCGCCCTCGACCATAATCTGAGTTTTCAGCGCCACGGCTTCGCGCGCGTCGTAAAAGCGAATGTATTCCCAGGCCGCGTCGCGCACGACCGGGTCCTCGATGCGTGAAAACAAGCCCATCATGCGCGAGTTCAATTCGGCGCCGCGTTTGCCGGTGGGGCCTAAAGGTACCGGCACCATGCCCACTACTTCTGGATTGATGGTCGCCAGCAGCTTTTCGTCGACGTACATAAATTGCATGCCGATCTCGCCGCGCTCCCATTTGGCGCTATTTTCGCTGGCGTCCTTCGACGAATAGCCGCGCCGGATCTTGCCTTGTTTGTCGATCCATTTCTCTGCGCTGAGATGGGTATAAAAATCGAGGGCTATCGCCGCTTCATGCGTGTCGAAGGTGCACAGCCAGGAATCGTCTTCCGGATCGTAGACCATTACCTCGCCACCTGCCGACCACAAGAAGGTGATCCAGTACCAGGATTCGTGTTTGCCGCGGCCTAGTTGCAGGCCGTAGTGTCCCTTGGCGGGGTTAGTGATCTTCTTGGCGGCGGCCATCAGGTCATCCCAAGTCCAGTCGACGGTGGGATGGCTGATACCGTACTCATCGAAAAGGTCTTTGCGATAGGCGAGTACCTTGCCCAGTGCGCCACCGTAGGGCACCGCCCAGGTTTGGACCTTGCCGTGCGGCCCTTTGCGTCGAATCACCGGCCAGATCTTGGGGTTGATGCGAAAATTGAGCTCTTCGTCGGTCATGCCCCCAAGGTCGCTGTCACTACGGCTGATACCGTCGCCGTCGATCTCGGCTTCGCGCAAGTCGCCGAGATAGCCGTCCTCGGGTTTGTCGAGCGGATAGAGGAAGCCGGCCTGGATATAGTTGTCCGATTTGCGAAAGTTGACGTAGAGGATATCCGGAGCTAGGTCGCCGGCGATCTGCAACAGGTCGACCTCGACGCCTTCGACGACGATGCCGGTGGATTTGTGCAGTTGTATTTCGACATTGTCCCAGTTGTGCTGGCCGTATTTCCCAGGCAGAGCTTTGTATTTTTCACTATAGCGCTCGGCGAAAAAATCCGGAAAACGCTGCTTGAAGAGATTCACCCCGGCGACTTCGGCGCGGGTGAAGGTATCCGGATTGTTGGGGTCGGGTAGTGTCCAGACATTCAGGTGGATAATGGTCTTATCGGGCGCGTCCTCTATCCAGCCGGCTTCGGCCTCATCGCTTGTGAATAGGCACGCGAGAAAAAGTAATCGAAACAGCAGGGGTATCGTACGACGTAACGATTTTCGTTTCATTCAGTCTCCTATGGGGGTGCACTGGACGCTCCTGAGACTCGCCCAGTACGCGGCATAACCCTGTCAATTTAAATATCGTTGCCGATAACGACAAGGTGGCTGATGCCGAATAAGTATGTTAAGAGAGGCTGAACAGTTTACTTTCGGCTTTTACTCTGATGACCTGAGAATAATGCAGGACTTCCGCCCTTTGCTCTGCGACGACTTGTGTGGGCACGCGCAGGGCAAATTCAACCTCGTGCAATTGGTTGAACATCACATAGGCCAATTGCAGGCGTTCGACGGCGCTGCCCGTGGTCGCGGTGAGATCGGGGTAGAGGATCGGTCCGACGTCGACCTGGAACCGTTTTTCGGGCGGGTGCACGTTCATATAGTGAATGGGATATTCAAGCAGGGCACGTTGGCCGCTCTCGGTATCTATTAGCGTTGTCCGGCCGAGTAGCACTTCTCCCGCCAATGTCGCGTCGATTATCTGCTCGGCGGTGGATAAGTGGCGCGCGGTGGTTTGCTTAAGAGAAAAATGCAAACCCGTCCAGTAGCTATACGACCCATCGAAACCTTTGCGCCGTATATCGATCGGCCCCGCTTGTACGACATCGTTTTCGTGATTGGCGAAGCGCTTTAACAACGAGGATTCCTTGCGGCTGAAGATCGTGCAGACCTCAGAGGTCGGCACCTGGGCGATGCCGCCTTCCATATACATATATTCGCCGATGCATTCCTTGCCGAGAAAGAATGCTTCTGCTTGCCCGGTGTCGGCGGTCTCGATTTCGCAGCGGGCCAGCAACTGGGTCCGGCAGGTGTTTTTTTCTTCTCCGTCGCAGGCCGCGGTATTGATCGCAAAACTGCGGTTATAGTCGAGTGCTTCCATCGTAACCCTCCTGGTTGTTACTACGCTGTCCGGCATGCTCTGCATTTTACTTGGTCACCGAGCCAAGTCCCAGATAAGGTTCTACTGCGTCACGGCAAGCCTTAACCTAAGCAGCATAAACCCCGTTTCCTTGTGCAGGGGCTCAGATGCCATAGTAAACTCGTACTTTTTGTAAAATATACGACCCCCAGTATTCATCTTAAATACGTCGAGCGGCAAGACTCCTCGAATGCTCTGATCATTGTGTTTATATGGGTCAGCTATATAAATGACTGATGAGAGAATTAGGCTTAAATATATCGACGATATTGATACAAATTATTTTGGCACATGAGGGGTGATTGCACTACAGAAGTGTACTGCTTTTTATGCGTTTATTTCATTCGGGCAGTGTTATCGTCCGTCCGCTCTCCGCCGATTCGTGCGCGCTTTCGATGATTCGCAGAGTTTGTATCGCATCGTCGACAGTGTAGCCGCTGATGCCCTCGCCGCGGATCGCGGCGGCGAAGGCTTTGACCAGCGCCCGGCCCTCGGCGCCATAACCCGAATATTTCGCCGAGGGGAAGCTAAATGCGCGTTCCGGGGCTTCGGCCCATTCGGGATGGTCGCTCTTAATGGTGCAGCTTTCGTCGGCGATCGCCCATTTGGCCCAACCCTGCGACCCATACAACCCGAACGATGTATCGCCGCCACCGGAGGTGAAATACCCGGCGTGTAGGCTGCCGATCATGCCATTGGCGAATTGCATCGAGACGGTCGCCGCGTCTTCGACGTCGATGGCTTCGCCGCCGACATTGGTTTCGATGGCGCTGACTTTTATCACTTCTGATCCTGTGATAAAACGCATCAGGTCGAACCAGTGGCAGCCAAGCCAGTTGAGGATGCCGCCGCCGCTTATCTCGCGTTGGAAGACCCAGGAGGTCGGGTCGCGTCGTTTGACGCTGGAGGTCGAGAAACGCATGTCGATCGAATAGGGTTGGCCCAACAGACCATCGGCATAGGTTGTGTTGATCAGGCGACTGATAGGGTGGAAGCGCCAGGAATAGCCGGTGGAAAAGTGCAGCTCGTTTTTGGCGATGGCCGCGGCGACCGGGGCTAGCTGGCTCGAGTGGCATGCCACGGGTTTTTCGGCCCAGATATGCACGCCGGCTTCGGCGATTTGCAGGAGCCAGTCCGGCATGATATTGGGATAGGCCGAGACCATGACCGCGTCGGGGCGGGCCTTGCTGATGAGATCGTCGAGGCTGTTGTAGAAGGGCACGTGTTCGACATCAGCTTTGAGGTTGGGCTGAACGGCATCGGGGTCGGGATCGTAAAAACCGACCAGCTCGATCTCGTCGGACAGAAGCATCAGGGTATCGCGATACATATTGGCGTGCATCAGTGAAACGCCGGCTTGGGCGAAACGCAATTTCCGCATGTGGGTCTCCGGTAAGTGAATGGGCGGGATCGTGTAATTTATCGCTCTAATTCGAGATTCCAGCGCAGCTCGTCGAGGGGAGCGGAGTGCTGGTAAATCGGGTGCATGAGTTCGTTGCGGTAACGCTCAAAGAGCACGGGGTCGGCGAAGCGGTTCATCTGTGCCCAGTCCCAAGTCATATAGGTGAAGGCTTTGATGTTGGGGTGGCGGCGCAAGAAACGCAATAGGGGCGCGAACCAATGCGCCCAGGCCTGCTCGGCTTGACTCAAATCGGCGCTGGCGGGGGTGGCTGCACCGAGGAGCACGGGATATCCCCGTTCGCTTGCCGCTGTGATAAAAGCGTGGCTGCGCGGCATCGCCAGATCTTGCGGGGTCGCCACGTCGATCGACCACCAGTCGACGTATTGGTCACCGGGATAGTAGGCCATATAGTCGGGATAGCCGTCGGCCCAATAGGTCCACACTAACGCGACATGTTCGAGTCCCCAGCGCCCGCGCAAGGTGCTGGCCAACCGTTGCCAGGCTCCGCTATAGTGCTCGGCGTCGTAGGCGTTCCAGGGATTGTTGAACTGCAAACCCGGCCGCAGGAGGACCGGTCGGCGCAATTCGCGCAACCCGAAGCACAGCCTTTCGATCGCCTGGTCGAGTTGGCCTTGCGCGATGGCGTCTTCGTAGGGGCGGCCGTCGAAGCTGAAGCCGAGGTCGATTTGCGGCAGCACGTAGTCTTCGTATTGATCGAGTTGGGCGCGTAGGACCAGGTGCCAGTCGTAGCGCAAGCTGGCGAGGTCGTAATAGACGGCGTAGACGAGGGGGCGCGCGCGTTGCAGTGCGCTTTTGTTGGCGTCGTGCGGGTCGAAGCTGAGGCCGGCACCGTGCAGGATGCGTTGGCCGTGTGGTTCGAGGCGTTGGAGGTGGTCGGTGCGGGCGGCAAAGTGGCCTAAGCCGTCGGTGGGTTCTGGGCGCGAGGTGGGGTGACAGCTGAGGGTGCAAATAGCTAGGGGGATAATTAGGGCGTTGAATACGTATTTGAATGCGGTTTGGACTTGGGCTTGGGATATTGCGTGCATATATACAGTATAAGACGGTGGGAGGCGGTGGAACAGGTGGGTGGGCAGGGCATAGCTCTCCGGAAAAGTCACAGCACGGTCCTCTTGTCCGTACGGTAAGGCGGGTGGGGCCTCTCCCAAGTGCACTCCGGGCGGATGTAGGTCGCATCGGGCGATGCGCGGGCCCTAAGAGGTTATTTCCCCTGCGGGCCCTACCCTGCCTTTCGCCGGTTAGGGAGGAGAGCCGCGGTATTTTACGCCGCCGCTTCGTCGATCCCCATCATACCCAAGGGATTGCCCTCTCGATCCTGGCCACAGGCCAAATAGCCGACGCCGGGTTTGCGGTCTTCGCTGGTGCCGAGCAGCCAATGATCTTGCGGCCCGTGCCATTTAGGGCTCGTCCAGCCGAAGACGGTGTTATAGAATTGCAGGGCGCGTTCGGGGCTGTCTGTGGAGATTTCGCAGTGTGCTAGACGGGGCTTAAGACACCTGCTTCTTTCGCTACCATAAGTGGTTAGGACTGTGAGCGCGCTTTTTTAGTGCCTATTTACCACACTGATCTATGTACCGTTATCGGACGAGCATTGGGCTTTTTTGCGGGACCAGCACAGCGCACAGATGCCCAAGATCAGGAGGGCGCAATTGAGGCCGAGCAACGCCTTCCTGAGTGGAGATAGTCGGGCTTGTATCACAATGTGGTTGGGGCCGGCTTCGAGAGGCAGACAGATAAAGCCGGCGGCGGTGCGCAGTGGTTTGACTAGCTGATTGTTGACGCGGATTTCGAGAGCGGGAAAATACGTATAGGCCAGTCGCGCGTAGCAGGGAGCGGTAACGCGCAGGTCTAATTCGACGCGTTGGTGCCAGACGTGGTGGGAGTCGACTTTGAGACGGGGCCTGGTGCCCAGGTCGCGCGTTTGGTCCAGATTGGTAATAAAAAAGCGCGCGCTGTATTTGGATACGAGGTCGATATCCATGCCGTCGATATAGGCGGCGATCTGTTCACCGTTTTTGCTATTGGAGTCGGCAGTGAGCAGGCTATGATCTTCAAGGCGGGAAGAAACGAGTGCCGGGCTGGTCGTGATATTTATCAGGGTGAGCAACTCGCGGCTCGCGCTGACATTGACCAGGTGGCGAACATTGAGCAATTGCAGGCCGGCTAGCACAGTGTGTGATTTTTGCAGCGGAGGCGCGTCCGGGTGATGCAGCAGATTATTGAGGTAGCGCTCGAAGGGCGCGGCAAAGGCGTACATCGAGGGCATGAGCAGGGTTGGATCGGCTTGCGGGGTTGGGAGGCGGGTGCGGTAGGCGAGCCAAGTGCTGGCGAGAAAGGGGTGCATATTGTCAAGGTTGGAGAAGATACGAAAATTAGGCAGCTCGCCGGCGAGCAGGTTGACGGCCGTGTTTTTCTCTCGCAGCTCCTGCAAGAGACCATCCGAATAAGGGGTGGGGTTATCGCCTTCTAGTTGGTAGGGTTGTTGAACCGTGGTGGGGCCTAAATCGAGCAATACGAGCAGGATGGGCAGCGCCATGGTCCGCAATTGTATATCGCTTGGTCGCCAGCGTCTGAGTGCCGCGCCGCCGATGCCGGCGGCAAGCGACATGAAGAAGGCAGTGAAGAGCAGGTAGCGCCCGGCGTTGAGGGCGGTGACGAAGGGCAGAGCTTGCAGCGGGGCCAAGCGGTAGCCGAACACCAGCACCAGGCTTAACGCGAAGCAGCAGCCGACGGCTAAATGCGGCAACGGGCGTCCCTGCGCGGGCAGGCGCCAGGGCAGAATCGCGCCGATCCATGCCAGACCGAAGGGCACCAGCCCGAGATAACCGCCGTACCAGGGCTCCTCCTGCTCGGTGAGAGGGATAAGGGGGAAACGCATATTGGACCAGACAAAAACGCGTTTCCACGAAGGGTCGGGTACGCCGCTGAGGATTATGCCGAAATCGATGCCGGTACCGGCTCGCTCCAACCACATCGGTACTGTCAGATAGGCTCCAAAAAGAGTGGCTCCACCGACGAGCAGTCCGGCGGCGATAATAATTCTTCGCCTGCGGAAATGCGGCGTGTGCAGCACGCGCATTAGTCCGTAGAGCAAAAAAAATAGGGTCGCCCAGAAGCCGTAGCCCGGGTGGATAAAAGGTAATAAGCCGAGTGTAAGGGCGCCGCCGCAGACGGCGGCAACGCGGCGTGCAGGCAGGCGCAGTCGCTCGAAAAAATAAAAGGGCCAAGGCAATACGGCATAAAAGAGCGAGAGTGGGAAGCGCCCCATGATCAGAACTTGCTGGAGATGCCAGAAGCAGAGTCCGTAGGCCAGTGCGCCCAAGACGCCGGCGGCGCGTGAACGACCGGCGACACGGGTGAGCATATACATGCCGAGGATTGAGGCGATGTGGCTGAGGACGAGCGAGATCTTGATGGTGGTGAAGAAATCGCCGACGATCAGGTCGAGCAGCCCGACTAGATAGAAATAGAGGAAGCCATAATATTGCAAATAGGGGCTGCCGAGGCTGATCAAATTGGTCCAGATCGGGATTTCACCGGCGGCGACGCATTCTATCGCTGCATAGGCCAAGGCCAGGTGCACCGATCCGTCGCCGGCCCAGTTGGCTTCGCCGACAGCTAGGTAATAACGGGTAATCACCAGCGCGCTTGCAGCAAGTAATAGCCAGGTCGCGCGATGGCGGCTGAAGCAGAGAGCGAGCATATGCGAAAATTCGCGGTGTCGGGCTTCGAGCGCGATAATCCCGATAAAACAAAGCGCGGGCAGGGAAAAGAGTAGGGCGTCTTGCCAACCCGGTTGGATTTCATTGCTAACAATGCTCCAAAAAACCTTGATAGAGACAATGTTTTGCGGCAGAACGGCGTATTTAGGTAGGGTTTCGTACTGGAGGACATAGAGCGAAAGTGTCAACAGGCCGAATAAGGTGAGGGTGGCTTTGGGCCATGGCTTTTGCGTGTCGTTACTCATGCGTCTATGGCCATCAGAACCGCTCCCCTGCGGCGCGCAGCACGCCGAGCGCGTCGCAGGTCACGTAGAGGTTGGTCTTGCGCTTATCGGAGCCGCCCCAGTTGATCAGCGAATCGTTGCCCTTGCCGATGCGGCCGACGCGATAGTGTTTGCGCTCGGCTGGGAAAGTGCCATTGTCGAATTGTTTAGCTTTGAGCAAGTCGAGCCCGTCGCGGCAGCGCTCATCGGCCAGGTGGCCGGCTTCATGCATAACCTTGAGGGCGAAGAGCGGGTCGCAGTGCTCGTAACAGGGATAGTGCAATGCGGCGCAGTCGGCGCTGAGGGGTTGGCCGTCGCTTTTTTGGTAGAGGCGATGAGAGAGCAGGTGTTCGGCGAGTTGCGCGGCGGTTTCGTGAGCGGCTTGCTCGTCGCGGAGTTGTGCGTGCAGGGCGAGGCCGCGCAGGGCGTGTAGGGTTTGGCCGAAGGCGGCTGGGCTTTTGCCGATTTTTTTGTATAGGCTTTCGATCAGCCGTGCGGCCAGTTCATCGGTCTGGCCTTGGTCCAACGCGAGAAAATGCAGGTAGTAGAGCGCGTTGCCTTCGATCGCGCCGCAGACGGGCTCGATGCGGTCGGAGGCAAAGAGTTCGTCGATTGCCTGGTCGCGCAGGGCAAAGAGACTTTTATCGCCAGCGGCGGATCCGATATCGGCCAGCATGTAGAGCACCCAGTGTGCGCCGCGCCAACGGTCGAACGCGGGCAGGGGAATACGGCCGCTGGCGTCCTGCTCGGCGAGCAGGGTGCGGGCCAAGGTCGATTCGCGGACCTCGTCGCGCAAGATGCGGATCTCGCGCGAATCGGGTGCCCGTCCGTAGAGGTGGAGCAGGGTTTTATAGCGCACGAAGGGCTCGTCGATATCGGCAAGCGAGCGGGTGATGTGGGTCATGGAATCGAGCATGGGCCTGCCGTTTTGGAGTAAATGGGACCGTGCGGAATATATCCCCCATTTATAAATATTCGCAAGCGCGGCGGGGCTTTGTCGCGGATGAAGGTCTCTGCGCATTTGAATGCGGAATCTACAAGAAGCTTCACAATAATACCCTTCCGATGGGTTGGCGATGTTATGTCGGTCGGTTTGGCGGCGATCCGTGCTAGCTTTGTTTTACTCGGTTTGGTGTATCAATTGTTTTTTAGTATGCGATTGAGCGGCGCTTTGAATTTGCCCGGCTTGGTTTGCTCGACGCGGATGCTCGTGCAGCCGTTGAAGGCGGCAAAGCGGTGCAGTGCTTTGGCCAGGGCCGGCAGTAGTGTATCGTAGTCTTTGAAACCGGGTTCGAAGACGATATTGCGCACGAGGAAGGTTTGGCTCTTGCGTTCGGCCTTGGGGTCGAGGCGGCCGATAAAAGAGCCATTCCAAAGGATCGGCAGGGTGAAGTAGCCGTACTGGCGCTTCGGGGCGGGGGTATAACATTCAATGCGGTAGTGAAAATCGAAGAGATCGAGTAGCCGGTCGCGGTCGATGGTGATATTGTCGAAGGGAGAGAGCAAGTGCAGGTGGTTTTTCTGTTGCCGGGGGGTATTGTCCAGGGTGGCGGTAAGCGCATAATAAGGGGCCTCCTGGTTTTCGATTTGCACGGCGACGGCTTCGCCCGCCTCGAGTAAATCGTCGAGCGCTTTTCGTGCACCGTGATTGGCGTAGAGTTTGCGGATCTGGGGCAGTGAGGCGAGGCCTAAGGTGGAGAGTGCGCGGCGGGCGAAGTGGCGGGCGGCCTCGTCGGGGGTAGCCGCCTGAGTGTCGATGTGCCCGGGCACGACGCGTTCGGGCAGGTCGTAGACGCGCTGGAAGCGGCGGCGGGCGCTAATCATCAACTCGCCGGTGTTGAAGAGCACTTCTAACGCTCGTTTGGCCGGTTTCCAGTTCCACCAAGTGCCGCGTTTGGCGTCTTGGTAGTCGAAGTCGGCCGAGGCCATGGCGCCCTCGCAGCGGATGCGTTCGTAGACTTCTTTGACCAGTTTTTTGTTTTCCTTGCGAAAGAGGGATTCGCGCCGCCAGTTGTGGGCGGTAGCCATGCGCGGCAGATAGTAGCGATAATCTGCCATGGGCACGTAGGCGGCGGCGTGTGCCCAGTATTCGAAGACGCGCCTGTCTATGGCGAGCAGCTCGCCGAGCATGTCAGAGGTGAAGCCGGGGTGGTGGTTCCAGAGGATGTGGTCGTGCGCGCGTTCGATGACGGCGATGGTGTCGATCTGTACGTAGCCGAGGCGTTCGACTACTTGTGTGGTGCCTTCTTTGCCGGAAGATACGGGCGTATGATTATCGAGGCCTTGCGTGCGGATGGAGAGGCGGCGGGCGGTGGTTAGGGAAAGGGTTTTTTTTGTTTTGTTTTGTGGGGCGGCGTTTTTGGCCATGGGGAAGTATTGCTCCATGTAGAGTGGCGTGCGACTGGATTGCGGCATCTGTACATTGGTGCAACATCAAGGGAAGTGTGCATGGGGCGAATGCGCTAGGTGTACAGCTCGGGCAGCGGCCTGTGTGGGGGCAGCATAGGGTGAGAGAAGGAGGGAGTTAATGGGGTTAAAGTCTAACAGAGAATTTGCTAAGGATAGAGGACGGGGTATGGAGGCTGGCGTAGCCGATAGATCGGTAGGCTATTTGCGGCGAGCGCAATAATCGTCGCAAATACGATGCGGTGGAGTGAAGGCGCGCGAAGAGTGCCGCGTCGCGCAGGCTAATCACATATAGCGTTTGCGTTCGGCGAGAATGCCGATGCCCAAGAAAGATGCGAGCACGACCAAGGCGGTATACTGGTCGCCAAAATAACGCAGCAGTTGCGCGACCGACGGGGTGATCAACACGGTGAGCAGGCCGTAACCGAAAGAGCACAGCGCGACGAAGGCCAGGGTGCGGACGAGGAAGGGGTAGCGGTTGATGCGCAGTTTGACGGCGCGGTTGATATTGTCGCCGTAGATGACCAAGAGCGCGGTGGTGAACGCGGTGGCGATGGCCAGCAGATTGGCTTTAACCCAGCCGGCGGGCAGGGCGATCAGTTCTTTGAGCAGCAGTATGGCTTCGTTCATTTTGTATTTTCGCGGCGTTTGCCCGGGAGAGTACGAGGTGTTTCCAAGATAGGGGGATGGGGCGGAAAATGCCAGCGATTTACTCAGGGGCTGGCATGCTGGTATTAAAGATGTCGCGGTGTATCTTCCACTGGTCCGCCTCTCGCTTCCAGATGACGATGTACTTGCCCCGGTCCAGCACCTGGTTGCCCTCACCCTCAAGAATGTACCTGCCGATTTCAGAGGCCGTATCGCCATAGCGCTCAGTTTCTATGGTCTCAAGTTTGATCGCCTTGATGCCCGTATCTATAAGCGCTTGGAAGAGTGCTTGCAGTGCCTGCCCACCCGTGACACAATCACTATTCGGCGGGAACAGTTGCGCATTTTCCGTATGGAGGGCGACGACACCCGCCACATCACGCTGGCTGTAGGTAGCCATCATGGTCTTGTTCGCCGCCTCAATGGCTTCGTGGATCTCAGTTGAATTCGCCATAGTCACCTTTCTGCTTTGCGCAGTGCTAATTGTTTGCCATGTCTAAGGGATTCCCATCGTGCTTTCGTGCCCGCAAGGGCCAAGCCGCGTATGCGGTGCAGCTATAATAAGGCCATTACTCTTCAAGGTCATACACTATTTACCTCATCGGTTCTCGTGCAAAAGATAAACGGGTGGATTTCTTCAAGTGGCTCGCAATTGTTATAGCCGTGCCCAATAATCCCGTCCGGTTCAATCCGAACCCCCGTCCGGTTCAATCCGAACCCCCGTTCGTTTCACAATATCTCCATAGACCTCAAGAGCGAATTCGGCTAACCTTCCTGCCCGCAGTTCAATCGCTCGAACTCCTCGTCCGTCAGTTCAATCCCAGCTGCTTTCATCGTGTCGTCCATCTGCTGTAGCGAGTGGGGGGCGGCGATCGGAAAGGCATCGAAGGGATGGTGCATTATCCAGGCCAGCGCGATCTGATTGGTGCTGTAGCCCTTTACTCGGGCCAGTTCGACGGCTGCTTGGCGTCGGCGGTAGCTCAGGTCATTGCCGTATTTAGCGGTCAGGCCGGCTTTCGGAAAGTCGGGTGATTCGAAATCGAGGCCGTCGTATTTCTGCGCAAAGAAGCCGGACCCTTGCCCACTATAGCCCGCGACGGGGACACCGGTCTCGGCGTGGTAGCGCAACATGGCGGAATCCATATACCGCATGTCGACATAGGCGGACTTGACTGAATGGGTCGCCCTGGCGAGGGACCAGCCGACCTGGCTGGCGACAAAACCCGGGACCCCGAGCGCCGAGGCTGCTTCTGACGCCTCCGCCTGGCGCTGTATACTCCAATTGGAACAGCCAATTGCCTTGAGCCGGCCGGCCGCGATATGCTCGGCGAGCATGCCGAGGATATCGCCCGCAGGTATCGCCGGCTCATCCGTATGGATCCAGTACAGGTCAATGGAATCGGTCTTCAGCCGTTGGAGGCTTTCGGCGATATGGGTGTCGATGTCTTCGGGGTTCATACGGGAAACACCGGTGTCGAGGTCGGGGTGCGCGCCTTTGGTCCCAACCGCGATGCGTTGCCGCATGCCCGTTTTGTCGAGCCATTCGCCGATCACCTTTTCGCTATTGCCGTAGCCGCCGTTATAACCTGAGGTGTCCCATGCTCCGTAGACATGGGCGGTGTCGATAAAGGTGCCGCCCAACTCGGCAAATCGATCGAGCAACTTGAACGACTCGGATGGTGAAATATCCGAACCGTAATTGCCCGTGCCCAGATATATGGCACTCAATTCTTTTTTAATGCCCGGTAATTCGGTGTATTTCATGTTGCAGCCTTCCCCGGCCTTTTCAGCCTAAATAGTCGTACGCGTCTAGTGCGGTGTCTTGCGGTGTGTGCTTATCGGGTCGCGAGTCGCTATAGCCGTTTCAAGGCGGTATTGAGAAGAAATCAACGCTTCATCCGTATCTCTTCCGAAACTATCGAACTTAGGCAAATCGCCAATTCAAAAAATGGCCGGCTCTGTAAAGCTTTGGTCTTGTAGCTCGCGCAAATAAACAGAAAAGTCGATTGTGCCTGATCGGATGGGGAGATGTTCGTCGGTTTCGAGAAGTCTCGTATCGGAAAGATGCAGCCTGCTCATTTTGCTCGCGAGTGGTTGAACATCGGCCACCTGTTCTGGCCAGGTGTGGTTTCGGTCTCAGACCAAAACTCCAGTGTTGGTAATACATTGGACTGTATAAAGAGACTGGATACCGTATCAAGCTTATTCCCTAGTTAGGTCTCGTCTATTCCTCTTTCTATGGCGCGAAAATGAAGATCTTCGCCGAAGCGAATTTCTTCGCTCGCGGCCCTTTCGCCGCCAAATCGGCGGGCAGCAAAACCCACAGATAGATCTTATTTTTGTAGTGTCATAGGTGTAAAGTGTTTTAGCGGATAACGGCGACGCGGCGCAGATGCGCTTCCAGTGCGGTATCGACGCGCTGGCCGGTGAAGTCGACATGTACGGACTCGAAGACGGAGTTGCTAAAGGCGATTTGCTGTTCGGTGGCGACGAGGTAGGTTGCGGCGGGGTCGACGGGCTGGCCATTTATGCGCAGGTCGGTAACTTGGTTCTCTGCTTTGGTGAACCGGCAACCGGCGACATTGTAGAAGCGCGCCGCGAGCAATTGTTGAATTTGCGCGCCGGTGAGCCGGGCGGTGACTAGTCGCGAATGATACCAGCGGATGCGGTTGATATCGGCGAGGGTAATATCACCGGGTTTGATGTCGAATTCGCCTTGGTTGCCATAGATGACGGCGATGTCCGCGCGCGTCTGCGACAGGACGGCATTGACCACTAAGTCGCCGAGTGGCGAAGGGGCATCGCGGTCGTTTTTTAGCTCGATTTCTGAGCGGGCGATGACTTCGTTGAGCGGGGCGGCGTATTGCGCGATGAAGTTCTCGATCTCGGGATCGGGTGTTGTTTCGGCGTTGATCGCTATGAGCCGTCCGTCGACTTTGTTGACGCGGACTTTGTCCCCATCGCGTTCCAGTTCGATGTCGACTCTGCCCATAAACTGAAAATAATGCCGCGCCTGGACGATTGGCACAAATCCTTGGCCATTGGCGCGGGGGATGCGCGACGGGGAGTCGAGCTGGGTGTGCGAATCGCCGCCGACGATCAGATCTAATTCGGGCACGGCGGCGGCGAGTAAGCTGTCATTCTTGGCTTGGATATGGGTCAGTGCGATGAGCAGGTCGACTTTGGCACTTAGCTCAGGTGCGTATCTTTTGGCCACTTCGATCGGGTCGCCGAGGGTCAGTTTTTGCGATGAGTTGTGCCAGGTGCGGACCAAGCCGAGGCCGAGGATTCCGATCTTGATGCCGTTGACTTCCTTGATCACATAGGGCGGGAAGATCGAGTTGCCGTGGTTTCTGTAGAGAGCGTTGGCGTGTATGAAGGGAATGGAGACGCGAGCGGCTTGCTTTTGCAGATTTTCGATGCCCATGTAGAATTCGCCATTGCCCGGGGTGATCGCGTCGACGCCCATTTTCTCGTAAGCGCGGAAGTTGATGCGGCCGCCGTAGTAGACGGTGACGGGGTCGCCGCGCGATAAGATGTCACCGGCGTGCAGGAAGAGCACGCGGCCGGGGTTTTCGCGGCGGGTCTGTTTGATCAGGGTCGATAGGCGGGCGAGGCCGCCAACTTCGCCCCACTCGCCGGCCTCGTAGGGTTGCATTTTGCCATGCGTGTCGTTGACGTGCAGTATGACCAACTCGACTTTTTCGCCGCAGAAGGCAGTGAAAGGGGCGAAAACGCATAGCGAGCACAGCAGTATGCTATGTAGGATACGCATAAGCGGTGTCTTTCGGGGTTAATCGTTGCGGATAAAGGACCCGTTTTGCAGTTCGCTGAAGGCCTGTTGTAGTTGCTCTTGTGTGTTCATCACGATCGGGCCACGCCAGGCGACCGGCTCTTCGAGGGGGCGGCCCGAGACCAGTAGAAAACGGATGCCCTGTGCGCCGGCTTGCACGGTTACCTCGTTGCCATTGTCGAAGAGTACTAGGGAGCGATTGCCCATTTCTTCGCTTGAGACCTCGCCGCTCAAATCGAGGTGTTCGGTTTTGACCGACTGCGGCGCGGAGGCGTCGCGGAAGGTGCCCGCGCCGGCGAAGATATAGGCGAAGGCGTGGCGGTCGGTCTCGACGGGCAGGATCTTGCGGCGACCGGGCGGGATCGCGATGTCGAGGTAGCGCGGGTCGGCGGCGATGCCCTCGACGGGGCCTTTTTGGCCCCAGAAGGTGCCGCAGATGACGCGGGCTTTTGTGCCATCGTCGTCGGTGATTTCCGGGATGTCGGTCGCTTGCACGTCCTGGTAGCGCGGGGCGGTCATTTTGTGCGCGGCGGGCAAGTTGGCCCACAGTTGAAAACCGTGCATCTGGCCATTGGCATCGCCCTTGGGCATTTCCTGGTGCAGAATGCCGCGGCCGGCGGTCATCCATTGGATATCGCCGGCGCCGAGGCTGCCCTGGTTGCCGAGGCTGTCGCCGTGTTCTACGGTACCGGACAGAATGTAGGTGATCGTCTCGATGCCGCGGTGCGGATGCCAGGGGAAGCCGGCGCGGTAGTGGTCCGGGTTATCGTTGCGGAAATCATCTAAAAGCAGGAAAGGGTCGAAGTCTTCGGTTTTGCCGAAGCCGAAAGCGCGGTGGAGGTGGACGCCGGCGCCTTCGATTACTGGAGCGGCTTGCGTGAGTTGTTTTATTGGACGGATGGACATGGGCGGACTCCTGTGGGGAACCGGCCTGACCGAGGGCAGGCCCTTTGCTTATTCTCAGATCACAGGATGTGATCTTCCGAGGGTGAGTAGGGAATTCTTCTATCCTGAAGAATTTGCTACTCAGAGCACTGCGGGAATGCCCTCGGCGAGGCCTCCAGTAGAATGTAATAAGAGGGTAACGTGGCGATTTAAGTTCATCGTTGTCAAGGTGGCTTTGCAGTCGTTCACTCGTCCATCGGGTAGAGGCTGCAGCCGCCGTCTACTAAGAGCACGGAGCCGGTCATGTAGGCGGCCATATCCGAGCAGAGATAGAGAAAGGCGTGCGCGACGGTTTCAGCGGGTTGCATAAATCCCAGGGGGATGGCTTTTTGCGCGCGGGCCTTGTAGGATGGGTCGGTATCCCATTGGCGTTTGGCCAGGCCGACGGCGACGATGCCAGGGGCCACGGCGTTGGCGCGGATTTTGTGCGCGGCCAGCTCGCGGGCGTAGCCGCGCATCATCGCCTTCATGCCGGCTTTGCTGGTGGTATAGGGGGTGATCCCGGGCCAGGGCACGTCCTGGACCCAGGAGGTGGTGAAAATCAGGTGGCCCGGTTTCTCTGCAGCCCGCCAGCGGCGGCTAGTCTCCTGCGCTGTGGCGAAGGCGGCGCGCAGGTTCGTCTGGATTAATTGGTCAAAGGCCTCCAGCGGGTATTCGGTGACTGGGTGCGCGTCAACCATGCCGGCGTGGCAGCAGACGATGTCGGGCAAGCCCCAAGCCGCCTCGGTGCGGTCAAGAAGCGCGGTGAGCTCGTCGGGCTGGTTGGCGTCGGCCCGGAAGTAGGCGGTGCGCTCGCCGGAGGGGTCTGCTTCTGCGAGGATGACCGCGGCTTCCTTCTCTGTAACGATATCGTTAACCGCGACGCGGGCGTTGTGGGCGGTTAGCTCGCGGACGATGACCCGGCCGATCGAGCCACAGCCGCCGGTGATGAGAATGACGCGGTCCTGTAGGTCGAGCAGGTCCATTTTATTCGTCCTTGAAGGCGAAGGGATATTGCGCGTATTCAGGCTGATTTTTGCGCCATTCGAGGTAGAGCGGGCGCAACTCGGCGTTGGGCGGATAGGCTTCGTGCAGCGCGTGGCCCTCTTCGAGTTTGATGCGGGTGAAGCGCTCCTGCACCTCGTGTTCGATACCCCAGGCGACCAGGCCCTCGACCATATGTGGCGGTACCACGACGACCCCGTCGGCGTCGCCCATTAGCACGTCGCCGGGTAATACGGGGGTGTTGCCAATGGAGATGGGCTGCTGGTAGTCGGCCGATATTAGCGCGCGATTGATGCCGGCGCCGTGCGAGCCCTTGCAAAAGAGCGGCAGGCCGATTTCGCGGATGGCGCCCATATCGCGCACACAGCCGTCGATGACGATGCCTTGGCCACCGAGTTCCTGCACCCTGCGGGTAAACATATCGCCGACGACCCCGGCCTCAAAGGTGCCGCAGCCGTCGATGACAAGGATCTCGCCGGGCTGGATACTCTCGATGGCGTCGCGGTGCGGGCGGTCGCCGACGCTGCTATACTGGTCTTTGAGTAGGTCTTCGCGCATCGGGAGAAAGCGCAGGGTGCGTGCGCGGCCGACCATGGTCTGGCCGGGGTTCAGGGCTTGCGCCGGGATGCCGATGGCGTAGACGTGGCGGTAGCCCTGGTTCATCAGATAGGCGGTAGCGGTGGGGGTGCCGACGAGGCGCAGGCCTTCTAAGAGTTCGGGAGCGATGTCGATATCGGGATTTTTCAGCACGGGGATTCTCCTGGTGATTGGGGCGAAACGGGCGTAAAGAAATAGGCGTTGCTCGGTATTTTTGTCAATTGCAAGAGGGAATCGGCGAGGGGACGAGATGTGAGGTTGAGAAAATACGGGTGTGTGGTCGGGGTAACACTTTAAGGCCAGGTCTGATTTTTTTATAGCCGTTTATAAATGGTATGCGGCTTGCAAAGTGTGTTTGGGTTTAAGGTATGCACGGTCGTATCGGCGGGTTGAAGGACACGTTAGTACAACGCATTGGCACACATTTTACGCCAACGATTACGACGATGCTACCCTGTCAGCGGTGATCATAGCGGTGATTAAAATCGTCCGCCGATCCAATACAGTACCGCCGACAAGCCCAACGGGCTCCACAATGTCGAGCCGATGAGGATGCCGCCGAGCAAATCGGGCCGCGCGTCGAAGCGCACGGTCAGAATCAACGCGTTGATGGCGGTGGGCAAACAGGAGCAGATCAGTAGCACGTCGCGTATCGTGCCCTCGGCGCCGATCGCCAGCGTCAGGCCGATGCCGAGGACGGGGCCAATCAGGATCTTGGCGCTGATGCCGCCGTAGAGGGCGGCCGAATTGTTGCCGCGCAATTCGATGTGCGAGACTTGGATGCCGAGCAGGATGATGGCGAGAATCGGACCGGCTTTGCCGATAAGGTCGGCGGTGTCGAGTAGGGATTCAGGGATTGGGATAGCGAGTACATTGATGCTGATGGCCAGGGCCGTGGTGTAGATCAACGGCAGTTTGAAGATGCTTTTGAACGCTTGCAATGGGCTCTGGCGGCCGCCGGCGGCGATGTAGACGCCCAGCGAGGAGGCGAAGACATTGCCGTAGACGAAGAGTAGCATGATAATGGCGAGGGCTTCGTCGCCGAGCGCGAAGAGCACGACGGGCACGCCGTAGGAGGCGACGTTGACGGTCGGTAACGAAAGGGTGACGGCGCTGCGGGTGGGCTTGTCCCACCCCGCCAGACGGGCGACGAGCCAGATGGCGGGGATGCTGGCCAGATACATGCCGGCCTGCCAGGCAAAGATCTGGGCGGCGGCCAAGCCGGTGACGGGGTGGCGAACCAGCGTTGAGAAAAGTAAAAAGGGCAGGCAGATGTACATCGCGACATCGGCCAGCGGTCCGGTGTCTATTTTGCGGCGGCGGCCGAGGATAAAACCGCAACCGATCAGGGTAAAGAGCGGGCCGATTACGTCGAACAGGAAACCCATCGACTAAGGGGCCAGCCCGGCGAGGTCGCCTTCGATGGCAATGGCGCGCACCGGAGTGCCGTCGCCGTCCTCTACTTTGAGCGGCAGGGCGATAAAGGTTACCTGCTCTTGCGTGAGCTGGTCTAAATTGCACAGACCCTCGACAATGACGACGCCGGCGCCGAGCAGGGTGCGGTGCACGGCGGTGATTTCTTCAAGGTCGTTAACGGCGGCAACGGAGGGCGGTTCGACACCGACTAAGGCGACGAGTTTGGCGGCGAGGAACTCCGCGAGTTCTAAGCTGATGCGCGGCAATTCATCGCGGTAGGCCGGCTCGTCGACTCTTTTGCTCCAACCGGATTTGAAGAGTAGGCGGTCGCCGGGGCCGATCTTTTTTGCGAGCGGGCCGAGATCGGCGACCTCAATCAACTGGCGCGGAGCAACCTCGCCCAAGTCGACGACGAAAGCCGGGCCGATACACTTATTCAAATCTTGGTAGTCGATGGTCAGTCCGCGCTCGAAGAAGTGGCGCGGCGCGTCCATGTGGGTGGTGGCATGTGAGTAGAGGTGCAGGGTGCGGGAGTTCCAGCCTTCTTCGGCGAGGGTGGTGTGCGTGTCCCAGGCGATGCCGCGCATGCCGGTACGCATTGTTAGGCTCAAGTCGATGATATTCATTGGCCACCCTGCTCGCGGTTGCCGCGGGTGGACAGCAGCAGGCTTTCGACTTTCTGGTCTTTGCAGGTTGCGCGGCCGTTGAGGTGGAAGACGCCGACTTGCTTAGAGACGGTGGTTGTGGACATGGGGCTCCTAGGTTGGTAGAGCGTTTAAGAAAGTATAGGGTGAGTTTTGTGGCAAGACAGGGGAAGGTGGATAGGGTGGTAATTCGCGCTGTGTGCTTGACAGTGAGTGGTCGATAGCTAATAATGAATACGACCTAAGGAAACACGCTACTACGGTCAAAAGTTCGTATATCAGGGAAATGCGCTTGTATCACGAGCCTTTTATTAGTGCACAACTCGTTAATGGAAATTTAAACAAGACACTTCATGTCTTCAGCATCAAACGGCTTATCGACTGGGTCCATTGCAGTGCTTTAGGGCATGTAGTTGCAGCGTACAAAATCGCGATGGGGTGTCAAGATAGGCAATCCCGGTCTTGGGCTAACTCTATTGATAAACGGTAAGATCGGTGCCGAATTAGGGCATCGCCTCCTTCATTCACTAATGAGCCACATGATGAGGACACAAAATACATACCGAGACTTGCGCCTGTTTGTGTGCTGTATTGTCACGATATACGGATGTAATTACTCCTTTGCTACGGAGAATCCGCCGGCATTTCCCGGTGCAGAAGGGCCTGGCTCACGCACACCTGGTGGCAGAAATGGGAAGGTGTATGTGGTCACAACTCTTGCGGATTATCTTCCCAACAAGGAACAACCCATCACAGGCAGTCTCCGCGCGGCAATTGAGTCTAAAGGGCCTCGTATTATTGTATTCCGAGTCGGAGGTTATATCGACCTCAAAGCCAATTTGACGATCAGAAATCCCTATATCACAATTGCGGGACAAACCGCTCCTGGAGATGGCATTTGTCTCAGGAATTATCAATTCGGCATAGGCAATACTCACGATTGCATTGTGCGGTACATACGCTCGCGACCGGGAGACCATACCTCAAAGCCGGGGGAGCTTGATGCGATTACAGTCTGGGACGGCAGTAATATCATTATTGATCATTGCACTGCTATGTGGTCAACGGACGAGTGTCTATCGGTAACCCATGGTTCTAAAGATGTAACCGTTCAATGGTGTATCATAGCGGAGGGGCTTACAGACCATTCATATGGTTCCCTTATCGGTTCATCCAAGGGTGGACGAATCTCTTTTCATCACAATATTTATGCCAACAACCGGTCTCGTAATCCCCGTCCAACGGCCTATCCAGATTTGCCTGGTCCGATGATCGATTTTCGCAACAACGTTATCTACAATTGGAGTGGGGTGGCGGGTTACGCGGGTAGTGGCAATTCAAATGAGAAAGAACCTGTCATCATGAACTATGTTGGCAACTATCTGAAACTGGGCCCGTCAGCACCAGATCGCGATGATGCGAGAAAGGCGGCATTTATGATTTATAAAGGTGCAGAGATAAAGATGTACGTCCAGGGCAATCATATGGCAGAGTTCCCCGCAGGTAATGTTGATAACTGGAAAATGATCGATACAAGCAGGCATGACGTATCGGCCCGACTAGCCAACCCGATCGAAATGCCTCGGATCAGCACCGATGCCAGTGAGACGGCTTATCATAAAATCCTGTCAGAAGCTGGCGCCTCTCTTCCTGCGCGAGATGCGGTAGACACTCGAATTATTGAGCATGTTCGCAAGGGATCGGGCCGCGTTCCTTTAACCATGAAGGACGTCGGAGGCTGGCCAAAACTAAAACATGACGCGGCCCTGAAGGATTCCGACAACGACGGAATGCCTGATATTTGGGAGAACAAACATGGGCTCAATTCTAAGGACAGCTCTGACAACGTGATAGATAATGATGGCGATGTCTACACCAACATTGAAGAGTTCATAAATGGCACTGACCCTATTGTGAAAGATGGTGGCTAACAACACCCTACAAGTGACGTTTGACCGCATAGCTGATGGCCAGCGTTACTTCGCTTTTATTTATTTTTAGAGTAGCTCAATTTCCTTATCAGATATCACAGCAATTCACACGGCGTCGCTTGCGCTCTCGGGGTTTCGCCGACGCAGTTTGCGCGGGGTCGTGAATTGTGAAGTCGTTAGACGATCAACGAGAATGACCATCGACCCCATGCACATGGCTTCTGTAATGGGGATTTTATTTTCGACGTTAATGTGGGAGACAGATTAGTATGCGGCTATCACCTGCACAGTTGGGCGAGTTCAAATCCGAGGGGGCGTTAGCAATTGCGGGACTGGTGCCCGCGGGCGTGATCGAGGGGTGGCAGGCGCAAATGCGCGAGGCTTGTTCTGAAGGTGTCGATCTCGACGCGCCCGACACCTGGCCTGCCGGGCGCTATGCCCCCACGGGCGGCTGGCCCGAATTCAGCCCCAACCTCTACAATGTGCCGAACGTACAGTCCATTGTCGAACAAATCGGCGGCGGCGCATTCGCCTCTTCGCATCCGGCGGGGCTGCCGTGGACGCCGCAGGTGCCGATGACGCGGGTGATTATGCCGAGCGTCCTGGGTAGCGAGTGGCAGGCCCCGGTCGACGGCCATCTCGACGGTTACGCGACGGGTTGGGGCGGTGGCTTTATGGCATTCTTTGCCGTGTTGCTCTGGGACGTCGACAGTCCTACGGGAGGAGGCACGGCCTATTGGCCGAGATCGCATCGGGCGAATCACCGGTATTTTCTCGAACACCCCGAATTATTTGACGGATCGTATCTCTTTACGGAGCCGGTGAAGAGCGGCGGGCATCGGGCGTTGCTAGAGGGCGATCCCGGCGTGGGCGAGGTAGTTTGCATGACTGGGCGTGCGGGCGATGCTATGTTATTCCATGGCCTCACCACGCATATCGGTTCGGAGAACGCGGTCGGCTCGAGGCAGGCGCGGGTGGCGCAGTTTGCACGTTATTCCCATAGGAAAATGCGCGAACAGGCGCCGATGGTCATGTTTCCCGACAAGGAAGGCACGCCGTGGTCGCCACCCGACGAACAATCGCTGGGCACGGGTTTTCTGCCGTCGGATCACCCGGGCCGGAGGCTCGAACGATACGACGTGTCGCGGAACCTCTGGAAATATTGGGCCCCTGAGATCAATAACGAACCCTAAACGAAGACCGGAACAAATTGCAATGGATGTACTAGAAGCGGTCTATGCGCGGCGATCGGTAAAGCATTTCGACAAGGATCACGCGCTGACGGATGCGGAAGAAAAACAATTGTTGCAAGCGACCATTCAGGCGCCGACCAGTTTTAATGTCCAGCACTGGCGCTTGGTGGTTTTTCGCGACGCGGAACTGCGGCAAAAAATAAGAGACGAATTTTGCGGTCAGTCGCAGATCACCGACGCCTCTCTGTTGGTCCTTTTTACGGCCGATGTGAAGGCGTGGGCGAAGGAGCCGGAAAGATACTGGAAAAATACGCTCGCGGAGATCTCGCAACAATTGGTCAAAGCGGTCGGACCTTTCCACGAGCAGCGGGGTGAGCTTTTTCAGCGGGATGAGGCGCATTGGTCTGTCGGCATGGCGATGCAAAATTTGATGCTCGCAGCCCAGGGCCTCGGTTATCAATCGTGTCCGATGATCGGATTCAATAGCGAGCAAGTGGCGAAATTGGTCAATCTGCCAGAAGACTACGTCATGGGACCGATGGTCGCTGTGGGCAAAGGCCTCAAAGATCCTTGGCCCAAACCTGGGCAACTGGCGCTCGATGAAATTGTCTTCGAGAACGGCTTCTAGTCGCCTTATAAATGCTCGAGGAGCATCCCGGATGCGATAAGGTTTGGCAATAGGTAGAGTATATCGTAGACGGCCGATACGATCTGTTGTCTTCGCGTGGGTTTTCTTGGTTCGTCAGGTGTGAGGAGAGACCGTATGAGCTTGTATTTGGGATGTATTGCCGATGATTTTACGGGCGCAACCGACCTGGCCAATATCTTGGTCGGGGAGGGGCTGCGCACGACGCTATGTGTGGGTGTGCCGAAGGGGGAAATACCTGCGAGCGAGGCGATGGTGATCGCGTTGAAATCGCGGACGATTCCAGCGGATGAGGCGGTGGCGCAGTCTTTGGCGGCGTTAGCGTGGCTTAAGAAGGCGGGCGCACAGCAGTTTTTCTTTAAATATTGCTCGACTTTTGATTCTACGGAGGCGGGCAATATTGGGCCGGTGGCCGAGGCGTTGTTGCAGAAACTCGGTGGGGGCTTGGCCATCGCTTGTCCGGCGTTTCCCGAGAATGGGCGGTCGGTCTACAAGGGGCATCTCTTTGTTGGGGATCAGTTATTGTCGGAATCGGGCCTGCAGCACCACCCGCTGACACCGATGACGGACGCCAATTTAGTGCGAGTGTTAGGGCGGCAAGCACAAGGTGGCGTGGGTTTGGTGGAATACGGGGTGGTGGATCGGGGGGCCGAGGCGATCGAGCGGCGCTTTGCCGAATTGCTCGACGAGGGCAAACGGTTGGCGGTGGTCGACGCGCTCGACGACGGGCATCTGCGGGCTATCGGCCAGGCGGTCGCTGGGCATGCGTTGGTTACGGGCGGCTCAGGGGTGGCGTTGGGTTTGCCGGCCAATTTTATCGGTGCGCGCAGCGAGGCGGAGAAATTGCAGGCGGTGGAACTGCCGGAAGCGGGCGGGCAGGCGGCGGTGTTGGCGGGCAGTTGCTCGCAGGCGACGTTGGCACAGATCGAAGACTTCGCCGAGCGGGGGCCGGTGTTTCGCATAGACCCAGAGGCGCTGGCGGTCGGTGGGGCTATGTTGGAGGAGGCGTTGGCTTGGGCCGAGGCTCGGTTACACGACGGACCGGTGCTAATCGCTACGAGCGCGGCGCCGGAGGAGTTGATGCGAGTGCAGGAGGCGCTGGGGCGGGAACGAGCCGGCGCGCTGGTCGAGCGGGCGATGGCGGACTTGGCGAAAGGGCTGGTTGAGCTCGGGGTCCGGAGGCTGGTGGTGGCCGGGGGGGAGACGGCGGGGGCGGTGGTGCAGGGGTTGCGCTTAGAATCATTGACTATTGGGCCGCAGATTGATCCAGGGGTGCCGTGGTGTTACGACGGGCGCGGGCTTTTTCTGGCGTTGAAGTCGGGTAATTTCGGCGCCGTGGATTTTATGTCTAAGGCTTTTGAGATGCTATAATGCAAGAGAGTGCTGCGCGAGCAGATGGCGATGCACGGCCGTTCGCTATACGATCGCGCAGCTGTCGGCGGCAGCTCGGGCAAGGAATTTGTGCTTTATACCTGTTCCTCCTGGCCTGAGGCGGCCGAGCGGTAGGCCGCGTCGAGCATCTCGACCCCGCGCATCGCCGCCTCGCCGGGGGTCCAGTTGACGTCGGTTTTGCCTAGGATTAGGTCGGCGAAATTATTGGGTGGTCCGTCGCATTCGTAACCGCCGGCGTCCTCGGCGACTTCCTCGACGACGTGCTGGCCGTCGTGGCGGCGCAGGTGCATGCGGGCGCGCTCGCAGTCCAACAGCAGCATGCCCTCCGAGCCGAAGAGACGTAAATCGACCTGGAAGGTCTGGTCGGTGGGCACGTTGCCGGCGCCGCTGACGGTGCCGATGGCGCCGCCGGCGAAACGCACGGTGAGTGCGTCGTAGAGCTCAACTCTGGACCCGGGCGCGCTCATCGCGGCGAAGACGCGCTCGGCCCTGAGTCCGCTAAGCCAGAACAGCAACCCGGATGAGTGCGAGATCTGCGCGTGTGCGTAGCCGCCGCCGGCGATTTCGGGATCGGCCCAGGTGGCCGGGGTCGGTCCGAAGAGCGTGGCGGAGTCCTGGCCGGAGATCTCGGATACGTCGACTTCGACGCCGGAGAGCAGGTCGCGGATCGGCGAGGCCATATGGCAGGTCGCGAACTCGATTTTGCCGATCGCGCCGTCGTCCATTAACTTTTTGGCCCGTTGGATAAAGGGTTTGTGGTGCCAGCCGTAGGGTACGAGCAGGGGCACGCCTTTTTCTTCAGCTAATTGTACCAGCTCGCGCGCGTGGCCGGCGCGGGTGGTCATCGGTTTTTCGCACATCACCGGCAGGCCCATCTCGAGGGCGGCTTTGGCGTGTTGGTGATGCAGCGGGTGTGGTGAGGCGACGACGACTCCATCGAGCTCGCAATTGGCCAGCAGCTCGCGGTAGTCCTCTGTGGCGTAGGAAAAACTGAAGTGGTCTTTGACCCTCGCCAGCTCAGCGCTGCCAAGGCGGCAGACACCGGCGAGTTCGACATCTTCGCGGGCGGCGAGCACGGGCATATGGTTGCTGGTGGCCCACCAGCCGGCACCGATAAAACCGAGGCGGACCTTTGTTTGGCTACTCATGGGCTTTTCTCCTTGATTTGGCTGTTAATGTAGAACCTAGGCAATGCTTGATCAAGTTGGCCACGAACTATTTGACAGGGACGGGCTAATTGCGGATTATTTGCCAATAGGCCTATTTTTTCCCTATATACAATATATCATATGGCAGACCCTTACGACCTGAAATTAACACTGAAAGCACATATTGTACCGCAGAGCGAACCCAATCGCAGATCATATTAATATTCTGTATCATATTCTTTAACCATATATACAAGGAAGGAAGAAATGGCTGCCCCCATAGCTATTCAGCTCTACACCGTCCGCGAGGCTCTTGCTAAGAACTTCAAGTCCGTGGTCACTCGTATCTCCGAGATCGGGTACGTGGGAGTCGAGACGGCCGGTTTTCCCGGTGTTACGGTGGAAGAGGCCGGCGACCTATTTGCTGACCTGGGTCTTGAAGTGTGCAGCATGCATTCTCAATTGCCCCTCGGAAAGCAAAAAAACCAGGTTATCGAGCTGGCGAACCAATTGGAGGTTAACCGAGTGGTGACCTCGACACCGCGCGAGGCTTTCGAGAGTATGGACGCGCTCAAGGAACTCTGCGATCGCTGGAACCAAGCCAGCCAGATCGCTGAGGAAAACGATTTCGAACTAGGACTGCACAATCACTGGTGGGAGTTTACCGAAGTTGAGGGCCGACCCGGGTTTGAGATACTGGTCGAGATGCTTGACGAGAAGATATTTTTCCAGGTCGACACCTATTGGGTCAACACCGGCGGCGGCGATTCGGTGGCCATAGTCGAAGCGTTGGGCGAAAGGGCTCCGCTATTGCATATCAAAGACGGTCCCTTGGACTCGGAAAAGGATATGCAGGCCATCGGCGAAGGCGCGATGGATATTCCGCCGATTATCGAGGCTAGCCATGGCACTTGCGATTGGCTGATCGTCGAGCTCGACCGCTGCGGGAGCGACATGATGGAAGCGGTCGAAAATAGTTACGATTATTTAGTGGGCAACGAATTGGCGCGCGGTGCCAGATAGGAAGGGACGGCAATGGCCAAAAAAGCGGTAATGGTATGGGGCGGCTGGGAGGGGCATGAGCCCAAGCAATGCGTTGACGTGTTTGCGCCGATCCTCGAAGAAGAGGGTTTTGAGGTGACGATCTCGGATACGCTCGACACGTATAAAGACCAGGACCTGATGCTGGCCCAGGACTTGATCGTACCGACTTGGACGATGGGTACCATCGAGGGCGATCAGGAAAAAGGGCTCTTGGCGGCGATCGAGAGCGGCGTCGGCGTGGCGGGTTGGCACGGCTGCATGGGCGACTCGTTTCGCAACAACACCAACTACCAATTCATGGTCGGGGGCCAGTGGGTCGCTCATCCCGACGGGATTATCGACTACACCGTCAATATCACGTCAGACGACCCGATCGTCGCGGGCTTGGGCGATTTTCAGATGCATTCGGAGCAGTATTATATGCACACCGACCCGGGCAACGAGGTTTTGGCGACCACGGTGCTCGCGGGTATCGAGAGTTCGCCCTGGGTCAATGGCACGGTGATGCCGGTGGTGTGGAAGCGCCAGTGGGGCAAGGGGCGCGTGTTCTACTCATCGCTGGGCCACGTAGCTGTGGACTTCGATGTGCCCGAGGCGCGCGAGATCCAGCGCCGCGGTATGCTCTGGGCCAGTCGTTGAAAGCAACAAGGGGATGATATGATGAACGTTGCTACGGCATTTCGCAACGCGCATTCGCACGGCACTCGCACGGCATTCGATCTGCCTAAACCCTGGAAACTCGGTCGCCGTCGGTCTCGTTGGCGGCGGCGCATTTTTTGGGGCGTTGGTCTGGTGGTAGGGTCTTTTCTCATAGTGACCCTGGTGTGGCGGTTATTGGAAAGGGAACGTTGATGGGGCGCAAGAAAGTGTTGATCACCGGTGCGGCCGGCCGGATTGGGCAGGTGCTGCGCGAGGGACTCAAGGACCGTTATGACCTGCGTTTGATGTATCACCGCACAGTATTGGAGGTGGCCGAGGGCGAGGAGGTTGTGTTGGGTAGCGTCGCTGATATGGCGGCGATCGAAGCGGCCGTCGATGGGGTCGACGCCGTGGTTCATATGGCCGGTGACCCGAGCACTAACGCGTCTTGGGAGTCGGTGCTGGAGAAAAATATCCAGGGCGTTTATTGTACCTATGAAGCCTGCAGGAAAAAGGGTGTCAAGCGGGTGATCTTCGCCAGCACCAACCACGTCACGGGTTTCTACGAGCAGGACGGGGTCTATACGACGCCGGAGTTACCTGAGCGGCCCGACAGCCTCTACGGGGTCAGTAAGGCTTTCGGCGAAGATCTGGGCCGTTATTATGTCGACGAACACGGTTTAGAGGTCATCTGCCTGCGCATCGGCTCATTTCAACCGGATTCGGCTGTTATTGAGCGCCAGGGCGACCGTATCCTTTCGACTTGGCTGAGCCACCGCGATTGCGTGCAGTTGGTTTGGCGTGGAATCGAGGCCGACGTGCGCTTCGGGATTTATTATGGAATCTCGGCCAATACCCGGGCCTACTGGGATATTCAGAGCGCCCGTCAGGAATTGGGCTATGCCCCGGAAGACGACGCTGAACGCCTAGCCTAGCCCGATTGTGTCTCTACCCTTGTAGCGGTTCTTCTACTGCCTGCGATTAATAAACACCAGTAAGATTTTATGACAACCAGCGGAAGCGCATACGGCACCGGTCAGCAAAGTGGGCTGATCGTCCAGCAGGAGGGCAAGCCTCAGCAGGTGCTGGCCAAATTCCTCAATCTGATGCTCAATTACCAATGCGGTCTGACGATCACCGTGATCCAGGAATTGGACCAAGCCGCGGAAATTTTACTACAAGAGGGCACGGCTGCGCGCTGTGTCTTTGTCGTCCAGAACAACCCGCTTTCAAACGAGCACACGCTCGATTCGCTGGGACATAACGGGGCGCTGCCGCTATTTTTAGTGTTGCCGCAAAGCGCGATAGAACGGCAGCGCGGAATCGTCGGCGAGCGACTAAGCATATATTACTGCCCCTGGGAGACGGCCTTTGCCAGTGCCGAATCGTCGCTGCAGACGATTGTCTCCGATGTCTTGGAAGACCATGGTATTGGCAATTTGATCCAGGATATCGACAAGGTGCCCTACGCGGTGTTGCAACAGCGCGTCGAGCGCCGGCTAAAAAACCTCAACACGCTGCCGACCTTGCCCGAGATCATCGTGCGCATAATGTGCCTGGTGAGCGATCCGAAGACCACCACCGAACAGCTCGAACAATTGCTCTGCCGCGATCCGGCCATCGTCATGAAGCTCCAGCAGGTGGTCAAGTCGCCGGTCTTCGCCGACATCGGCCGTAAGAGCAGCTGGTCGCTGAACGCTATCATCGTGCGGTTGGGGCTGAAAAAAGTCGGCGCCATCGCCCAGCAGATCAAGCTGGTCAACAGCCTGGTCAAGCCGCAGGAGAGCGCATTCGACATGCGGCGTTTTTGGGAGCATTCGGTCGGTTGTGCGGTGATTGCCGACAAACTGGTAACCGGCAAAATGATCGTGCTCGAGACGAAACTCGAATTCAATGATTATTGGATCAGCGCCCTCTTGCACGATGTTGGTAAATTGGTGTTGGGCTTCTTTTATTGGGACTGGTTCGCGCGGGTGGTGGAGCAGATGGAGAAGGGCGGCCTCGATTTTTGCACCGTAGAGAATAAATTGGGCGATATGGTCAACCACGAGCGCGTCGGCCAATTGCTGATGATCAACGCCAATATGGGCGAAGATATCGCGCATGCCGTGGGCAGCCACCACACCGTCGGCGACGACCCGTCCCCGCTATCCTGTCTGACCCATATGGCCGACAACCTCTGCAAGGAGATCGGTTTGGGCTATCTGCCGGAGGAGCCGAGTCGCTACGATCCGCGGGTGATGAAAAAACTCAAGCTGGTCGATGGCAATATTCCCGTACTGCGCGAAGCCCTCGCCGAGGATATTCTCGAAGAAGTTAAGAATATGGTCGACCAGTGCCTGTAAGGCCGGTCGACGCCCCTTCCTGCTTTTCTTCCTAGTATTTTCCCTATGGTTTCCCTCGCTCAGATAGTTGCCAGCGCCGGACTCGGCGCTTTTATCGGCTATTTTACCAACGCGTTGGCGATCCGTTCGCTCTTTCGCCCGCTGGAGCCGCATTGGTATACTTTGGGCTGGCAGGGCGTTATCCCGAAAAATCGCGCTCGTTTAGCCGATAATGTGGCCAAGGTAGTCGGCGAGGACCTGCTCTACCGAGAGTATCTGGTAGAGCAGATCGAGCGCCCAGCCCTGCAGGAGAGTCTGCGGCAATTGCTCGGTGTGCGTATCGGGCGGTTGTTTGACGAGTCTCCGGCCGGCGTGTTGGCCTGGTTGCCCGCGACCGAGGTCGAACCGCTGGTGGAGCGGGTGTTGGCGCTTTTGGCAGCGTGGAGCAGGACGGAGGCCTCGCTGGGGCCGAAACAGGCCCTGTTGGATGTCGTGGAACGGCAGGTCCGCGCTTTGCCGTTGGGAACGCTCGTGGGGGAGGAGGCGGTCGAGGCATTGGCCGGGCTGTTGGACGGGGTGTTGACGCGTGATCAGACTCAGCAAGATCTGGCCTCGGCGCTCGAGGGGCAGGCGCTGGCCTTTCTCGAGCGGGACGCGCCCTTGCAGGAAGCGGTCCCCGACGAGTTGCGCGAGGCGCTCAAGCAGGGTTTGCAGCAGGAGATCCCCGCGCTTTTAGATCGTTTGGCGGTTTGGCTGAGTTCGGCGGACCATATTGACGAGGTGAGTACGCGGCTCTTTGAGGCTTTGAGCGCTTATGTCGAACGCGAAGGCGGTTTGCGCGGGTTGGTCAGTGGAATGGGGTTGCGTTTATTCGGTGAACAGATCGAGGCGGTCGTCGCCGAGCGCTTGCCGGCGATGGCACAGGAGTATCTGGCTAGCGCTGAGACGCGTGCCCAGATCGAGCGCCATTTGTTTGCCGGGATCGATGCCTTACTAGAAAAACCGCTGGGCACATTGGTCGGAGAGCAGGGCGGGCCGTTGGCGGCGAAGATCGGGCAGGTCGCGGCGACGTGGATGACCAGTGGCAGAATTCGCTCGCAAGTCAAAACGCTACTATTGGATCAGTATCGGCGGCGGCGAGAAGATCCATTGTCTGAGCTATTGCCCGACGCGGCTTGGGCGGATATGCGAAGGCGTTTGCTCGGGTTGATGCAGTTGCAGGACGGGCAAGTAGCCGCTTGGGGTTTGGGTCGGCGGCTCGGTGAGTTCATGGCATCGGCCGGAGCGGGTGCGTTGGGTGCGCGATCGTTGCGCCAATGGTTGGCGTTGACGGCGGCGGACGAGGCCGCGCTCGTCGACTGGAGCCAGCGTCAGGCGACAGAGCTTTTGCGCCGGGAGGTGCCGGTGCTGCTCGACGAGTTGGATATTGCGCGCATGGTACGCGAGCAGGTCATGGCTTTTGATTTGTTGCGGGTCGAGCATATGGTGCGCAGCTTGATCGCCGACCAGTTGCGGTATATCGAGCTGCTGGGAGCGGTGTTGGGGGCTATCGTCGGTTTGGCGTTGCCGTATCTCAATCAATTGCTTTAGTGATCGATAGCAGGGTTATACCTCATACGCCGTCCAAGTCCCCAAGCATCCATGTCCGCGCCTTACGTGGAATAATCCCTTCCCAGGTTCGGCGATATAGCCGCAGATCGAATGCGAGCCGCCCTCGCCGTGGCGACAGATCGCACCGGGGTCCCCTTGGTGGTCCGCTAGTATCTCCTGCATGACGTCGACATCGATGCTGCCCCAGTGCATTTGTACTAACGCACGAATCCGGGTGAGACGGGGGACCGAGTCGGCCATGGCGTCTTTATTGTACGAGGTAAATTCATCGCTCAGGTAATGGTTGGTGTGGAGGCGACGGTCGGGATGCTCGTCGGCGTAGTGGGCGATGGCCTCGGGGCGGATTTCGACGTCGGCGATTTGCTGCTTGCCGTCGCAGAGGACCATATTGCCCGCCGAGGTCACCCGGTGTTGTTCTATTATTTTCAGGCAGGCGGGGATGTCGGTTTGCTCGAGCAGGGTGCGCTTGAGCGGGTAGTGCGGTGTGGCAAGGCGCCATTCGGCGTTGCCGAGGCCATTGGCGAAGTGCGCGACACCGAGGTGGTTCATGCCCATATAACCGAGTTGGCCGGCGAAGGTAAAGGTGATCGCGCGCGGACGTCCATCGGATGGTTTGAGGTGCAGGACGATACCGATATCGGAAAATTCGGGCGGCAGGTCTTGATTTTGGCCGGCTAGGGTTTGGCCGTGGCGGGTGGCGGTAGCGTTGAGGGCGAAGGCGGTGCAGCCCTCCAATGGGGCTTTGACTGCTTCGCCGCGCGCCTGGCACAGCAGGGCGTGCTCGTAGGGGATAGCAGCACCTTCAGCCAGGCCGCGTATTTCATCGAGTAGCAACGGATTGAGCGTGTCGATAAAGGGCTCGAAGGCGCGGGCACGGGCGCCAAGTTCGTCGCGGTCCTTACCGGTGGACTTTTCGACCCAGGCGAGATAGCGGGTGATGAGGGCGGCGGCTTGTTCGCCGTGCTGGCGGCCCATCTCACGGGCGGTACCGGCGACTTCTATTAAGGGAAACTGATGCATTTTTTGCGGCGCTTTCTATTGGGTATGAGGATGTGAGTGATATAAGCATTGCGATGGGGGCAGGGCAAATTTTTGACAGGGCTTAGTTAAGGAGGGTATTTTTAGGCGAGGTGAGGTGGAAGATCTGCAACGCCTGAGCTTAGTGGGGAAGAGAGGTCAATTGCGCCCCATAATCAGGTCGACCGCACGCTGCTCAACGGTCGATGTTATATGCTAAATACGGGAGAGATCGGATGCATGGGCTTTCTGCAGAACAATTGGGTATTTTACGACAATACGATACGCCGACCATTTGCAATGTGATCGAAGTTTTCGAGGTGCGAGGGCGTCACGAGGGCTATATGGATGCGCGGATCAAAGCCTGTTATCCGCAGATGGAGCCTTTGGTGGGGTATGCGGCTACCGCCACCTATCGCGCGCAGGCTCCGGCCAGAGAGGGCGATGTCTATTCGGCTCTGGATGAGCAGGTGGCTACTTTCGCGCAGATTCCCTCTCCGACAATCGTCGTTTTTCAGGATTTGGACGAGCCGACGAGGGGGGCTTCGTTTGGCGAGGTGATGTGTACTACTTATAAGACTTTTGGTGCGGTCGGGTTAATCACCAGTGGTGCAGCCAGGGATTTGGCGCAGGTCGGCAGGATGGGTTTCCCGGCTTTTAGCGACGGGGCGATATGCTCGCACGGCTATGGGCATATCGTTGATTTGATGGTGCCGGTGGCCGTCGGTGGGGTGATAGTGCATCCTGGGGATTTGCTGCACGGGGATTGCAACGGGGTGGTGGTGGTTCCCAACGAAATAGCCACGGATGTGGCGGGGCTTTGCGGTGAATATGTGGCGGCGGAGGATGTGGTGTTGGACTATTTGCAGGGCGATGAGGTCAGTGTCGAGGGGCTGAAGGCGGCGCGGGCGGAGAGCAAACGGCGTATTACGGCGCTGATCGAAAGGGTAAGGGCATCGTGACATTGCGCTTTCCCGAACCGGGCAAAAGCGCGGAGAAGATCATTGCATCGATGGAGAAATTCACGGCGAAAGGGGTAGAGATGTTGGCTTTTCCCGAAGTGTGTCTATGCGGTTATGCTTGTGATCCGGCGTATTGGCAAGAGGCGGTCCCGGCGGCTTTTGCGCGGGAGAAAGAAAAATTCGTTGTGACGGCGGGGCGGTTGCGGCTTGGTGTGGTGTTGGCTACAGCGCATTGGGCGGGCGCGTTTCCCGTCTTGGATCTTGCGGCGAAGTGCCGCGAGCGATTGCTCGCATTTGGCGAAGAAAGGGTCTGAGCATGCCCGAAATTATTGCCAAACAAATGCTCTGCAAACAGCCGGGCCGCTATATCGGCTGGCCTAGTATCGCACTGGCGGTTAATGGCGACTTGCTCGCCGTTTTTTCCGGCGACCGCGCAGGCCATATCTCTAACGACGGTAAGGTGCAATTGCTCCGCAGCCGGGACGGCGGCCAATCCTGGGACGCGGCGGTGACGATATTGGACACGCCGATTGATGATCGAGACTCGGGGGTGTTGGTCACGGCCGAGGGTACGGTGATCGTCAGCTCGTTTACCGGGCCATACGGTGGCCCGTGGCAAGGGCATTGGACGATTCGGTCGACGGATCACGGCCACAGTTGGCAGGACCCGGTCCCGAGTCACGTCACCGCGCCACACGGCCCGATTCAGCTGTGCGACGGGCGCTTGCTTTTTTTAGGGCAGCGGCCGCATTGCTCGCATGGCGAGCCGGCGGATTGGAATGGGTCGCCTGCGCAGTCGCCCTATGCGATTTCAATCGCCGAATCGCGCGATGACGGGCGATCGTGGCAGGTTATCAGTGACTTTCCTGTGCCCGCGGATGCGCAGATGCTGTCCTATGACGAGCCGCATATGGTCGAGCGGGCGGACGGGCTGGTGGTGGCGTTATTCCGCGATTGCAATGGGGATCATCCGCTGCATCAGGCGATCAGTGCGGACGGGGGGTTGAGTTGGTCGGAGCCGAGTCCGACGTTTATGCGCGGTTTGCCACCACACCTGTTTCGTTTGGCTGATGACCGGCTACTGGTGACCTACGCCAAGCGGTGGGCGCCTTTTGGCGTGTATGCGTGTATTAGCGGGGACGGTGGTGAGACTTGGGATGTCGACGCGGAAGTGCAATTGAGCGAGGCACCCGATCGCGATCTGGGTTATCCAGCCTCAGTGCAGTTGCGTGATGGCTCGGTATATACGGTGTATTATCAGGTAGAAAACTTGGGCGAGAAAACGTCCTTGATGGGGACGCACTGGCGACTCTAACGGCTTTTTACTTTTTCTAGGCGTTTGAGATAGGCTCTGGTTTTGGCAATCAAGGGGTTTTTGGCGTCTTTGTTCTGTGCGTACTGCAGCGCCTCGTTGTACATCTTCTCAGCCCATTCGTAATTGCCGCGCTTTAAGGCGCGGTCGCCCGCATCGATATATTCTTGCCAGGAGCGGTTCTCGCCCGATAAATACAAAGAGCCGAGAATCGCGACAAGTATGGCCACCGTAATCGCCAATGGCCCGGTATTCGAGCGCCCCGGGCTGGTTTTTTTCGGTGGTTTTTTGCGTTTGCGGCGCGCCATACTCCGACCTTTAGATCTCACGTTAGGGTGCACCCTAAGATACCCTTATAGACTTTGGCGGCAACTACTAAAGGCCCCGAGGGTTGGGGGGGTAAAGGACCTCTATACCGGAGGATTCTCCACTGGCTGATAGCCGTGGCAGGAGAGCACGGGCAGGCGGGGGTATTTTCCTAGGCGCGGGTCTTCGGCCGCCAGGCGGCATAAAAAGAAGACCGAGCCGCGCTCTGTCTCGACTTTGCGCATGTGGCGGCAGATGATGCACAGGCCGGTCTTGGTCGTCGTCACCAGGAGAGTGCGCCGCTGAATTCGACTTTCTTCTCGCCTTCGACGATTTCCCCCATGCGATAGGCGTGGCAATTTTTGTCGGCCAAGTGCGCTAGCATTTGTTCAACGGCCTCTGGCGCTACGACGAGCGCCATGCCCGCGCCCATGTTGAAGGTGCGCATCATGTCTTGGTCGTCGAGATCGCCGGTAGTGCGCAATGTGCGGAAGACCGGTGGGATCTGCAAGTTGCTAAGGTCGAGTTGCGCGTTGAGGTGGTCGGGCAGGACACGGTTGAGATTGTCTTGCAGGCCGCCGCCGGTGATATGGGCCATGCCGTGCAGGCCCGGATCGGCAAAGAGGCCTCGCAAAGGCTGGAAGTAGCAAGTATGGGGTTTGAGCACGGATTCGAGGAAGGACTCGCCGGCCACGTCTTGTTCGAGCAGATCAGGTTTTTGTTCGAGTAGCGCGCGGACCAGGGTGTAACCATTGGTGTGCAGGCCATTGGAGGCGAGTACGATCACCTGGTCGCCAGCTTTGATTGTGCCGCCGTCGATGATCTTGTCCTTGTCGACGACACCGATGACGCTGGCGGTGAGCACGTAGAGGCCGTCGGGGATCACGCCGGGTTGCACGGAGGTCTCGCCGCCGGTAAGGGTACAGTCCTGCTGGCGGCAGGCGTCGGCCATCGCGTCGACCAGGTCGCTGGCGATAGTGCCGTCAAGTGTGCCGCAGACGATGACGTCCTGTATCGAGACCGGCTCGGCGCCCATGACGATGATATCGTCGATGAGGTGGTTGACCATATCGTAGCAGACCGAGCGGTGGCGGCCGTGCGCGAAGGCCAGTTTCTGTTTGGAGCCGGGCTCTTCGCTTTTGTGCACGAGTACCGGGTGCGCGATGCCGGGGAAGCTGGCGTCAATAAGCGTGGCGAAGGCGCCGATGCGGTTGAGGACGCGCGGGTCGGTAGTCTCCATACTTTTGGCCATTTCGCGCTTGGCGGCGTCGGTCTGGTCGATGTCGACGCCGGCGCTGGCGTAGGAGAGGCGTTGGCTCATGGTGTTCCTTTCTACGGGCTGATCTGTATGGTCTCGGGTATGGCCAAGAAAGTACTGCTGGGGGCAGATGGTGACAAATGTGAAGGGGTTATGGGTGATATAAGCCCTATTAATAAATAGGGCTGTGGGCCACAAAGGGGTTTGGCGAAAATAGACGCGCTTTGCAATAGTGAAGCGGAGCTGATAAGGGCGACAAGCTCGATTCTTATTCGGCGATCAGGTTTTTAACGATCTAGCCATTGCGCAAGATCTAGCTGCAATACACTCTCGATTGCCTCCTCGGTCGCACCAAAAGTTAGCATCGCCCCGTCGCATTCGTTGTCGACCACGGCCTCGCAAAGGGCTTGTACGATATCGGGTGCCGCCGAAACCGAGAGCGGGGGGTAGAGGCCGATATTGGGATCGGCGACGGCTTTCAGCTTGCCCACCTCACGGGCGAAGATTTCGGGAAGCGGCAATTGTGCTTCTTGCAGTCCTGCCAAGGTTAGCGGCAAATTCAAATCCTCATAGCCGAACAGTCGGTAGATTAGTGCCAACGCCTCGTCTTCTTGCAACTCATCGATCGTCCGGCACAGGGCCGGCGCCCATGCTCCGGCCAGGTTCGTCACCATCGTCGCCCAGCCGACGACCCCGCCGAATGACGAGCCGCCGGTTAGATAATCGGCGCCTTGTTGCCAAGCGGTATAATCGTGCCCGCCCAATAGCGCGACCGAAGGCGGAAAAACATCGCTGCCGAAGGGCTTGGTGCCGGTGGCTTCGTTTATTGCATTGCGAAATTCGGCCATACGCGCGGCCAATAAACCCGCCCGCATGCGGAACCACTCCAGCAATTCCGCACCGCCCTCGCAGAGGTTGAGGAAGTCCCAGAGATTGGGTTGGTGGGCGATCATGCGGCTGATTTGCCGGCGGTCGAGGGTCTTGAGGCTTTGGCGGAAGTGTCGCAGGCCATCGTATAGACGGGCGACATCGTAACCGAGCGCTGCGCCTTCGCGTTGGCAATGTACGCAACCGCAGGCGAAGAGGCCGTGCACATTGGCCGGGGCGGCGTAGCGGGCGTGATCGACGCAAAAACCGTCGAGCGCGTAGCGTTGCGCCGCGTCGATTAGGCCATCGCGCGTCCAATCGTTGATTTTTTTACGGCTCGGGCACAGTCCGATGCCCCATTGCTTGTAGCGCATGTCGAGCGGCTCGCCTTCGATATCGCGCATCGCGTATTCGGGATAGACATCGCCGCCATAGCTCCACAGGCCAATATGGCCCCATACTTCGATGCCGGTTTTTTGTGCTGATTCTATCAGCTTCTTGAGTGGGGTGTCATCAAAACCCGAGATGATGCCGGCGACGGGTGGGTAGATGCCCTCGGCGATTCGGGGGTAGAGGTCGGCGCGTGAACGCCAATCTTCGAAGGGCCCACGCTTTGCCAATTCGTCTGAAGTTGCAAAACCCGAGGTGTGGCAGATCGGGCTTTCGGGCATGATGGTAGTTAGGCCGATTTCGTCGCGCAGGCGGGCCAGGAGGTCGGGCTGCGCGGCGGCTTGTTCAATACCACCGCAGAACCATATTCGCCGCTTTTTTTTCATAGTGTTTTCCTTTCAATGCGCTCGGCGGCGACCCGGTCGATCCATGAACCGGGGTATGCGTCGCGCCGTTTTGTTAAGGCCTCTACGGTTTCCGCCGTTTTGTCTTCCTTTAATAATGCATCCGCCGCCTGAAATTGTTCCGCGCCCACCGTTAGCACGCCATTGCAGCGTCGGGTGATCTCTTCGGGGGGGCTTCGGTTGCTACTTTGGCGAGGCTCGGCGGCGACGATCGTGCCGCCATTGCTTTCTCCGGTGGCGAGGCCCTTGGCCGAGTCGCGGATATTAAAATCGATGAGGCGTTGGGCGGGTTGGGCGGTGCCGATGCGCATGCTCATGGCGTGCGGTATTTTTCGACGAGGGCGGGGACCAGGTCGACACCCAAGCCTATGCCGCGTGGCGCGCGCAGGTGGCCGTTTTGGTAGGCTAGGCGGGGTGCGGTCACATCGTCGGCTAAGAGTCCGGGGCCGACCAGATCCGAGGAGACGGTGACGCCTTTGGATGCAATGCCTAGATGCAGTGCGGCGGCGGTGCCAATGCCCAACTCGACGGTGCTGCCGAGCAGCACGGGTATGCCGCCGGCCTCGGCGATCTGGATCAGGCGCTGGGCGCGGTGCAGGCTGCCGGCTTGCACCGGCACAATATTGAAAACGTCGACGGCCTTATGGCGCAGGAGGGCCAGCGCGAAGGTGTCGTCGAAGTCGGCTACGTGTTCGATTATATCGGCGGGTACCGCATCGCGTACTCGGGCGAGGGCCGCTGCTGCGGCGTCGGGATCGGAGTTGATCTCCTCGGGGTGGTCTTTGGCGATTGCGCGCGATATCTGTTGCAAAGGGGTTTCGACTGCGTCGACGCCGAGGGCTGATAGCTCGCGGATGCGGTCGATGGCTTCTTCTTCGCTCCATGCGCCGGAGGCGTCGGCTTTGAGGTAGGCGTCGGGGCCGGCGATGCGGCGGAAGATGCGGATACGCTCGCAATCGAGCTCGAAATCGGCTCCGACCTTGAGTTTGAAGGCCGTGAAACCGGCGTCGACTTTTTCTTGGATTTCCTCGGCTAATTCTTCGGCGCTGCGGATATAGGCGACCCAGGATATGGCGAGCTGATCGCGATACTGGCCGCCCAAAAGCGCGTGCGCCGGGGCGCTGTAGTATTTGCCCGCAAGATCGAGCAGGGCCGTGTCGACGGCCGAACTGACGAGGTTGCGGAATTCGGGGTGGTAGTTGGTGGGCAAAACCTCGTCGACTCGTTCCCAGGTGGGCAGGCGTTGGCGCACGTCGGCTCCGGCGAGCGGGGCGAGCAGTGTTTGGCGCAGTAGCTCCGGTGCCGGTACGGCCCAACTCTCCTCTATATCGGAAATTTCCCCGAGGCCCCTGAGGCCGGTGGCAGTCTCGAATTCGAGCAGGTAGTAATGCGAATAATCTTTGCCGCCGAGTGGGCCTCCGGCGGCAACCCTCGTATTGTAGATGCGGGGCATGGAGACTGGGTGGATATGGATATCGGAAACTTGCATCAGCTGGGGCGATCGCTAAATTGCGCCGAAAGATCGGTGTAGGGTGTCGAGCAAGGCGATCCGTCGGCAAAGTGGAATCGCGCCTCGGACAGGCTGCGGTCGCGTAGCGCGATCACCGAGGAGGATAGCGTGCCGGCGCGTTCGCCGTGGATGCAGATGGAGGCGGGGGGGATGAGCTCCTCGTGGTGGTCGGCCATCACTGATTCCAGCATATCCCTGAGTGTGGGCCAATCTTCGGGTAGATCTTGCAGCAGCGTGAGCGCGTGTTGGATGCGCGGATGCATCGGGTCATTGACATCGGTATCGGCGAGCAGATGCAGGCCGGGGCTGAGGCTTTGCACGCTGGCCTGGTGTCCGTCGTAGTGGACGGCAAAGGCTTCCTCGGCATCCGCGCAGAGCAGATTGCAGGGATTGTAGGGCTCGCAGGGGAAATGGTGGAGCAGCCAATCTACGGATGTTCGTGCAGTGGCTTGCTGCAATACATCTTGGCAGAGCAAGCCGCGTGAGCGCCGGTTTGCATCCTGGAGGGTGCTCACGCGATTCGTCAGGGCGACGAGCAGGCCGCGGTCATTGATCCCCTGCCAGGTTCCGCCTTGACGCTGGTCGCTGCCGGCAAAGATGCCCTCCGGACGCCAAGTTGGGGGAAGCGAGGGACGGTTGTAGTGCTCTTCGCGGTTGGCCGCCATGATCAAAGGGGTGGAATCCAACCACTGATGCACCAGTATACACAGGCACATAGACATTCCTTCATTTGCGCGGGAGTGTACGGTTGCACCGTTGGCGTGTCAAGCATGTGAATTGTTCAAGTGGTTGATTTTACGGTCTTTTTCCCAAAGTGCTTGACAGGTCCTCTCGATTTCTATCTAATTATTAGTGCAAAGGTAGTGAAAATAGACTTGGTAAGTAGATGAAAAAACTAATTTCAATTAAAGATCTTCAGGTCGGCATGTTCCTCGACGCCGAGGCGGTAACCGAGGAAAAAGACGGCGAGGAAGTAAGATACCTGTCGGCGACTAATGCGACCGGTGTCGGTGGTGCGGGCAAGCGCGCTCGTCTGACTGGGCGGATGAATGAGAAGATCACGCAGGACGGGGGCTTGTTGATTGGCAGCGACAATATAATCGCCAGCCTGCGCTCAACGGGTTTGTCGATGGTGACGATCGATACCGACAAGGGCGAGGATATGCCCGATAATGTCAAGCCGCTGACCGATCCGAGTCGCAAGCCGCCGCCCGAAGGTCGCCTAGTCCACTACGACGAAGAGATCGAGCAGGCCAAGGAAGTTCGCACCGAGACCACCAACACCATCAAGACGGCTTTGCAGGACGTGGCCGAGGGCAAGGAGATGGATGTCGAGAAGGTGCAGGAGGCCGGAGGGGTAATTTCGGAGAGTATCCTGCGCAATGTCGACGCGATGGTCAGCTTGACCCGTATCAAAAAACACGACCCTTACACCGCGATGCACTGCATGAATGTTTGCACCTTGGTTACGGCCATGGCGATGCACGACGGAACCGATCCGGGCATGCTGCCGGCGATCACCACCGCCGTGCTCTTGCACGATGTGGGCAAAACGCGTGTCCCGTTGGAGATTCTCAATAAGCCGGGGCGCTTTGAGCCGCACGAGTTGCAGGAGATGCGCAAACATGGCACCTATAGCGGTGATATTATGCGCGAAGACGGCTCGTTCAGCGAGGAACAGATCGCGATCGCCGAGCAGCACCATGAGATGATGGATGGCAGCGGGTATCCCCAGGCGCTCGAAGGGGATTCGATCCACTATTACGCGCGGCTGACGGCGGTGGCCGACGTTTATGATGCGCTGACGGCCAAGCGGGTCTACAAGCCGGCGATGCCGATGTATCAGGCGTTGTTGCGGATCCACAAGAATAAGGTCACCGAGTTCGACGAGAAGGTCGTCGATCTTTTTATTAAGACTTTGGGACTTTACCCGGTCGGCAGTTTGGTCGAGATGAATACTGGCGAACAAGCCATCGTCTACGAACCGAACCCCGTCGATTCACGCAAGCCGGTCGTGGCGCTGTTGACGCAACCGAACAAGAAGCCGCGCGCGGCGCCGTTTATTATCAGTTTGGCGATTCGGTCGCAGGCCGACGGTCGCGAGATCACCAAGGTGATGGACCCGGAGAACATCGGGATCGACGTGGAGGAGGTTATGGCGGATGTGGAGCAGCGAGGGGAACGGACGGACCGGAAGTCGCGCCGTTAGATTGCACGGCGTTTTACAAAGCTGGAAGAAGAGATCGGTCGGGGGTGTTTTCTCCGGCTGTTTTGTGTACGGAAGGGGGTGGGTGGGATTGGAGGAGGTCTATGGCAGACGAGCCCAACGTTTATTGGTTGAAGGATGAGGTATGGGGGAAATTCTTGTATTGAGCGCCACGCTCTTTGAGCAACAGGTGTTGCAGGAGAGAGTTGAGGATGTTGTGCGGCAGGTCGTGGTTGGACGGGAGTGGGTGCGAGGGAACATCGCGGGGCGGGAGGTATTATTAGTTGAGACGGGGATTGGGGCGGTCAATACGGCGCATGCGTTGACTTGCGTGTTGCAGGCTGTGCGGCCGGACTGGGTTTTGCAGCTCGGCATCGGCGGGGCGTATCCCGGCAGCGGCTTGGCCATCGGCGATGTGGCGTTGGCGAGCGAGGAATGTTAT
>JABHFS010000136.1 GCA_018672475.1 Gemmatimonadota bacterium | reverse complement strand
GTTTAGACCAGACTTAAAGGTGATTGGCATGACGGGAGGTGGGCGATTAGTTTCGGTTGAGCAGGTAAAGCAACTGTGCCCCGATGTTGTTTTTGAAACAATGCTTACTAAACCTTTTTTACGAGAAGAGTTGCTTGCCCAGGTTGAGGCTGCTCTCGCTTGATCTCAACGCGGCTTGATCCAAAATTGCCAGGCCGTGATCCTAAGCTCCTATAGCTGTTGACTCACCTAAATGTTAGGAGGATTCCACCGCAGGGACGGTGGGGCGTCTTCGGCTACGTGATGACCATCTAACATCCCCTCAACAATACCCCATAGCCGGCTGGGCTACCTAAGCCCGGAAGGCTTTTTAGCCAACCAGCAAGTCTCATCCGAAGTGGGCCACAACAGGTAAGCCTGTCAGTGCCTGTGACGGATCGATTGAATGCCTTGGAAAACGACACGCTTCCCCTTGCAGGCATAATCAGTCGTTCGTAGATGAATTCGTATCCGTTATTCCTGATGAATTCGCTCATATAGCTCGTAATTCGATTATGCTATAAGGAGCTTCTTAGTCCACCTCAACAGGATTAAATTAGCCCGCGCACAGTCCAAGCTGGAGGAGACGCAATGCCGAATGTTCCGAATAGATTGGCCCGGGGTAAATGGAACGAAATTTTCTATGACACGGTACTCTTTGCCCTTGAACGACTGTACCATGATTGACTCTTATCAGGCTCTAATCGTTACCTAATATTTCCGACCACTCTCTCGCCTAAACGAGCTCCTGCAAGGGCAAGGAAAAAGGCCACGCCTCCTCCAATTAACATTTTCGTAAGACTGAAATGGATAAAGCTATACGGGGTAAAGACCGAGAGGCACAACATGAATGCTACAGAGAGAAATGCTCCTACTGCGGGTTCCTTGGTGCGGATTCCTGGGGAGATCAGGCCGATTATGAAGCCACCGATGAAGAAGCTAACAAGGTTAAGCAAGCCCTGTATCAGAAACCGCAAACTGATCGACATGAATCGGCCAACGACTACTTCACCAATCAGCCCTCCCAGAAATAGCTCTACCGCAATAAAAATTACCGTACTGGCGATCATCCATTTCTTGGAAAAAGGCTGATACTCTGGATCACTCATTTTGTTATTGCTGTTCCTTTTGGATGTATCAATGTTTCTCTTAAGATACTGCACCCATTAACCGTGATCAACAAACGACCTATACCTCAATGCGGAACGAATGATCTCCGTCGAGGAGCACCACTCTGTTTTCTATTTGCATCCGTTTTGCTCTTCTTGATTGATTTAGTTCCGTGCAGTGTTCCATACTTTACCCCCAGAAAAGCTTGCCGATAAATGGTTGGATAACTGAGCCTTTTGAAATCGACAGTAAAGATCAGCCGCAGGAAGGTCTCACCGGCGTCGTGACTGAGTAGCGGGTGCACAGGCCGCTAGCGCGCGCTTCTTGCCAGACACCTCTTGCCCCAGCGATAGGGCAGAGGCCATCTGCGCCCGCTTGCGCTCGCCAGACGCTATTCGGGCAGAATAATTGACAGTTTGGTATTGTTTTTTCAGATACGCGGTATCCGATCCTGGTAAAAAGAAGATTTCTCAGCGATTTGACCTGAATCGGTCGTCAATTAGCCTATTAAAGCCTTAATATAGATAATAAAAACAGAATGCAGATAATTGCAAATCATTGTTTTCATTTGTATTAAGAATGTTTTATATTGGCTTAGTAGCAATAAGTGCAGGAGATATATATTTCAGCCGATCTGGTTCGCTGGGACGTGGAACGAAACATATCCGACCATCATTCGGGCCTGGCCCCACAAGTTGGATCGACGCACGCCTTTTTTACCAATCCACCGCAAACCTGAAAGGTGCAGCCGAATATAATGGACAGACAATCAAGCCTTAAAGTGACCTCTGTGATGCATTTCACGCATGGCAAGCGCGTTGTTGGCTACCTGAGACTGCTGCGCAAACATCTACCCCAGCAGCAGGCTTTTATGCCGACCTTTCGGGGTGTCCGTAGCATGCTCGTTTTACTGGCTTTTTTTCTGCCTCTGCAGCAAGCTTCTGCCCAGAAGGTTGCTACGTTGCTGCATACGACTAGCACCAAAGCCGAGGGAAACGATGTATTTGTCTTTGGTTTCGATCGCATCTTCGTCTCCTTTAAAGGATCAATAAACGAACATGCGGCCTACAAGATTATGGTCGACTTCAACAAGTACTTTAACCAATCGCTGATCGCCCGGAAACCGGCCGACGCAGCTGCTTCCAGCGATTTCATCGACAAAGACGGTGAAACGCCCACGGCACTCAAAGACGCCTTCATCACGTTTTCCCTGCCGGTGTCGGCTATTAACGGATTCAAACTATCTGTGGGCAAAAAGAAAACAGCGGCGGGCATGGAGTTCAATGCACCGGCTAGTAAGCTAGATTTTGTCAAGCGGGGCTTGGGGCAGAAGTTGATTTTCAATCGCAATGTCGGCCTCATGTTGCATGCATCGGGCCTGGGCGAACGAGGCATCGGTTTTTCCGCGGGAGCTTATAACGCTGGGCCCAGTAATGCGAGTGATATTGGCATCGTGGGACAGGACTACACGCTTGTTGGCCAGATAGAAATTAATCCAAGTAAGCATCTGCATGTGGAAACCTACCTGGGGCATGCTCAAACAAGCGTTGCAGGTCAAGAAACGGTGCAATTGGTTGGTTTGGGCGCCCGACTCATCCCATTGCCGCGGTTGACCATTAAGGGAGAGTTGATGCAAAGAGACGATCCCAACAACCCCGCTGTCGACGGTAGCAATGCCTACTTGCAAGCCGCTTACCAATTTTCCCCGCGCTTTCAATTGGCCTTCAAACTGGATGCGTTGGACGTTGCTGGCAACGGTAAGGATCGCACCGATATAACCATAGGCCTCAACGCATACGTCGATTCAAAGAATCCACATGCAGCCAAAGTACAGATTAACTATGTCGCATCGGACCGGTCAGGTAAAGATGCAATTCAATTGCTGTTTCAGACCGTATTTTAGCGCTTATTCACGTGATAGCATAAGCGCGTAGACAACGAACCGCATAGCCACGATGATATTTTTCCGAGACAGGGTAGACCATGAAATTGAGTATTAAATATGCACCTGCTATCGCGCTGATCTTTTTGCTAGGAGCCCCGTCGTATGCAGACGAACCCACTCCGCTTTCGTTTGCCATAGTACCACAGCAATCGGCAACAAAACTTGCCAAGTTGTGGTCACCTATCTTGCGCTATATCGGAGAAAAAACCGGTTATACGCTGGTATTTCGCACGGCAAAAGACATTCCAACGTTTGAAAACCGCCTGCTATCCGGAGAGTATGACCTGGCTTATATGAACCCGTACCACTATACGGTAGCCCATGAGAAACAGGGCTACCTTGCTTTTGCAAAACAGCGGGACAAATTGCTCAAGGGCATAATTGTCACGAGAGTTGGCAGTGATATAAAAGAGATTGCACAGCTTGACAGCGCCTCATTGTGTTTTCCAAGCCCAGCTGCTTTTGCTGCTTCTATACTGCCCCGGGCATTTCTACAATCGCAGGGCTTATACTTCACCCCCAAATATGTTTCCTCGCATGACTCGGTGTATCGCAACGTCGCGATGGGGCGATACCCTGCTGGAGGGGGTATTCAGCGCACATTAAACAACGTCGAAAAAAAGATCAGAGACCAAATCCACGTTTTACATACCACACCAGGCCACACACCTCATGCCATTGCTCACCACCCACGCATTGCTCGCGAAAGCATAGAAAAGATCCAGCAGGTCATGGTGCAGATGGCGAACGATCCCGTTGGTAAAAAATTACTCAAAACCATCAATTTCACCGGGATTGATTCGGCCGCTAATCAAGAATGGGACGATATCAGAGAATTAAAAATTGATCTAAAACTCGGGAATAATACCCCCTGACACTCTACTGAGACTCTACCATGTCTTTTAAACTCAAAACTGTCCTTGGCATTGCGCTCATCGAAGCGCTGATTTTGGCTTTACTGGTGACCCTATCTCTCAACTTTCTGTATAATTCGTATTCAGAAGCTGTACAGGATCAGACCCGAGCAACGGCCGAACAATTCTCTCTCACGGTCAGAAATGCCCTGCTCTCCGACGACTTGGCATCTCTAGAAACGTTCGCCAGATCGATTGTTGGTTCGGACGATATCGTTTATTCGCGTATTCTCGACGGCAAGGGAGTAGTTCTGGCTGAGGCCGGTGAACTCGAAGCACTGGCGCGCGAATTTCATCAAGACACATCGCTTCAAAGCGTGGAAGACGATGTCTTTGATATGGCGGTGAAGATTGAGGTCGATGGGTACTTTTTTGGCAACGTCCAGATAGGACTCTCCACACAAGAAATGTATCTCGTAATGCGTGAAGCACGCAACGAGCTAATATTAATTGCCCTGACAGAGATGGTATTGGTCGCCATTTTCTCCTTGCTTCTAGGGGTCTATCTCACTCGTCAGCTAGATTTATTGCAGAAGGGCGCCGATAGTATTGCCTCGGGTGATTTAGGCTATACACTGTCCGTCGTTGGCAACGACGAACTAGCCGATACGGCGCGTAGTTTCAACAAGATGTCGGTCGATCTATTAGAAGCTCGGCATATAGCGGCGCTACAGAGCCAATTGTTTGAAGATCTGGTAGATACCTCCTCAGACTGGTTCTGGGAGACCGGCGACACGGGGAGACTGGAACGAATATCAAAAAATTTCTACCACTACGATCAGGTTCCGATTTTAGAAAAAGATATTATTGGTAAGACGTGGTCAGAAATTATTATCGCGGGCGACTCGGAACAGAAAGATATTGAAGCCCGCCTGAGGGATTGTGTATTCAAAGAAGAGCCATTCCGAGACATTGTCTACGTACGCAATGAGCAAGGCGAAGAGATGCGGTGGCTGTCGATCTCTGGCAAACCGGCCTATCTGGAAACAGGAGAGCTGATCGGCTATCGCGGCACGGGTAGAGAAGTGACTGCTACCGTTCGCCGAGAACATGACTTAGTCAATGCAAAAATCACGGCAGAAGAAAGCGTACTGGCCAAGTCGCGTTTTCTAGCCAATATGAGCCACGAATTGCGTACGCCCTTAAACGGTGTGCTGGGCATGGCATTTCTGCTTGAAGAGAGCACCTTAGACGCAGAGCAGAAGGGATATTTGGATGCCATTACTCAGAGCGGTGAAATGTTACTGAGGGTCCTTTCTGATATTTTGGATATATCGAAGGTAGAGGGAGGCGACTTCAGTATTTCCGCCGACCCCTTTGTCGCTCAGGATTTGGTTAGATCGGTGACCCACCTGTTTGAAGGAAAAGCCAGACAGGGTGGCAATACGCTCATAGGCACGGTAGAGCCACCTGAGCCCATCGTATTGTCAGGCGATGCAGGACGCATCAAGCAGATCCTTGCCAATCTGATCGGCAACGCCACCAAATTTTGTACCAATGGCACGATCTCCGTTGAAACCGTGGTGAGTGAAAAAGAGTCGGCTGAAGACGTCGGTTTGCGTATTTGTGTGCGGGACACCGGCATTGGTATCCCTAGTGAAAAGATTGGAACTATCTTTGATCCGTTCGTTCAGGTTGATGACAGTTCAACTCGCCAACAGGGCGGAACCGGTCTGGGGTTGGCACTGGTACGCGAATTTGTCAGCTTGATGAAGGGCACCTATGGGGTCGACTCCACGTTCGGGGAAGGGGCGGCTTTTTGGTTCGATATTCCAGTGAAAAAATCAAAACCCGTTGTCAATTATGACGTTGTCTCCAATAGCACTGTGGCAAAGTCGTTGACGCTCGGGGCAGATAAGACGCTTCATGTTCTGGTTGCAGAAGACAATCGTGTTAATCAATTGCTGATCATAGATCTGCTAAAAAAACAGGGCTATGAAGTCACACTGGCACAAAACGGACGCATTGCCTTAAATCTGGTGATGCAACAGAATTTCGACCTGGTTTTGATGGATCTGCATATGCCAGAGCTTGATGGGTTTGAAGCTACCCGCTTGATCCGCGCAGCACAGTCGCCTTGGGTCGAGAGCCTACCGATCATCGCTGTAACGGCTAATGCGATGGATGGAGATCGAGAAAAGTGCCTGCAGGCCGGAATGAATGGATATATATCCAAACCCGTCAACATAAAAGAGCTCTTATCTATGGTCGATGAGTTCACCTCTGCATAAAAGGGTTGGTGTGGAACACCGGTCTCGTTTCAACGCCCTAAGACCGATTGATGTAACAAAGTCTTATTAAACCTCCGAGGCTGAGATAGTCCAGTTGGCAATGCGTCTTTCGGTGTTGTAATGCTGTCGCCAGTCCTCGATGACGCCCCGTGCTCCCGCAGATTCAATAACTATTCTCGATTCAAGCATGCATCGCGGAAATGGCTGTGGGAACTTTCGCTATAGCCATTTTCCCACGGACGCCCCGGATCAATAGACAGCGTCTTACTCTGCTTTTATAGCAGACAGTATTGGTTTTTTCGCGATAAATGCACGGCTATTATTGCTATTGGCTAGGCAATGCCCAATGGGCGCCGCGTCATATCCTTGCTCCACGATCTGACCAACTTTATACTATCTTTTACTTATGCATACTTGATGCGTTCCGTTCAAGTAGCGTTCCCAGCTACGTTCACATCCATCAGCGATGGTGTCCATTGTGATCAAATTCAAGTACAACTTTCTTTTTGGGGCCGCTGTTGTCGGACTTTTTGCCCTTAACAGCGCGGCGCAAGCGACAGATTGGGTCCTTTATGAGGACGAATCGACAGACGAAGTCTTGGTTATCAATAATGGCGGAGCCCACGACGGCGAGTAGCACATATGTCAAGACGAAGATGGTAATGTCGGTGCGACCAAGGATTCGCAGGGGGGCCGTATATGTTCGACCGCAAAGGGTAGCAGTCGCCAATTCTACGTCTTAGTCGATCAACAGCCCCCGTTATCGCCCAGTGAAGAGAGTCGCGATGAAGGGGCGGGTCGCGACCTTATCGATAGCGTCTCCCAAGGTTTTGATTACGAGTTCAGCGAGAAAGACGTTGATGAAATGTACGCGGCACTTGCAACGACTAATGCTTGGCAAAAGCACTAGAAGCCGAAGCGAGCCAGCCGGAGTATGGGGTGAAGAAAAAGAAAAAGAAGGGCAAAATTACAAAAAAAACAGGGCAAGAAAAAGAAGCAATTCTTCTCAAAGGTATTTGGCCGCAAGTAACAGAGTCGGGGCGGTCTTAGCCCAAGCGAGGGCTTCGAGCGGAATGTAATTGACGGTAGGTCGCTCGAAGGCGGTTGCCGCCTTCTCAAATCGCCAAGAGAAATATATTCAGAGGCACGCATGCGGTTCATTTTATGCGCAATATGGCTGTTGGCCTGCCAGCAAGATTTAACTCGCCAACCAGCAAAAGCGGATTATATCTACCTCTCGGTAAGTCGGGGAGGTGGCATCACCGGCTTAGTTACCGGATGCGACTTGCAGCCACAAGGCCAGATTCGCAGATGGAAAAAATCGGCCTCCGGACGGGTAGACAGTTTGCAGTCTTTGTCTGTTTCGCCGCAGTCTATCGAGCAACAAGTAAAGCAACTCAAGAGCTTTTCCCCGCTGCAAGACAGAGGCAATATAACCTATCGTGCTGAACTGCTACTAGGCGACTCAACGTATGTGTGGTCCTGGACTTCAGATCAGCAGCTAACTGCCTGGTATACCGACACCCGCAATCTATGCCGAGCCACAGTCGCCGATTCGACATCGCGAAGAATGGAGTGAGATTCTTGTCTAAAATGATAATCAAATACCGCAACACAATGGTCGCAGCAATAAGTCTAACTCTACTTTTCGCTTTACCGACGTTGGCTGGACCACGCGGTAAAGCAGTCAAGCCCGTTCGCACCGCGCCGCAAAGCAGCACCAGGTCGTTGCATATGCCTACCCACCAACCGTTGCAAGCTGGGGCTGGGTTACTACGTAGCCAATTAACTGCCAGAAAACGCCAAACGAACAGTTCGGGCTGGAAAGTACGGCGCGATAAACTACAACAGACACCGATCTTTATCGAATTTGACCGTCCAGTTGTTGCGGCCGGCAAAAATGCTGCAACCCTTACTGCGGAGGCCACATTAATCAACTTCGTAGCGGAACACCGGGCCATTTTCGGACTGGTCGATCCACAGGCAGAATTACGTCACACAGTGACTCGCGTTGACGCTGCAGGTAGGCGACACGTCAAACTTGCGACCTACTACAACGGTGTCCCTATCTGGGGCGCCCAGATGGTAGGTCACCTGGACGACAGCGGTGGTCTATATGCCATCAATGGACGCTATCGCAGTACGCCGGATTACATCGATGAATTTAAGCCGAAAATACCTAGAGAGGTCGCGATTGATCGCGCACGAGTCGATCTGGCATCTCGGCAACCGATCAAAGCGTTGAGTTTTCGCAGTCGACAACTACTGAAATACTACGCTCCAAGTGCCGAGCTTTGTCTATGGAGTCCCAAGCCAGAAGCCCCTCTGCGGCTAACTTGGATAGTCGAAATACGACCGAATATCTATGAACGCTGGAGATACTTTTATGATGCAACAGACGGCCAATTAACCGAAAGGTATCAGGCCTCTCCGTCCGATGGTCCAGCACTTGGCAACGGCATCAACCTCGCAGGCGAGACGGTTAACCTGCACACCTTAGAAGACGATGGACTCTTCTATCTCATTGACGGGACGCGCAAGTATTTTGACCAGCAGAACTTTAATCTCGATGACCCCATCGGTGCACTTTGGACCATCGATGCCCAGTCAACGGATGTAGAGGTTATAGAGCACGTCACAAGCACAGATAATAATTTTACGGACCCAGTATCTGTGAGTGCGCACGAAAATATGGCGCGTATCTACGAATATTTTCTCACTAAACATGGCAGAGAGGGTATCAGCAACGATGCCACCGCAACTATTTCCATTGTCCACGTCACAGAAGATGGCGAGTCAATGGAGAACGCGTATTGGAATGGCGTCTTTATGGCTTATGGTGACGGTGGCGAATACATTTCACCCCTAGCCGAATCACTCGACATAGCCGCCCATGAAATGACCCATGGGATCATTGAACGGACGGTAAATCTCGAGTACCGAAACCAATCGGGTGCACTCAACGAATCTTTCGCTGATATTTTTGGGGTGTTGATTGATGATGGAGATTGGCTTGTGGGTGAAGATGTTGTCAACAAAGACTACTTTCCCTCGGGCGCTTTACGCGATGTGCGGGATCCGCACAATGGTTATACCCAGGATAACTGGAGATGGCAACCGGCGCACATGGATGAATTTCAAGAAATGGACGAAAGCGAAGACAATGGAGGAGTGCACGTTAATAGCGGTATCCCCAATCGGGCTGCCTATCTGATCGCCGAAGAGATAGGACGCGAAAAGATGGCCAAGATATACTATCATATTCTCGATGCAGCGTACCTTACTCCACGTAGCCAATTCATCGATTGCCGCCTTGCCGCCGAACGTGCTGCCGCCGACTTATTTGGCGACGAATCCGCTGAAGTGCAAGCGGTCCAAACCGCCTTTGATGCCGTCGGCATTGGCAGTGCCCCGCTCGACAGCGAACCGGTAACCAACGAGGGAGATTCCCTGCCCCCCGAAAATGCCGGTCGCCCACAAGATTCCGGAGAACATTGGGTGGCGACGACGGCCGCCGAACTAGACGGCGACAATAGCTTGTGGATGGTGAAGCCCACCTGGGAGTTCAGCGCAGATTGGGAGGATATCACCCAGTTAACGCCAACTCAGGTATTCGCAGCAACCGGCAACGCGATAACGGCGCCGCTCAATGGAGATTTCCTCTTCTTTGTCGACGCAGAAAATAACTTGCGCTATATATCCACCGATGGCACAGAGGAAGAAGTAATAAATGCGGATGGCGATTGGAGTTCAATCGCCTTATCTCCTGATGGAACTCGCCTTGCGGCTACGACCATCTACGCCGATTCAACGATCTATTATTTCGACCTTGAGGATTCCAATAACAACCGGGCGATCCAGTTGTTCCATTCAACTACACAGGAGAATATCGCCCAATCCATAACCCGTTATGCCGATGCGCTTCAATGGGATGCCACCGGATCGTATATAGTCTACGATGCATTCAATAGCCTGCCGACTCCATCGGGCCAGACCATAGATTTTTGGACCGTAAATCTGCTCGATCCGATAAACGATGTGATCTGGCCGTTGTTTCCTCCGCAACCGGAAGGTGTGCATATCGGTAACTCTTCGCTCTCGACCACAATCCTTGCGGACGGCAGTATCAATGATTGCAGGTTGCTGTACGAGCGGCTTGACGAAAAAAACGCCGTCACCGAAATAAGGATGCTCGATCTTTGCACCGGTGAAGCAGCACTCCTCCATTCGACCGATAAGGACGCATTTACTTTTCCAAACTTCTGCAATGGCGCTCGAGAAATAGTGTTTGAAGAGTGGTTTGATGACGATGGGGTCGATACGGCGAATCTCTGGCGACTGCAATTGTCGAGCGATCGGCTCAATCCGTTGGGCCAACCGTTACTTTTCGTTCCAAATTCACAGTCGCCAAAATCTCTGATCTTAGCTGGCGAAGCACAACAACCAACCGCGGTTGCCGAAGAGACGGAGCGTCCAAGTGCATTCTCATTGTCACAGAATTACCCCAACCCGTTTAATGCCGAGACGACGATATCCTACCAGCTGCAAGTGCCGCATCATGTCTATGTGGATATATTTAATGTCAACGGGCAACGAGTAACCACGCTCGATCAAGGACTGCAGTTTGCCGGTTCGCACGCGGTCTCGTGGTCGGGGATTAACAGTTCGGGAAAGCCCGTCGCAACGGGTCTCTATTTCTATCAGTTGCGGATGCCAACCACTGCCGCAACGACTCAGACGGATAGACATAAAATGCTGCTCTTGCGATAGCTCTGTGCGCGGCTGAGATCATTGGATAACGTGCAGTATATCAATGACCATCAAGAACAACAAGCGGCTAATGCCAGTTGAGCCGGCTCCTGTATAATTCCTATACATTATATGGTTTATTGCCAATGTATAGGGCGCGGGTTGTGCTCGTAGATGCCGCTCTTTATAGGAGCTATTGAATCAAAGAGGCGTTAGAGAGTGGGGGGCTGTTGAGTTGGTGGTTCAGGCTGCGGTGACGGCGTGATGCACGAGCAGGCCGGCGTTAGGTTTTCCCAAAGGACAGACCGCCGCACATCGAGCTCTTTCATTATGGCCATACAAGAAAAAACTACCTAAAAATAGATTGTAGTGAAAGAATACTATATTCGTTAGATTGTACGCCGCTAGCACACTCTTGAGCCCCGACCTATGCAAGGCACTCGTCCAATTAAATACCGCGTGTTGCCGCCGCTGATCTACCCCACGACCATGCTATGCTGCCTGGCGTTGTTTTTCGCATTCCAAGCACAGGCACTGCCGCTGTGGGTCTGCAGCTATGTCCCTGTGACCTTCGGCGCCGGCATCATTGCCTTCTTTGAACGCTATACCCCCCATTTGGACCAATGGCTGGCAACCAAAACGGACGTGTGGAACGATGCTCTGTTTATGGTCACGGTGCAAATGGTCCTGCCCAAAATATTGACGTTCTTAGTCGCCGTTACTCTGCTACAATTAATCGAAAAAACCACCGTGCCCCCCCAAGCCCTTTGGCCACACCATTGGCCCATCGGAATCCAGGCTCTACTGATGGTTCTCAGCGCCGATTTTCTACGCTATTGGCTGCATCGATTTTCCCACCAACTCACCCCCTTGTGGCGACTGCACGCAGTACACCATTCGCCGCCAAAGCTCTATTGGATCAATGTTGCCCGGTTCCACCCTTTAGAAAAAGCCGTGCAATTTCTCTTCGATGCCATGCCCTTCATTCTGCTTGGCGTCGGCAGCGAAGTGCTGGCGCTGTACTTTGTGTTTTATGCGGTCAACGGCTTTTTCCAGCATTGCAATATAGAACTGCACTTTGGTCCCTTAAACTATCTGATCAGCAGCGCCGAGTTGCACCGCTGGCACCACTCTCGCAAGGTGCAAGAATCCAACGCCAACTACGGCAACAACATCATCATCTGGGACCTGCTATTTGGCACCTACTTCTTCCCCAAAGACCGTCAAGTGGAAGAAATCGGACTGGTCAATAAAGACTACCCCCTCGGTTACGCGACGCAACTAAAAACGCCCTTCTTGGGCCGCATCGACCAATATATGATGCCCCTACAGTCTGTAGTCGATATCATCCTCAACATGCTACTAAAAATCCGCATGAACAAAATCAAGCGGAGCGATTACCAACGCCTGATCCAAGCTGCCCAAAATCCCAGTAAAGCTCAGGTAGACACCTTGCTCTCGATTGTACACGCCAACCGCAATACCCACTTTGGTCGTAGTCATAACTTTGCTGCGATTGACGACTGCTCCAGCTTTATGCAAAACGTCCCGGTGCATACCTACGAGCATCTGCGGTCGCAGATCCATGCCCAGGGACAGAGCCGCGAGCCGGTACTTACCGCTGCTATGCCCGTCATGTACAACCAAACCAGCGGCACCACCGGCAAGCCAAAGTACATCCCAGTACTCCAACAAAACCTGGACGCCCTCAAGCGCTCGCAACACATCTTTTCCTATATGCAGTACCGGGCTCGCCCCGAAGCCTTCGACGGCAAGCTTTTGGGCTTGGTCAGCCCTGCCATAGACGGCTACCTGGAAAACGGCATTCCCTACGGCAGCGCCTCAGGCCACATTTATAAAACCATGCCTAAGATCGCCCGCGCCAAATACGTATTGCCCATTGAGGTTTTTGAAATCACCGACTATGACAGCAAATATTATATCATCGCTCTCCTATCCCTGGCAGAAGAGAATATTACCTATTTCGGCACAGCCAATCCCTCAACCTGCCACCGGCTGTTAGAGGTTATTAACCAACAGCTGGTGACGCTGCTGCAAGAGCTGACAACCGGCACATGCAACTGCCTTGACACCTTGCCAACAGCTCAAGCAGCGGCCATCCGCCAGCATTTGCGGCCAAACCCCACCAGAGCGGACCAGCTGCGCCAACTCGCCCAGGCAACGGGTACGCTCGCCTTCTCTGATATTTGGCCATACCTCCAGATACTTACGACCTGGACTGGTGGCTCCTGTGGTATCTCATTAGCCGGTATTCTACCCTATTTCCCGGCCAATATCCAGGTCATTGAACTGGGCTACCTAGCCAGTGAGGTACGCGGCACCATCACCATAGACGCGAACACCAATACCGGCATTCCGACCTTGGATGAAAACTTCTTCGAGTTCGTCGAAAAAACCGCCTGGGAGAACGGCACGCCTGAATTCATCGGCATCGAGGCATTACAGCAAGGGGCTGAATACTACTTATTCGTCACCACCTCGGCCGGCCTTTATCGCTACGACATGAACGACATTGTCGAGGTCACCGGCCGCTTCGCCAATACTCCGACCATCCGCTTCTTACAAAAAGGCAAAGGGGTAACAAACCTTACTGGTGAAAAACTCTATGAAAGCCAAATCATAGACGCTGTTCATCGGGCCGAAATAGAATTCCAGCTCAAGCCCAAATTTTACCAAGTTCTCGCCAACCAACAAGACATGCACTACGAATGTTATATTGAGCTGGCGACCTCCACACGCATTGAACCAGAGCAAATTGCGGCCTATCTGGATCGACGGCTGCAAGAGCTCAATATAGAATACGAGGCCAAACGTTCCAGTGGGCGCCTCCATTCCCTAATTTTGTATACCCTCAAAAACGGCACCTACGAACACTATAAGAAACACTGTTTAGCCGAAGGCCAGCGCGAAGGCCAATTCAAAACACTGCCTTTGCAATATCGCCACGACTTCCACTTTGACCTGGCTCCATACATCGAATAATGCGCCTGCACACCCTGACCCTGCATCCGCTACAGATCCCGTTCAAGACGCGCTTCAAGCACAGCAGCGCCGAACGCACCCTGACCCAAAGCGTGCTGGTCGCCGCCCGCACTGACAGCGGTTGCTTAGGCTTGGGCGAAGGCTGCCCACGCGAGTATGTCACGGCCGAATCGATCGCATCAGCCGAACGATTCTTTGCAACCCACCGCGATGACCTGATCAATACCGTTCATTCTATTACAGATCTGCGTCAATGGATTCAATCGCATGCAGCAACCATAGAGCAAAACCCAGCCGCCTGGTGTGCCATCGAACTGGCGCTGCTCGACGCCTTAGCCAAAGACCAACACCAATCCATCGAATATCTACTCGACCTCCCCGAGTTGTCCGGGCCCTTCCACTATACCGCCGTCCTTGGCGACGGCCCCCTCGAGACCCTGACCCGTCAGGTGCAACAATACGCCGCCCTAGGCTTTCGCGACTTCAAGGTAAAAATCAGCGGTGACCCGAGCCTCGACAACGCCAAATACGTCGTCCTCCATGCAGCGGTAAAAGCCCCCCGCGTTCGCTTAGACGCCAATAATCTGTGGAGTACCCCCGACCAAGTCCTGGCCTATCTCGACGCCATCAGCATCAACCCCTGTGCGCTGGAAGAACCCCTGCAAGCCCTAGACCACACTGGGCTAAATACACTGGCTGCCCAACAACCGGCGAAGCTCATCCTAGATGAAAGCTTTCTCAGCCAAACCCACTTTGCGCCCATAGAACATCGGCCGGAATCCTTTATCATAAACCTGCGTATCTCCAAAATGGGCGGCCTGTTGCGCTCGCTGACTATTGTGCGGATGGCTGCACAAAGGAAAATCCCATTGATTATCGGCGCTCAAGTAGGAGAAACCAGCATACTCACCCGCGCTGCCTTGTGCATTGCCAATATCTGCGGCGACGCACTCATCGGCCAAGAAGGCGCTTTCGGCACGTTGCTATTGGAGCGGGATATTACCGACCAACCGTTGACCTTTGGCAAAAATGGCCTATTAGCGACCGACCTGCTAACCTCTTCTGCCTATGGCTTGCAAATGGCCTATGCTCTAAAAAACCTGCCGGCACTACAAGGTGAGTAGTACCCGGAAATTTCATAGACCGTGCAGTTATTACCTGCCGCTCAAACGAAACTGTAACCGAGGTACGTTGTGATACCTTTTCTTTTATGTGACGATACAAACGATGTCTATTGGTGCGATCTCTATCGCCGAGGGCGAGTGGGTTAATGACCCTCCAGCGGACACCGTGCACTTCTTGCTCTCCTTTACACCCCGACCTATCTTGAACCCCCATGCCCATCTCTCGTAAATACCTGCCATTAATAGCCTTCTTATTGTTGAGCGTCTGGCTACTCTGGCCCCCAGCCGAAGAAACCACCAACGCCGGTGCCTCCACCAAACACCCCGAGCAAGCCCAATACGTCATTAAATTCGCCGCCGGCTGGGCCTACCTGCCCGACACGCACCCCTTCGGCATCGGCAAACCGCTGCAAGGCCTGAAAAATGTCATTCGCGATTTTGAAGCGCGCTTTCCCGACACGCGCATCGAAGTGCTCACCGTACCCGGAGTCCGCGAATATCTGGTGACACAATTGGGCAGTGGCGAGGCGCCGGATATTCTCAATGTCAATGTCGAAAATGTCTGGACGGATGTACAGAAGGGCTGGTATGTGCCGCTCGACCCTTTCTTAGAACAAGCTAACCCCTTTGTCGTCGAACAGGGCGATGCAACGAAGCCCGGTTATAAACAGTGGTGGGACATGTTCCGCTATCAGGCGATCAGCCGCGGCAAGGCCGCGCCCGACGGCCTCAATTACTGCCTGACCTTCGATATGGTCGAAACCGGCATCTACTACAACAAAACGCTCTTCGCCAAACTCGGTCTGGCTGTGCCTGAAACCTGGGAAGAGTTTATCGCGGTGATGGAGAAAATTCAGGCGCACCGCCGCGACGACGGCACTGAAACGGTGCCACTGCTGGTCAATATCGGAGCCTTCAACGACTGGACCACCGACTTGTTTTTTGACCAACTCTACTACGATCTGCTGCCGGGCATTGATCTGGTGCAAGACCCGACGCGCGAGCCCTATCTCGACGGCTATCTCGACTGGGACGAATTGGCCTTCTTGCACCAAAAAGGCTTTTTCAGCGCCCGCGACCCTCGCTACCGCGAGGTCTGGCAAAAGATGCGCGAGCTCAAGCGCTATACCAACAAAAACCTGATGACCGACGACTTGATCCGCGAGTTCGTCACCCAGCGCGGTGCGATGATCTGGACCGCCAGCCCGATGTCTTATCGTTTATCCGGTGACAAGTCGCTCGGCTTTGACTGGGGTGTGTTCTATATGCCGTCGTTTACCCGCACTACTTCTCCCTACGCGTCAGGGCAAGCGATGTGCGTTATTGGCGGTGCCGCCACCCAGCTCGAAGTCAGCAATAGCGCCATCGCCGACACTGACCCGAGCCTGCCGATGCGGGAACGCATGGCCCAATCCCAACGCCTGAAACGCGTCATCGAATTTTTGCAGTTTATCTGCCTGCCCGAAAACAATGCGCAAATCGTCAATGAGTATCCGGCGCTATTACCCAATATCATCGGCGTTGAAACCCTGCCGATATTGCAGCCCTTCGCCGAGATCCTCGACCGCCGCTATACCACCACCAAGTGGATCTTCACCTTCGACCTGCGCTTTTCCGAGATCCAGCAGCGCATGCTCGAGCTGTACCTGACCGACGGCATCGACCTCGACGGTTTCCTGCACTGGCAGGAGCAAAATCTCGACGCCGCCGTCGCCAATATGCTCAAGCGCAAGGTGCCCGACATGCAGAGACTCGAAGAGCGTTGGCAAGCACTGGCCCCCGTGCGTGCGACAATGCAAGATTTACCCATGGAAGAGCCGCAACTATGAGCGTGCGTCTGCAATCGCCGCTGAGCTGCTACGCCATCGTGCTGCCTTCGCTGGTCCTACTGACGACCTTCGTTTACCTGCCGGTAGTGTGGGCGTTCGCCAGCTCGCTCTACGAATTTGAAATCGGCGCCGATTCGCACTTCGTCGGCCTGGCCCACTACGGCGAATACCTCGGCCAAGACCCGACCGCCTTTCCTTCCCTGGCCAATATGCTAGTGCTGACCTTGATCGCCGCGATCATGCGTATGAGCTTTCCGCTGATCATCGCCCGACTGATCTACGCCCTACCGACAGAGCGCTGGCGCTATATCTACCGCATCGTCTTTTTGGTGCCCATCGTCGTGCCCGGCGTCGCCGTGCAGCTTATCTGGGCGGATATGATCTATTCCGACTTCGGGCTGCTCAATGAATTGTTGCGCGGCGTCGGCTTGTCGCACTGGACCCGAGGTTGGCTCGCCGACCCGCAGACCGCCCTAGCCAGTATCGCGCTGATCGGTTTCCCCTTCGTCGGCGGCTTTGAGGTGCTGATCTACTACGCCGGTTTTTCCTCCATCCCGGAATCCGTCAACGAGGCCTCTGCCCTCGACGGTTGCACGGGCCTGCAAAAATTCTTCCGCATCGACATCCCGATGGTCTTGAGCCAGCTCAAGCTGATCCTGATCCTGACGCTAATCGGCGGTATCCAGGGTTTCGAAAATATCTTTATCCTTACGCGCGGCGGCCCGGGTTTCGAGACTACGGTGCCCGGCCTGTGGATGTATTTCAACGCGTTTAGTTTTCAGCGCATGGGGTATGCCTGCGCCATCGGCGTATTGCTCTTCGCCATCATTTTCGGCCTGACGCTGCTCAATATGAAATACTTCAAGTCGTCTGAAGATTTGCAGGGGGTGCGCTGATGGGTGGTAAAAAAACTTGGCTCATCCACGCCGTGCTCGTCTTCTTCTCGCTGCTGACGCTATTGCCCTTCGTCTTTACGGTCAACAATGTCTTCCGCACCAACGCCGAATTCTACCACGCCTTCTTTTCGGTGCCCAACGCCTTCAAGCAGACGCTTTCGATTGCCGGCGGGGCACTGACCGGCGACGATACACCGATCGAAATGGCCGACGAAGAAGGCCTGATCCGATCGCTAGACAAAAAGCAAGCCCTGCGACTCAGCCTCACCAACGCCACCCGCGGCCCTCGCCTCGCCTGGAAGGTCATTCGCCCCTATATGCTCAATACCCTGGTCGTCGTCTCACTGACGGTCATCGGGGTGATCCTATTGGGCTCGGCGACGGCCTATATCCTCGCGCGCTATCGCTTCGCCGGGCACCGGGCGCTCTTCCTTTTTATTATCAGTACTATGATGTTCCCCGGCGTACTCACTCTGGTGCCCAGCTTCCTGTTGGTCAAATCGCTGGGGCTGCTCAACACCTATTGGGCGATGGTATTGCCCTATATCGCCGCCGGCCAAGTCTTTGCCATCTTCGTTTTTAAAAGCTACTTCGACGGCCTGCCCGAGGACCTCTTCGAGTCAGCGCGCATCGATGGGGCCGGCCACCTCGACATCTACTGGCAGATCGTCTTGCCCTTGTCCAAGCCGATCCTCTCCGTCGTCGCCATTATGAATATCCTCGGTACCTGGAATAATTTCCTCTGGCCTTTTATCACGAATACCGAGGGCAAGCACCACGTGGTTTCATCGGGGCTCTTCGTGTTGTCAACTACCGCGCATGCTTCCAATTTCAGCACCCTCTACGCGGCCTATGCGATCTCCAGCATCCCTTTATTGGTGCTTTTTATCTATGCCACCAAGCCCTTTATCAGGGGCGTTACTTCCGGGGCCTTCAAAGCCTGATTGCCGCCACGGCCTTGACCGCCATATCTTTAATAGTGTGAATACGCTCCGCCAAATTGCCGCCGCCTCGTTATGGCCTCCGCTGGCCCTGGTGCTGATTGGCATCGGGGTATATGCCAACGCACTGTCGGCCCCCTTCATCTTTGACGACCACCCCGCCATCGTAGAAAACGAGGATATCCGCGAGGTTCTGCCGCTGTGGCGCGCCCCAGAGACATCGGCACGCTCCTCGATCAACAGTCGGCCATTGGTGCGGCTGTCCTTAGCGCTCAATTACACCTATGGCGCGCTAAGGGTAGAAGGCTATCACGCGGTAAACCTCGCAACACATATTGCTTGCGCGCTGGCGCTGTACGGGTTGATGCTGCGCGCGCTCGGAGGCCGAGCGCGCGAGCGTGCCCCCGCGTTTTGCGCCGCCTTGTTGTGGCTAGTACACCCGCTCAATAGCCAGATCGTCAACTACGTCACCCAGCGCAGTGAATCGTTGATGGCGCTGTGTTATCTGGGCGTGCTCTACTGCGTGCATCGCCGCGCCGACGGGGGCTCGGCTGGCTGGTCGCTGGCCGCGACGGTGTGTTGTTTGCTGGGTGTCGCCAGCAAGGAAGTGATGGTCACCGCCCCGGTCGTGGCGGTTTTGTACGACCGGGCCTTTATCTGTGGATCGATAGCGGACGCACTGCGGTCGCGCAAGGGACTCTACACGGGGCTGGCCGCCAGTTGGCTTTTGCTGGCGGGTCTGATGGCGTCGGCGCCGCACGGCGATTCGGTGGGTTTTTCCCAGAGCGTTGGTGCATATCAATACCTGTTAAACCAATGTGTTGTTATAACCGGCTATCTGAGCAAGTTTATTTGGCCTGCACCACTCTTGATCGATTATGGCGCACCGCGAAATCTGACGCTCGGTAACGTGCTCGCGCCGGCCTTGTTGTTGCTCGTGCTCTTGGCCGCAGCGCTCTATCTGGCTTGGCGCCGACCGCAAGCCGGCTTTTGTGCATTATTCTTTTTCGTGGTGCTCGCCCCGACCTCGAGTATCGTTCCCTTAATCAACGAGGTCGGGGCGGACCGGCGAATGTATTTGCCGCTTTGCGCTTTGTGTGCCTTGTTGCTCGGCGGCGCTTGGCGTCTTTCCCCCCGGTTGGCCGGAGGGGGCTGTCTCGTCGCGGCGGTGATGCTATCCGCGCTGACGATCGAACGCAACACAACCTACCAAGTTCCCCTGGCCTTGTGGCAGGCTGAAGTTGCCGCGGCGGACGACAACTATCGCACGCAGAACAACCTGGGGCTGGCATTAATCGACGTCGGCGAATTTCAAACAGCCATCTTCCATTTCCGTCGTGCGATGGAGCTCGAACCCGTTTTCGCCGTTGAGGCCAACAACCATATCGCCATGGCCTTCAACGGGCTGGGCGCGTATCCCGAGGCAATTGCGTATTACCGACGTTCATTGGCAGAGCGTCCAGGTTATGCGCCGGCCCAGAATAATCTTGGCACAACCTTATTGGCCATCGGCGATTCGACGGCAGCCCGCCGATCTTTTCGCAAGGCCCTCGCCCTCGACCCGCAATTTGCCCTCGCCGACAACAACCTAGGGGCGCTGCTAGTGGGTGCGGGCGACATCGATCGCGCGCGCGCGCATTACGAGCGGGCGATCGATGTCGATCCCAAAAACGGGCGAGCCGACGTCAACCTGGCTTTGTTGCTAGAATCCGAAGGAAAAATCCAAGAAGCTTTATGGCACTACCGCCGGGCCGTCTCGGTCGAGCCGGACCTAGTCATAGCGCATTACAACATGGGCACTGTCTTCGAAGAATCCGGCGAGCCCAACGATGCGCGTTTGGCCTATCGCCGGGCGTTGGCTTTGGACCCCGGTTTTAAAAAAGCCCACCACCGCCTAGGTTTATTGTCAGCGACCGCCGGGCAGTTGCCCGAGGCGATGGCGCACTATCGCCGGGCGCTAGCGCTCGACTCAGTACAAGCGCCGGTGCATTTTCATCTGGGGCGAATATTGGTACGCGTCGATTCGCTCGCGCAGGGCATAGCGCATTATCGCCGAGCGGTGACCTTGGCACCCGACTTGTTCGAAGCCCATTACAACCTGGGCACGTTGTTATTGCGGTTGGGGCATGCCGGCGAGGCTTTGACCCACCTGCGGCAGGTGGTTCGATTACGACCCGATATGGCCGCAGCGCACAACAACCTCGCGATCGCACTGCAGAGTGCCGGCCAGTTTACGGAAGCGGTCGCCGAATTCCGCCGGGCGCTTGCCCTGCGGCCCGATGACGCGGAGGTGCAGGCAAATCTCGCCCGAATTCTGGCCAGGGTTGAAGCCTCTGCGGATCTGTCGCCGAACTCACAAAGCCCTTGAGCAGCACCTTCCGACCATGTCGAGATCAAATGCTCAGGCCTGAGGCGACGCCCAGCACTCCATTTCACCAGGCGTTGCGGGTTGGTCTCGTCGCTTATGCATATAGCAGCGTATCTACCGGGTCTTGCGTTGCCGCACGGAAAGCCTGCGATCCAACCGTCAATGCGGAAAAATCGGCTGTCGCGACATTGCCCAAGACAAAAACCCACGGACTTAAAATCGGTGCGCAACGATATGTTTGCCAAGAAAATTTCGTTGTAAAATAGGCCGCTAACAACGATCTGTGTCACGGCGAACGTTTGCTGTGGATGGAAGATGTACGCGCGGATGCGTGGTGCCGGCAAAGGACTGGCCGGAGTAGAGGGAGAGTACTGCGGCGTGGGTTTAGATGTATTGGGAGGTATTCGGGTATTTGTGCCGACACGGCGCGAGCGGGTTTAAAGAATCGGTGCAGGCATGTTGCTTAAGGATGGTTGCGTTGAACTTGCAAAATAATAGTATGAATGACATAAAAGAAAAGCCGAAATCGAGTGGCAGCCCGATTCCGGCCACGATCCGAGGATCGTATGAATCACCCCAAACCGGTCAGGAAAGGAGGATTCTGTTATAAGAGCTTATTCACTTTCGTCATTTAACGCAAGCCTTAGGCCGCTAATCTGCGATCTGTTGCTAATAGTCAAAATCGAATGGTAGCTCGATTCTGGCGTTGATCCGAGGATTGTATGAACCACTCCAAACCGGTCAGGAGAGGAAGATTTTCCGCTTCCCGAATTCAACGCATCAAGTTGTACCAGCGGTGTAATATCGAGCGATCGGAGAGCCTGATACACCTTTAGAAAGACCGGGATGAAGGGTGCAACTGAATGAAGATGTTGGCCCAAAAATAGCAGGCAACTGGTTTTATCGATGCTTACAATCGAGATATACATCCAAGGAGCGATTCTAAATGGAACTGCAAAAATGACAAGATGATATCGCACTAACGGTTACGATTATTACTGTGTGTCCAGACTCTCTGACGATAATGGCAGAAGGTCCAGCCGGTCGTTACGGCAAGGTATATGTGACCTATGTCCTCGAATTAGATGGTGGCAAGAATATTGGATTCATGCACGGAAGCGGTCGCGGATTTCCGGATGAAGGTCCGGTGATGTTGGGTAATTTTAGAGGACTATGGCGGCGTAAAAGCAACAAAATAGATATGCGCAATGTGGTCGATATAGACCATGGCGACCAAAACTTGGATATCATCACCGTCGATATGCATAAAAAAAGTAGTTATTTGTCTCTATATACAGGACTGAGGTTTGCGGTCAAAAGGCATAATAGGGTTGGGTGTATCGGTAAATAGCAGGACGCACCCGATACCCTCGAAGATCATATAGCGAAGAATTGACCAACGTAGGCTTTGCAGACCAAAGAAGAACAGATGAGTCGCAGAGCCCATGAGTCGACAGCCAATTTCTTCTTTCAGCAGTTTTTCGACACGGATATAGAAGGGCAGATGGATCTGTTACGAAGGGCCTCTAAATCTGTTGTGGTGCGAGAATAAACCAGAGTCCGTCCGTATTTGTAGGGTAGCTCAGTATATACGACTACAGCAGCGGCCCTTGTAGCACTTGCTGAAAATACTGTAATACTCACTCAATTATCCGGTACATCGCCCACCGAACCAACTATTTATTTTTCTACTTAAAGCGTTATATTGCCCTTACTCTATTCGAGAAAAATGTAAGCCAACAACGGAGGATTTCACTATGAACAGACTTGCCTTAATCTCACTTGTGCTATTGGTCGCGATCGTTAGCCCGGTTGTAGCAAACGAGTCGAGTGACATCAAAGCGGTCAAAGCAGAGATAACGCAATTTTGGAGTGGATTGGCCGATGGCGAAATGGCGACCGATAGGTTCGCCGCCGAACAGATTGTGGCCTATTCGTCGGGGGGAATGTGGGAGTATATTACCGCCGCAGAAATGGTGGCCTCACTGACGGAGGGCCCTAGATTGGTCACCAAAGCGTATCACGTAAATGTCCGGTTGGTCGGAGAAGCTCAAGACGTTGCTTACGCCTCGTACTATTTGGGTGGAAAGATCATGAAAAAAGAAGAAGTGGCGGTGGCGAATTATCGCACACGCATTTCTCAGGTGCTAGAAAAGAAAGGCAACAAGTGGATCTTTGTCGCCAGCCACGCCAGCCCGTTGTTCGGTGGGTCCGGATACAAGGTCGACTGAACGGCTTGTAACACCTGCTCGGAGAGATTCGGGCATTGTATTGTTGCATCTGTGCAGTGGTCCGTTGCTCACCTAGTGTTGTCTGCAGACAACAACGTCGGATTGAGCCCTGGCCAATGTTGTGCTGCTGAACGCCACCCCGGAAAGTGCGGAATAGTGTAACTCGTCTGCGATGTGCTACACTATTCCGCGCAGGGCCGCGGGCAGGCCACTGAGGGCCCGGGTTTTTTGCATGCGGCCACGCGTATTGTTGCCGAGGACCGGGCGCGTCAGGTAACTTATCGATACCGACCATCTCACCGTACACCTATTTTAAGGCCTTGAAGATTTGGCTTTCGCTGTAGCGTACTTTTCTCATCGGGCATTCTCCTTTCGCTTAAATATGCGCGGGAGAACTCTACGATGACATGCCTCTATTTTAAGGGTTGTTATCAGCGACCTGGAAATCACCCCTCACTTTAAACCAAGTCTTGCCATTTATTGAAAATTGGGCGCCTCTTGAGATACTTTGAAAATCGTTTACAAGTTGATATACTTCGATTATAGAATTTTTTTCAATAATATTGTTCGATGTATCTTTCTTTCCGTTATTTGAAGCCACTACAACCTTGTTATCATCCAACAAGAAAAGCGATTGAATATATCGGAAAAATGTCGTGCCATATGAATTTTTGAGATTCATACGCCGCTCTGTATCATACGATATTCCGTTTAAATGTCTGCCGTGTTCTTTAAGGGTGTACACGCTCACTAATTCTGCAGAACTAATGGCGATAATGTCATCGTGTATCGAGCGAGTGGGTACTGCATCAACATAGTGCTGGCTGCAGCATATATAATCTGTTGTAATGTATTGCCCCAATGTCTCGACCCCGGATTGTGTAAGCTCGCCATATATATCTAGAATTCCACGATCAATCGCCGCTATGCCCGTTGAAGCGGGCATGATCGGATCATCGGATAGCAAAGACTCTGGTGTAAACCCCAATAATTCTATTGCCTGGCAACAGAGATTCATATTCAAGCGCTCTTGTCCGGATATAATCCGACTCATCGTGTTATCGGTGACACCTAGTTTTTTTGCGAGGCGACTTTGAGTCCATCCTCTTCGAGCGAGTGCCTGTGCTAGTCGTACGCCAATACGTCTTGAATAGTAATTTCTATTTTTTGCATTATTTCCAACCGAAGCCTCTACATCATCACTTTTATCTTTTGCCATAACTATCGATACCCCGAATATTTTTTTAGCAAGTGGAGAAGAGCATTTCACATTAGACTAGTCACAGTGTGTGCTCTATATCTAAATTAGCAAAAATATATATTGCACATATTCTATATCGATTATGTCAATATGTGACTCAGCAATCACCCTATAAAACAGATCGCACAAGCACGCACTATGATCGGTGCGATCGACTCTTCCGCTAGTAGCGTTTCGGCATGGAATCCAAATCGAACTAAGAAATGACCAGCTTTAGACGATTTATGCAACAAAGCCTCAATTCGAATACAAGGTCAAGATCCGCACACAAGAAAGAGGCACCGCCATAGTCGTTTACAGGTCAGAGTTCCTGCAATATAAGTAAAAAATTTCTCCGAATGTAAGAATCATTGAGAGCTTTATTTTTGGGAGTGCGTCTTTCTTTTGATTACCTGTGAATAGTTACAATTTTGTTTATTTTATGATAAGAACATCGTGCGAATGTATCGGACAAAAGTCATGCCATGGTAATATTCGAGATTGAGGCGCTGTTCGGTTGCATAGGATATTCCACTCAAATACCTGCCATGTTCTTTGAGCGTGTAAACTGGGATTAATTCTGCAGACTTGATAACTATCGTATCATCATGGAGAGTGCGTTGGTGCAATTCGTCAACGTAGTGTTGGCTACAACATCGGTAGTCTTCTATTACATATTGTTTTAATGTCTCGATGCCCGATACTGTTTCATCTTGTAATCTACAATGAAAAACAGCTCAAAAGTAAATATGGCCGAGCCAAAAAACACCAATAGATGTTCTGATTATGCATTTTCTGGGCGAATTTTGCTAGGTAAGTACTTTGCTATCAGGAGTAAACACACGACAAGATGTTGGGTGGTCTCAGCGATTATCTGTAATGTGATAGTAGGGACGACGTAGTGACCTTAGAACCCAATCACTTAGGTCTCTGCGCTTTAGAGCAATCCTAGCGATTGCTAATAGCAGGTATGACCGGCAACACTATATGCGAGGGATAGCGCGGGGTATGATAGATTTGCTGATGGGCTATATGGCTGACTGTTGCATCCACGCTCGTATCGCCGCTATTGAGATTGCGATCGTAGCGCGGAAAGTTACTGCTGGAGATCTCAATGCGAATACGGTGACCCGTGAGAAAGACATGGCTGGTAGGCCATAGCACTACTTTAATTGGCTGCGGCGTCCGCTCTAATGCGTAGCTATGGCGCAATATGCCGTCACAAATATTGTAGGCCGTTGAATCTGGGTGGACATCGACCAGTTTTACAGTCCAGTCGGTACTCACCGCATCGGTTTTGACATACAACACGGCGGTAATTGGTCCGGTGGTCTCGAGCGGTTCTTCGAGGGCTTGCGAACTGTATACTAGGACATCGGAGCGCTCCTCAATTTCGTTCTGTATGTAGACCCCTGCGCGGGGGCCTAGTATCGCGCCCCCAGCCGACGGCACCGGTTGTTTGGGGTTGTAGACGAAAGCATCGGACGCCTCGGCACCAGCCGGTAACCCAAGAGTTAAACGGCCACTGCCTGCAGGTCGGTGTGCATCCCCCGCACTATCTATGTAATAGGGCGTATATTGAGTGCGCCGTAGCGGCCATTCGCGCTCGTTTCTCCATCGATTGATCCCCATTACAAAAAGGCGTACCGGCGCCATGTTCAGGCTGTCACCGTGGACTCCCAGGTGATAATCGAACCATGGCAACGCAGGAGCGATACTGGCTAGGCGATAGGGATTGTCGTCGTCTTGGCCGGGAAGCCTGGGCGAGAAAGCATGTCCCCAGGGACCGATGATCAAACGCGTTTCACCAGCTATGTGCGGCTGTGCCTCGCGTTTGATCGCTGTAAAATCGGCGAGCTGCGAGGGCAAAAAAGGGTCGAACCAACCGGCGAGCAGCAGGGCGGGTGCAGCAAGCGTCTTAGCACGGTCGTGACCATCTATTTTTTCCCAGTATTCATCGTTTTCGCGGTGCAGCAGCCAGTCATTGTAGAAATCAGTATCGCCGATAGCCGCCTCGTCGCCGTCAATCAGTGGCAAGCCCTCTACGCCGCGCCGCAGGTCTTCAATCTCGACGGGCCGGTCGCGCTGGCCGCGGCTGCGGATAGCCCAGTACATCGCGCTCTCTAACGAGAAGGCCCCGCCCGGAAAAAACATCGTGCGAAAACTGCTACTGGCGATCTGAATGAAGAAGGCTCCGACTCCGACCGAATCCTGGTCAGCCACCGCCCATTGGGTGTGTCCGAATGCCGATCCACCCCACATGCCGATGCGACCATCATACCAGGGTTGACGTGCTAACCAGTGGAGAGTAGCGATGCCGTCTTGCCGTTCGTGGCGCAAGGGATAGAAGCGCCCGCCGGACTCGTAGCGTCCGCGGGTGCCCTGAATCACCACCACATAGCCCCGACTAGCCCAGTAGCGGGCTACCGCATCCGATCTAACACGATTTTTCAGGGTATTCGTAAATGGGATGCGCACCAGCAACGTCGGTGCTTTAACTAGACCGATTGGTCGATGCACGTCCGCTCGTAAGGCCACACCATCGACAGTGGTGAAACCGACCCGTCTTTGCGTATGCACTGCAAAGACGGCGGGTCGAACACCCTCGCGTGGTAGCATGCGCCGGGCCGCTTGATCGAGCATCCGCTGGCAGCCCAACGACTGCAACGCTGCCCAACAAAGCAACACAATGGCTAGGTGCGTTGCAGTGCGCCGCCCGCCTTTGGTTTGGCGATATGTATATTTACGCACGCCGCGGCCACAGCGGCCTGCCACAGTATCCATAATCATCTCAATCACTCGGTCTGCGACAACGCAAATGGCCGTAGCCGTGCAACAGCAGGAAACAGGCCAGCACCAGATGAAAGACCGAGGGTATCGTTGCGCCTAACCATGAATCTGGAAGAGCAAAAGTGACCGAAGCGAGCAAGCGCAGAGCCATTACGCCAAAGTAAACGCCACCACCTGCCATCCAGGCTATGCCGCGTCGGCGGCTAGACACATGACGGCCATTAGTGTGGCTGAAAATGATTACAAACAGCACCGCCAGTATTGCAATTTGGGCGAGCAATAGCACCGGATAAGGCAACACACCGCTTTGCCAGTCGTCGAATGGCGGCAAAAACAGGACGGGGTGTACCCACTGTACGAATTGCGCGGTGACGCGGAAAAGAAACACCACTAGCAGCACTGCAAGCAGCCCAACGTAGGTTCTGTGACTCATCGTGCGGCTTCGTATAGCGGTCGCCACAGCTTGCGCCAGATACTCGCAGGTGACTGGGAAAGCGCCGCCCTCTGTGTAGGTAATTTATACTGGTGCAAGTTGATTCGTGCGTTGAAATTCATATTGCTCCGCAGCTAGCAAGGACGTAAGGTGCGAGGCGCCGAAACCCGACGTTCCCCCGATTGGTACAGAGCCTCAATCCATGTCACAATAAGCCTCCGATTCTCGGTTGTAGCGATTCGCAGTCGAAAAATAACGCGCATAGGAACAGCGCAATCCTTCTTCATCAGTTGCTTTACGACTCCGAGGGTATTACTCCCTTTCCCCAGCGCTGTCTTCTTCTTTTTGCATTATTACAGCAATTTCTTTTTTGTGATCATAGGCCCCACCGAGAAAATAGTCGGGTAGATGGAACCAAATAATATTCAACGTAGATGCGACGACAAGCCACGGCAAGAAATTCTTCCCGCCTGGTGAGCCCTGGAAGCTAAGACCACCAACGATCACAGCCGGGACGATTGATGCAGGTAAAAGTCGGTTGAATCCACATTTGTTTCAGACATTGCTTCCTCCAGTTGTTCTGACCGATTTCGGGTGAATTGGAAAAATAAACTGCGCAGTATTAAACATTCGCTATCGGTTTATTTCACCCATCATCAAGATGCAGATATTTTTATCGTGATCAATAAATGGCATCCCCTAGCACGCGAACCTGAGTCCTATCCTCTCTTTTTACTAACCTAGCTCATCAGCATCTTGTCTACCTTGACCGTACCCTTCCTAAATATTGCATCACCATAATGTATAGATTGGGGGGGGCTTGACACAATCGACACTTGATCTGAATAGCTGAATAAGACATACTTTTCATCCTGTACCATGGGCGTCTAGTCTTATCGACCCGAGTGTATTGAAATCGAAACCCATGTGTTGATTGGGAAACTGAATAATGCCTACTGAAATGGAAGAGGACCTTTGGGGCCTATGCGGCTGCCTCGTCATCAAAAATACGCTGGGCGCGAACGAATCAGACGAGCTTAATGCGATGGTCGAGATCTCAGCCCGTCGCCAGAGCAAGAAGGGAAGCGTGCCGCCAGCGAGCGCGAGGTGGCCATCGCCGCGGGCGCAGATTTCGCTTCCGAGTGCGACGGCTTCGGCTCCCCCTTAAATGGAGACATTATCCTTGTGATCCTCGCGACCTAGCGCCAGATCAGGACATTAGACAAGATGTAATGGCTTTGCGCTTTACCCCCTACCGAAATCGCCTGATGAATAAAAAAACCATACCGCAAGACACCATAGCCGCTCTTGGCGGCGTTGGCTTTACACTGCTGCTGACTTGGCTAATTTGGGCAATGGCCCCGCTACTCAAGGACGTGCCCCATTTGGCCGATAGCGGCGCCTCATGGTATTGGTGGCAACTGCCCGAGCGCACTACCATGGGCATTTTTAGCGCCTGGTTTTTTTATGGCCTGCACCAACTCACTATGTGGGGATTGATCTTTTACGCCCAACGGCGCCAACTCCAATATGGGCACACACTGCACAATGTTAACTGGTGGGCCTTGGGCCTCAACGCTTTCTTTTGCCTGTTACATATTGCCCAAACTCACATTTGGTACGACGGCTTAGCCCAACACGTTTCAATCTGGAGTGCGCTCGTCTCGGTGGCAATCATGCTGATTTGGGTCTTGCTCATGGAAACGCCGAGGCGCGGCTTGTTTTTTGGCAAAAAACCACCCATTTCCAAAAGCATCATTCGCGCGGCCAAAAAATACCACGGCTATTATTTTTCGTGGGCGATCATCTATACCTTTTGGTATCATCCCACCGAGGCTACCTGGGGCCATCTGCTGGGCTTTTCTTATATCTTCGTATTGCTTTTACAGGGCAGTCTATTTTTCACCCGATTTCACCTCAATCGCCAATGGACGCTCTTGTTGGAAATGTGGGTGATCGTGCACGGCACCATCGTTGCCTTAGAAAGCCCGCACAATATTTGGGGTATGTTCTTTTTCGGTTTTTTGGGCATTTTCATCATCACCCAGATGCACGGTTTAAACTTCACTACAGTGCAAAAGTGGGTATTTACCCTTTTGTACCTCGCGGGTGCTAGCGTGGTGGCGATCCAACGCGGGCCACTCTTTTATACCGAGCTGCCCCGCATCGCGTTGATCGATTATTGCGGGGTTTTTATTTTGGCTGGCATCTTATGGGTGATAGCAAAATTCGCTCCCGTGGAGACCCCATCAAACGCGAAGGATTGAGATGGGTGTAGTACGAAAAAACGCTGCTATAAAGCGTGGAGTTGCCAAGCGTACTATTATGTGAGAAAATCGCTTTGATGATATTGGGCAACATACGGATCATCTTTTTCAGGAGAATGACTGTTGGCTTATAAACTTGCGTATAGCGGATTGTTCTGGGAAGCGCCCGATCTCGAGCGGGAATTGGCGGCGCTACAGGCGGCCGGATGGGACGGTTGGGAGGTACGGCAACCGCTGGACTGGCTGGGCACACCGGGCCGGGGGCGGAAATTGTGCGAGCGATTCGGCGTGGAGATCGCCGCTGTGTGTGGCCCCAATGCCACGTTGAGCATTGACGATCCGAGTCATCAGATCAACAAGCGACGCATTGAGTTTGCCGCCGAATTAGGGGTCGAGACGTTTATGACCAAGGGACCCGGGCGAGGGCAGCGGGTCTGTTCCGACCAAGAACTGGACCAGATGGCAGCGGTGTATGAGGACTTAGCCGTCTATGGCGATACGCTCGGCGTTTGTGTGACCTTTCACCCGCATATTAACCACTTAGTTAATAGCGAAGACGAGTGGAAGCGCTTTATGCAGCGGCTCAATGCCTGCATGTTGTGCTTGGACATGTCGCACGCGGTCCACTGGGGGTATGACCCGGTGCAGGCGGTGCACGATTTTACCTCGCGTATTGCCTATGTGCACCTGCACGATTTCAAGGACGGCAAGACGGTGGAGTTGGGCGATGGGCCGATGTGTGATTATGCGGCATTTATGGGCGCATTAGAGCGCGTTGGTTTTACGGGATGGGTTACGGTGTGTCCGGGGGAGGCGGAACGGACCGAGGAGGAGAAGATGCGGATCAATCGAGCCTATATGCGTAGTATTGGCTATTAGTAGCTGCAACCTGTGCCGGACGCCAAGTTGATATTCATTGCGGATCTCATCGTCGATCTCGCACGCTAGATCTTCGCGCCTATTCAGGCCCAATGTCCGGGGCATGGGCTTGTGAAGGCAAAGAATAAGGTGTTTAAAGTCTGAGGGCTGGATCGCAGTCGAGCAAGATGCTCCTATCGACGAGATAAGAACTTGAGGGAGGCGCAAGTGCAGGCCGCAACACCCATTTATTCGCTAAGGATTTAACTCATTAAAAAACGCATAGCTATTGCCGGGGCTGGTCATATGGCCCGAATTCGGGGACAGGCATTCCTCGCTACCGGTCAGGCGGAAATCTGTGCGGTGGTCTCTCAGCACCTGGAGACGGCCCGGGTTTGCGCAGCGGAACTAGACTGTAGTCTCTACGGTGACGATATCCGCTATTTGGCGGCAGGCCGCCCGGATGCGGTGTTGATCGAAACGCCGCACAAAGCGCAGGATGAAATCGCGGTATGGGCGCTCGAAGAGGATTTGGATCTGCTGATCGGCGGCAGTCTGGCCTGCTCTCTGGCGAGCGGAACCCAGATCGCCGAGCTGGCGGCTCAACGCGGTCGAATCGTCGAGGCCGGCTACCAGCGCCGCTACGATTTGGCCTGGGAGGAGATCCGTCGATTGGTTCACAGTGGTGTGCTCGGAGCGCCAATTATGGCGGTCAGTATGGCGCTCTGGAGTCCGGATCCAGAGCGTTGGTACTACGACCAAGCAGCCAGCGGCGGTATGCCGATAACCCATATGAGCTACTGCTACTTGAACGCTATCCGTTGGATTATGGGCGTACCCGAGACGGTGACGGCGATGGCCAACCGCAAGGTAGAGACCGGCCCTGGCCGAGTATTGGAGGAGACCTGTGCGGCTTGTATTGGATTCGAGAATGGTGCGTTTGTCTCGGCTACGGCCAGTTATGCTGGACCCGAGGGCATGGACGATGCAGAGACTCGGTTCGTCTGTAGCGAAGGCGGAATCCAAGTACATACAGATTCTATCACCGTGTTCCAGCAGGGTACGGCGGAAATGCGCTCTTTCAAAAACACTTGCTCGCCCTTCATCCGCCAGGCGCAGGCTTTTCTCCAGGCCTTGGAAAGACGCGAGCCGGCAAATAACCCTCCCGAGGATGCCCTATTGGATCTCCAGATTGGTGCGGCGATCTCCCTTTCTGCCCGTGAAAACCGGACTGTTTTCTTGCGAGAGGGCGATCGCTACGACCGCTAAGGTCGCCGAGTCGCGGATATTGGTCGCAGGGGAGCGATCGCTGAAAAGAAAGATGCTTCCGGTGGTGTGGCACCCCCATAATCTTTTCAATGTGGTGGGCTATTCACTCCGCAATCTACACAGGTAACACTCGGAGCTGATTGACGAGATTATACAATATTTGCGATAATAACAGACCCATATAGTTCAAAGTGAAGGAGTTTGCCCATGACCGACACGACTTTCCCCTGCGAAACCTGGGATACGGCTACTCCAGAGGAGGCCGGGTTCGCCTCCGACCGCTTGGCCGCAGTCAAGACCTGGCTTGATCAACGCGTTGAAGATCGCCGCTATCGCTTCGCCCTCGTTCGCGGCGGTAAACTCGTTGCCGATTGGTGCCACAACGCGGAACCGGGCGATAGATTAGAAATCGCCTCGACCTGGAAATCAATGCTCTCCAATGTTCTCGGCATCGCCGTCGCCGAGGGCAAGCTACCGTCCGTCGATGCCGAGGTCTATGACTACTGGCCTGACTTCATGGATGTGCCCGAGGGCACCGGTCCCAAAGAAGGCCGCTATGCCTTCCCGAAAGACCGCCTGATAACGTTTCGCCACCTGACGTCCAACACCTCCGGCTATATGAAGCCCGGCGAGCAGCCCGGCACCGTCTACCATTATCAGAGTTGGGGCAAGAATGTGCTCTCGCATGCCATTGCCGACCTCTATGGCTACTACGATGCGGCCGATCCGCAAGGGGCTGTCGGCTGCATGAAACTCTTTCGCGAGAAACTCGCCGACCCCATTGGTGCAGCTTGGGACTACCGCTCGGCTACAATGGCGCTGCCCCCGCAAGCCCGACAGAACATCTACGGCTACGGCACGCGCATCTTCACCACTGCGCTCGACTTGGCTCGGGTCGGTTGGCTGTGGTGCAACTACGGTCGCTGGGGCGACCAGCAGATCGTGCCCGAGGTTTGGCTACGCGAGTCGACGCAAGTTGCTCCGCACATCAAAGAGCATTGTCCCGAAAAAGACTGGCGCTACGGCCATGGCTTCTGGAGTAATTCGCAGGGCAAGCTATGGCCCGACCTGCCGCGGGACGGTTTCCACTCTTGGGGGGCCGGCGGCCATTACGTCGCGGTGTTTCCAAGCCTCGAATTGGTGATTGTGCAAAACCCGGATCCCTTCGGTGTCCGCGGCGGCGAGGGGGCCAATCCGGAGCTCATGGACTTGGTTTTTGCCGCAATGCGCTGACTCCTTTAAGCTGAGTGACAATGTACGGAATCCGTATTGATCCAGTTCGGATGCACTGCAGTTTTTTCGAGCGCGTTACCGGGTTCTGCGGATGCCCCTAGCAAGACTGTATTTGCCAGCACCAATGGCAGGGTCCAGATGGGGCTATTAACGTCCTTGGAGCACCGAAGCAACGAATAAATCGGCTACGCTACGCACAATGTAGCGGCCATATACGCCGGTGTTCGCCTCCTGCTTATCCTGTGCCAGACAGTGCGTAGGCCTTAGGGGCAAAGACCGGGCAATAAGTTGCGGCAACGTAGTCGGCAGGTGAACCATGTAAGATGATGATATCGGCGACTTCGCGCTGTGCAATTTGGCCATTTCGTGTCTCGATTGTCATTTTGCTACTGCCGATTCGGGAGTGTATATGTGTCCCATTGTTGAGTGAGGAGAAGCTATTTTATGGCCCCGACGGATCTCCATTCGCGGTCTTACATGGTCATGTTGGATGAAGGCGTTGCGGCTAAGGCGCGCATTGTCATCTGTGAAGTTGAGCGGACAAGGCTCGAAGTAAAACGATTTTGCGTATGGGCCTATTGCGGGTATCCCGCTGAGGTTGAAGACATCCGTGATCAACTTAATGGTCAGGTTGAACGCAAATTGCGTCAACACACCATGCAGCTGATGGTGGATGAGAATCTATGGTCGGATGATGAGGCTACGGGCGCGGCCGAGGACGATGGATTGGGCGTGTAAGTTTTACTGGAAGATCAAGGCCAATGCTTGGATATTTTAGCCGTTGTAGCGCAGATCGTTATTGGGTCGATGAGTTGGGGATGGAATATAGGCTGGATAAGATAATCGGGGACTTTGCAGCTAGCCTAGAAGATAGACGCGGTTTCAGGCCGGTACTGCGAGACCTTATTGCTGCGTATAGCTCGCAGCCGCCAACGCCTCCGCACTACTGCTGTCTGAAGGTAGCGTTTATTTTTTATCTGAACTTACTTCTTGGCAAGGTATAGTATTTCAGACAAGGCTATATAATTTCATAGGTGCAAAATGGTCCACGGGTTGAATACCGGCTAGCCTTTGGGGACCATAGATTGACTTGCTGCTTGCCAACAGCACATATAAGGTAGCTCTGTGGCTAAAAGAGGGAAACATCGCTCGACGGATAAAGAAGGCCGTAAAACGCTGGCGGTCTTAGATGCCATAATCGGTATTAAGGCGGTGATTATTGGCGAATCTAGAGGAGGAAAGAATGTCGGCAGAAAGCGTGCCGTGGGTAGTTTTAAGATGCAAAGTGAAACAGCATCCGGCTTTAAGGGATTGCTGCAGACGTCACGTGGTATTCAGGAGATTGCATTGATACTTGAATCACCAAAGTCGGCAGAATCAAGAGGCGCTGTTCGGGCAAAAATAGAACAGAAATTCGGTTGATTCGACCAAGATTACAGTTAATAGCAGTATGAATTCCGTACGGTTCTCAAAGCCGCACTGAACGCGTCGTCTTTTCCACGCGGGTGCTCTTAAGGTATAGATAAATCGCGCTATTTTGCCCAATTCTCAGTGAGCTACACTATAAACTTTTGTACAGTATCTTCTTGGTGTTCGTTGGCGATTACATAAAAAACTAGATCCTCTGACTCACTACCATTGCGAATGCGATGGCGGGTAGCGGCCGGCTGCATAACAACAGTCACCGACCGTTGCCCGCAGCGTCTCTCCTTCACGTTGTACGATTGCTGTTCCCGCCTACAACAATGAAAAATCCCCAACGGTGACTGTGGGCGAGAACCGGGCATGGTCGAGCGCCTGGTGGTACGCGCGTCAATTCTACATCGAAAGGATGTGGTTGCGCGGCTGTATTTCCCAGGGCAATCGATACGTGCTGCCGATAACGTTCGTAATCGCCCTCTTGCCCTCTTGCCCTTTTATAAAAGGACTCAGCCCGAGGTCTTATGCTTCTGCATTCGCCAGGTGTCGCACCGGGTATAGTCTCTCTGCAATGAGTCCGTCAAGCTCGCCGCACCCGCGGTTGCCGTATGTCGATGCTTCTACTGCATCTACAGCTAATTAATGAGGGCTTATCCCTCCGCTGTAATCAAAGAAAAAAGTATCCCTCAAGGGGGGAGGTGCAAATAGTTCAACTTTTCCACCCCCTAGGCGCCATTGGCTGTCCTATATGCCATGCGAGGCAATGGAGCTGGTTGCGCAAAAACGATTTTGTCAATATCTATGGGTAGACTTCTCTCCCCGATTTGTCTGCACTGGCTTTATCGCGTTGTAGGAGGGCCGCCGTGAATATCGAAGAACACTACATCAAGACCTACTCAAGTATTGATGCTCGTCGGAGTGATTTGCTCCGATTAGTAGAGGAAAACCCCGATCGTGTGGATTTTCTGCATGAACTGCAGGTACACGTTGAGGTCCTGTTCGATATGACCGAACGGATGCGCCAAGAGATAGAGAAGCCAGAATTTGAGCTGGTCGGAGCACCAGTTGGAGAGTCGATCGAAGAAGTAGGATGAGGCTCTTTGGACCCCGGAGCAGTGGGGTTTACTGAACCCGGAAGATATAAAAGTTACCACTGGTTGGTATTGCGGCGCGAGTTTTTCTCGCGCCGTTTTTTTCGTGACTTCTGCGATACTAGTAAAATATTCTCAAGTCTTTTATTTGCAATAATTTAAATAGTAATTCATTGTCGTCTGAAACTCAGAGGCTATTGTTGTCGTTGCCGAGGACTGCGAATCGCCCATTGCGCTATCTAGCCTTGCCGCTGTAAGCCCTCCTGCGCTATATGTCCTGCGCATTCGATCCAGTTCTTTGGTAGCCGCACCATAGTACTCCTTCTGAACATGGCCGCGTTGTAAAAAAACCTGCCGACCAAGTGGAGTGAAAACGCCGGTCATCGCGGTGACGCGTTTCATACGACCATTTTATCCATTAATGAATAAGAAAACGGTAATTTATTACAAATACGATGGTGTTTTAATCGTATTTTTTCAAAGTAATCATCAAGGCTTAAGTGTAGGGTGAATTTAATTTAGTTCAAAAAAACGCCGGCATCGGGTGGCAGCCCGAGTCAGGTGGTGCTGTAGGGATCGCTTGAATCCCCCAGACCGGTCATTCATTTCAATCTAAGGAGGTATCTCATCGCCGATGAGCAACTTATCGCGATTGCCAAGCTACCGATTGAGGCATACAACAATAGAGATTGGGATACTATTCAGAGTAATCTGACTGCTGATTGCTGCTACGATGAAGTCGCCTCGTAAGGCTGGAGGCCAAGGTGCAATTATTGAACTATGGCAGGGGTGGGTTGCCGTCCAGCCAGATTCTCGTGGGACCATCGCAAAAGCCCATGTCAGCGAAGATCGTGTGATTTGCAAAATAACTTGCTTTGCACGATGAAGGGCCCGGTGCAATCACCCGAGGATGAGATGATTGCACCAACCGGCAAGAGCATGGAAGTGAGCGCCAGTCATATTGGCCAGGTGATAGACGGACAGGTTAAAGGAATTCGCCATCGTTTTATGGTCGGTGGCCTGATTCCAGTATCAATCCTACGATTGTAGAATTTTCCGCAAATCGGTCGATGAAAGAGGGGCTCGTTACTCTAGAGCAGTTCAAATAGTGTCAGGGTGCAGATAGTCGGTGCTTAGACCTGGGCTTCTCATTTCTTGACAGTTGCCGAAGCAGGCACCCACGAATGAATTTTGCGTTTGAAACAACTTTTGACCTGACAAGTGTAATTGTCGACGAGGGTTGGCCAGACCTTCACTGTGGGTGACAATGAGCGATCGCAGATAAGAGAGTGATTTCTTATGTTTCGCGGTGAAGTTGCAGGAACGACCACTAACAGGCCGCACAAATATAGCATCATTTGCAAAATAGTTCACAAGTGGACAAACGACCCCATTGCAAATGGTTGATATTGGGCGATGCTTTCGGCTAGCCTCTCTAATGCTAACGCTTCATGTGATTGAACCCCCGTTTTTTGGTAATTAATCCATTAAGGATAATCGTTAGAGCATCGCGAGAAATGTACAACCACATTATGCAAAGGCAGATGGGCGTAGCTTGAACGTAGGTCTTAAAAATTATATGCCCTATGAGACCAAGATGGTCAAATAGGCCCAAAGTGTACTGTACATATTCGACTGCGGCGAAAAATTGCAATTTCCTGGATAGCAGACCGACACAACCACATTGTATATGTTGTTAACGGTGCAAATATTTCGTCGAAGTGTTAAATGTGGTCCAAGTCACAGCAGTTTGGTTATTCGTTGTTATTATTTCCGCTTCTATAAGCGGTGACACTACCGCCAGCCCATGGGGTGGCGACTATGAGATTGCAAGTGTTTCGGCACAGATTCTCCCGGCGGCTTCATCATCTATGCAGGGCGAAATTGCCAGTTCGAGCTTGTCATTCCATAGTTGCATCCACTGCATCAGCAATTCCACATCGTCTGTCTTCCAGATACTCGTCCCTTTTAGAGCACAGACATCGTGCCAGCGGCCAACCATAATCAAACCATCCGGTAGATCATAGCCTGAGTTCGTGCGACTATCGACAAATCGTGCGAAGACGTCATCTCGGTTTTGACTTTCAACCTGCCAATCCACTCTATAAAGCATGGTGATATCCTTTGAAGCGGGTCTATTTATCTAGTGGAAAATCTAGCAAATAGCTGCGGATCTACTTACTTCGCCTACGTCACTCATTAATATAGATTGAGATAAATACACTCAAAGAGACTATGTGCAGATTTTATATTTGATTTTAGATAATTCTAAAGAATGTTCAGCGCGTCGCCGAACGCCTTGATGCGCTAGCCCATTCAGCTTTCGCGAAGAGCGGAATCGATTCGCGCAAGGCCGCTGCGAAGAAGATCTACCATCAAATATCGGCGGAAGTAGATCGTGTAACGGACCGTAATTTCGCAATCCACACGAGTCTCAGTGAGTAAGACCCGACAATTGGTACGGTGCGGCTGCGGTCATCCTGGTCTCGACCAAAGATTACTGATCGAGATTCGCTCATGGATTAACGGGTTTTCTTCGTCGTGGTTGCTGCCGATTAGCAATGGCCGCGGGTACTGGTGCGCAGATCCTGTAGCATTGCTCTGTGCACTAGTATTCGTCGCCGACACTGGTTGCCGGCCTGTCGGGCAATGGGCGGCCGAGTTTATTCTTTTAGGACCATGTCAATGCACATGACAGCGGCGAGAATCAGTTGTCGGGCCACGTGATCTGCTGGTACGGCCTCGGAAATTGCCAATGCGTAATTATCGGCGCTGGTGAACATCTCCTTGCCAATACCCGCCCATTCTTTGCTGACCTGCGCGAATTCAGTCTTGTCGGCGATGAATCTGAAGTCCCATCCGGTCCATTTGCCCTGCAGTTGACATACGGGACTGCCGTCGGCGTCGAGCACGGCGAAGGAGCCGCCAATCGAGAAGAGTTTCTGCTTGAACCCACCGATGTATTGATCCTTCTCATCGAGCACCTGGACGGTCGAGAGGAAAATCGAAATGCCCCGAGTGATGCGCAGCAGTTGCTGACCGTCCGGCGTGCGTATCGATATGTCAAAGGGGGTCATCCGCTTGTATTTGCTGAACCGGAACAGCTTGGTCAGAAACCCCAAGCCTTCTTCACGGCACTCCATGATCACTTCGCCGCTTGCTGGATCGTGAATGTCGTAGTTGTTCGCGGCCTTGAACATGCCCACATGCTCTTTGATCAGAAAGACATTGTTCTTTAGTAGATCGTGCATTGTTTTGTCCTTGTGATCGAGGATCACGAAGAGGTTCTATTGCATGGCGGTTCCATTGGCTATAGGATACGCTGTTCTGCGCCCGTATGGCAAGGAGTAAATGCAGATACTAAGCGCGCCTTAGGTCGGGAACCGTTCGCTATTTTACAGTAGCCCATCGGCTGCCGGTTACCGGGTGAGTGCAAGGGGGTGATTCGCGAGGGAACCCCGTCTTCCGGTATTGGAAGAATGCAATTAACGCTTGATCGACGCGAACGATCTTTGCATCTTATTTCGCCTAGCTTTGCGGGTACTTGTGGCGCAAAGGGTGCAGGCGATTGGCCCTACACCGAATACGTGCTCCTCTCGATCATGCACGACTTAGCAGTGTCGTATGGAGCGCGAGCCAATGTAAAATATTAGCACGGCAAGTTTATGCCGGAAGAGCGTGCGGCATTTCTACTTACTTATAACGACGGAGGTCGCCTTGTGAAGAAGAGGGTTGGATTAGTGATGATGATGGGGTTGGTCGTGAGTTTTGTTGGATGCGGCGATGACGATTATAGTCCAACGGGGTCATCGGTGTCGCAAGATATGTATGCTGAAACTATCGTTGGCACCTGGGATGCGTATGGTGATCCATTCTGGACATTCTCGTCGGATGGGACCGTCGAAATTATCGGTTGGGGTTTGATCTATAACTGGGAAATGTCGGGGTCGACACTTACCATAACCGACTCGGACGGTAGCCTCTATGGCGAATATCCTATTGAGATCGTATCAATGTCGAATAACCGACTCGTCTATACCGACACGATAGATAAGGTTGACGGCAGCGGTACGGTAGAGGACAAGGTCACGATGACTCGTTAAGAGGTCGCCATTTTTTGTTTATTTGCAAGTAATGGTCGTCTATACGATCAATTGTAGCGTCGTCTATTTTCGCATGTAGGAAAAAGAATAAGGGTTGGAGACACCAAATAGGTGCGTTTCCAACCCTTATTTATTTGCCGGACGAAAAGTGGCGTGATCGCCCCACAGGGCTCAACGAATCGAGTCGTGCTAGGTTGTGTCAGCGGCACCGTGTTGCAATAAGATTTCTCAATTGCTCATCAAGCGGATTGTATCCCGCTCTTAGCAGGAATCGAATATAAAGCTTGTTATAAATAAAAAGGCAGATGAACCAAGCAAGCACGGCCGGAATAAGTAGAAGCTGTAGAAATAATCAATGGCTGTCGTTGCTGCGCCAGGCTACCAGAGGTACAAAACAGGTAAACCTGCCCAATGGACTAAGTACTACAGGTCTTGATTCTTGCGCGAAATAGCATAAATGCCGTAGCCGACTAACGCCATTAATAAATAGACTTCGCCGCCAAAGGGTACGGTAAACGGTTCGAGTTCACTCTCCGAGTTGCTCGCTCCCGATTCGTCTGAACCACTACCACTACCACTACTACATGTGCCTCCACAGCCACTCAATTCTATGGTCAGTGTTGGATTATAGGTGAGATCGACAGTGCTCGAGATACCGCCGCCCTGCGTCGGTGAGAATTGAATATCTATTGTCCCTTGAGCTCCGTGAATGATTGCAAGCGGGAGTGGTGTTATGGTGGTGAACTGCGGATCGGAAAACACCAGCGATAGCATGTTTCGGGTGACGCCGGTCTGGTTGTCAATCGTAAGCGACAATACGGAAGCCTGGCCGAAATCGACTACGCCAAAGTCGAGGTTTCCCGGCGTAACCTGTACCGTACCTTGTCCCTG
>JABHFS010000135.1 GCA_018672475.1 Gemmatimonadota bacterium | reverse complement strand
TTGGTTTGTGCCGAACTGCGCGGTGTTGAGGTGCCGGTGACTGAGGGCTTTGCGGCGCTACCGGGCAAAGGCGCGCGGGCGATGGTGGGGGGGGCGGTGGTGGCAGTGGGCAATCGCCAAATGATGGCGGAGGTTGGAATCGATGTAAGGGAGGGCGGCAAGTTGTCGGTGCAACATCAAGAAAAAGGCGATGGTGAGTCTGTCGCGGGGCGGACGGTTGTTTATGTCGCTGTTGATGGTGAGCTGGCGGGGTTTATCGTTCTGGCTGATCGGCCGAGGCCATCGAGTAGGGACGGTGTTGCTCGTTTGCAGGCAAGCGGGTTGAAAGTCGTGATGTTGACCGGCGACAGTCGCGAAGCGGCGGAGGCGATTGCTCGCGAGGTCGGTATCGATACGGTGCACGCCGAGGTTTTACCCGGCGATAAGGTGGCTGTAGTGCAAGCGTTGCAGCGGCAAGGTCACCGGGTGGCGATGGTCGGCGACGGGGTCAACGACGCGCCGGCGCTGGCGGCGGCCGATGTAGGGATCGCGATGGCCGCGGGCACGGATGTGGCCGCCGAATCGGCGGATATGGTGTTAATGCACAGTCGATTGACGGATGTAGCGCGGGCGATCGAGTTGAGCCGGGCAGTGATGCGGACGGTACGGCAGAATCTGTTCTGGGCCTTTTTCTATAACGCCGCGGGGATTCCGTTGGCGGCGGGTCTGTTGTATTTGTTTGGCGGGCCATTGCTCAATCCGATGTTGGCGAGCCTCGCTATGGCCTTCTCCTCGGTGTCGGTGGTGGCCAATGCGTTGCGGTTGCGGAGTTTTGCTTGAAGACGTGCGGGCTTTTGGTCATATTATCCAACCGGATTAACACGGGAGCATGAACCATGGCTAAAATTCTAATGGTCGGCGCCTTTGATACCAAGGGCCCGGAGTACGCCTTCCTGCGCGAGCAAATTCTGGCGCGAGGTCACGAGGTGTTGGCGATGAATACCGGCGTTATTGGTGAGGCAAGCGCCTTCCCGGTGGATATGGGCGCCGACGAAGTCGCGACAGCTGGCGGTTCGTCGTTAGGCGCGTTGCGCGAGGCGGCTGACCGCGGTGATGCGATGAAAGTGATGAGCGAGGGCGCGGCGGTGGTGGCCAAGCGATTGCACGACGAGGGCGCATTCGATGGCATCGTCGGCATGGGCGGTTCGGGAGGCAGCAGTGTGGTGACGGCGGCGATGCGCGCGTTGCCCGTGGGGGTGCCGAAGGTCTGCGTTTCGACGGTGGCTTCGGGCGACACTTCGGCCTATGTCGGTGCGAAGGACGTAACGCTGATTCCGTCTATCGTTGATGTGGCGGGAGTCAACCGCATCTCGCGGGTTATTTTCACACGGGCAGCGGGTGCGGTCTGCGGCATGGTCGAGGCCGAACCACCGGCAGCTGACGACGACAAGCCGATTATCGTCGCGTCGATGTTCGGCAATACGACCGAGTGCGTCGGCGCCTGTGTCGAGCACTTATCGGCAAAGGGGTATGAAGTGTTGGTGTTTCATGCTACCGGCGCCGGAGGAAAGACGATGGAATCGCTGGTCGACGAGGGCTTGGTCGACGCGGTACTCGACATTACCACCACCGAATGGGCGGACGAGATTTGCGACGGCGTCTTTAGCGCCGGCCCGGACCGGCTGGGCGCGGCGGGGCGAGCGGGCTTGCCGCAATTGATCGTGCCCGGCTGCGTTGACATGGCCAATTTTGGCGGCATGGGCACGGTGCCGCAGCGCTTTAAGAACGGCGACCGCGTCTTCTACGAGTGGAACCCCGCGGTGACTTTGATGCGGACCAACGCTGAGGAGAATGCCCAGATGGGCAAGATCTTCGCAGAGAAAGCCAATCAGGCGATGGGGCCGGTGGCATTCCTACTGCCGCTGAAGGGCGTGTCGATTCTCGACGGCGACGGCGAGTTGTTTTGTGACCGCGCCGCCGATCAGGCATTTTTTGACGCGCTCAAGATGAATTTGAACGACGGTATCGCCGTGCACGAAATAGACCACAATATCAACGATCCAGAATTTTCGGCGCGGGCGACCGAGTTGATGCTGGAACTGATCGACCAGAAATAGAAAGGCTAAGACGATGAGCGAGAAGAAGACTTTTGTAACGAGTGAGAATGTCGATACCCAGGTTTTCGACTGGGGCCGGTTGAGCTGGCTTTCGGAGCCGCTGATCACGGCGGCCGAGCGCTTTAGCTGTGGAGTGGTGACGCTGGAACCGGGCAAAGGCCACGTGCGCCACAATCATCCCTATAGCGAAGAGATCCTCTATGTGATCGAGGGTACGGGGATTCAGACGGTGGAGTTGGCGTCGGGCATGCTGGAAAAAGAGATCGCGCCGGGGGAATTGGTACACATTCCGACGGCAATTTACCACTCGACGGTGAATAATGGCGAGGTGCCGATGAAGTTGATCGCGATTTATGCGCCGTTTGGTCCGGAGGCGGAATTGCGGAAGATGGATGGGGTGGAGATTGAGGCCGCGGTGAACGGGTAGCGACGGACGGTGGTGCTGCGCATTTTTTCTCGTTTCGCTCAATTCTCGCCCGACGTTCTGTCGGGCTCCGAAGGCTGTCTCCGACGCCGCTCATCGAGAAAATAAAAAAATCGCTCTGCGAACACGGTCCTTTCTCTTTTAATAAAAAGAGAGATGGGATAGAGGACTTATTGCTCCTGCAAAGTGTAGAAGATGGCCTAAAGGGAGATGCGTTGCGTAACAAGAGTGGAAAATAGTCCTACGAGAAAATAGAGAAGGCGCACGCCTTTTATAAAGGATAGAGAGACGGCAAATGGCTTTTACCAGAGATGAAGTGTTAAAAAGGTTGCGGAACAATATCGCCAACGGGGTGCCGATTATCGGCGCAGGGGCGGGGACAGGGATCAGTGCCAAGTTTGAGGAGGTGGGTGGGGTGGATCTGATTATTATTTATAATTCGGGACGCTTTCGCATGGCGGGAAGGGGGTCGTTGGCGGGGACTATGCCCTATGGTGACGCGAACGCGATCGTGATGGACATGGCGGGCGAGGTGTTGACGGTGGTGGAGGATACGCCGGTGTTGGCAGGGGTTTGCGGGACGGATCCGTTTCGGCAGATGGAAGTCTTCTTGAAAGAGGTCGAGGCGATCGGTTTTGCCGGGGTGCAGAATTTCCCGACGGTTGGTTTGATCGACGGGTTGTATCGGCAGAACCTGGAGGAGACGGGCATGGGCTACGATCTAGAGGTGGATATGGTGCGCACGGCGCACGGTATGGGTCTGTTGACCACGCCTTATGCCTTTAAGCCCGAGGAGGGCGAGCAGATGGCCGATGCGGGGGCGGATATTATCGTGGCGCATATGGGGCTGACGACCAAGGGCACGATCGGCGCGACGACCGCGTTGAACCTGGAGCAGTCGGTGGGCGCGGTGCAGGCGATATGCGACGCGGCGCGGGGGGTCAACGAGGAGGTGATCGTGTTGTGCCACGGCGGACCGATCTCCGAGCCCGAGGACGCCGAGTACGTTTTACAGAATACCAAAGGCGTCAACGGGTTCTACGGCGCGTCGAGTATGGAGCGGTTGCCCGTGGAAGTGGCGATCACCGAACATATCAAGAAATTCAAGGCTATTGCTTTCTGAACGGAGTGTGATGATTAAAGTGTTGATCGAGGGGATGAGCTGTGAAAACTGCGTCGGCCACGCGCGCGAGGCGTTGGCGACCTTACCGGGAGTCGAGAGCGTGGAGGTGAGCTTGGAACCCGGCGAGGCGCGGATCGAAGGCGTGGTCGAGGACGAGGCCATTCGGCAAGTGCTCGCAGAAGAAGAATACACGGCCACCGCGATCGTGCGCGGTTAATTCTTAGATGAGGCCACTGAAGAAAGTTGAGACCAAGCGGCTCTTCGAGGCGGCGGCGCGGGATTATCCTCCCAAGGTCGAGCTCGCTTTTTTGCTGCAGAGCCTGGAAGACCCACTCAACGTCGGCTCGATGTTCCGCATCGCCGATGCGTGCGGGGCGGTGGAGATCATCTTCACCGGCCCGACGCCGACCCCTCCACACGAGGAGATCGACCGCACTGCCCGTGGGCACGAGCGGCGTATCGCCTGGCGGCGTATCGCCCGCATCGACGAGGCCGCCGCCGAACTCAAGGCAGAGGGGTATCATCTGGTGGCGCTGGAGACAGCGCAGGGGGCGACGTGTTATCTCGAATACGACTATCCACAAAAAGTATGCCTGGTCCTCGGCAACGAATCGAAGGGTGTTTACCCGCAGACGTTGTCGTTGTGCGACGGGGCAGTCTATATCCCGATGTACGGCAAGGGGCCGTCGATGAATGTACACGTGGCCGGGGCGTTGGTGGCCTATCGGGCGCTGATGGGACGGAGGTGAGCGGCTGGCGTCGAGTGTTTTTTAGCGTGGCGCGATCATTCGCTAATAGCGTATCGGGTTTTATCAAAACAGATCGCTTTGTGTTTACACACGGGGAAGTATGCAGAAGAAGGTTTTGATCACAGGCGCCGCCGGTTTGGTCGGCGGTATTTTGCGCGAGGACTGGGGCGACCGTTACGCGCTGCGGTTGACCGATATTCAACCGGTCGCCGATCTGGCGGCGCACGAAGAGTTTATGCCGATGGATATCACCCGCTACGAAGAATTTCTCGCCGCCTGCCTGGGTGTGGACACCGTGATACACTTGGCGGCCGACCGCAGCCCGCGCGCCGAGTTTTACAAGACGCTCTTGGAGCTGAATGTTATCGGCTGCTACAACGGTTTCGAGGCAGCACGGGAGGCGGGGTGTCGCCGGATTGTCTTCGCCAGCAGTGTCAATGCAATCCTGGGATATCGCTTCGAGCAACCGACCTTTCCCGATTCGCCGGTTTTTCCGCTCAATGTGTACGGGGCGACCAAGTGTTTTGGCGAAGCATTGGGGCGAGTCTACGCTCACCAGCACGGCTTGTCGAGTATTTGCGTGCGATTGAGCAGCCCGCGTTTCGACCAGGGCGGCGATTGGGACCCCGACGATCCATGCGATATGATTAGTCCTCGCGATACGGCGCAACTTTTTGCGCGTTGTATCGAGGTCGAGGATGTGGATTTTACCATCGTGCACGGGTCTTCACGGCACAAGAACGGCTGGATGGATATTGCAGAGACGAGTCGGGTTTTGGGCTACGAACCGCAAGATGGCACGGCCTTTCCGCGAGCGCAATAAAAATGGTCGCGAATGGAACGAGCGTGCCATTGGTCGAAGTTATAGAAAGATAAAGGAGAGTATGACGGATAAGATGAAGGTATTGGTGACCGGCGCGGCCGGGCTGGTCGGAGGTCATTTGCGCGAACACTGGGGCGATCGTTACGAGTTGCGGTTGGCGGATGTCAAGCCGGTGGGAGATTTGGCGGCGCACGAGGAGTTTGTGCAGATGGACATCACGCAATACGATGCTTTTCTCGTCGCCTGTCAGGGTATGGACGCGGTGGTGCATCTAGCGGCGGATCCGAGCATGGAGGCCGATTTTTACAAGACGTTGTTGCCTTTGAATATCATCGGTTGTTACAACGGCTTTGAGGCAGCGCGGGCGGCGGGCTGTCGCCGCATCGTCTTCGCTAGCAGTATCAACGCCATCCTGGGCCACGACCAGGAGGAGCCGGTGCCGTGGCAGGCGCCGGTCTACCCGGTCAACGTCTACGGGGCGACGAAGTGTTTTGGCGAGGCGCTGGGGCGGGTTTACGCGCACCAGCACGGGCTCTCGTGTATTATGGTGCGCATCGGCGCGGCCGCGTGGAAGCAGGCCCCCGACCAGACCCCGCCGCGGCGGGAAGCGGGTATTACCCCGCACGACCAGGCGCAGCTTTTTTCCCGTTGCCTGGAGGCGCCCGACGAGGTCGATTTCAAAATCGTGCACGGCACGTCCGATCATACAAGACAATGGATGGATCTGGAGGTGTCGCGCGAGTTGGGTTACGAGCCGGAGGGCGGTACGGCGCAATCCTGAGTTAGCCGGGGCAATTTAAATACACGAGAAAATCGGATCGCCAACGAATGGGACGATCCGGTTTTCTCGTCTAAGGCTTAATAGCGCCCTGTCGGCGATGAACAACCAGCTAACCGAACGATAGGGATTTGATGTCCGAGCGCGGCTTTTTACTGCATGTCTTCCACCGTTTGCACAAAGGGCGCGATGCGCTGTATGCGGTGGGTAAGCTGGAAAACGGCGAGACATTTGGGCTGATGGATACTCGTGTAAAGCCTTTTTTTTATTGCCGCGTATCGGATCGCGAGGCGGTGGCGCGGCGAGCACGAGAAGGCGGAGCGGGGCTATTGGACAGTCGTTATGAGACGGTCGATGGCGAAGCTGTTTTTCGCGTCGAGTGCCCGCGCGTCGGTGCGCTGCGGCGGTTGGACCGGCAACTCGAACAGGACGGGGTCCGCACCTATGAGGCGGATCTGAATTTTGGTCTGCACTGCCTCATGGAACAAGGCCTGCGCGGCGCGGTGCGGATCGACGGCGAGTGGCAGACGGGCAAGGGCGTAGATCGCGTCTATGTAGACGCGGTGTTATCGCCGGTCGAGTGCGAGCCGGAGTTGGCGCTGTTGGTGCTCGACATCGAGACCGCCCCGGACGCCTCGGAGGTCTACGCGGTGTCGTTGGTCGGCGGCGGCACCGAGGCCAAGCACCGCGTAGAGGAGATCCATCTGGTGGGCGAAACGGCGGCGGCCGATCCAGATAATCTGCGCTGTCATGCCGACGAGTGCACTCTGCTCGAAGCACTAGCGGCGCGGGTGCAGGAGATCGATCCGGATATCCTCTCGGGGTGGAATGTTATCGATTTCGACCTCAAGGTGTTGCAAGCGCGTTTTGAGGCGCACGGGCTTTCGTTTAACCTCGGTCGCACGCAAGACGCCTCGTCGTATCAGGAGGGCAAGGTCTGGGGCGGTAGTCGAATGGTGGTCTACGGGAGGCAGATCCTCGACGCGCTACATTTGGTGCGCGGGACCTTGCAGCGCTACGACGACTGGCGGCTTGGCACGGTCGCCCGTGCGGTGCTCGGCCGTGGCAAGACGCTGGAGCCCGAAGACGACGAGATGATGCCGGACGCCATCGTCAACGCCTACGAGCAAGACCGCGCGGCTTTTTGCACGTATTGTCTAGAGGACTCGCGGTTGGTTTGGGATATTCTCGCCAAAGAGGGGCTGATCGAGTTGACGGTGCGGCGTTCGCGCTTGACCGGTTTGCCTTTGGAGCGGGCGTGGGGTAGCGTTGCGGCCTTCGATTTTATGTATATCAGCGCCTTGCGCCAACGCGGGTTGGTCGCGCCGACGACGGGGGTGGACCGCCGGGAGGGCCGGGGCGCGCCGGGGGGGCTAGTCATCGAGCCGCAGGTCGGTCTGTATCGCCATCTTTTTGTTTTTGATTTTAAGAGCCTGTATCCGTCGATTATGCGGACCTTTAATATTGACCCTGTCAGCTATGCGCAGGCCGGGGCAGATGCGATTACCGCACCTAATGGCGCTAATTTTGCCCGAGAGCGGGGCATTTTGCCGGCAATGCTCGAAGAATTCTGGGCGCAGCGCGAAGAGGCCAAAGCGCGGGACGACGCACTGGCCTCGTATACTTACAAGATCATTATGAATTCCTTTTATGGCGTCCTGGCGACGGGCAGTTGCCGTTTCGCGTCGGACGCGCTCGCTGGGGCGATCACTGAGTTTGGGCACTATATCCTGCGCTGGGCGCAGGAACGTTTGCAGGAACGCGGCGTGCGGGTGATCTATGGAGATACGGATTCAGTTTTTGTCGATCCGGGTTTGGCCGACGAGTGCCCCGCGGTTGAAGCGCAGGCAGTGGGCACGGCGCTCTGCGCGGAGGTCAACGACGAGTTGGCGCGGCATATCGAAGCCGAATACGGGGTCGAGTCGCATTTGGAACTGGAGTTCGATAAATACTATCCGCGCTTCCTGTTGCCGCCGATGCGCGGCAGCCAGCGCGGTCGCGCAAAAGGGTATGCCGGCTTGCGCGGCAGCGGTGCGGACGAGCGTCTCGAAATCGTCGGTATGGAGGCGGTGCGCCGCGATTGGACCAAGCTGGCGCACGAGCTGCAGCGACAACTATTGGATCTGCTCTTCCACGATGCGGGGCCGGAAGCGATTGAGCAGTGTGCGGTAGAGTCGGTGCGCGCGTTGCGCGCCGGCGAAAAAGACCAGGATTTGATCTATCGCAAGAGTCTGCGCAAGCCGGTCGCCGACTATACCCGCAATGTGCCGCCGCATGTGCAGGCGGCGCGTCTTCTGCCCCGGCCGCGGGGCGTGATCCAATACGTGGTCACCTGTGATGGTCCGCAACCCGTCGGTCGTTTGAGCGCCCCGCCCGATTACGAACACTATGTGCGCAAACAGATCGAGCCGCTATTGCGCACCATCGCTGAGGTCAGTCCGATCGACGTGGAGTCGGCGATGAAGGGGGCGACGAGTCTCTTTGGCGCGCAAGTTTGGGCGGGTCTGAGGCGGAAGGCATAAAAAAAGGGCGAGTCGTTTGGCCCGGCCTATGTGCAGCAATTTTCTGTTGCGCTATGCTAACTTGCCGCGCACGGCCGCGCGTTGTTTCTGCTTCTCGGATTCGGTGCGCTTAAATTCGGACAATTCGCTTTTCAGTTTGTGTAACTGGGTGTGGGCCTTCTTGTGCTTGCCTGCAGTCTCAGTTGTTCATGGTCGGCGACATTCTTTTTAGATTGAACCTTACCGAGGTCGCGTCTGGCTTTCAGGCGGGTTTGGTTCATCGCCTCGATGGCCTTGCGCATGGCCTTAATTAAGCAGCTGCATCGTCACCATTTTAGCGACGATGGCTCCAGCCATGGCGAAGAGGGCGGCGGACATGGCTATGCGTTCGAAATTGAATTCCACTTAAGTCTCTTCTGATCCGCCCTGAAATAGATAATTATTGTTTCGATTCAAATATAGTATTCGGCATTAACTGTTAAAGTCGGGGGCGATCCGTCTGATCGCGGGGTGCGTCTCTGGGCATTTTTGCTCCGGGGCCGTCGTCACGATCACTGCCCCTATAACCGTCCGACCAGGCCCTTTACCACCATCTCCACCCCCCTGAAAAATACGCTGGGTCACACCTCGTGACCAGACCTCGGCAACGTTAGTGGTCTCTGTTAGTTTTTTGGCCTGCCCGAAAAAAACCGTGTAACATCGCGCGATTGTCCCTGAAGGATTTAGAGGTTTCCGCTCGTTAAAGAGTCGGCGATAAGTACTCGATCGGCTGTTAAGACCAGACCTCGCGGAAAAAACGCAACCAGTTGTTGTGAAAAATACCCTCGACATCCTCGGTGGAGTAGCCTTTGTCGCGCAGCAGGCCGCCGAGTTTTTGCAGGTCGGCGATGGTGTCGAGGTCGCCCGGGGTCTGTTCGGTGCCGTAGCCGCCGTCAAGGTCGGAACCGATGGCGGCGTGGCGGGTATCGCCGGCGAGTTGGCAGACGTGGTCGATATGGTCGGCGACCGAGGCGAGGGTGAGCACCGAGGGGCTGGTTTCGCCTTTGATCCAGCCAGGGTATAGCATCCAGGCGTCGAGCGCGGCGCCAATGACTCCGTCGCGTTCGATAATGGCTTTGATCTGTTCGTCGGTGAATTGGCGTTGGTTCGGCACTAGAGCGCGGCAGTTGTTGTGACTGGCCAGGATCCGGCCGGAGAAATTGTCGAGCGCTTCGTCGAAAGCTTGGTCGGCGAGGTGGGTCAAATCGAGTACGATGCCAGCTTTTTCCATCTCTTTGAGTAACGCCGGCCCCTTTGCGGTCAGGCCGCCTTCGGTGCCGGTGCCGTGAGCGTAGGCACTGATGCCGTAGTGCGATAGCGAGAGGACACGCAGGCCGTCTTCATACCAGGCGTGCACTTGTTCGGGGCAGACGATGGGGTCGGCGCCTTCCATACTGAGAATAAAGCCGAGGGGTTCGGCGGAAGTATCGGCGTCTTGCTGCCAAGCAACCACGTGTGCGTCGAGTGCCTGGGTGTCGCCGATCATGCGGATCTTGTTTTGCGCTTCGAGCACGCGGTAGTAGGCGAGCTGGCCCTGCGCGCGGCCGTAAGAGATTTCCTGGTGCGCGGCGTCCTTGGGATTCGATCCCGGATGGGTGGCGCGGGCGATGACGGTGACGACGGAGAGGAAGACTTCGCCTTTGCGCATTTCGGGCAGGGTGGTGGTGCTGCGGCCGCGACCGGACTCGGTCATTTTGCGTTCGGTCTCGTGCTTGCGCAGCGCGGAATTTTCCAGGTTGAGGTCGCGGTTGCCGTTGATGGCGTTCATCGAGAGGTCTAAGTGGGCATCGATTAAGAGCATGTCGTAGTTCCTTTCTTGGTGATACTGCGAGAATTTTGTGATGCCAGATAGTGTGGCGTTGGCTAGTTCATAGTGGAATTTATTGTTTTTAGTTTGCCACAGTATGCGCCTTTTCCAATGCTTCATACTCTATAATCATTTCGCGGTACACCGCTACCGCGTCTTTGTCTGGCTTAATCGTCGAACCCGCGACAGGCTTGGTAAATGGCGCTACCGTTTCTTGCCACGAAACCGCGTTACCTGTGGCCGACTGATGCCCGTGCGCTGCGCGCAATGCTGCGCCTAACGCCGCCGAATTCGCCGTTTCAAAACGGTGTACCGGGCAGTTGTGTACATCGGCGTAGACGCGTAGGATCTCGGCGTTGGCCGAGGCGCCGCCGGTGACGTAGAGCGAGGAAATGTCGACGCCCATCCAGCGCGCGTGGATGCTCGAAGAGAGCGCCTGGGCTTCGATAACGGCGCGGATATTGGCTTTGGCGTCGGCTTCGTTGAGGTCTTGGCGCACGACACTTGGCTCGGAGACTTTTGGCACGATCTCGGGGGAGAAGTAGGGCAGCATTAGGCCGTTATTATTACCGGGCACGGTGATGCGCAAGGCTTCGGCGAAGCTTCCCCAGTCGAAATGATAAATATCGCGCACTGCTTCGCGCGCGAGGCTGCCGTTGAGATAGCAGGTCAGCGCCATATAGTGCTCACCGTCGGGTGAGGCGAAGACGGCGCCCTCGCCGGTCTTGGAAGTGCGCGGTTGGTCCATACAGGCGAAGAGTGTATCGGAGGTGCCCAGGCTCAGCGCAACCTGGCCGGGCGTGACGAGACCGAGGCCGATTAGACTGGAGGGATTGTCGCCGGAAAAAGGCAAGACCAGACAGTCTTTGGTGAAACCGTAACGGCCCATGAAATAATGGCTGATGGTGCCGATGGCTTGGCCTGAGGGGGCGATGGGCAGCAGTTTGTCGGTGAGGTCGGGGGCGGTGGCGTCCAAGGCTGTCGGGCTCCATTCGCGTGCGGCGATGTCCATCATATTGGTGCCGCTGCCGTCGCCGGGGTCGACGCCGACGAGTTTGCCGACGAGCAGGCTGGCGATATAAGAACTGACCAGGCCGATGTATGCGGTGTTGTTATAGGCGTCCGGCTCGGTCTGGTAAAACTTGCGGATCTGCGGTCCGCTGAAACGCTCGAAGGCCGTATTGCCGGTCAGTTCAAGTAGCTTGTCTTGGCCACCGACGCCGTCTTCGATTTCGGCGCATTGAGCTGATGTCGAGGTATCCATCCAGATCGGTGTGGTATCGCGGGAGAAGATGCCGGCGAGTTGGTCTTTGAGCGGAAAGGCTGAGGATATGTTTTGCAGGGCGAGCGCGGCGGTGTTGTTGAGATAGACGGTGCCGTGTTGTTGGCCGCTGCCGGCGATGGCATCTATCTCGCTTAGGTCGTGGCCTTGGTCTTTGAGCGTTTGCAGCAGCAAGTCGAGGGCTTCGGCCCACATCAGCGGCGCGCTGTGCACGGCGCCATTTCCGAGATCAAAGACGCCGTTTTCGACGCCATAGGCCGCTTTGAAGTGCTCATCGAAGTTGATCGATTCTTCGGCGACGATCGTATTGTTTTCGGTGTCGATTAGCAGGCCGGTGATAGACTGGGTGCTCGAATCGATGCCCAGATACTTGCTCATTAAAATTCCCTTCTTTATTATGTTTTATGTCCGATAAGGGCTAAAATTAAGTAATTACTCCAAAGGAAAGCAAAGCCATGCAGGCAGTAGTTGTACCATCGCAAGCCGCAGGAGGACTAGCCGAGTTCGATCCGGAAGTCGAAGCGATTATCCGTGCCGAAAATAAGCGCCAGCACAATAAGATTCGTTTGATTCCATCCGAAAACTACGCCAGCCAGGCGGTGCTCGAAGCCACCGGTTCGATTCTGACCAACAAATATTCCGAAGGTTATGCCGGCGAGCGCTATTACGAAGGCCAGCAGCAGATCGACAAGATTGAAGCGTTGGCTGTCGAACGCGCCAAGGCTGTCTTCGGTGCCGAGCACGTCAATGTGCAGCCTTATTCGGGTTCGCCGGCGAATCAGGCGGTCTATGTCGGTCTTTGCGCGCCGGGCGATGTGGTGATGGGTTTGTCGTTGGCGGATGGCGGGCATCTAACACACGGTGATAAGGTCAGCGTTTCGGGAATGCATTACAAATCGGTGCAATACGGGGTGCGAAAGGAAGACGGGCTGATCGACTTTGATCAGGTCGAAGCGTTGGCCAAAGAACATCAGCCCAAACTGCTTTTTTGTGGCGGTACGGCCTATCCGCGTGTCGTCGACTTTGCGCGCTTCGCTGAGATCGGGCACGCGGTCGGCGCGATCGTGGTCGCCGATATCGCACATATTGCCGGGCTGGTCGCGGCCGGTGTGCACCAGAGCCCGGTGCCGCATGTCGATGTGGTGACGACGACGACGCACAAATCACTGAGGGGGCCGCGCGGTGGCATGATCATGTGCAAGGCGCAATATGCCGAGGCGATCGACAAGGCGGTCTTCCCGGGTTTGCAGGGTGGGCCGCACAATGGCACGACGGCGGCGATTGCCGTGACACTGAAAGAAGCAATGGGTGCGGAGTTTAAGGCCTATTCGCAACAGGTGGTCGACAATGCGAAGGTATTGGGCGAAGAATTATCGGCGCGTGGTTTTGCGCTAAGTTCGGGGGGGACTGACAACCATCTGATTCTCATCGATGTGACCGACAGGGGCGTGACGGGGTATCAGATGGCGAAGGCCCTGGACCAGGCGGGGATCGTCTGCAACTTCAACCGCGTCCCCTTCGACTTGCGGCCGGCAAAAAGGCCCAGCGGCATACGCATCGGTACGCCGGCGATTACTAGTCGGGGTTTTGGCGCGGATGAAATGAAGCATTTGGCAGAGTGGATGGATCGCGTGGCACAAGTGCGGGCAGACGAAGGGAAAGAGCTCGACGATCGCAAGAAGGTCTACGCTGAGATTCGGGCTGAAGTGCGGGCGTTATGCGACCGCTTTCCGGCGCCCGGTTTGCTCTATGGCGAGGACGGCAAACCGCTCTAAGTGCTGTTTGCGCCGTTGGGAGAAGGGCGTAAAAGATGTCGTTTACATGCCGATTTTTGTAAAAGCCCACACAAGAACGATAAATACAAAGATCGGTACGGCGATACTTTCGCGGGAGATAGGTAAACCTCAGGGAATTTGAGGGGTCTATATGACTGTTTTCGTTGAACATGTGCCAATAACTTATCAATATTGAGTACCCAATGGGCGCCAATCTATGAAAATCAAGCGGATCGAGCTTTTTGTCGTCAACGTACCCGAACGCCACTGGTGGTGGTCCGATGACACTTATGGCCAGCCTTTACACCAGCGAGCCGAACATGGAGTCTGCGCCGTCGAGACCGATCAGGGGTTAACGGGGCTGACGCAAATCGAGCGTTTTACGCCCGATGAGACGATCAATGCAACGCTTAATCGCTGGCTGGGGCGAGATTTGCGGACGGTTAATTTGGCCGAACCGGAGGCGATGATGGCCAGTTCGTTTGAGCAAGTCGTGCTCGATTTGCGCGCTCAGGCGTTGGGCGTGCCGGTTTGGCAATTGCTCGGCGGACGGCTTCGAGAGTGGGTGCCGATTACGCAATGCACCGGCTATAAGACACCGGAGCATACGGCGGAAGACGCGCAGTGGGGATGGGAGCGCGGCTTTCGTTGCTATAAGATGAAGTGCATTACCGCCGCCGAAAAAACGCCGGAAGAACGATTGCGCTATGTCGTTGATCGCATCGAGGCGATCCACAGAATCTTGCCCGATATGGCGGTGCGTCCCGATATCCGCTGGCGGCTCGAAGAAGTGTGGGTGGCGCAGGAATTGGCCAGGCGACTCGAAGGTCGTCTTGTCGAATCATTAGAGAGTCCTATTGCCAAAGGCGCGGCGGCCGGCACCTTTTCCGAATGGCGGCGTTTGCGTGAATCGATCCACTTGCCGATCGGTGATCACGTGCGCGATGGCGACGACGTACTACGGCGTTTTCAAGCGCGGGCTTTGGACTACGCGATTGTCGGTGGGCCGACGCATACGGCGACGTTGGCGCATTCTCGCTTGGCGGCGGATTTGGGCATGGGGGGTTGGTCGCAGACGGTGGCCTATGGGCCGGGTGCAGCGATGGGTTTGCATCTGGCCGCGTGTATGCCGCATCTGTCTCAGCCCTACGATATGGTCGGACCGATGGCGTGGGAGCACGATCTGACGAATGAGGCGTTCGAATTTGCAGATGGAGCGTTGCGGGTGCCGGATCGTGCGGGGTTGGGCTTTACGTTGGATCGGGAGGCGGTGAAGAAGTATTTGGTGCGGCAACAGGTTTTTGAGTAATTGAGTGCGTCTCACGCTACGGTGCAGGGGGCGGCTTGCGGGAAAAGCTAAGGCGGCCGGCAGCCCTAGCTTTGTGAGGGCCGCAGCGGCGGCGTGGCAGAGCCACCTGAACGGGCAAGGGGAGTGATATATTTCAACGGATGGCCTTGGGGAGGTTTTTTCCTTCATCAGCCCGTCCCAACGACACAGCCTACAACGAGCAATAGACACCCTAAAAAAGAAGAGCGTGATGACTAACATATACGAAGAATTAGGAATAGAACCGATTATTAACGCCGTCGGACCCTCAACGCGGTTGAGCGGCTCGATCATGCGACCAGAAGTCGCTGAGGCGATGCGGCAGGCATCGGAGGCTTGTGTCGACATTGCAGAGTTGCAGGCGCGGGCAGGAGAGGTGATCGCCGAACTCACCGGGGCTGAAGCGGGCTACGTGACCAGCGGTGCGGCGGCAGGTCTATTGTTGGGCACTGCGGCCTGTGTGACGGGTTTGGATCCGGGCAAGATGAACCGCTTGCCGGATACTACGGGTATGAAGAACGAAGTAATTATGGCGCGCAGCCATCGAAACTTCTACGATCACGCGGTGCGTTCGGTGGGCATAGAGTTGGTCGAAGTGGGCATCGCCGATCGCTTTTCGGGGGCGGGGGTCCGCGATGCGGAGGGGTGGGAGATCGGCGCGGCGATTACCGAGCGGACGGCGGCGATAGTTTATGTGGCTTATCCTCATACGCAGCCGTCGCTCGCGTCGGTGGTGGCGGCTGCACACGAAAAGGGTGTGCCGGTCATTGTCGATGCGGCGGGGCAGGTGCTGCCGGCGGAGAATCTGCGGCATTTTATCGCCGAGGGGGCGGACTTGGTGGCGTATAGCGGCGGTAAGACGATTGGTGGCCCGCAGTCATCGGGGATTTTATGTGGGCGTCGTGATTTGATTCAGGCGGCGGCGTTACAGCACCAGGATCTCGACGTGATGCCTGAGTTGTGGGACCCCCCTGCGAGTTTGATTGACAAGAGCAAATTGCCCGGGGCACCCCAGCACGGCATTGGTCGCCCCTGTAAGGTCGGCAAAGAGGAGATCGCCGGTTTGATTAAGGCATTGCGCCTGTTTGTGGCAGAGGATCCGGAAGAGCGTCGAGGGCGTTGGCTTGGTTTGATGCAGGAGTTGCTCGATGCATGCGGGACGTTCCAACATGCGAAGATTGCGTTTGAGGTTGAGCGTAAACGCGCGGAGGTGCCGTCGGTGCGACTAGTGCTCGACGAAGACGCGGCGGGGCTGACGGCATTGGAACTGGTCAAGGCGCTACAAGAGGGGCGACCGCGAATTGCCGCCAATCCCACTTATGTGCACGATGGGGCCGTGGTTTTTGGGCCGACATGCTTGCGGGCAGGCGAGCCCGAGCAGGTCGCCCAACGCCTCAACGAATTGCTTGGTTGAACTGTTCTGATAGTCGAGCTCCGCAAGTCACACGCGGTTTCTATCGCTTTCTATAGGAGAAGGGCGATGGTCACATTCTTATCGTTGGCTGTTTTGCGCTTGGTTGGCGCGGCGCGTGCCGAGGACGATGTTGTCGCCGCCATCGATGCTCGGGCGGATGAGTTTGCGGAGGCGGCGGGTGGGACTGGGATTGGTATTAAGGGGATGATGGTTGCGGCGAAGGTCTTGGCGTTGACGGCGGTGGATCTGTTTTTGCAACCGGAGTTGGTGGAGCGTCGGGGAGTGGGTTTTGTATATGCGCCTTTGTTGGGGAATCGGGAGCCGCCGTTGGATTATCGCAAGTAGAGAGTGGCCCGGGGGTAGTTTTCCGATCGGCCCGCTCGCTCATTCTCGGAACACATCTTGTGTTCCTCCGAGGACTGTCTTCAGAGTTCACTATCCGGTGAAATATGAGACAGTAAGCCGCTTGTCGGGCCGACTCGAAAACCTCAATGCACCTCATTCTGTTTGTGTGTATTCCACTCCTATTAAATAAAAAATGAAAACTATGGATTACAATCAGCCTTTCGAACTTTTGCCCAATCGCGTCTGGCGCACGTATAAAGGTGGAGCCCTGCTAGATCAGATGCAGGGAAAAGTGGGAGAAGATGCGCATTTTCCCGAGGATTGGGTGGGGTCGGCGACGAGGGCGGCGAATATGGGGCGGGAGGATTTACCGGATGAAGGCGTGGGCAGGGCGCGTGGGGTGGATGGGGTGGAATGTTCTATGGAGGAATTGTATCAGGGGGAGCCCGAGAAGGCGTTGGGAGCGGCGCATGTCGGGGCTTATGGCGCGCAGCCATATTTGCTCGTCAAATTGTTGGACGCGGCGATGCGTTTGCATATACAGGCACACCCTTCGGTGGCTTGGGCGAAGCAGCATCTTGGAGCTGAAAGCGGCAAGACCGAGGCTTGGTGGATATTGGGGGCGCGGCAGGAGGAGTCTTGGGTCTATATGGGTTTTCAGCATCCGCCGACACCTGCGGAGTGGAAGCGGATTATCGATGAGCAGGACTTGTCGGCGATGGCGGCTTGTTTCGAGAAAGTGCCGGTAAAGGCGGGTGACGTGTTGTTGGTGGAAGGTGGGGTGCCGCACGCGATCGGGCCGGGGGTGTTGATGGTTGAGATTCAGGAGCCGACCGATTATGTGGTGCGCTGTGAGTATGCGCACGGGGGGTTACAGCTGCCCGAGTCAGCGCGCACGATGGGGTTGGGTTTAGACCGGGTGTTGCATGTGTTTGATTATACGGAATACCCATTGGCTGAAGTGCAGGCGCGTTTTGGGCCGCAAGTCAGTGTGGTTGCAGAAACCGATAGCGGACGGGAAGAGGTGTTACTCGGCGCGCCGCAGACGGACCGTTTGGAATTGCGGCGGGTAGTGTGCGAGGGCGATTTGCCGCTGGATACCGATGGGCGTTTTTCTATTTTGATCGTATTGGAAGGCGAGGGTCGGTTGCGAGCCGGAGGGCGGCAGTTGGCACTTAAGCCCTGGTCGTGTTGCTTTTTGCCGGCTTGTCTGTCGGATGTTTCGTTGCAAGGCGGGTTGAGTGTTGCGCGTTGCCTGCCGCCGAGGCCTGCGAATACATAAGATGGGCACGAAAGTCTTACCGGCCGTAATAAACGCGCTTCGAGCGTGAATGGCTTATAAGGTGTGGGGTGCTGAAATCATTGCAAGTGTGACAGTATAAACACAAGGAAAACGTATGACGGTATTTGACGAGGGGCAGCAACAATTTTGGCGGGAGCACGGCTATGTGGTCGTGCGCGATGTGGTGCCTGCGCCGTTGCTGGGAGCGGTGAAACAGAATATCGAAGAGTTTCTTGGCAAGGACTTGTCTGATCCCGACGATTGGTACAAGGAGCCGATGTATCCCGGTGGCATTATCAATATGAACGCGCACCAGTCGATGTGGGACACGCGCGAGCATCCGCGCGTGCACGAGGCATTTAGTCAGATATGGGGCACGGAGAAGCTGCGGGTTTCTGTCGACCGCACGAATGTGAATCCGCCGGCCGGGCCGCAGTGGGATCATAAGGGCACGATCCACTGGGATATGGACTCGACGGAGCGGCCGGTGCCGTTGAAGGTTCAGGGCGTG
>JABHFS010000134.1 GCA_018672475.1 Gemmatimonadota bacterium | reverse complement strand
CGTGAAAGACAAGTCCAAATGTCCCGGCGCACCAGCGGCGCCAATCCCTCGGTCGCCTCGTCGAGTACCAGAAGCTTGGGGTTGGTCATCAAGGCCCTGCCGATCGCGAGCATCTGTTGTTCACCCCCGGACAACAGATTACCCATGCTGGAAAGCCGGTCTTTAAGGGCCGGAAACATCTCCAGGACCCGGTCGAGCTCCCAAGTCGCGGCTCGTCCAGTCCGATTCGCGGCGGTGGCGACGAGGTTTTCGTGGACGGTCAGGTTCGGGAAGACCTGCCGGCCTTCGGGAACCAGCCCGATGCCGAGGAATCGCCCGGCGTGTGCCTTTAGGCAGTGACGGAGATAAGCGTGGTGTTCGAGATTCTTGCCGCCGATCTGTACGAGCACCGCCTGATCCACCCGGCTGCGCTCCATTTGCGCCAGCAACTTCTCGACCGATTCTTCGCGATCGGCTGGTAGTTGCTGGGAGACCTCGCGCGGAAACTCGGAGCAGGCCCTTGCAAAAACATGGACGTGGGCGTCAATTCGTGGCATGGGGCACCCCGGCGGAAGCGACTGCTATCAACGGCGGTCCTCGCAGGCAACCAATTGTCAGGCTAGTAAACTCAGTATTGATTCGCATTAATTCGGAGCTTTCACAGGCACCTCAATATTGAGCAGTGGGGCGTATTGCTGCGCACCAAAACTACCGGGGTCGCCGGCACTGCCGCGTAAAATGGTGAACTTGATCGCCGGTGCCGAATCAAATTCGACGAAATCGGTGATCTTACTTTGCGGAATATTGTCCATCCGTTCGTCCTCAACGGTGATTATGCTACTCAATGTCAGTATTCGTCAATTTTAACGCCAATTTCCGCGGCGATACGGCGCACATTGGCTACGGCGAGGGGAATCTGTTCTAGGCCGAGGTGCTCAATAAGTCCGTATCCGTGGGGGAATAGGTCATTGAAGCGTTTGAGTACCAGCGCTAGATCTAGTTCCCCCTCTCCGGGTACTTCCTGATCAATGTGTAGTACCAGGCCGTTAGAGACCTTTAAGTCCTTAATATGGGCGACAGGTGAGATGGTGCCTGTCTCGTCAAAGATATGATTCACCAAATCGCTGCTGTGGTAGACTTGCTGTAGGCACTGGAAGTGATTGACCACATCGAGGATCAGGCGAAGATTATCGGAGCCGACGGCTTCGACGATCTCCCGGCATTTCTCGGGCGGGTCCATGATGGAGACGGCGTGGGTTTCCATGGCCAACACAACGCCCTCCTGCTCGGCCTTGGCGGCCAAGGGACGGAGGGTCTCGACCAGCGATCCTACATGCTCGGGTAGGTGATTGTTCCGATGCGGCATCCAAGGACCAGCTGGATTTAGGCCGCCGGGCCGCAGGAGAAAGCACTGGGCTTCCAGTTATGCGGCAATTTCTGTGCCGCGTTGTATTTTAGCACTCACCTGCTCTATCTGTGCTGGCTCGCCATAAAAAAGACAATCATCATAGGTGATGGTAAACTGGGCTAGATCGAGATTTTCACCTGCGATGAAGCGACGATAGGCGGCGCAATCTTCTTGGGTGACGGTGAACACGTCTTCGCCGTTGAAATGGAAGCCAAAACCGGTGAAGCCCATGTCGCGGATGGCCTGCATTTGTTCGCACTGAAAGGTACGGAAATCACCGGGCAGCATGCCCACGATGCCTAGTTTCATTGATGTATCTCCTCGGTGGTTTTGGATTAGCTGTCCGAACAATTACTTAACCGTGTTGATCGCAATGGGCCAATTGCTCACGGCTTAGTTCCATGCCAAAATCCTCATATGTTTCCTTGATATTTCAATAACACCGACTCGCTGGGCGCCGCGAATACTTGTTGGAAAGATATAAAGGATTTAAAGGGGGCGGGGCAAGCGGTGTGGGTATCTTGTCGTCCTCTTTTTTGCTGGGGTATCTTATTGGTTTAGGCGTTTTGTTAGACTTTAAAAACACCCAAGGTCATTATTCGCCTTTTTCAAATTCGCCCGGCCAAAATCCGATCACGCGCAGTATTTCTTCGATATCGTCTATGCGCTCTATTTCTTTAGGGGATAGCGAGAAATCGAAGAGGTCGAAATTGGCGATCTGGCGTTCGGGTGATTGCGAGCGGGGGATCGCAGCAACTTCTTTCTGCAACAGCCAGCGCAATGCTATTTGCGCCGTCGTTTTCCCGTATATAGCGGCGATTTCTGTCAGGATCTCGTCTTTGAGCAATTTTCCTTGGGCTAGCGGGCTGTAGGCGACGAGGGTTATGTCGTTTGCAGTGCAGTCGGACCGCAGTTTTTCCTGATTTAAATAGACGTGGTACTCGACTTGATTGACGGCGATGGGGACCATGTCTAGTTCGAGCACTTCGCGTAGGCGCCAGGTTGTGAAATTGGAGACACCGACATTTTTCACTTGGCCAGTATCTAGCAGGTGTGCCAACCCGCGTAGTGTGTCAGCCAGGGGAACATCATTATTGGGCCAGTGAACGAGAAACAAATCGAGATAGGAAAGTCCGAGTTCGCGTAAAGAGCGTTCACAAGCGCGTTGAATATCGTCAAAGGATAGTTCGTCACGGGGGATCTTGCTGGTGACAAAGAGCTCATCACGGGCGATAGCAGACCGGGCGATGCCTTGGCCGACAGCGTCGTGGTTTTCGTAACCCAAGGCTGTATCGAGGTGGCGATAGCCATGGTTGATGGCAGAGGCGATCG
>JABHFS010000133.1 GCA_018672475.1 Gemmatimonadota bacterium | reverse complement strand
AACCTGCGCTGGATCTTCAGCCGTCGTATAAAGCAACTGCGCCGCGCCATTAAAATGCAGTAGGGCATAGGTTTCCACCGACCCCAACCCGGAAAAACCATCGCGCAATATCGCGCAACTCTCCGCATCGGTAGGCGTATGACGGACCTGCAGGTCAACAGCAAAACGCTGTTCTAGATAGCGCGCCGAGTTGGCCTTTTCGATCGTCGACATCTGCGCAAAGGGTTTATCGCCCGGCACGATGCGCTCGCGAGGCATCCAACGGGTCAATAGCGCGTGACGAGTCAGTGGGTCAACTAGATTGTCCGAGCCGGTATGCCCCATCAGGTGGTGGAAGAAGAGCACATCGCCGGGCTCGGCGAGGAACTCCGCGCTCGGCCCTGAATATTCAACCGCCCCTGCGACTTCTTTGATCGAATGATAACTCTGCGCCATGCCCTGCCGGTAGCGCAAAGGCGAGCCGGAGAAATATATAAAAGCCCCGCCGCGCGACTGCACTGGAGTCAGAAATATAAAGGTGCCGACCGCCCAACCATTGGGCATCAATGTCGGATAGGCATCATCGACATGGGCCACCGGCGCGCGCCATTGCACGCCGGGTTGGTGCGGCCGCTTCATATCATTGCCGCTGCGCTTTTTCTCAAAGGGATACTGCGCCCCGAAAAGCTCGGAGATCACCTGATGCACCTTGTCGGTCGTGCAAGCCGCCGCCGGATCAAAATTGGGGTCAGAGCCTTCCGCCTCTAATCCCGCGACCGCTTTAGCGAGAATATCAGGCGGCACCATATCCCGTACGACCAGATATCCCTGCGTCAGGAAATGCTCATGGTCCTCCGGGCTAAGAACATTTTCATCGGGTATTTGCATACGATTCAATACTCTCAGTAAAAGCCGTGAAGTTTATCGCGATAAAAAGCCCAGAAGCATCCCCCTATCCAATTCACCTAGGCGGAGCGGAGGAGCGAGATCTCTCCCATCCCCATCAGTAATCATACCTCATCCCCCGCAGCGTGAGACCCCCTCCAACAACTACCCCAAATCCGCATCCGTAAAAATCCCATTGCGAATCCCAAACACATTCTTCGGATCTATCGCCTGCTTGGTCTTCTGCAACACCGCAATACTTCCGTCGCTCTGCACTTGCCGCATAAACCCCTGGCGAATCTTACCCACCCCGTGATGGTGCGAAAGCGATCCTCCATGGTCCATGATCGTCTGCCGCAAACTGTGCTCTATTTTATGATAGATCGCAATCGGATCCTGTAACCCGCGCCCCGAAAAGCCCATCGTAAAATATATGCACACGCCCGTGTGGTAGGTCTGCGTCACCCGATACGCCAGATAAGGCCGCCCGCCGATATTGTAGGATGCACACTGCTCTGTCAGTTTCTCCTGTACCGCCTGTGTCACTGGATGGATTTTATTCCACGGCACCGAGGTCTCGAACGTCTCACCGAGGAAATTGAACTGATTCAAAAAGTCGCGGATATAGGCGATACCGAAGGTCAACGTATAACCGCGTTTGCCATTGGCCGCCCCGGCGCTCTTGCCGCCGTACGCCTTGGCGAGCTTGAAGATCGTGCGCTGCTGGTGCTTGACCTCATCTTCGGTCCCCTCCATCAGGATCGTGCAGGCCACCATCTGCAACGGATCGAAGCCCATCACCTTCAGCAGCGCGAACTTCTGCACCTTTTCCTTCCAGTGCTGCACGAGCGAGGGTGCCGGTTTCAGCGCCTGGCCGAAGCGAAACTCGTTGTTGTTGACCAGGCGGATACTCGCCGGCAAGGCACCCGTCTGCCGCAGTTCTTTTAAATAATTCACACCATCGGCAAAGGTTTTGAAGAGCAACGCGCCGTATTCGCGTGCCACAGGTTTCGGGTGGATCTTGAGCACCGCCTTGGTGATGATGCCGAAATTGCCCTCGCTGCCGAAAAGCAACCCGCGCGGCTGTACGCCGACGGAGTTGCGCGGTGTCGCGTGCAACGTCTCGACATCGCCGGCGGGCGTGACCAATGTCGCTTCCAGCACGATATCCTCGATATTGCCGTAGCGGTTCTTCTTCATGCCGCTAGCGTTGGTCGCGATCCACCCACCCAAGGTCGACAATTCGATGCTGTCGGGGTCGTGGCCCGAGGTATAACCCCGCGCGGATAGCTCGCGTTCCAGCTCCTTGCCCGATATGCCCGCTTCAATACAGGCCTGGAAATTCTCCTCGTCCAGCCAAACGATCTTGTTCATCCGCCGCATGTCGACCGAGGCGAACACACGACCGTCGTCTGGCGGCAGGGCTAGCGCGCCGCTGACATTGGTACCGCCGCCATAGGGCACCAGGCAGATATCGTGTTCTTCGGCCAAACGCACGATCGCGCGCACCTGCTCCTCGCTCTCAGGATAGAGCACTACATCCACGACCCGCGCCAGCGAATCGCCGTAGAGCAGGCGGTAAATCTCATCGACGCTGAGTTGCCCGTGGCTGTGCACCAGCCGGTCCTTGTCATCGAGCGAAACGCATGTCGCGCCCAGCGCTTCGGTGAGCACGGCGACCAGCGCCTCGTCCGCCTGCGAGGCCGGCACATCCTGGCGCTCTTTCTCGACCGCAATCTCATCCGGGCTGATCGGCACCTCCAGCATATCTTCAACGAAGGGGATGAAATTGGGCATCTCATAACCAGCGAGCGGATAGCGACTGCCCGTCACTCGCACTAGCTTGGGACCGACAAATTCGAAATTGGTATCGGTATACCCCCACCTGTGCTGCTGGCGCTCCCCGTCGGAGAGATCGTAGAAGGAGTCTTCGCTCTCGGGACCGGCCTGTTTGACGATCGCCGCCGCGATAGCGAGCGCGGTAACCGCAAAAATGACTTCGAGCATAATCGCAATCTCCAGCTGGCGGAGCCCTATGGCCCCGCGTTAATAGACATCATCCGCGTCAAAGCGCATCTTCCCCTTTGACGCTTCCGCGAAATATTCCTCGACCTTCTGGCGCGACCGCGGAAAATATCGCCGCAGGTCGTCCACTACTTCCCTAACCTTGGCCGGCTTTTCGCCAAGATCCAACAGCAACCGCGCATAAAGAAAAAGTAACTGCTGGTTGCGCCGGTCCACCGCCAGCGCCTTCTCCAAATGCGGCCGGGCCTCGACAAGCCTCCCTGCTTCGGCCAGCGCCGTAGCCATCGCCAGGTTCGGTTCGGCACCTTCGGGATATAGCGCCAACAGCACGCCGGCCAATTCGCGCAACGAGTCGCCTTTGAGTTGCGGTTCGCCGCGCGCATGCGCGCGTTCGCTCAAGTGCCCGTACTCGATTTGGCGCTACCGCTAAACCAGCGCCAATACCCCACCCAACGCCGCGACCAACAAGAGCATTTTGAGCGAGCGCAGATAATACATGGAGTCTATAATCCATCTTGCACTTCTTTTTTCCGCACTTTCTATATAAAAGCGTCGTACTAGTAGTGCAGCAGCGCGAACGAGCTCAGCAGCGAATAGCTGAAGAGGTCAAAATTAGTATTGAAACCGCCTAGGCCAAAACCGAAGTCGCGGACCAGGCCCTCGGTCAACGCGTGGAAAGCCAGCGCATAGGCGGCACAGATCAACAAGAAGGATTTGACGTGTCCCTTGCCGGAGACATAACGCAATACCGCCGAATCGCCACCGGTCCGTTCGACCTTGTGGCGGTTGTAGAAGTAGACCATGACGATATACTGAATGCCGTGCATAATGCGGTGCGCCACCCCGAAAACCAGCCAATAGGCCGTGGTAAAACTGGTGAGGTACCAAAGAAAATAACTCGACAGCAAAAAAGCGTATGTGAGCGGATTGAGCGCGTAGCCGCTGCGGACGCTACAGGCGACATGCCCGAGATAAAACCAGGGCATAGACACCAGCGACGCTCCTGGAGCCCACGTATACCATCTCAACGCTCTCCGCACCCAGATCACGGAAAAAAGTGGCGATACGATCAGCATATTACCGAAAAATATCCAGTTGAAAGCCAAGTCGAATTTGGCCGTTGTCGCCACACCGGTTTTGGCTTTGAAATCGTAGACGCGCGAAAAGCCATATTGCTGCATCAGACTGTGCTGGTGGTCCCACAAGGTGACGACAAACACCAGGCTTATGGGAACGTATTGAATCAGCGCATAGGTAAAGGCTACGAGCAGTATGGTGCTGAGCACGAAGTGCTCTTTGAAGCGAGAAAACTCGGATGGCGAGCCGTGGACGCGCAGCCAGGTGACGGAGTGGTACGGAATCGTGATCCACAACGCGATCGCCGCCCCCGGCAAATAATGCCCCGAAAGCAAAGCTAAACATATAGCGAAGGGCAAGCCGACGAACCAGATATAATCTTGGCGGCGGTTGACGATATAACCGGGTTGCAGTACGGTCGCACTACTCGACATCGAAATCTCCACTCGCTAAAAGCGCCAACCGATTGGCCGCGTCAGGGCTGAGGCGAATTTCGTCGGCACGGCGTTGGCGCAGGTCTGCTGCCAATGCCTTGACCGCAGTCTGGATCTGCATCGCGTTCCAATCAGCCTCGACCTGTTCTTTAACTTCAGCCAGCGGTGGCAGCCGCGCTTCAAAACGACGCAGCACCTGCAAAACAATATAACCATTATCGGTGGCGAACGGCCCGTGCAGCATACCCTCTTCCGCCTGCAGCGCACGGCTGACCGGATTCTCACCGGCCATCGCGCCGCTGCCATAAGTCACATTGACAAAACGGCCCATCAGCTCGGTCGTATCGCGCCCGGCGCGAAAGCGTTCGACGATGGCGTTGCCGTCCTGCTCGGATTCCGCGAGCACACGGCGCACTTCCACCCGGCTCGGCATCTCGTAACGCGGTTT
>JABHFS010000132.1 GCA_018672475.1 Gemmatimonadota bacterium | reverse complement strand
CGCGTAAGCTTGAGCTGTGCATGGGGATCCTCTATTCAGCAGCTTGGGTCTTCACCGAGCACGTCCTTATGGATGGCTTGGAGCATAAAACGGATGGTGATCAACGCGGCGATAATACCCAGGATCTTCGCTACATTGATGGCGAGCCGGGTCGCGTTGCGTTGAATGCGGCCCATCTATAGAATATTGCAGATTCTATCACCCATAAACAAGTAATAAATTTAACGAAGTTCATTCTGTACAAGGGAAAGCTAGCGATGCCCGATCAGATAGATCCCATTCAGTTCGAAGTGATTCGCAATGCCCTGCTCGAAGCCACGGAAGAAATGGCGATTACACTTCGGCGCAGTGCGTATTCAACGAACATTAAAACTCGTGCCGATTTTTCCTGTGCTTTTTTTGATCGGGACCTGCGACCTATCGCCCAGGCTTTCACTCAGCCGGTGCATTTGGGTTCGTTGACGATCCTCACGCCGAGGGCGGTCGCGGAATATGGACCTGAAAATATGGCACCCGGGGACGGAATTTTGGTTAATGATCCCTATCGTGGCGGAGTGCACCTCAATGATATCACACTAATCTCGCCAGTCTATCACCAAGACGAGTTGTTTGGTTATGTTGCGAACCTGGCGCACCACGTCGATGTCGGCGGCGGCGCGCCGGCCAGTATCGGGGCTTTTCAGCAGGTGTATCAGGAGGGCATTATCATCCCCCCGGTGAAATTGGTGCAGGGCGGCGAGATATCGTCGGATATATTCGAGTTGATCATCGCCCAAATTCGCTCTAAGCGGGAGACGCGCGGCGATTTTCGCGCCCAAGTGGCGGCCAATAACTCCGGGGTGCGCCGGCTCGGTGCGCTAGTTGAACAGGTGGGCCTGGAGAAGGTGTCGTTTTATATGGATCGGCTCGTCGAGTATACGCGTGAACGCGCGATCGCCGAGGTGGCGAAACTGCCTCGGGGCGAATTTGTCGCCGACGGGGTGGTCGACAACGACGGTTTTAGCGATGAGCCGGTAAAGCTCAAGGCGCGCATTGTCATTGACGATGAGGGGGTGCTCTTCGATTTTACGGGGTGTGATCCGCAACGGCGGGCGCCGGTCAACTCGACCTACTCACAGACCTTTGCCGCCTGCGCCTATGTGCTCAAATGCCTGATCGACCAGGACGTGCCGGTCAATGCGGGTTTTTACGAGCAGGTGCGCTTAGTTGCTCCTGAGGGCACGGTGGTCAATTGCACGTCACCCTCGCCGGTGGTCGGCGGCTGGGAGACGCAGGTGCGTTTGACGGATATCATTCTCAAGGCGTTGCACCAGGCGTTGCCCGGCCAGGTGCCGGCGAGCACCAAGGGCACGATGTGCCAGGTGGGCTTTGGTGGCACGGACCCGCGCACGGGACAGCTCTACGCTTACTATGAGACGATGGCCGGTGGTTATGGCGGGCGCAGCAGCAAGGACGGGCCCGACGCGGTACAGTGCCACGGGCAGAATACGGAAAATGCTCCAATCGAGGAAATCGAGATCAACTACCCGTTGCGCATCGATCGCTACGAGTTGATCGAGGATTCTGAGGGGCCAGGACAGTTTCGCGGCGGGTTGGGATTGAGGCGCGACTATCGTTTCCCGGAGCACGAGGTGTCGTTTACCGTCTTGTCGGATCGCGATCGCTGGGGGCCGGAGGGATTGGCGGGTGGGCAGGCGGGGCGCAAAGCCTACTATATCCTGGACCCGGAAGGAGAGCATGTCGAGTTGGGTTCGAAGGTGACGATCGCGCTTGCCGCCGATACGGTTTTCAGCTATCGCACGTGCGGCGGCGGTGGTTATGGTTCGCCATTGCGGCGGGACCCGCAGGCGGTGGCGCGCGATGTGCGGGAGAGGAAAATCCTTGCTGAGCGGGCGCGGGATATTTATGGAGTGGTCGTAGACCGCCGTTGTGCGGTGGATGTAGAAGCTACTGAGGCCCTGCGCGAAAGGATGGCTGGCGATGGCGTATAGACTCGGTGTGGATATCGGTGGGACCTTTACCGATATCGCACTGATCAATGAGACGACCGGACAGGTGTACAATGGCAAGGTTTCTTCCACTCCGGATGATCCCTCCGAGGGGTTTATGGAGGCGGTACGGCGTTTGGTGGAGGAGCAGGCGGTGGCGCCGGATGAGGTGTCCTATATCGTGCACGGCACCACGGTAGCGACCAATGCTATTATCGAGGGCAAGGTCGCGTCGACGGCTTTTATTACGACCGACGGTTTTCGCGATATGTTGGAGATCGCGCGACAGATTCGGCCGGAGTTGTACAACCTGCAATTCGAAAAACCGCAGCCGTTGGTGCCGCGCCACCATTGTTTTGGAGTTGTGGAGCGGTTGGATGCCAAAGGTGAGGTGCTGACGCCGCTCGACGAAGCCGCTTTGCGGGTGGTGGCCGGTCAGCTAAAAAAAGAAAGGGTGGAGTCGATCGCGGTCTGTTTTCTACACGCCTACGCCAATCCGATACACGAGCGGCGGGCCGGTGAGATTCTGGCGGAGGTCTTTCCCGAGGCGGTGGTGTCGCTGTCGTCGGAGGTTGCGCCGGAATTTCGCGAGTATTTGCGCGCGAGTACCACGGTGATCAATGGCTGCATCCGCCCAGTAGTAGCGCGTTATTTGCAGCGGATAGAAGAGCGGCTGGCCGAGGCCGGGATACGGGCTGAATTATTGGTAATGCAGAGCAGTGGCGGGGTATATACTTTTGCCGCGGCGCAGCAAAGGCCGGTCTATATGGTTGAGTCGGGGCCGGCGGCCGGGGTGATTGCGGCGGCGCATTTGGGGCAAGCTCTGGGTTATGACCAGGTAATTTCCTTTGATATGGGCGGGACGACGGCCAAGGCTGGGTTGGTCCAGGGCGGCGAGCCGAGCATCACCAAAGACTACGAGGTGGGGGCGAAGGCGCAATCGGGGGTGGGCGCTTCGCGTGGTGCGGGCTATCCGATCCGCACGCCGGTGATAGACCTGGTCGAGATCGGTGCCGGTGGCGGTTCGATTGCCTGGGTCGACCCAGGGGGGATTTTGCGGGTCGGGCCGGAGAGCGCGGGGGCGGATCCTGGCCCGGCCTGTTATGGGCGGGGTGGCACGCGTCCGACGGTCACGGATGCGAATTTGCTATTGGGGCGGCTCAACCCGGAGTATTTCTTGGGTGGTGAGATCGGGTTAGACGTGGCAGCGGCGCGCAAGGCCATTGAAGAGCATTGCGCCGGCCCATTAGCTATGGATCCGGTCGCGGCGGCCAATGGCATTGTTGAGATCGCTAATGCGGCGATGGTCAATGCGCTCAGGCTGGTTTCGGTACAGCGCGGTTACGACCCGCGCGATTTTGCGTTGGTGGCTTTTGGTGGTGCGGGTCCCGCGCACGCCAATCGTCTAGCGGCGATGATCCAGATCCCGGTGGCGATTATTCCACCGAGCCCGGGCACCGCTTCGGCAATGGGGCTTCTGGTGACGGATCTGAAACACGATTATGCGACAACGGTGATCGAGCGGATGGACCGGGTGGATCCGGATGCGCTAGAGCAGATATTCAACGAATTGCAGGTGCGCGGACGGGAGGCCTTGGCGCGCGAGGGGCTGGCGGAGGAGGCCATGGGGTTTAGGCGTCAGGCAGATCTGCGCTATGTGGGGCAGAGCCATGAGTTGACGCTGTCGTTGGCTGCCGATGCTTTGGATCAGGGGCAGATGCAGCAGATTCTGCAACAATTCCATCGCGAGCACGATCGGGCCTATGGTTTTAGCGCGCCGGGCGAGGAGGTCGAATTGGTCAATCTGCGCTTGGCCGCCGTCGGCGAGATCGCCAAGCCCAAGATGGCTTCGATTGCTCAGGCTGAGGGGGAAGCGGTCGCGAAAAATATGCGCCCGGTGTATTTCGCCGAGAGCGAGGGGTATGTCGAGTGCCCGGTGTATGATCGCTATGCGTTGGGGGCGGGTGCGGTGGTGGTGGGCCCGGCGATTGTCGAGGAAATCGATTCGACGACGACGATCCATCCGGGGTACCAGGCGCGGATCGGCGAATTTGGGCATATGGTGTTGACGGGTGCGGAAGCGAAGAATGAACAGGCATGAGCGGACATGAGCGGACATGAGGGAACATTAGCGGTCTTATTGTTGTGCTTGTACGGTGTAAGAGTCTGTCGCTAACGCCAGTTGCGGGACGGTGCTTGAGCGTCGGGCCTGTTTACATATTGGTCAACCAGCGACCCTTTTCCGTCGTCAGCGGATAGATCACGCCCCAAATGCCAGAGATTACGACCTCGCCGAGAATTAGGCCGAGAAAGAACGGCTTCATGCTTTGGAAAAAATGCACGCCGCCGAAGCGCACGATGACTAGTTTCAGGATCCAGGCGATTAACGCCGAGAACCAGATCTGACTGGTCAGCCATCCGACCGCTATAGCGAAACCGACGGGGTGAAAGGGCCACCAGAACCACCGGTGTTGCGCCACCATCAACAAAGCTTCAACTAGCGCGCCGATGCCGGTGAAAAGCCAGCCGCGCATATTGGCTTCGGGCATATTGAGGATGGTTGGCCCGACGTAGGGCCAGCCGTGTGCACCGGCCCAGTTGATCAGCGAGAGATTGATCGCGCCATAGGTGTAGGCCAGTTTCAAGGTCATATAGGCCGCCCCGCCGAGACTGCAGACAAGCGCCAGCATGATTCCCCAAAATAGCCGCGTTTTTGAGCCGGGAATCATCTCGGCGAGTTTGAGGGCGTTGGAGCAGGCGACCATCGGCGAGGTGCGTGACTCACCCTGCCAGATAAAGGTGAAGTTTAGGGCGACCAACCCCTTGGCGCCGAGAATGGAAGTGCCGAGGCCGGAGATGATAAAGTAGGCCGGCACGATGGGGCTGCGGGCGGTGGCGACGCCGCCGGTGGCGACGACGCGGGCAACGAGAATAAAGAAGATCAAGCTGACGATCAGCAGTACGGGCAGTACCGTGATCGGCACACCCGAGCGCCAGAGCCAGGCGCCGACAAAGAGCAAGCTGCCTAAGAAGCCATAGAGCGCGGTGCGGTAGCGCAATAATTCTTGGCTGTCATCGACACCGCCTTCCGGGTCCCAGAGTTTTTGCGCGACGTCCTTGAGGTGCGAACGCGCGTTCCACAGACCGAAGAGCACTAGCATGATCACCGCGCCGGCGGCCTGGTGGGTGAGGTCGGCCGGTTGCGAATATTCGTAGGCGCTCAGTCGTTCGGTACTGGCGATGCCGAGTACATTGAATACGCCCTCTTGCAGCTTGGAGAACACGTAGAAAAACCAGATACTGAAGGTTATTTCGAGGTTGACCAGGTAGAATAAGCCAACCCAGGCGAGGTTGAGCGCGATGGGCAGATGCAGCGTCTGGTTGAACATTGAAAAGCGGCCGTTGGGGTTGTATTGCGGCACGATGGGGAAGTAGTGGTTGAAGGCGTTGAGGCTGAGCAGGACGGCGGGGATGGCGAAGCCGAGCCACATGGTTTTGTTCTTAAAGAAGGGGGCGAGGCGCGCGGTAGGATCCTCTCCCTTGTCGATCATATTCTGCGGCAATTGCACCATCGGGTAAGTCAGGCGTTCGTGCACAGACCATTGGCGATGCAAAATGGCGCTCATACAGATCAACATAAAGCTCAGCACGATAATAAACGACAGCCACCAGCCCATCGGCTCAACCCAGACACCCCATGGGATCGCGGCGCCCTGTGGCAGGCCCTCGTAATAGCTTTTGATCGCCTGAAAATCTTGCGGCACCATCCACGAGGGGATATAGTCGTAGAACAGTTCGGCGTAGTTGTTTTCGGGCGTGGCGTAATAGAAGGGATAGACCAGGGTGCCGATCAGAAAAAACATCAGCCCCCAGGTCGGCACGGTGACCGCCATCAGCAACATACAGTAGATCAGCACCAGATCGGCCTTGGAAAGTTCGAAGTTTCGGCTGATCAGGCCGACGATCGCGTTGACGATAAAGGTCAGGACAAAGAAGAAAAAGAGCGCGCCCGGCGAGGAGGGGTTGAAGCCGATCCAATAATAATTAAATACGATGCCGTAGGGGGCGAGCAGGCCAACAGCGAGGCAGAGGACTACTCCGGTGAGCAGCCCTCTGATCGAGAAAGGTGATTTTTGCACGAGGCAGCTAATGCGTCGCCGTTACCAATAACCCGCCGTCGACGGGCAGTGAGACTCCGGTGATACAGCCCGCCGCATCTGAGCAGAGGAAGGCCGCGGCCCGGCCGATATCCTCGGGGGTGCCGCGGCGGCGCAGCGGGATACCCTCGTGGGATTGTGGGTGCATGGAGCCGAGCGCT
>JABHFS010000131.1 GCA_018672475.1 Gemmatimonadota bacterium | reverse complement strand
TTGACGCCGGATACCGACTACCAATTTACGGTGCAGGCGTTTAGTGGACCGCTTTCTTCGGATGAACTCAGCGGCACGTTCAAGACCCGCCAAGGCCCTGATCTAATCAAGCCGCAACTGCAGGGCAATCCGACCTTGGTCAATATTGCCGATACGCGCGCGCGGATTCGGTGGGATACCAACGAAGTGTCGGATTCGCGAGTGATTGCTATCTCGCAAGGGGCTGCGAAATTGGCGGTGGGCGTTCGGGCCGGCAAGGTCGCGGCGGTAGGCGATCGGAAAGAGGTGGGGGATGGCAAGCAGACTAAAAGTCACGAAATAGAGTTGACCGACCTGAGTCCGGACACCCGCTATACCTACGAGGTAATTTCCCGAGATCTAGCCGGCAACGAGACCCAAGCCGGGCCCTTCGAATTTACGACCGTGCCGGAGCCGGATGTACTACCGCCCGAATTCACTCGTCGGCCGATCATCTTAGGACATACGCACGAAAGCATCGTACTCGGTTTTTCGGCCAATGAGAGCGTTTCGGTGACCCTCGATTATGGTTTGACGACCGAGTATGAGCTTGCTACGCTTGCGCAGTCGGACCTTAAGCTGGATTACGAATTACGGCTGAGTGGCTTACGGCCGGCGACGAACTACCACCTGCGCATTGGCATCAAAGATGTCGAAGATAATGGCCCGACCTACTTTTCAGATCTGGCGGTGACCACCCAAGCCGAACCCGATATTGCCCCCGCGGTCATTCTGACCGGGCCAGTGCTGGTTTCGGCGACCCAACTGGAAGGGGTGATCGCCTGGTCGACGGATGAGCCGGCCACCCGCCAGGTCCGCTATTGGCCAGAGGCCGATCCCTCGTTCGTCGAGACGATTGAGGAGGGTGAGCTCTCGCGCGAGCATCAGATGGTGCTGAGCAATCTGGTGCCGGGCACGGTCTACCAGTATGTGGTGTCTTCGATCGATGCCGCGCGCAATGCCCCTACTGAGAGTGGCCCCTTTCCGTTTCGCACCAAGGCTACGCCGGTCGAACCGGTCTTTACGTTGGGACCGGTCGCCGAGGCTACTGAGCGCAGTGTCTCGATCACTTGGTCGACGAATGTTCCAGCGACATCGATGATCGATATAGGCGAGACCCTCGCCTATGGCACGCATCTCGAAGTCGGTGCTCTGGTGCAAGATCACGAGATCGTGGTGCGCAACCTGGTGCCGGGCACGACCTACCACTATAAGGTCACTAGCGTCGATTTGAGCAATAAGACGATCACTTCGGATCCGACCGGATTTGAGCTATTTAGCAAAGACCTCACGGTGCGTACGCCCGGCTCGGCCGATACCGAAGCTCCGGCGATGGTCGCTAATCCGACGACGGTGTGGACCGATCAGTCCGTGGTGGTTTCGTGGGAAACCGACGAGGTGTCGACCTCGAAGATCGAATGGGAAGAAATCGGTGGGTCGGCCGAGGGGTTTGTCGCCGATAACCAACTCTTACAGGATCACAGTCTGACCGTGACGGGCCTTGAAGGCCGCACGCTATATGCGGTACGGGTCATCAGCGAGGATGCGGCGGGCAATCAGATGGTTTGGCAGCCCTCGAGTGCGGGCAAGGCGGCGGCCAAGGTCGCTTTTGATCACGGCCTCGCCGAGGGACCCTCCGGTAAGGTTGCACAGCCGCCGGGTGGGGCGGGGACCTTTGTCACCGATAGCTTTCCCGATACGCAGTTTCCGCTGATTACCGGTGGGCCGCGGGTGCGGGAAAAGAGCGCGGAGAGCTTGACCATAGAATGGCAGACCGACGAGTTAGCCGATTCCTTTGTCCGCTATGGCGAACAACAGGATGTGCTGCTCGACGAGGTCGCCCAGGCCCACGACGTGCAGGTCCATAGTGTGACCTTGACCAATTTGCTGCCGGGGACGAGTTATTTCTTCCGCGTCGAATCGACCGATCCCTCGGGCAATGGCGCATCCGTTAGCGGTATCGAGGTGACGACGACCAATGCGGGGGCCGATCTGGTGCCGCCGCGCTATTTGAGCGAGCCGGTCGTCGAGGGGCAGACCGATCGCCAAGTCGTGCTGGGGTGGCGCGCCGACGAGGCAGCCTCTGCGACAATCGAATATGGCCAACAGGGCCAGGACCCGGCTGTGCGTCAGATTAGGCACCGCTTGGAAACGCAGCAGGTCGCGCTGACCAATTTGTTGCCGGCGACGAATTATTGGGCCAAAATATGGGTCCAGGACGCGACACAAAATCAGGTCGAAAGGCCCTTTGAGCTGAGTTTTACTACCGATGCCGAACCGGATTTTTCACCGCCTCGTTTCCGCAGTGCGCCGGCCTTATTGCAGCTTGGCGACCGCAGTGTATTAATCGGCTGGCAGACCGATGAGTTGGCCGATGCCTTTGTCGACTACGACCTGACACCCTACCTCGGTGGCGTCAGCGGCAGTCCGGTCTATGCTACTGAGCACGAAGTGCTGTTGACGAACCTCGAACCGGGGACGGCGTATTTTTTCCGTGCCGGCTCGAGCGATCGCGCTGGCAATGGACCGGTCGTCAGCGAAGTCCTCACCTTTACGACCTTGCTCGACCCGGATGTGATCGCGCCGGCAATACCCGATTCTTTGCAGGTCTTGCCGGGGGCGGGGGCGGTGTTTTTACAGTGGGCTCCGGTCGCTGACGGCGACTTGGGCGGCTATGCGGTCTATCGCCAAGATTCGACCGGCGTATTTCAGGCGGTCGCGTCCCGCTTGGATGTGCCGCGCTATCTCGATGAGGGCCTCGAAAACGGTCGGGTCTATAGCTATCGGGTCGCGGCCTTGGATCGGCAGAATCCGCCGAATGAGAGCGCGCCGACCCTGGCTGTTTTGGCGACACCCGATGCGGGGGCCGTCGGTGATGCGCCGGAAATCAGCGGTTTGGAAGAGGGGGCGACACCACAGCAGCCGGTGGTGCTGATCAATAATGCCTTGCCCTTAGATACCGGGATTGAGTTGAGCTACACGGTGCAAGTATCGACGGCGCGCGATTTTTCGACGATTGTCGATCGAGGCGGCGATATTGCCGAGAGTCTTTCGGGGGTGACCCGTTGGCGGGTCACTCGCGATCTGAGTCCGGGCACCAACTATTGGTTTCGTGCCCGCGCTTTTGATGGCCGTTTTGAAAGCCCCTGGAGCCCGGCCCGTGCGCTGAAACCGCGCAACGCGCAGCCGGCGTTGACCAGCGAAGATTTCGACGGCGATGGGGTGGTGGGCTTCTCGGATTTCTTCCTCTTTGCCAGCGGCTACGGTAGTACCGACGCGGTATTGGATCTCGATCGCGGGGGGGCCGTCGATGGCGATGACTTACAACAGTTTGCGCAGAGCTTCGGGCGCACCGTCCCCGGCAAAAGGCAGCATGTGCGCCGCATTGAGGCCATCGCCGGCTCGCAGGTCGAAATACAGGCAGAAGCAATATCGGCCGATGAGGTCATCGTCCGCCTGCGCTTAGAGGGCGTAGAACAAGCCAGCGGCTATGGGCTTAACGTGCGGTTCGAACCGCCGATTCTGCGGCTGGTAGGCCGCCTCGACTCGATGGCTTTAGGAGGGGTTGGAGCGAGCCTGCGGTTAGTGCACGAGGAGGAGGGGGGAGTCGCGGTCGGCGAACATTTGCGCGGTCGGCAACCCCCCCTCGCTCTAGACACCCAGCGCGAAGTGGTCTTGCGCTTTGCCTTTGTCGGGCCTCCGCGCAATGTCGATCTACGCGTCGAGGAGGGCTTTGTCGGCGCCGGGCGGGGGCGGGCCTTGCGCTTTGAGCGGACGGCTACCACCCGTATTGTGCCGCAGGTCTATGCGCTCTACGCCAATTATCCCAATCCGTTTAATCCCTCGACGATGATTCCTCTCGCCATTCCCGCTCAGGGGGAGAAGCAAGCGTCGCTGATGATTTATAATGTACTGGGACAGCGGGTGCGCTTGTGGAATCTTAGCCACTTACGGCCAGGGTTTCACCAATTCGCCTGGGACGGTTTGAATCAGCAGGGGCATGCCGTCGCCAGCGGGGTGTATCTGCTGCGCATGGCCGCCGGAGAGTTTCAGCAAGTGCAGAAGATGATGTTATTGCGCTGAGTGGTGCGACCGTTCAAGAAGGGCAATCTGCTGGACGATATGTAGGGATTGATCTCGTGTTGGTTTTGTTGTGGTTGAGCGATCTTGAACGCCGAGCAACATCCAATCGCTACTCCTGTACTGTGGTTCGCATAACGACCACTATTGCTCTTTGTTGCCAACGCTTTTTTCTTCCTTCTTGAGAATACCTGAGAGGACCCCGAAAACTGGATTACTTTGGCTGTGAGGTTGGCCGTGCAGCGGCCGGTTGAATAGTTAGATTTTGCGCAAATTCATCGGGTGTTTGATAGCCCAAACTACTATGGGGTCTTTCTCCATTGTAAAGGCGTCGATAGCCTTCAACGGCGCCGCGGTTTGTTTGCCTTGTGCTTCATGAGTGGTCTCATCGATTAAGGGAAAATACTCACAGCCAAACCTGTCCAGCGTGAAGGGGTCATGCCAGACCCACAGACCCGCGACTCAGGACTTGCAGACTCTCGACCTCCTTTAGCCTTTGACCCGCGCCCCGCAGACTCGTAACTCTACCACTCAAACACCACCCCGAGCGCCTCCCGAGGATCGTCCGCCAGCATCGTATAAATCTCCTGGCACGCTTCCGGCTTCGCCGTATGGGTAATCAGGTCCTCTACAGGCAGCTTGCCCTGAGCCATCAGACGCAGCACCAGGTTGCGCTCCCGCTCCTTGGTCCACCGATAGTAGATATTGTCCTGGTCCGGCGTCTTCGGCTGGATGGCGCCCAAAAGGCTCACCTCGCGCAGATGCACGTCGGTCAGGAAATCCATCTCCACCGTGCCGCGTGGAGAACCGAGAGCGACCAGCCTGCCTGCAGTACAGGCGATCTTCACGGCCATGGGATACACAACCGGCTTACCCGTGGACTCAATCACGGCATTCGCGCCGTCTTCGATGCTGTGCTCCCGCACGGCGGCCGGCAGATCCGCCACCTCGCCGGGATTGAGGCAGACATCGATGCCCCGATCACGAGCCTTCTTAAGCCTGAAATTATCCATATCGATGCCGATGACCGGCATGCCGCCGGCCAGACCAGACAGCGTAGCCGCAAGCTGTCCCACGATACCCAGCCCGAGAACGGCGACCACCTCCCCCAGCTCGATGTGCGCGACGCGCACACCGTGCAGGGAGATGGCGCCCATAACCAGGTACACCGCCGTTTTGGGCGCCACACCCTCGGGAACCTTGTGGTAGAGCCTGGTCATAATGGCATGGCTGGCATGGTTCCCCTGGCCGGACACGCGGTCGCCGGGCTTGACCCCTTTCACGTCCTTTCCAACCTCGAGAACGGTACCCGCGTTGCAGTACCCTGTCTCGTGCGGAAAGCTCTGCTCCCGGCCGGGTTCGCTTCCATGCGTCCAGCCATAAAGCTCGGTACCGACGCTCACGGCCGTGTATTCGTTCTGTACTAGGATGCCGTCGTCGGGCGGCGCACCGAGCTCGAACTCCTCGACTTCGATCTGACGGACATCACGGCAGATAAGACGTCTTGCTTTCATCAAAACCTCCGAAAAGACCCTCGGATTTATCCGTGGGAGAAGTCAATGGGGATATCCTTTTTTCCACCTACCGGTCCGCTCTAAACTGCAGAAAGGCTGTTTGCAGGTACACCATCATGCGATCTGCGAGACCGCGTGTCAAATAAAAAGCCCCCGCAACACTTGGCCCGTGACTGCTCATTATGACCGATACCGCGCGTGAGAAACGCTTACACCGGCTGTTGAACGAATTAAAAGACCGGCAAGGTCAACGGATTGAGCAAATAATATAGACGCTGAAAATTGGATTTATTTTGGCAATTATTGCCACTCAAACAAACGCAACATTCATAAGTCAAGCCTTGTTAATCGGCTTGCGTCACGCCTTGAACTCCCGTGATGAAAAGCGGCGGAGTTGGTCGCTGCCGGGAACCAACTCCGCCGGCGGCTCGCTGATTATTCGATGGCGGAGAAGCCGGAATATTCCAGCGTATAGGTGTCGGTGTCGGCGTCGAAGGACGCTTTGAAGGTCGCCGGCCAAAGCACGGAGCGGCCCAAAACCGTTGGCCGGGGTACGTCCCATGTCCATTCCGAGCGTTCCGCAAGATGGGCCTGAGTCACCATTGGCTCGATGAAGGTAATTTCGGCGTTGTGGTAGCCGATAATCAGTGTGCGGGTGAACATTTCAGGGTCTTCCTGCAGTTCCGGGCTGCGCACGTCCAGGGCGTGAACCCCCATGGCGGGCACGCAGGAGCCCTCGGGATCGAGCGCGGTGCTGGGGATCATATACCAGTCCGGGACCGTTTCGAGTCCCATGGCGGGCACGCCGGCTTCGAGTCCCTCCGGCAACGGCTCGTCGATACAGTCCACTTCGCGGACCGAGGCGACGTCGACCCCGTAGAAATGGAGGTCGAAGTGGGGGAAGAGATAGGGGGGCGGGCCGTGGCCGTGGTCCTGAAAGTCGAATCCCATGTGGTTGAAGAAGGTCTGGGATTGGACCGCATCGGGGAAAGCCAGCACGAGGTGGTCCTCACCCGTCAAGTTGTCGATTCCGCTTGCGCCGGCGGTGACCCCCACGCGAATGACGGCTCCTGCGTCGTCGAGCTCCGCCCAGGTCTGGATTTTGGATTCGCCCATGATTCCGGAGTCGCCATTGACGATGCTGTTTCCACCGGGGCCAGTCCCGTCACTTCCGCACCCCATAATGAAAAGACCGGCCACCAGGCCGGCAGCAAAAATTTTCTGTCCCATTCTCCCCCATCCTTTCGTCAAAAAAATATAAGTATAGTCCCGGCGATGCCGGGCCTCCTCGAGATCGAATTTCTTCAATTGTAAGCTCCCTTTTTACGATGTCTTTGACCGATGAGTAATGCCAGCTTGATCCTGTGGCGGAGCTGATACCGTCTTTTTTTGGGGAATAATGGGAAATATTGTGACTCACAATAACGCAACATATCATAAACAAGCATTGTGTTTGTGTTCGTCAATACGGCCATCTGATGTTATTGAAAAACTTGAAATGACAACCGGATAATTAATGCGTTAGACCAAAAAAGTATCAGTAAAAAAACCAGTAATCGGTTGCTGCCGATCCCTGGTCATAAGATCGCCAATATCGCACGTCAGCGTATATGAGGCGGTTGAAAATCACAAGCAGAATTTGCGATGAATACTGGATCTTAGCAAGAAAAATATCGGTCACAACGCATAGGAACAACAAAGCCCCTTTCTTGCGCATAGGCTGGCTGGTAAGAGGGAGTTTTCGGCAGTAGGGGGCATGCCATACCCTCCGCCAGCTCGCTGCTCTTTTCTATATTGTCTCTCTTGAGAATCTCTTTCATCTCGTAGATCACTTCGCCGTATTTCAATCAACCCCTGCCAGGAATGCCGCTTGGATTTCTGGCAGGGGTTGATTGTCGCTCGCTGCTTTAATCGAAGAAATCCTCGTCGCCTTCGGGCAAATACGGTTTAGCCGCCTCGGGGATAATGTCGACGCCGAGCCCCGGCCGGTCCCAGACCTCGATCTGGCCGTTTTTGACGATATCATCTGGTAAGCCATCGACAATATCATACCACCAAGCCGGATCGCCGATCGGATATTCGAAGGCGATAAGATTCTGCGGCATAGCGGCCGAGACCTGGACTAGGGCGGCCAAGCCGATTAGGCCATCGAAAGTGCCGTGTGGCGCCATCAGAATGCCGTGCAAGTCGGCGTATTCGGCGACCCATTTGAGCTCGGCGATGCCGCCGATATCCGCTGGGTCCGGCCCGACGATATTGACCGCCTGTTTTTCGATCAGCTCGGTGAAGTTCTGCCGCAGATAGATCTGTTCGCCGGTGTGGACCGGTGTCGAGGTGCTCATCGTCAAGTCGCGGTAGAGATCGGCCTGCACATAGGGTGTGTAGTCGCCGGTAAGTATGTCCTCGATCCACATTATATTGTACGGTTCCAATGCCCGAGCGAAGCGGGTCGCGTCGGGAAGTGTCCATCCGGGCCCGCAGTCGAGCGCCAAGCCGACCTCGTCGCCGAGCACTTCTTTCATCGCAATCACGCAGTCGAGCACGTAGTTGAGGCCGTGTTCGGTCATCAGGCCGCGGTTTGCGGCGCGCCGACCCGATTGTACTTCGCCATAAAACATATTGGGCAATTCCATCATGCCCATATTGTGGAAGCCGACGGCCTGTTTGATAATGGTGAAGCCTTCCTTGCAGGCCTTCATCTTCGCCATATTCTCGGCATAATCCTCCGGGGTCTGGCCATCCATCGGAAAACGCACTGAGCCGTTGTAGGTGAGCACTGTATCGCGGATCTTGCCGCCGAGCAGTTTGTAGACCGGCACGCCCGCGGCCTTGCCGGCGATGTCCCACAGTGCCATCTCGATCGCGCTGACGGCACTGCCCCAGGGTTTGAAGGCGCCCATGCGGCGGATCTTGAGCATCACCCGCTCGACATTGGTGGGGTCTTCGCCGAGAATGAGGTCGCGATAGAAGAGCACGTGGGGTTTGAGATACGATTTTGAGGATTCGGCCTCACCCCAACCGCAGATGCCTTCGTCCGTCGTGATGCGAATGACGGGATTGTTACCGAGGATGGTACACTTCAGATCGGTGATCTTCATGCGGGGATGCTCCGGCTTATAGGTGAGAAGCAGTATTCGGGAAGGATTCTGGCGCATGAATATTCATTATTATTGTCGCTCCGTCAATTGTGGAGTATCACTATCATGGGTAGAGTTATAAAGAGGGCTGACTATCTGTATTTATGCCTGTTTCGCCGTTGTGGAAAACTTGCGCGGCTTTCTAATTTGGATCGTAGACAGGGTGCAGTACAGGTTTGTCCCAACTATCAACAAATAAGGATGAAATGCTTTCGTGAATTATATTATCTGTTTTTTTCCCGTTTTAGTTTCTTGTATATTGTTATCTGTTTCACCCGTTTATAGCACATCTGGCGTGCGTAGTATGCAGGCGCAGCGCATAAAAATAAAACCACAAGCGCCCAAAATTGACGGTCGCCTCGACGATGCGATCTGGCAGCAGAGCCCGGTTTCTTCCGATTTCTTGCAACTTGACCCCATAGAAGGCGAGGTCGCCAGCGAAAAGACGACGGTGCAAGTCGCCTATGACGAAGAAGGGCTATATGTCGGCATTCGTTGTTATGACAGCGACCCGCAAGCGATCGTATCGCGTCTGACGCGGCGCGACGGCGAGACGCAGGCCGATTGGATCTCGCTCAGCCTCGATCCGCATCTCGACCGCCAGACCGGTTGTTTTTTCACGGCCTACGCATCGGGCTCGGTGATCGACGGAACCTATGCAGACGACCGCAATAAGGACGAGACCTGGAATGCGGTGTGGGAGGTAGCGACTTCGATCGACGCCGAGGGGTGGAGCGCCGAGTTTTACATCCCCTATTATGTGATGCGTTTTAGTCCACAGGACGAATATACATGGGGTTTGAATGTCGAGCGCCATATCAGCCGCAAGCAGGAACGCACGCATTGGAACCTGATGCAAAAAGACCAACCCGGTCTGGTCTCGCAATTCGGCAACCTGCACGGCATCCGCGATATAGACCCGCCATTGCACTTGGAATACGTGCCCTATGCAATGGGGCGCTCGATCGTCGACGGCGGCGCGGATTATTTTGGCAATGCCGGGGTCGACCTGCGGTATGGCGTCACTTCGAGTCTGTCGCTCAACGCCACGGTCAACCCCGACTTCGGCCAGGTCGAAGCCGATCCAGCGCAGCTCAACTTGACGGCATTCGAGGACTTTTTCAGCGAACAGCGGCCATTTTTTGTTGAGGGGGCGTCGATCTTCCAGACCGGCGACTACGACCTGTTGTATTCTCGGCGTATCGGGCGCCGGCCGGGTTATTTTTCCGTGCCCGAAGACGCTGTCGAAGAGGATCGTCCGGAAGCCACGACAATTTTAGGGGCGCTTAAACTGACGGGTAAGACCGAGGGCAAGACGGCTTTTGGCCTATTGCAGGCGGTTACCGCGCCCGAATACGCGGATATAAACCGCAATTCCACGCGCGATGAATATCGCATCGAACCATGGACGAATTATCTGGTGGGTCGAGTGCGGCAGGACGTGCTTGATGGCACTTCAGGTGTCGGGCTTTTTGCCAGCAGCGTACATCGCCGCGACGGGCAGAGCGCCTATGTCGGTGCGACCGATTGGGACTTGAGATTCCGCGAGGACATCTACAATCTCACGGGCACTTTGGCGGCTAGCCGGGCCGGTGGGCCGGGCGATCGCCATGGCGGCTATATCGCCCATGTAGAGTTCGACAAGCGCGGCGGCTGGTTTGAGACCGAGGCGGGGCTGGCCGCGCTTTCGCCTGGTGTCGATATAAACGACCTGGGTTTTTTGCGCCGGGGTGACCTGCTGAAAAGCTGGGGGCAGATAAAGTTTTATCGCTACAAACCCATCGGGCCGTTCCGGGCGTTCGACAACCGTTTTCAGGGTGAGGCGGAGTGGAACTACGACCGCCTGCTCTTGAACCACAGCTATAGTGTTTCCAACTGGGCAGATCTACATAACTATTGGCGGATCCATCTACACTTCGGCCGCGAGTTGGCGGTGATGGATGACAACGATGTCAGACGAGGCGGGCCGATCGTCAAACGCTTGGCCGAAAGTTGGATACACGGCCGAGTGGAAACGGACGAGCGCAAAACGCTCAGCTTTTATCTGCATCCCGATTGGCGTCGCAATGACGGCGGCCGTTCCTACGTGCGTGGTTTGCGCTCCGGCGTGGTGTGGAAGCCTTTGCCTAGCGTGCAGGTTTCGATGGAGCCGCGTTATGAGCGCAAGGTCACCGACGCGCAGTGGGTGGGGGCACTTACAGGCGCGGGCGGTGTCGACTATGTCTACGGTGAACTCGACAGCCGCACGCTGGATTTGACTACGCGCGCGGAAGTTAGTTTTGCGCCGGGTTTGAGCTTGGAGTTGTATCTGCAGCCCTTTATAGCCATCGGCGACTTTGGCGATTTTAAGGAGCTGAACGCGGCGCAGAGTTACGATTTTAGCCCCTATGTATTAGACGAGAATCGGGATTTTCACCGGCGTTCGCTTAAGAGCAATCTGGTTTTGCGCTGGGAGTTTTCGCCCGGCAGCGCGCTCTTTGTCGTCTGGTCGCAATCGCGCAGTGCCAATCTAGACGATCCGACGGACGAGGATCTGGAGTTTCGCCCGCGGAGCCGTATCGGCAGTAGTTTCTCCGATAATGGCGACCACGTTTTGTTGGTAAAGGCCAGTTATTGGGTCGGCGGTTGAACTTGACCGACTTGGCCCTGTGGTCTCCGCGTTCGATTTATATATGATAAGGGCAGGATAGTAAATGAATCTTAGATTGACAAAATTTGTCTTTCTCGTCGCACTGGCCGGCGCCTGGCCATCGAGTGCGAAATTTGCCGGGCAAGATTGGTCGACTTTCCACGGTGACCCCACTGCTTCGCACTACTCGGTGTTAGACCAGATCACCCGGGAAAATGTTGGGCAGTTGCAGTTGGCTTGGGTCTATGATTCGAGTGAAGCGCCGGTCGAGGAGGATTCCGATCTGCAGTGCAACCCGTTGGTCGTCGACGGTCGGCTTTACGGGGTAGCACCGGACGGCTTTTTCTTTGCCGTTGACGCGGCGACCGGTGAAGAGCTTTGGCGCTACGACGGGTATAATGGCGCGACCGGCTACCGCTGGCCTGGCCGAGTCCGTGGCATGGCCTATTGGCGCGATGGCGAAGAGTCTAGGTTGCTGGTGGGCATGTCCCATCGCCTGCAGGCGCTCGATCCGATAACCGGCGAGGCGATTAAGAGCTTTGGCGACGATGGCGTCGTCGATTTGCGCGTAGGCTTGGAAAGGGACCCCGAGTCGATATGGTTTACTTTCACGACACCCGGCGTAATCTACAAGAATCTCTATATCGTCGGCGGGATGCTTTCCGACGGCCGGGGCGTGCCGCCTGGGGATATTCGCGCTTACAATGTGCGTACGGGTGAGTTGGCGTGGAGCTTTCGCACTATTCCCGCTGCTGGGGAATACGGTGCGGAGACCTGGCCCGAGAACGCGCGGGAAACCGTCGGTGCGGCCAATGCCTGGGCCGGATTTAGTCTAGATGTGGAGCGGGGGATGGTCTTCGCGCCGACGGGGTCGGCGGCCTATGATTTTTATGGCGGAGATCGGGTGGGGCAGAATCTTTTTGCCAATTGCGTGGTCGCGCTGAAGGCTGCGACCGGCGAACGAGTTTGGCACTATCAGACGATTCACCACGATATGTGGGATATGGATCTACCGGCGCAGCCCAATCTGGTCACGGTGCAGCACGAGGGTCGTAGCGTTGACGCGGTCGCGCAGGTCACCAAGACGGGGTATCTATTTTTGCTGGACCGCGAAACGGGTGAGCCCTTGTTCCCCGTCGAAGAAGTGCCGGTGCCTTCGTCGGACTTGGAAGGGGAAGAAGCCTGGCCGACGCAGCCGATACCTAGTAAGCCGCCGCCCTTTACCCGCACGCATATGACGCAAGATGATATCACCGATATCTCGCCGCAAGCTACCGCGCAGGTCGCCTTACAGATGAAGAATATGCGCTACGGTGAGGACTTTATCCCCTTTGGTCAGCAGACGACGGTAATTATGCCGGGGTTTGAGGGCGGGGCCGAATGGGGTGGGGCCGCCTATGACCCGCAAAGCGGCACGCTCTTTATCAACGCCAATGAAATTCCCTATACCTTAGCGATGATAAAGCTGGATGACTCGCAGGAGATGACGCCGTTTAAAAAGGGGCGCAACGAATATGCCCGGCGCTGCAGTAGTTGCCACGCAATGGACCGCATGGGGGGGACGCATATGGGCTATACTCCGCCATTGCTCGGTCTTGGCGGGCGGATGAGTGAGCAGGAGTTGGCGACGATTATTAGGGAGGGGCGCGGGCGGATGGAGGCCAGTCCTTGGCTCTTTCGTCGACCCGGACGTTTTGAGTCGCTGGCGACTTTTCTGCTCGATACCTCAACCGCTGTCAACCAGGACGAGATCGATAATCCGGAAGAGTTTATCTATAATCACACGAGCAAGTCTTTGTTCAGCGACTCACAGGGGTATCCGGCGATCAAGCCGCCTTGGGGCACGTTGAGCGCGATCGACTTGAACGAGGGCGTGATCCGTTGGCAAGTGCCGCTGGGGGAAATAGAGGAACTGACGAAGCGGGGCATTGCGCCGACGGGCACCAAGAATTTTGGCGGTCCGGCCGTCACCGCATCGGGTTTATTGTTTATCGCGGCGTCGGCGGACGAGAAGATCAGGGCCTTTGATCAGGATACGGGGCAGATCCTATGGGAGGCCGATTTGCCCGCTTCCGGTTTCGCGACGCCCAGTATTTATGCGGTCAATGGCAAACAGTATGTGGTCATTGCCTGTGGTGGCGGTAAAGTCGAGCGGCCGAGTTCGGATGTCTACGCGGCCTTCGCACTGCCGGATTAGGGCTGTTGTGGAAGATGTCGTTGGTGGTGTGTTTGTGGTTCAAGGGCCTATATAATAAAGGTGATATAGAGACCCATAATAGCGCAGGTGTATGGCGCGGATAATATGCGATGTTGAAGCTATTGATCGGCAAGGAAATACGCGGCCACGTCCTCAGCTATCGCTTTTTGTTGACCCTTGTGTTGTTCTTTGTGCTGATCGTAAGCTCGGTCCAACTCATCGCGCTCAATTACGATCGTCAACTGGCCAACTACAGCGAGGCAAAACGCGCGCAAGAGGAGAAGCTGAAGGAGGGGACCGACTTCCGCAGGCTGATGTGGGGCGGGACCAAGGTGGATCGACGGTTATTTGAGTCTGGCGTTGCCTTTTATTGTCTCCTTGCTAGTCAGCGCGCTGTTGATCAGCTTGTCGAGCGATATTCCCTTTGAGGGGCAGAACGGGCAGGCGTTTATGGTCACCGGCGCAGTGTCCCTGTTGTTGATCGCGGTGATGTTCTCCATCGGCTTATTGGTCTCGGTGCGGACGCGGCGTTCCGTCGACGGCTATTTTGAGTCTGCTGGCGCTGTGGGTGCTGTTGGCGCTGGTATTGCCCAACGCCGGCCCCTTTCTCGCGGAGATTATCAACCCCGTACCCGATGTGGGCGAAATAGAACGCAAGATGGCCGAGAGCACCAGGGGACTCAACGAGCAGTATCGCGGGCAGTGGCGTGGCGGACGGGGACGGATGCGTGGTATGAGCGATGAGCAACGGCGCGAATTGCGCGAAGAAATGCAACACGCGCGCGAAAAACTCCAGGCAGATATCAATGTGGCGAGCGAGAAGATCATCCGCGATTTTGAGCGCCAATTGCGGCGGCAGATGGATACCGCGCGCAACCTGACGCGGATTTCACCGGTGGCGGCCTATGTGTACGCCAATACGGATATCGGTGAGACCGGAGTGCGCCATGAGCAACAGTTGATCAATGGCCTCAGGGCATATCAACGCCAGTTCAGCCTGTACGTAGATGAGAAAAGTGGGGACGGTGGCGGTGATTTCGGGGGGGGGACAGGCCCAGGGCGAAGAATACTCTATTGAAGACATGCCGGTGTTTTCTTTTCGGGCGGAAAGTCTTGAAGGCCGGCTTGCGGCCCGCAGTACCGACATCCTGCTATTGCTCATACTTGCTGTGTTATTCTTGATGTTGGCTTTTGTCTCCTTCTTGCAGACGTATATCACATGATGGCTTATGGTTGCTGTCTCCAGGACAACGCGTTCGCACAGGTGTTGCATGTATCGCCATTTTAATAATATGATTCTCCGCCAAGGCTCAGGAAAAATATGCAGCAACGTTCTCCTGCGCTGAATATCGTGCTGATCCTGACCTGCTGTGGTGTGCTGTTGGATGCTGAGGCGGAGGAGTTGCGCTTCGATTCGGCCGAAGCTTGGCGGGTGTGGCACATACCTGCGGGCGTGGTGGAATTTGACGCAGAAGGCGCTTTGCGCCTACAGCGTTTTGAACGGCAAGTCAACGCGGTGGGCGATGCCGGGGCGTATCGGCACCAGACGAAAGAGCGGGAGATCGTACGCGGCGGCATATGGCAGGTGCGATCCAATCGCGCGGCCGCCGTACGCGCCATCGATGGCGACATGCAGACGATATGGCAGCCGGACCCGGCCGATGGGGCGCGCAATTGGTTGATCGAAATCGATCTTGGGCGGGTGGTATTGGCGCAGGAAGTCGTGGTGCGTTTTCCCGATCGTCCGGGGGCAAGACCTTTCCGCCAGTTTAAGATATTCACCAGCGACGGCCGGCGGTTCAGGGGCCGCAGCGACGATATTTTTATTCACCAGGAAGTGTATAGCACAAGTTTACCCAATCGGCAGACCGAGATCCGTATACCGCTGGCTTACGAGCGGGCCGATACGCTACAGGCGTTGGATGCGAGCGTGGATCTGGCGGCGGTAGGCGCTTTTCTGCCGGTGCAATACGTGCGGCTCGAAGCGGACGCGCTGAGCGAGGACGCCGCCTTGGCCGAGATCGAAGTTATGGCGGTTGTCGGCAATGTCGCGCCGGGGGCCGCAGCGCGCGGCGGTGGGCTGCGCAGTGGAGAGCAGGCGCGCAGCATGGAGAACGCGGTCGACGGCGATATGGATACGCAGGTGGCGTTTCGCCGTGGAATTATCGCGGAGAGTTGGCGGGCGAGTAGTATGTGGATGCAACTGGATTTGGGCGCGACCTTTTGGGTCGACCGCGTTTTCCTTTCGCCGATGCGGGCCGGATTCGGCCTTACTTTGGCGCAGCGCTTTTTTGCCGAGGGCGAAAATGCGGGCTTGCAACCACCCTTGCCCAATGGCGAAACCAGTTCCGGGTATTCGCATTTTTATTATGCTTTTGCACCCCGTAAAATCCGCCACCTGATCGTGCATGCGCTCGATGGCCTGTCGTGGGGCGGGGGCGTCGGTGAGTTGATGGTCTATGCGATCGGGCATCCGGCCGAGGTGGTATTGCGCTCGGACTTTATCGACCTGGGCCAGGTTGCGGGCGATAATCGGCAGAAGGCCGTCGCCGGCATGTCTTGGGACGCAGAATTGCCGCCGGGCACTCGGATACGGCTCCGGTCGCGCTCCGGAAATTCGCTACGGCAGGAATATGCCTTCTACGACCGCAAAGGCGAAATTATTTCGCAACTCAGCTGGACGAACTTGCCGAAAGTGCTGCGCGGTCCGATCGATTCGACGGTCGTTACGGGGGGCGATTGGGATGAATGGAGCAATATCTACCAGGTATCCGGCGAGCCGTTTAAGTCGGTGACGCCGGCCCGCTTATTGCAACTGGAGGCAATTCTTTCGACCGAGAACCCGCAGGTGACACCCGTGTTGCGATCGCTGTCGCTGGATTTTTCCGACGCGCTGGTCCAGCGGGCACAGGGCCGGATCTTGCCGCGCCAGGCCGCACCCAATCAAAGCGTGCGTTTTTCCTATGGCTTATGGCCGAGCGGCGATGGACAGGATCGCGGTTTTGACCGTTTGCGCATGGAAGTGCCGGGGCCGATCGCGGTCGAAGCGGTGACCGTTGCGGTCGGGGGTAAGAGGGTTACGCCGGTCGAAGTGCGGGTAGAAGCCGACTCGCTATTGTTTATCACGTTGCCCGCGCCGGTTCGAAATGACTCGGTGCGCATTGGCTTTGCGGTTGGGGTCTTGCGCAATGCCACGGTTTTTTCGTTGCATTTGGGCGATACGCGACGGAGCGATATATGGCAATTCGTTAATCCGATCGAACGCTATGCCGATGTGGTTTTTCTGCCGGAGCTGATCGGCCGTGATAAGCTGATCGGTAACCTAGAAGTGTACCCTGCCGTTTTTTCTCCCAATAATGACGGCATCAACGATACGGTCGAGATCCGCTTTGCCATACTCAAGGCGCAGGTCGCGCAACCGCAGGTGAAGATACGCGACTTGGCCGGGCGGTTAATCGCCGAACTGGCGCGTGATGGGCATCGGGGGGTGGTCGCGTATCGCTGGGACGGACGCGATGCGCGCGGGCTAGTGGTCGCGCCGGGTCTTTATTTGTTCGATGTCGATTTGCGGGCCGAATCGGGGGATGGGCGTGCGGTTCGGTCTGTTGCCGTAGTTTATTAGAGTCTGTATTGGTTATAGCAGGTAGTGAACGGTTGGGACGAGGGGAGGCTGCCTTCGCTTATTATCGGATCACATCCTGTGATCCTCCGAGGGGTGTCTATCTAGAGATCCTGTTGATCCAGGTGATTCTTTCGGATCAGAGCCGTGGACTAGTTAAGGCGCGGCAGTTGGGTTTGATGCGACGGTCGGCCTTTCTGGTTAATACGGCGCGTGGGGCCATCGTCGAAGAGGCCGCGCTGGTCGCCGCGCTTAAAGATGGTGTAATCGCCGGCGCGGCACTGGATGTCTACGAGCAGGAGCCCCTGCCGGACGATCGTGCTTTATTGGCTCTGGAGAATGTGTTGTTGACGCCGCACCTCGGTTTATAATACTGGGGCGATGCTGCGGCCGTTTTACGAGGCGTCGGTGGATGATTTGCGCGCCTGGATGGCGGGTGCGCCGACGAATGTGATAAACGAAGAAGTCTTGGGTCGACGGAGAAAGTAATAAATAACTATATGGTTTCAGCTAATCCATTCAAGATATTCGCCCCGTATTTAGCCCCTTATAAAAGACGGGTCGCGATCGGTTTTTTTTGGCTGCTTTGCACGCAGGCGATCGCGCTTTCAATGCCGATGTTGATCAAGGGGGCCGTCGATACGATAGAGGCGGGCGTGCAGGGTACGGGCGCGGAATTTTACACCGATGGCGTTATGGGGGATATCGTCTTTTTTGCCAGTGTTATCGCCGGCCTCGCGTTGATCGAATGGCTTATGTCCATCGGGATGCGCTGGCAATTCGGGGCGATGTCGCGTCTGGTCGAGCGCGATTTGCGGCAGCGCTATATTCGTCATCTGCTCACCTTGCCGCTATCTTTTTTTCACGGTGAGCGGGCGGGCGATCTGGTGGCACGGGCGAGCAACGATGTCGAGTCGATACAACGCTTTCTCTTCTTTGGATTGCGCATGGCGATCTTCGGGGTGCTGACCTTGGTGTTGAGCCTGGCGTTGATGTGCAGGATCGATTGGGAACTGGCCCTGTTGGCGCTATTGCCGATGCCGGTCATGATTCTACTTACCCGTTGGGTCGGGCGCCGGGTACACCGAGGCTTTCGCCGAGTGCAGGATCAGTTCGGGGCGATGAGCAGCCAGATCCAGGAGAATCTGACGGGTATGCGGGTGGTCAAGGCCTTCGCGTTGGCGGACGGTGAAATCGGACGTTTCGTCGAGACCAACAAAGCCTATGTCGATGAAAATCGACGGCTGGTCAAACTGCGCAGCCTGTTTTTCCCCTTCACCTTTCTGCTCAATGGCGTGTCGATGGTGGTGATTTTGTGGTTGGGTGGATTGCGGGTCATCGATGGGGCGTTGAGTTTGGGCGCCTTTGTTGCGTTCAATGCCTATCTGACCCGGTTGGGCATGCCAATGATGCTCTTGGGGTGGATCGTCGATGAATATCAGCGTTGTCGGGCTTCGCTCGGGCGGTTGGAGGAAATCTTCGCCGCCGAGCCGCAGGCGGGGCAGGGATTGGTGGGGGAGGCCGAGCCGATTCGCGGTGAGATAGAATTTCGCCACGCCGATTTTGCCTACGAGGACCAGCCCGTGTTGCGCGATGTCAATATTCGCGTGCCGGCCGGCGGTACGTTGGCGGTGGTTGGTCGGGTCGGCTCGGGCAAGACGACGATCGCACGGCTGGTGCCCAGCCTGATTCGGGCTGGTGCGGGGCAGGTGTTGATCGATGGGGTGCCGATCGAGGAAATCCCACTTGTGCGCCTGCGCGCGGCGATCGGCTATGTGCCCCAGGATTCTTTTCTATTCTCCGATTCACTGCGTGAGAATATCGCGCTGGGTGCCGAGTCTGAGGCGGCGGACCGCGCGGCCGGAATCGCTCGCTTGACGGCGGATCTGGAGAGGTTCCCCGGGGGTATGGAGACGGTCGTCGGCGAGCGGGGGATTACTTTGTCGGGCGGACAAAAGCAGCGCACGGCGCTGGCCAGGGCGATTGTGCGCGATCCACGGATCCTAATTCTCGACGACGCACTGGCGAGCGTCGACGCGCACACCGAAGAAGAGATTCTCAAGGGGTTGCGGGATGTGATGCGAGATCGCACTACGATCCTAATTGCCCACCGGATCTCCACGGTGCAACACGCCGACCATATCGTGGTGCTTGAAGAGGGGCATATCGCCGAAGAGGGGACGCACGAACAGCTGGTTGCGCACAACGGAATTTATGCCGACATGTACAATCGACAGCATCTCAGCGAGGAATTGAGCGAGCTTTAATGGAAGAAGAAGAGCTGGGCAGCAAGAATTTTGATCTGAAGTTAACGGCGCGGTTATTGGGCTATTTGCGGCCCTATGGCGCTTGGGTCGGGCTGACCTTCGCGTTGATTTTTATGGCTTCGGTGATACAGCAGGCCGGTCCCTATTTGACCAAGGTCGCGGTCGACGGGTATATCCTGCCCGGCAATGCCGAGGGGCTGGGGGAGGTCATCTTGCTCTTTATCGGGTTGTTGGTGCTGCAGTTCGCGCTCGGTTACGCGCAGAGCTGGATGACGAGTATGGTCGGCCAATGGGCGATGCGCGACGTGCGCGTCGCGTTATTCAGCCACTTGCAGCGTTTGCCGTTGGGCTTTTTCGATCGCACGCCGGTGGGCCGGCTGATGGCCCGCAATACCAATGATGTCGATGCGCTCAATGAATTATTTACCAATGGAGTGGTGTCGATGCTGAGCGAGCTTTGTACGGTGCTCGCGATCTTGGCCTATATCTTCTATATGGATGTCGAGCTCGGCGCGATAACCGCCGCGGCGTTGCCGCTGGCGTTTGCAGCGACTTTGTGGTTGCAGAGCAAGACCATTGAGTCGTTTCGGGAGGCAAGGGTCCGCTTTGGCGAATTCAGCGCTTCATTACAGGAGACGATCTCGGGCATGGAAGTGGTGCAGCTCTTTGGCTGTGAAGAGCGCCGCGCCGGGTTGTTTGAGGAGTCCAACGAAGCGTATCTCGGTCTGCGCATGCACAGCACATGGTACCACTGTATTTATTTCCCCTTTATGGAATTCGGCGGGGCGATGCTGACAGCGCTGGTCTTGTGGTACGGCGGTGGCCAGGTTTTGCGCGATGAAATTCAGTGGGGGGTACTGGTTGCAATGTTGCAGTACGTGCCACGTTTTTTCTGGCCGATCCGCAATATCGCTGAACGCTTCGGTACCTTCCAGGTTGCGATGGCCTCGTCCGAGCGCATTTTCGAGCTACTCGATACAGAACCGGAACCTAAGGGCGGTGGTTTTAGCGCCGAGCGGGTGCGCGGTGAAATTGAATTCCGCGAGGTCTTCTTCGCTTATGAGGATGAGAATTGGGTTTTGCAGGACGTCTCTTTTCAGGCCGCACCGGGGCAGGCGATCGCGCTAGTCGGCGCGACCGGTGCAGGCAAGAGCACGATCATCAATTTGATCGGCCGCTTTTACGAGATCCAGCGCGGGGCGATCCTAGTCGATGGCGTCGATATTCGCGAGTGGGACCTCGAAGCGCTTAGAAGGCGTATCGGTGTAGTGCAACAAGACGTATTTCTTTTTGCCGGTGATATAGAGCGCAATATTAGCCTCGGCCAGCCGCAAATCACCCACGAGCAAGTGACGCGGGCGGCGCAAGGCGTCAATGCCGACGGTTTTATCACCGCTTTGTCTGACGGCTACGCGCATGCGGTAGCCGAACGCGGGGCCTCTTTTTCTTCGGGCCAACGGCAGCTATTGGCCTTCGCTCGGGCGCTTGCTGCCGAGCCGGATATTCTGGTGTTAGACGAGGCTACCGCCAATATTGACACCGAGACCGAGATGTTGATCCAAGAGGCGTTGGTCAAATTGATGCGGGACCGCACGTCGATCGTGGTTGCGCACCGCCTGTCGACGATCCGCAAGGCCGACAAGATACTCGTCTTGCACCACGGTCGGGTCCGCGAGCAGGGGCGGCACGAGGAATTGCTGGAGATGGGCGGAATCTATTATAGGCTGCACCAGTTGCAATACAAGGGCAACGATAAGGTGGATTGATCGGACGCAGTTATAGACGGCACGAGCTGATTTTTAGCCTATATATCATTGCTCGCGACCACTGTGGAGGCGAGTTGAACTGCGAGGAGGGCATATGTATCGCCTTAGCGCATGCTGTCGAGAAAGCGTTGTCTGACCCACCCCAGATATTGACATAGTGGAGGGGGTGGCCGCGCAGCTACTCGGGACTAACAAAACGGACATAGCCAAGGCGTTCGGGCACGTGGTAGGACTGCAGGTCGAGCGGCGCCCAACCGGAGAGTTCCTCGCTCGGCTGCGCTGTGCGAAGGCGTTCGTAGCGATTGACGTTTATACGCCAGACATCTCCAGGGTGTGGCGGTATATTCGCCGAGCCGGCGATCTTGCCGAAACCAGTCCACGGTAGGGCCAGTTCAAAGACGGTGCCCTGGTCGACGTCGGAACTGTTGTTCACTGTGCCGTGGTTCACCAACGCGTGGCGCATGCCCTGCTGGGTCCAGGAGAATAAATCGGGCCAGTCGACTGGCTCGCCATTGGCATATTTGAACTGTTTACTTGGTATCCAGATATCGTTGATCGTATCCAGGCTGTTGATATGGATCTCGGCGTAGTCCTTGCCGTCGCCATCCGGGTCGATAAACAATTCGATCGTCTCTTCCTTGCACAGACAGTCCTTGTCGCCCTCGACCATCGTGCTCCAGATATCAGGGTCTTCGACGGCGATCAGGAAATAGAGATATTGCTGGTCCCACAGCATCTTCGCCATCGTCTGGTGCTGGGGGACCAGATTGTCGTTTTGGAAACGGGTGAAGGGGCCGACCTCTGGTGCCAGTTGCCAGGCGAGTTCGTTGGCGAGGCCGTCGATGACGATGGGGCTACTGACAAAGGCGTTGTCATAGTGACGCGCCCAGTCGGGTGCTTCCTGCGCCTGGGCGGTGATGGCGATGAGAACGATGGGGTAGACGAAGTGAGCAATTTGCAACATGGTAGACCCGTCCTTTTTTGCACCTGGTTAAGTTATGGTTATCGGTATGGATCTATGATTCGAATAGTGCCGTCGCTATTATAAAAAAGCTCGGTGGTTTTGACACATCGCAGATGGCTAATGCTCTTTGATAAGGTCGAGCCGTGGTAGAACAAGAACCACTTTTCGTCTATCGCGCAGATCGAATGGTGGGTCGTCCATCCTACCACCGGGTTCATGATGCGTCCTCTGTAGGTAAAGGGGCCGTATGAATTGTACTATGTTTTTTTCACTTAATTTGACGACTTCCTTTGAAAAGTTAACTAGATCCATCTCCTCCAGATCTTAATTCAATTGCCCTTGTGAAAGAGCCGCTGTTTCTATTACAGGCACGATAGAAAGCGAGTAATGTTTTTCGCAAATGTCTCTGCCTTTGCCATTGTTTTGATCACAGGCAAACCGTGTTGAGACCACAGTAGATGATAATTTTCAACGTTTGCCTGTATTGCAAAAGTTGTCAGGAATATTAACAGTAAGCTAATGACTTTTCACATAAGTAATATTCACTTTATTAAATACAAAAAATAATCTCGACACTAATACATGCAGATTGTCAGCGACGGCCAGGCTCCTGAATCGGCCCTTCTCGATAATGCGGTCGTCTTTGCCCGTCGCCGTCAACGCCACCGTCAGGCGCTTGTCGCGCTGTTCAAGACGCTGAATTTTCCGTTCAAGTTGCTCAAATCTCTCATCAACAGTCATCAGTCGTCTCCTTTATCATGGCCCAGGCTGGAGCGTCCTGCCTATGCCTTTGCGGTTCCAAGCGCCGACCACGCCGTTGCCGTACTCGTTGGCATATAGCTTGGACGATTTCGTCGCCCGTCTTGTTCGTGACTACGATCGCCCCTGCCATTAAATGGGCGAGTGGCGACCAGCAGGCTCGATTTTTTGCGCTCCATGCCCTTGGCGATATGCGCGACGATCTCGCCGGGCTCAAGTCGGTTCAGTATTGCGAAAATGCTTAGCGGCGGCGGGCGGGATGGGGAGAGGCGACGATTGCATCGAGCGCATCTCGGTCTTCGCCGCTGAGTACCCACTCGGCGCTGGCGGCATTGGCGACGACCTGCTCGGGACTAGTCGCGCCAGTGATGATCGAGGCGACGGCCGGTTGCGCGGCGAGCCCGGCGATCGCTAGATCTAAGAGGCTGTGCTCCCGTTCTTGTGCGAAGCGATCCAATTGCTCTAAGATGTCGAAATTGGCATCGGTGAGCAGTTTGTCGCCGCGCGGTGAGCCGGTGAGTCTTGCACCGTTGGGCGCGGCTTCGCCGCGGCGGTATTTACCGGTCAGAAAACCTGATTCGAGCGGGAAGAAGGGGATAATGCCGACCCCGTAGGCTTCGCAGAAGGGCATGACTTCACATTCGATATCGCGTTTGAGTAGGTTGTAGTAGTTCTGTACTGAAACGAAGTGGTTGAGGCTTTTGTTGCTAGAGGTCCATGCGGCTTCGCACAGGTGCCAGGCGTCGAAATTGGAGGCGCCGATATAGCGAACTTTGCCTTGTTGCACTAGGTCGTCGAGCGCACGCAGAGTTTCTTCGATGGGGATGCGGCGGTCGACGCGGTGTAGTTGATAGAGATCGACATAATCGGTTTGCAGCCGTGCCAGACTGGCGTCGATACTGTCCATGATATGCTTGCGCGAGGCGCCCATTTGCATCGGGCCGTCGCCCATTTCCATGCCGAATTTTGTGGCGATAAGCACCTGGTCGCGCTTGCCTTTGAGCCAGTGGCCGATATGGCTTTCCGATTCGCCGGCCGAGTAGATATTGGCGGTATCGATAAAGTTAATGCCGGACTCGATGGCCTGGTTGAGGACTTTGGCCGATTGCGCCTGGTCGCAGCGCCGACCGAAATTGTTGGTGCCGAGGCCGACGAGCGATACTTCGAGGCCGGAGTGGCCGAGTTGACGGTATTGCATAATATAGAGCTCCGAGTTCGGGGGGGGTTATTTGTGTGGAAAGGGCATGCCCTCGGGCCAGGTATCCCGTGGTTCGTAACCGAGAGTCGCGCGGGCCGGGCTGAGATCTAGGCGCGGTGTGCCTGTGGGCTGGCTGGTAGCGAAAACGGTCAACGATTCGCCGGGGCCGGGTGACGGCGATTCGACGCAGCACGCAAAAAAATGCGCCGCGTCGCCGTGACTAAAGTAGACGCTGGGGCCGTGCTCGTATTGGGCCAAGTGCCGGGCTTCGTCGGTGTTGCGCGGAAACCAGCCGATGCGCACTAGGACCACCGAAAGCTCGTGCACGCGGGCGTACATTTCGCCCAAATCTTCGGCCCATACTTTAGTCAGCGCATAGTGGTTGGTGGGTGCGACGCCGTCTTCGACGCGAATCAGCCCTTCTTTGCCGAGACCGCTAATCACCTGCAGGCTACTGGCGATGACCAGGCGTTGGACCCCGGCTGCAACGGCGGCGGCGCAGACGTGGTAGAGCCCGCGCACATTGGGTTCCAAGAGCACGTTGAGGAAATCGGCGTTGTTGGGATAAGCGCCCAGATGGATGACGGTATGCATGTCTGCAACGGCTTCGTGTACTTTGTCGAGATCGCTAAGGTCGCCAATGACGGAATCTGCAAGGTCTGTATTGGCTTCAAGCGCCAAGCCGCGCACCTGGTGTCCGCGCCCTAAAAGATGGCGGCAGACGGGGGTGCCGATGGCGCCGCTGGCGCCGGTGACGAGGACGCGGTGCGGGGTAGGGGTTTTAGCATTCATGATTTTGGCTGGTGGTATGTATTGGATTTTAAGAAAAACTGAAAGAGATTTAGGTTTGTGCTATGATAACTTTGCAATGCTGACTTGTTGCGGTTGGTCAAAAGTCGTACGCCTATTGGATTGATCTACTTGTTGTGTGGTGCGATTCGCTGTCTTTAAATCAAAAAGTACAAGGTGATACTCGGCCAATTATCTACATTGCTCTACCGCATGCGGGTAACGCAACAAGGCGGCAGATTTCCCGATTGAGATCGATAGGTCATATTGGACGATTTCATCCAAGAATAATAGACCTAATCATCCGCACGTATTTTTCATGGCTTTTTTGTCCCTAAGTATTTATAAATAAATTAAAAACAAGAAGGCGCTATCGGCCTATCGCTGGCAGTGCTATTGCTTTATAGTGTCTATTCATAGTTGCCTAATTCGGGCGATGCGCAACACCCGCTGTAAAGGATCCGACACTTTTGCATCCTAAAACTTCTTCAATTTTACTGGTCTTATGTTTCGCCATGGCCTGTCCGCTGCAAGTGGATGCACAGTTTTCCGACGCCGATTGGCCCTTCTATCACGGTGATCCCACGGCATCCCATTATTCAGAGCTCGGTCAGATTACTAAGGAAAACGTAGGGCAGTTGGAAGTAGCTTGGACCTATCATTCGAGTGAGAGTCTGCCCGAAGGCCGCACGCGAACTGGTGGGCTCGGCGGCGTTCGATTTCTATGGCGCTGAGCGTCTAGGACAGCATCTCTTTGCCAACTGCGTCATCGCCCTCGATATCCGCACCGGTAAGCACATCTGGCACTACCAGATTGTGCACCACGACCTGTGGGACCGAGACGTGCCGGCCCAGCCCAATCTGATTACTGTAATGCACGGTGGCAAGCGCATCGATGCGGTCGCGCAGATCACCAAACACGGCTATGTTTTCGTGCTCGACCGGGAGACGGGCGAGCCGTTGTTTCCAGTCGAGGAAAGGCCGGTCCCGCAGAGCGTGGTCGGGGAGGACAAGGCCTGGCCGACCCAGCCCATCCCGTTGAAGCCATCCCCCTTCACGCGCACCGAATTGAGCGAGGCTGGCTTGAGCGATATTTTGCCAGGGATTCGCGCATATATGCCGTCGGTATTGGCGGCGACCAATATTCTGGGGGGCCGCGGCAGGTATATGGGCACAGCACCAGCTCGATTGTGCTGCTGTCGAGTATGCTCTTCGTTGACGTAGATGCCCGAAGCCGGCCGGCAGATCATTTGTGGCGCGGTGATTATCGGCATGCTGCTGGTCTACGCTCGGTAAGAGGAGCACTAGTGTTGGCTAGGGTTATGCGATGTCGTTATTAAATAATGCGGTGGCGCCGATTGCGCTTGTTGGTTTATGTGGCTTGGCCTTTGTTTTGGGCATTGGCCATTACTCGCAGGAACAGACGGCGATTCATATGCGGCAGATCGAACAACTCCGCGCGGAGGCGGAGGCGATTCGACACAGTGAACAGGCCGCTCGTGTACAGGCGTTAAACACCCGAGTGGCGGCGGCGAGGGCACAACAGGCCGAATTCGCCGCTAAAATGGAAGAAACTGCCCGGGCTGCTGCCATTGCCGCGCTGCCTGGTGACCCGGCCAAGGGCAAGATGACCTATATGCCTTGTGCGACTTGCCACGGCATGCAGGCGGAGGGCAAGCGCGTTTTCAATGCGCCGCGTTTAGCGGGCCAGGAGCCGTGGTATGTGCGAAGTCAGCTATTAAAGTTCAAAGAAGGTGTGCGCGGTAAGCATCCGCACGACATTTACGGCATGCAGATGGCAATGGCGACTTCATTGATATATAATGAAGAGGTTCTCGATAATGTCGTCGCCTATATCGCCTCGCTGGGTACTGGGAAAACCGTCGAACGGGGCAAGGGGGATGCGACGGCGGGCAAGCAACACTACGCCGTCTGTGCCACCTGCCATGGCGTCAATGCCCAGGGCATCGAAACACAGCAAGCCCCAGCGCTTAGCAAGCAACACGCTTGGTATTTAGAGACACAGCTCAGGCATTTCAAATATGGTCTACGTGGTACCCACAAAAGCGATCTTGAAGGTCGGCAGATGGTCCCAGTGATGCAGGCGCTACAGGATGAGGTCTTCGCCGATCTGGTCGCCTATATTCAATCGCTTAACGATTTATAGATTAGAAAGGATCGAATGATGAGCGTGGAAATCAGAGATGAACGGTTTAAGCAGGTTGTCGGTGAGGGCCGTGAGCTGGAGCAAGTGGCGACGGATTTTATCTTCACCGAAGGGGCGATGTGGAATGGTTCGACGCGGGAGTTGGTTTTTAGTGATATACCGGGCGACGTAATCCGCAAGTGGTCCGCTGAGGGCGGCATTAGCGTATTGCGGCAACCCAGTTCGAAAACCAATGGCAATTATTACGATCTTGAAGGCCGTTTGATCTCGTGCGAACACGCGACGAGTAGAGTGGTGCGCGAGGAGGCCGATGGCACATTCAGCGTTTTGGCGACTCACTACGAGGGTAAAGAATTAAACAGCCCCAATGACGTGGTCGTAAAATCGGATGGGGCGATCTATTTCACCGACCCGACCTATGGCCGTATGGATGTTTTCGGTTTGCTGCGCGAGCAGGATCTGGATTTTCAGGGAGTGTATCGGATCGATCCCAACTCGGGTGATCTCTCCCTGTTGGCCAACGATTTCCAGCAGCCCAATGGCCTGACCTTTTCGCTCGACGAGCAGCAGCTATTCGTCAACGATACGGACGCCGGCCATATCCGCGTGTTTGAGGTTGCGGAAGACGGCAGCATATCAGGCGGCGATGTCTGGGCGGTACCCAAGGCGGCCGGCGATGGCGGCTGTGACGGCATGAAAGTAGACAGTGAGGGCAATCTTTATTGCACCGGTCCGGGCGGGTTGCACGTATATGCCTCCGACGCGACGTGTCTCGGGGTGATCCAAGTGCCGGAAGTCGCCGCGAATTTCACCTGGGGAGACGACGATTTGCAGACGGTGTATATCACGGCGTCTACCTCACTTTATCGCATGCGGGTCAATATTCCCGGGCGGAAGATTTCCTGAAATGAGCGAGAAAAAAGTCCGTTGGGGAATTATCAGCACGGCGCATATTTCTAATTGGGGATTTATTCCGGCGTTCAAACAGACGCTGCGCGGGGAGTTGGTGGCGGTCGCGAGTAGAGACCAGAGCACTGGCGAAGAATTTGCCGGGCGGCACGAGATTCCTAAAGTCTTCGACAGCTATTCGGCGATGCTGGAAAGCGATGAGATCGACGCGGTCTACAACCCGTTGCCCAATTCGATGCATGCGGAATGGACGGCAGAGGCGGCCAAATACGGAAAACATGTCTTTTGCGAAAAACCATTAGCGGCCACTAGCGCCGAAGTGGCGCAGATGGCGGCTGCGTGCAAGGACGCGGGGGTGCTGCTTTTTGAAGCCTTTGTTTTTAAGTGCCATCCGCAGTCGCTCAAGCTACGCGAGTTAATTGCCGGAGGAGCGATCGGCAAGTTGGTGCAGATGCAGGCGCATTTCAGTTTTTTTCTCGAAAGACCGACCGACAATATTCGCATGAACAAAGAGCTGGCCGGTGGCTCGTTGATGGACGCGGGCTGTTATCCGATTACTTTCGCGCGTTATGTCTATGGCCGTGAGCCCGTTTCCTTGATGGCCCAGTGCCGTATCGATCCGGACTATGGTGTCGATACGCGTGCCAGTATCGTGTTGGATTTTGGTGCGGACGCGCAGGCGTCGTTAGTGCTGGGTTTTGACGCGCCGGCGGGGTCGGGCGCGATGATATTCGGCGAAGATGGGTATATCTCCGTGCCGGGGCCCTATCACCCGGGCGAGCAGAGCGCGTTTACAGTACACAATGGTGATGATGTGGAGACCTTCTCCTTTGCAACGGGCACGATGCCCTTTGCGCCGGCCATCGAACATTTTAATGACTGTATTCTCGATGGCAAGGAACTAATGGTGCAGGCCGGTAGTGCGGCGGGCACGATGGATATCATCGCGGCGACGTTGGAATCTTCGCGCTCTGGCAGGCGGATAGAGTTATAGCACTGTTATCAATAGAGGGGCTGCGAACGAATAATTTTAGACACCGGTGCCACAGGGGAAATTGGCCGCGCAGCTAAGCAGCGCACGATATAGCCCCAAGCATTTTCGTGCGCGATTTGGAGCGGACAAAAGCCCTATTGTCGGGGAATTGTGAATGCTTCCAGGGCGACGTTGCAGATCCGATCAGCCTGGCGTCCGCCTTAGAAAGAAGTGGATAAGGTCTTAACGCTCTCGCCATCCTAGTCGCGGCACATCGAATGACAAAACAATGTCGTGAGAGCTGCGGCGTTCGACCAGCAGGACCTAGGTGAAAAAGCGATCCGGGAGATGCTGAAAATGTATTTGGCAGATGATGTCGACCGGCTAGTGCCGGGGATGAGGTCCAGCGGTGGCTGATACCAGATATACTTAGCTTTTTACAAAGAGGGGTAGCTGGCCGATGAGGTCGGTACATGGGATCGCGGGGGCCTTCTTGGGATGGTATTTTCGTGGGCCGCCGAATGTAAAGGCCTGGATCGAAATGGCTTGACGAGGTTCACAATCGATCTGCTAATTAGCTCAACTGTGGGGCTAAAAGTCTTGTTTGCTCGTACAATGCGATGGTATTTTAGAATTGCCAATATGATCGGTTAATACTCTTTTAACCAGCACGCTTATGCCCGACAATGTTCTGTTGTATCAGCACGAAAACGGCGGCTGGAGTAAGAATATTGATATGGCTCAGGTGCTCGACAAATCTGGAAAGGCGAAAGTTGTCGAAGAGGGCAGAACGGCCCGTAGCACCATCGACAACGGCGCGACTTTCACGCAACTGAACTATCTCGCCTGGGTCTATCAAATTACCCGTGCAGAACGTTTTAAAGACAGTGTCCTGCGCGGTATCGACTATGTCCTTGATGCCCAATACGAAAATGGCGGCTGGCCCCAGTACTATCCGATCCGCGAAGGTTACTATCAGCACATCACCTATAACGACGGCGCCATGGTCGGCGTCATGCGCCTATTACGCGATGTCGCACAAAAAAAGCAACCGTATATCTTTGTAGATCAACTACGCCAAGACCGCGCTGCCGCAGCCATACAAAAAGGTCTCGAAATTATCCTACGCACTCAGATCACCGTCAACGGCGAATTGACCGCGTGGTGTGCGCAGCACGACCGCGAAACGCTTGCACCAGCCCAAGCCCGTACCTACGAACTGCCCTCGATCAGCGGAGGTGAAAGCGCAGGACTTATTACTTATCTGATGGAAATAGGCAACCCTGACGACCGTGTCATTCGGGCAGTAGAGAGTGCCGTGGAGTGGTATGAGCGATCCAAAATCACTGGCGTGGCGCTCATCCGCAAGGAAGACACTTCGCTCGAAAAGGGATACGATCGGGTGGTGGTCAAAAAATCTGAGGCATCCCCTCTCTGGGGGCGGTTCTACGATATCAAAACGAATCGCCCCATTTTTGTCGGGCGCGATGGTGTGATCAAGCACAGCCTCGCCGAGATCGAATACGAACGACGGGTCGGCTATAGTTATATCGGTGAATACGGGGCAAAGGTTTTGGCGACCTTTCCCGCCTGGAAGGCAAAGTGGAACGGCCAATAGCCCGTCATGACAACTCGATCCTCTTTCTCACCCTTTCCAGTACCTACCCTTTGGCGATAACATTTCCTTCTGCGTTGACTATTCCCATGAACTAATTGCTGTTAATCTGGGGATCGTGCTGCGGCCAAAAAACTTTGATTTTCCACTGCCGCGCTGTAAAGCGCCGATAAGCGATTTCATAGAGCGAAGATGTTCCTTACTGCAGTAAGAGAGATCGGCTACCGTCCCATGTCTGCGCCCATAGGAGATCGCTTTCCAGGGCTGGGCCAAGAGTTGTTATAGTTGCTGAGCCCTCGCCTGAGTGCACCAGGTAGTCGGCAGCGAGTCAGGCTGACACTGATGGACCTCATCATCCGCAAGCCCGCGAAGGTCCTCTGTGATGTCGCTGAAGGCGGGATCATCAGTTTGAACACACTGGCATGCGGGCTACCCAGCTGAAAATAGGCAAAGAACGGTTTGTCTTGGATGTTCACTCCTCTACCCCTTCCGTTTATGCCGAAATTTTCTTTCTAAAATATAGATCGACTGTCCCGGGTACTGCTTGTCTAGTTGGCGGCAATACAGTAGAGGTGCTGATGTCCTCGCAGGTAGATCACGTCCCCGGCGACGATCAGCGAGGCGGCGGTGCCTTCGTCCAATACATTCGTCGCCAGCGGTTCAAAGCGCGCCGAGTTTTTGACGACCAGCGTCGACCCGTCCAAATCGGAGATATAGATCCGATCCTTGTTGCCGACTAATGAGGCGTAGACCATGCCCATGTCTTCGAGTCGCTGTGGGCCGTAGATCGCCTCGCCTGTTGCAGGCGCAAAGCAAGACAAGATCGCATCGCGGCCCTTGGTCATATATAAGCGATCGCTGTAGAGGACCGGAGAGGCTACATAGGGCGTATTTTTATCGGTCGACCACACGATGGCGTCGGAGCCGGTGATATCGCCGGTGGCCTTGTCGAGGCGAATGGCCTGCATCGCCGGGCTGCGGTGGCCGCTGGCGACATAGACCACGCCGTCGCGGTAAAGCGGGGTGGGAATAACATTGGTGCCGAGGCCAGCGCATTCCCATATCACGGCGCCCGTTGTTAGATCGTAGCTCCTAGTTTTGTTGGAGGCGCTGACGATCACCTGGTGTTTGCTGGCGAATTCGACGATCAGCGGCGTCGACCAGGAGGATGGCTCGTTGCGGCTCTGGCGCCACAACTCCTTACCGGATCGTTTGTCGAGCGCGACGATAAACGAATCTTTCTCGTGATCCCAGTTGACGACCATGATGTCGCCCTGGATTGCCGGTGAGCTACCTTCGCCGAAACTATTGCGCGTGGTCATGTCACCGAGATCCTGTTCCCACTTCAGATGGCCTTCGAAGTCTAGGCAGTAGAGGCCCTGCGAGCCGAAATAGGCATAGAGGTGCTCACCGTCGGTGATACCCGAGTTGGAGGCGAAGCTAGCGGTCCGGTGGTGGGTTTCTTCGACGGGCGGGGCTTCGCGCAGGGTTTTTTCCCAGGCGACCTTGCCCGTATTTCTGTGGATGGCGAGTAGCTTGTACTGATACTCCGGGTCGCTGTCGGTCTCGCCGGCAATGGCTGTCTGTACATAGAGGTAGTCGCCCCAGAGTATGGGCGAGGCGTGGCCGGCTCCAGGAATCGCTGTTTTCCAGCGGATATTCTTTTCTTCGCTCCATTCGACGGGCGGATTGCCCTGGTGGACTAGGCCGTTGAGGTTGGGGCCGCGCAGGGTCGGCCACTGGGCCTGCTGCGCATAAACAGATATTGCAAGCGCGAGGGTGCACAGAAGAATCAATAGTGTTCTCATCGCAGATCTCCTTTAAGTCGTCTTAAATCTCGGTTAGTTGTTCAGAGGAATATATTCATCCATCAATTTCGTAAAAGCTCTAAATATGGCCGACTCGACATAACCAGGCTGCAAACGATTGGGAATGGCTTTTTCGAGAGGTAGGCCAAAGGCTGCATCTGTGGGAATATAGCCCCTGGAGTCGGGCATAACGTTCACCATTATGGTGCGGTCAAAGGGCCACTGGGCCTGTGTTTTTGGCGCTGGCGCTGGATGCTGTGCGGATCGTAACAACGGAGTCCACTGCCCTAGGTAGCGAACCACAGCAGGCCCTCGCCATCTTCGAGTTGCCATTGGCTACATTAAAGGCGAGTCCGTCGCAGGGGTGTAAATGCGCCATGTTCGGCAAGAAGGAGGTGCAGGCTAGTTTAGCACCTGTTGTCCAAAGAGCTAGGTAGGCTTAGATGTTCGCTTCTTGACGGCGATGTGGTAGGTAGGAGACAAGAGAAAATAGGAAAAAGCTCCGAAGTGGAGAAACCCATCTTCGGAGCTTTTTTGTAATTGGCCGCGGGAGTGGCTCTACCGATCAGTTGCCGGCAAAAGCCAGCCAGTCGGCTCCGATTCGTGTGCGGGCCTTGGCTGGCCAAGAGCTCACACTTTCTTCGAGGGCCATGCAAAAGGGCGCTGGCCGTCATGCCCGTAGGTGAAGAGCGCTGTCCGTCTCGGTGACTCAGCCTCCCAGCGATACGCTCCGTGACAGACAGCCCCTCCCAAAAAGAAGAGCACAGACCCGCGCCGCATTTGCACGTGGCGGATCGGCGCGCGCTCGTTGCAGACCCGCACCGATTGCGGCATGGGGTAACACGATTTGTGACTGCCCGGGACTATGACAAATCCGCCATCATCGGGCCCGACATCGGTGAGCTGCCAAGCGATGTTGATGGATGATTTGGTGTGTGCGCGCCCGTTGACCATCTCGTAGAGCTTGCCGATGCTGGTCGGGTTGGCGTTGCCTGCGTGCAGCATCTGCCCGCTCGAACCTTTGACGTGGCACAGGGCTGTATTCTGGCTCACCTTGTAGCCCGCTCCAATCATCCAGTTCAGGCGTTGGATGATGGCGGGATGCGCCAGCATTTTGAGGAATGGCTCATTGTGCGGCGCCGGTAGTTGAAACAGGTCCTTTAGGTCCGGCCGGCCCGTGCCCGAGATCGTCGGCGCCCCGGGGATGTCAGCAAGCGTCACGTCCCCGTCAAGCTTGTCGCCGACGCCTCGGTAGACCATGCGATCGAGGTTCGTGTCGATGCCCGCCACCGCCGCATCGACCCAATCATCGTCCATGACGCCCTCAAGCAACAGGTAGCCGTGGGTGTCAAACGCCCAGCGCTCGGCGTCCTCGTCTCGGTGTTCGAACTCGAGAGCAGAGGAGGCCCGCTGCGCCGCGTCGGCATTGTCGGCTGCGCTAAACCAGGTGGCCGTGCCGTCCGATAGTAGCAGGCTATGCGAGTCGCTACCCGCAAGTACGGTTTGCTCGGCCTCGCCCAGCTCTTCCGCCCATGCAGGTAGGGGCGGCGTGTCCTGCTGGTCGGGTGGCAACTGGGGTCTAGCCGTGCGCGAGATGAAATCTACAACGAGCAGCTCACCGCCATCACCCTGCGGGCAAACCCCGTGCAGCGTGCTGGCGGCGCACAGCAGCACATCGCCAGCCGCCAGCGCCGGGCGCTCGGCGACGGGGCTGGAGGAGGGAAGCGGTGGGGCCGGTAGTCCGCTCTTGTGCGTGGAAGGCACCACGACCAGTGGGCACTTGCCGTCGGCGGAGTCGGTGAGTGCGATGGCCACCACCAGCCCCTGGCACTGCCGGATACGGATCTCTTCCCAGGCGCCGCCGACCCGCTGGAGCTGCGCTCCATCGGCGTTGTGGCCATTCCACCCGGTTAGGTTGATATACGCCCGTTCTAGCGTGTCCACCCCGCCTTCCAGGGGCAGGGATGCCTCGTCGTGCTCTCCTGCGGCATCGGCAGATACGTGCCTCGCCTGGCCGTCCTGGCGAAAGCCATCGCCGCACAGCTCGCGCACATAGCGCCCGACGGCGCCGCCCTCGCTGCAGAGGTCGCCCAGTTCATCGTCGCGGCACGCGGATAGTTCGGCCGGGCTGAGGACCTGTGGCAGCACAACGAACCCGAGCGCGTCGAAGGTGAAATCTTGTTCTATGGTAAGGATTGAGGGCTCGTGCGCGTGTGTTGCCTCGTTCCAGTGGCTCACGGTGAAGGTGTCGGCCATGGTCAAACCTCGACGGATGCTGGGGGGTGTACAGGGGGCTTGTCCGCGGCTACGCTATCTATCGATAACGCTGCTACGGCGAGAAACAAAACAAAGACCGCGTATCTCATAATTGCGGCTCCTATTGATAGCTGATGTAGTAGGCGTAATCTCCATGTCGTCTTTACGGGTAGTCTAATGAATAAACTAACTGCAGTCGTGACGCAATAATGAATTGCAGGCGAACGGCCGCAATCGAGGGCGGGTCGTGTTTTTTGCAGTTTAGTTTTCAATGGGGTGGTTGCACGAATCCTCATCAGCGGGTTGCCCTCTAATGAGCCCCGATTACCACCAAGTCGCGCGGTGGTAGCGGGAATTGGTGCAGCATTATACGGTGTATCATTTCCTTCATCAATGGCTGACGCGCCGGCTGATACGCCGGATCATGCGCGACGTTGACTCGTTCGCCGGGGGCCTTGGTGAGATCTTCGTTGACCTTCTCGAGGAATCGCTCCGGCGGATGAAACGAGGGATGCGGCTGCACATAGCTGATATGGGTATAGAGCGGTTGCTCGGCAGGCGCTTCCTCAATGAAATCCAGGGCCCGTTCCGTGATCTAATTGGTTCGCGATCGCTCTTCCGGGAAGGGCAGGGGATAATAACCTTCGGTCAAGGTTTTATTCCCTCCATCATCACCTTCAGACCAGGCCATTGCCTCTTTTGCTCTACGCACCCTCTCCGTCAGGTTGCCCTTCTGTTCGCCATACGAATTGTAATGGAGTTTATTGTGGGTGGCCACAAGATATGGGATAGCAATTTCTTGCTATAGCGGTTGATATTTGACTATCTTGGACCCGCTGTAAGGGGGATTATCGTTACTTGGCCAGCGTGATGAGCCTGAGGGAGTATTAGGAGAATAGCAGGTTGAAAGCACTGCTAACATACTGGCGTCGTATCGAACCTAACTAACAGGAGGAATGTAATGACACCAACAAAGCGCGAGGGAGATGGGGCCGCCGGCTCCGCCGAAGCCATGACCGGAACAGCTGCGATCCAGGGGTTCGAACAGGCGGTCACCGATGAGGCGGCGGCGAAGAGTTGGAGGTCCGTTTCCGACCGGAAGATCCGAGTGGGGATCGCGGGGTATGGCGTGTGTGGCTTCGGCGCGGCGTTCCATTTTCAGGATCACCCGAATGTGACCGTCGCAGCAGTTGCGGACTTGGACCCCGACAAGTGCGCCGAACTGGCCAAGAAATGTCGTTGCGAGACGATGTATCCATCCTGCGAAGACCTAATCGCAGACGACTCGCTCGAAGCCATCTTCGTTGCCACCGACGCGCCGAGCCACGCACGGCTCGCCATCGCGTCGCTCAATGCCGGCAAGCATGTCGCCTCGGCGGTCCCGGCCGTCTTCGGGTCACTAGAAGATGCCGACCTGCTCTTTGATGCCGTCAAAGCCAGCGATCGCAAGTACATGATGTTCGAGACGTCCTACTTCCATAATGACCTCTATTGCATGCGGGAGATGTACCGAGCCGGCGACCTGGGCAAGGTCATCTACTCCGAAGGCGAATACTGGCACTACTTCGGTACGCCATTGGACGGGCACGAGGGATGGCGCACCGGCCTGCCCCCGCAGTGGTATCCCACGCACTCGAACGCCTACTATGTGGGCGTGACCGGCGGGAGCTTTACCGAGGTCTCCTGTATGGGCATGCGCAGCACTGTTGAGCACCTACAGCCGGAGAACAACCAATTCGGGAACCCGTTCGGCACCGAAATCGCACTATTCCGCACCAGCGAGGGTGGTATGGCCCGGATGGCGGTGAGTTGGGACACGCCGGGTGAGGGAGGGGAGCGAGGGCGGATCCGCACGGAAAAGGGCACGTTCTACGGCGAGTTCCAGAGCGGCAAGAAGGATGCTACGTCGCCGGCAATTGCCCGTCCCCCGCTTCCTCCGGGGGTCGCAGCCGGCGGCCACGGTGGCTCGCATGGCTATCTAATGAGCGAGTTCATCGAGGCCATTCTGCTGAACCGCAAGCCGCTCGTGGATGTGGCCCAATCCCTCAATATGACCGTCAGTGGCATCGTCGCGCATCAGTCGGCTCTCAAGGACGGTGAACTGATGAATATTCCGCAGTACACCCTGTAGAATGGCAGGGAAGGAATTGGCCCACAACGTCCTGCAACCGACGCCAAGGACAGCGCGGCTGAAGGCTGACGTTCGGCTGAGGAAAGGAAAAAGACAAATGATAAAATTCGCAGATATAGTCTCGGCACATGCTGCTCGGTGGTTGGAGTAGCAGGCATGCTCTCACATGACGCGTCTATCCCGGTCGCGCCGACAGTCTGGGCGTGTCCCTGCTTGGCTCAGGGGCAGGACGCCGTGCTCAAACGCCTCGATGCGTGGCAGATGGCGGCCGATTTGGCCTTGAGTGCACGCAGAGACCGGTCGGTTCATGAAACTGGTATGCATGATATTCAATGGAACAGAAACACGCAGAGTGACGGCAGGCCGACGGCAACGCTGAGAATGGAGGCGAAGGTGACAGGCTTGCCTGTTTTGGCCCACCTCGGGTGAGACTTTTTGGTTGGCTAAAAAGGTTTCCGGGGTGAGGTATCCCCGATGGCCAGGTCACGCGTTTGCCGAGCCTAAAAGAGGTGCTGCATAATGCTAGCTTTTGCCCACCATGTAACCACCGTCTACAAAAATATTCTGCCCGGTAATAAAGCCGGCACCCTCGGACATTAAAAAAGCTACGGTTTCACCCACCTCAGCAGGCGTACCTGTGCGGCCCATGGGAATTTTATCGACGTAGCGTTGGCGACTCTCAGAACCTGGCGGGTTGTTGGTGTTGAACAGTTCGGTTTCTATCGGCCCCGGAGAGACAGAATTTACAGTGACTCCCTCACTGGCAAACTCTAGCGCGCAGGTTCTGGTGAGGCTGACAAGGGCACTCTTGGCAGCAGAATAACTGCCCCGAAAGGGTACACCTGCCACCACCATGCTGGCCGTATTGACTACCCTGCCCCATTTGTTTTTTTGCATGTTAGGCAGAGCCGCCTGGGTACATTTGAGGGCCACCTTTACATTCAGAGTAAAACAGTCTTCCATTTCTTCAAGGGTCATGTCTGCAATGGGGTTGGGGTTTACCAGGCCAACATTGTTAAAGACTCCATCCAGAGAATACTTGCCCGTAATTTCTTTGAGCACAGAGGTAAGTTTATCGGTGTCCAGGAGATCGAGGCAGACAAATTCTCCTGGGAAGGTATCTTTGGGCTCTGTGCGGGCCATGCCAATGAGTTTGTGGCCCTGGGCAGCAAGAATTTTCGCGGTGGCTTTGCCAATACCTTTACTGGCCCCTGTAATGAGAAAGGTGTGCTGTGTCATTTTGACCTCCTGTAATTTACTGAATAAGCAAACCTAGTATCCTTTGTGTTTCCTGAACAGCAAAATATGCAAATCCCACCCCGTTCGCGCTCTGCAGCCGATGCCTGGCCGGCCGAGCTGCCTGGTGGACGGGATTTGAACTTCCTATACTTCGCACTGAATCTAAGCGTTGGCCTTATCGGCTGGAAGTTGCCCAAGAAGGGGTAGACCTTGAAGACAGTAACTGAAAAAGGCTGCAACGACGTCCCCCACATTATCATGCCAGCCGAGCAATGGCCGCGCAGCCGCGTCTATTACTTCTGCTCCGACTGTCGCGATGTCTGCGGCATCCCGAAAGCCAATCCGGCAGACTGTCCCCAGTGCGGTCGCAAAGGGCTCAAGGATATTTTCAGCGAAATAGCCGAAAGACTAGAACAGTCGTGGAGCTTCTTTGAGGCGACGCGCATACGCAAAGGATCATGGCTGTTTGCCAATCAACCGGGTGGAGAAGTGTATCATATGGACGAGGGCGCACACACCTTTCCCAACTATCCCCTGGCGTATTATGCGGAGCTGCGAGCACTCGGATTTATTCCGCCGTGGCTCGATGCAAACGACCCCGATATGCGCAAAAAGGAAGATGTGATTATAGAGCGGTGGGTTGAAGAGCTTGAGGACTTTGGCATGGACCGGGAAGCCGATTGGATCGTCCGCAACCGAATCTTTATGAATGAAGAGGAATTTCCGCGCCCCCGCAGCGATGCGTCGTTTGTGAAGTCACTCAGTCCCGGTGATGTTGAACCCGATCTGACGACGCGGGAATCGACGCGGGCCTATTTCAACAGCTTGCCTTGGTGTAACAATCCTTATTCCGCGTGTGGCCGTATCGGCCATGCACTGGATCTGCACATGGCCAGACAGCGCCAGGCCGGTAGGGAGTCCTTTGATGAAAGTTACCACTATGTGAAGGAACTCGTCGACGCCCAGTACCAGCCTGGCAAGGGCTACTGGGGTGGCTCGGAGGCTGATTTCATCAATCGCACCAGCGGCAATATGAAGATGCTGTGTACCTACGCCCGCTTCGACTGGCCGATTCCAGAACCGAAGAGGATTATCGACTACCATCTCAGCGGGGCTACAGAAAAGGCCGGCTTTGAGGGCAGCGGTTGTTCGGCGTTTAATCAGATGCACCCGCTTTGCTGTATCTTCGGACAATACCCGGAACTGAAATTGTATCGCGGCGATGAGATAGACCGCTATACGGCCAAGACTCTTATGACCTTTTTAGGCAACTGGAACGATGCGACCAATTTCTACGGGGAAACGTGGCTGAGCAAGCACAACCACGGGGTCGTCACCTTTATGACAGAGCTGTTACTCGACCTGCCGATCTCACGCGTCAGCACCATCTACAACTGGCGCGAAAATTCCATTATTACCCGCAATGAGGACGGTAGGATCACGCGCAACAAGGTGATCTACCAGCAGAGGGGGTTTCGGTTTTATGGATAAACGCAACGACAAGCTCTGGTCCGAGTTCCCTTTACTGAAATCGATGCATATCACATTGCAATTTATTCAATGATTGTCCGGCTGCACTGCCTCAGAGCAATGGATGTGGCCATTTCTCTATGAAATAAAGCGAGGTATCTCATGGATGAAGATTCCGAGGATAACAACCTCAACCTACTACACGCACTGTTACAGATCCCTTGCCCTTCTGGTCGGGAAGAGCGCATGGCTACTTTTGTCTGTGAGCGCATCGCCGAACTAGGCTATCAGCCCGAACTCGATGCACAGGGCAATGCCTGGACGCACCTCGAAGGGCGCGATACAAACACCGGTCCCGTAGCGCTGGCCAGCCATATCGACGAGATCGCGATGGTCGTCAACGCTATCGAAGAAAATGGCGAGTTGCGCGTGCAACGGAGCGGTGGCCTGCACCCGTGGAAACTCGGCGAAGGCCCGGTGCAATTGATTGGAGACGGCACAAGCCTAGTGCCCGCCCATCTTAGCTTTGGCTCCGGCCACACCAACGATCCCGACGACCCCATTACCCAATTTGCCAGCGGTGCACGCGGCCTGACCTGGCCCCATTGTCGCCTACTCACCGGTCTCTCTACAGCCGAACTGAAAGACGCCGGTGTACGCGTCGGCACCTGCGCCGTGCCGCTTAGCGCCGTGCGCGGCCCGCATCTCTTGGGTCCAGCAAATGACCCACTCGTTTCGGCGTGGATACTCGATAATCGCGGCGGCACCTTGACGCTGCTGCGTTTGTTACAGCGCATCAAAGAAGCGGGTTTAACACCCGCGCGATCGCTCTATCTCTGCTTTATGGTTCAGGAGGAAGGCGGCCTGCTCGGCGCTAAAGGCTGGGCACAGCGCAATCCCGTAGAGACCTTTATAGCCGTAGACTCCTCACCCGTACCGCGCGGCTCGCAACTACAACTAGACGGCCGTCCCGCGACCTGGTCCAAAGACGCTGGTGCCCATTTCCACCAGCCACTCATCGGCGAACTAGCTCAGGCCGCCATTCGCGCCAACACGGATCTACAGTACGCCGTCTACAGTGCCGCCGCCTCCGACGCCACCGGTGTGCTACAGACTGGACTGGCCCCACGCGCCGCGACCATCGGTTATCCGCGCGCCAACTCACACGGTTATGAGGTCAGCCGCCTGAGCGTCTTCGACCACCTAGTCAATACACTCTTCGCCTATGTAGAAGAGCTCGCATGAGGCTAGACGATCTGCGCAGGCAACGCATCGCTCTACTGGGATTCGGCGTAGAAAATCAGGCACTCGCCTATTTCTTACACGAGCACGCATTCAAGAGCCGTCGCATAAAGGCGAGCGACCCGGCAGAAAAAAGGCTGATAAGACACCTGTATCAATAGACCCGATTCCCTAAAAGATCCTTTAAATTTTCTATACTCGACTCGCCAGAAAGAATCGAATGTCAGATCAACGACCCAACGTCCTGTTCATCATGTCCGATCAGCACAGCAAGGCTGTCGCCGGATGCTACGGCCACGACATCGTGCAGACGCCGAATATCGATCGCCTGGCGCAGCGGGGCCTTACCTACGACAACGCCTTCTGTGCTTCGCCTCTATGTGGTCCCTCACGCGTGGCCTGGATCACAGGTACCCAACCACACACCAACGGTGTGGTTACGCACAACAACTCCAGGCATCGTTCCGGCAAGGCCTACCGCAAGTGCATCGATCCCGCTGTGCCCTCGCTGGTAGACTGCATGCGGCAGTCAGGGTACGATACCTTCGGCTCCGGTTTCATGCATGCCGATCAGCATGTCGATGGAGAGGATCGATTTCACGAGCTTGGCTTTTCCCGTTACGGCATCAAACCACAGTCCTATGGTGATCTCGTTGGTGACGTCGTGCAGCGGCGCTACAACAATCACCACATTATCTCTGAGATGTGGGAGCACAGTTACCGGAATGTAGAGGGCGATCCTTTTCCCCATGGCGAAGAGAAGATGTTCGATACCCTCGTAGTGGATGATTGTCTCGATTTCATCAAGCAAAGTGATGGCGAGCGTCCGTTTTTTGCCTATGCCGGGTTTCGCGCTCCCCATCCACCGTGGTGTGCACCACCGCGATTCCACGATATTTACGACCCAGACAACATCGGTGAGTTGCCCAACTATCTGGTGAACTTCAGGGACCGACCTCGCCGAGTTGTGGAGCGTGTTAATTATTATGAACTATGGAATCTGCCTGAGGAGATGATCCGCAAATCGATAGCCGCCTACTTCGCTTTCGTGTCGTACACCGATTACTGCATCGGTAGATTAGTGGACGCCATCGACGCAGCGGGGCTGCGGGAAGACACGATCATCGTTTACGCCTCCGATCATGGAGAGATGCTCTATAAGAATGGGATCTGCGAGAAGCACACCTTTTTCGAAGATGCCGTGCGCATTCCGCTGATTATCTCCCAACCGGGGGTTGTGCCCGAAGGAGAACGCTCCGATGCACTAGTCAGCAATATCGACATTCTGCCAACGGTTCTGACCATGTCGGGGACAGCAGTTCCCGAAGTTGTGGAGGGCAAGGACCTGGAACCGACCTTCCACGGGGAACACGTGCAGGAACACGTGTTTTCCGAGTACTACCACAGTCTTGATCCGTGCCGCATGGTAGTCGACCACCGTTTCAAGTACATCCATACCGAAGAAGACGTCTGCGAGCTCTACGATCTGCACAATGATCCTCTGGAGTCGGTAAATCTGGCATGGTATGCGCAGTACGCATCGCGAATTCGTAAGATGCATGAGCTTGTCATGGCGGACTGGGAGATCCCCGAGATACCTGTATGGGCGGCGTGGAATGACTTGAATGAACGTAAACAGAGACTGCGGCTCACGGATCCAGACATCATTGACCCGCGACCGACACTACCCGCTTGGATCACGAACTATACCGAGAACGAGGAGTAATCTGTATGTCCAGCGAGCGTCCCAACATCATCTTCATCAGCGCCGAGCAGCAGCGGGCTGACACGGTGCACGCTAGCGGCGCTACGTGGATGCAGACGCCGAATCTAGACGCCCTTGCTGGTGAGAGTGCGGTCTTCGACAAGGCCTTTGCGCCAGCGGCGACCTGTGTATCCAGCCGAGCTGCATTCTACACGGGACTGTATCCGCACAACACGGGGATCTACGGCTTTCAGGAATCCTCGGGGTGTCTGCATTGGCTGCCACGGCTGACGGAGCAGGGCTATCACTGTGTCAGCATTGGCAAGACCCATCTACCGCCTACGGGTTTTGATGAACACCTCGCAGAGCACGACAACAAGTGCTCTCTGCAGGTGCGTGGAGAAGATTGCGACTGGATTCGTGCGGTCCATGCCGCCGGATACGAGTCTCCCTTTGATCTGCACGAAACCGATCCAAATTTCTACGACAATCTAGCGGCCATTGTCTGGCCCCTGCCAGAGGAACTGCACCCGGATATCTATATGGCCAATCGCGCCCTGGAGTGGCTCGATGCCTGGGACGGGCGGGCGCCTCTGTATCTGCATCTGGGTTTCCTGAGCCCTCATGATCTCTATGATCCGCCGCAGAGGTTTATCGATCTGTATGACGATGTGGACATCCCCATGCCGCAGGTTACCGCCGAGGAACGAGAGGGAATCCCGGACGAACTCTTTGCTCAGCAGCGCCGGCTGGAGGCAGCCCATGGGGCGACGGTGATCAAGCCCAGTCGAGCCACGCCGGAGCGCGTCCGCCGCATGCGTAAGCACTACTATGCGAGTGTGACGATGATTGACGAGAAGATCGGCGAGGTGGTGGAAAAGCTGAAGGAGAAGGGGTTGTACGATGATGCGGTCGTCATCTTCACATCGGACCACGGCGACCATCTCTTCGACCATGATCTGGTCTACAAGGGCGAACTCTACGACACGATTGTGCGTGTGCCGCTGATGGTGAAGGCGCCAGCCGTGATGCCGCAGCTGGGACGTCAGGATCTGGTCTCGCACATGGACGTGGTTCAATACATCCTTGATATGGCCGGAGCAGAGGGCGAAGGGCTGCACGGTGTGTCATTGCGCACCTGCGTGGAGCAGGGCAGCGCGCACCCGAATCGCTACGTCTTTGCCGAGGAGGGCGCTACCGTGTTGCGTCCGGAGCCCGACTTGCTGGTCATGATCCGCAGCCACACGCATAAACTGGTGTACTTCAACGGCAATCATACGGGCCAGCTCTTTGATCTGGTCGTCGATCCCGATGAGAAACGCAACCTGTGGGGTGATCCGACGCATGGCCAGGTGCAGGCAGAACTGACGGCGGACCTGCTGGACTGGCTCTGCAGCGATTTGTATCGCCGTCGAGATCTGTTCGTCGGGGCGCGGTAGAAGTGCGTCCATCGTAGCGTCCTTAGCCCATGGCAGACACCCTCTTCTCCTATGTAGAACGCCTGCACGGCGGTGCCGACTGGGGCACTGGACAGAAGTCTCTTGAAGGGGTGGCACGCGCCTGGATTGTTCGTCGAACACTATGGCTCCGACCATACGCTGTGGGGGGCGGACTTCCCATTCATGATGAAAGACCCTGGCTACGGGAAGACCGCTGAGTTGATAGCCACCGTGATGCCAGATATCCTCGAACGGGAGCTGGAGAACGTGATGGGCGCGGCGGCGCGGCGAATCCTGCGATTCAAGGAAATGGTGACTATCTCCGCATTACTATCTTATAATTTTGTAACCCGTTCGAAAATCATCTTCAGAATCGACCCATTTTATCCGAGGAAGCAAGCGCCCAATGTGTTCGCCGACCTATTCCCTTTAGATAATATAGGGAGACGAGAGTGTTCTATTTGCGCCCCCATAGCTGATGGACTAGTACGTCTTTGAATCGTTTGGCATCAGTCAACTCCATGCCGCCGTATTTATTTTTCCACCGATAAAATATTTGCTCGCAGATGTTGTGCTCGCGGCACACAGCCTCGCCGTTTTTCCTCCATCTGCTTGTCGTAAAATGCAGACTATTTCTTCCGTGCTGTGGGTTTTTCCTTTCATGACTCTCTCCATTTTGCTTAAGGAAAGTTCACGCGCTAATTGGGGCAAGTCCCGGAGGCCAATTCAATTCTCTTCACCACCCGCTCCAATACCCACTGCTTGGCAATAACATCTCTTTGTGCGTTGAGCATTCTCATCAACTTGGTTTTGATCTGGTGATCGTGCTCCGGCCCAAAGAAGCGTTGATTATCCGCTGCGGCCTGTAAAGCGGGAATGAGCGGTTGCATAGGTTGGAGTTGTTCCCTGCTGCAGTAGGAGAGATAGGCACCGGCCCGTATCCGCGCCCAGAGGATATCGCTTTGCAGGGCGCGGTTAAAAGCGGTTAGGGTCACCGCGCCCTCACCTGAGCGCACTAGGTAGTCGGCGGCAGCGAGGCTGACACTGATGGACTCATCAGCGAGCTGCGCTTTTAGTTGTGCAATCGTCTCGGCGTCAAAATCGAAGCAGGAGAGGCCCGTAACCGCCCAGAAGCGCACCGCACTGTCCGGATCGTCCAGCCGGTTCAGCAACTCCTTTTTGCCCTCCTCACCAAGCCGCGCCAAGTCGGCGGTCTCCAAGATTCGCGCAAAATTGTCGCAGTGCACACCCACTTCACGACTAATACCATTGTAGGCCACAGCCCGCACAACGATCTCGGTTTCATCGATTAGGCCCAGGTCGGCGGTCTCGATCATCCAGCCAAAGAGTTTTCGACGCAGTTCCTCTTTGACATGGCTGAAGGCGGGATCATCGGCCAGGTTGTGGATCTCTTCCGGGTCGCGCTCGACGTCGTACAATTCTTCGAGTGGTTTATGGTCCTGCCAGAATGCGTATTGTTGATACTGTTGGGGCAGGCCCTGCTGCTTGACCATGATGGGCGGTCCATGCATCAGGAATACACCGTCGGGATCGTGGACTTTCTCCTTGCCTGGTAAGCAAGAGGTTTCCCAGAAGTCGCGCTCCAGTGTGCCTTCTTTGGGGACTGCGGCAAAGAACCCACCGTCCGGATAGAAGGAGGCATAGGGCTGGTGCGGCAAGAAATTGCGGTTATAGCGGTATTGGTGCGTGCGGATGGTGCGGATCATTTCCGGGTTATTATCGAGCCGGTCCCGGGCGCTGCAGACAAAGTCTCGTGCTTCGCCCTTATCCGGCCCGGATAGGGCTCGCCCTTGGAAATGCTCGGGTATGGGGATGCCCGCCAACTGCAGCATGGTAGGCGCCAGATCCATGTGCATGACCAGATCGTCGACCACAGTACCGGGGGCTGCCGGGGCGAGCTGGCGGTACTTTTCGGGGAATTTCATGATCAGCGGAATATGCAGTCCATCGTCGTAGGCGTGTATTTTACCACGCGGATAACCCGCACCATGATCGCCCCAGAATACGACGATGGTATTCTCCGCCAGGCCCTGCGCTTGCAATTTGCCCAGGAGCTCTCCCACCTGCTTGTCCATATTGGTGATGGCATCATAGAAGAGCGCCATCCGTTCTCGGAACAGCGGCGTATCGGGGACAAAACTCGGCACCGGCGCATCTTGCGGGTCGTGCAGTTCATCATCTGCAAGCAGGTTTGATCGTGCCTTGCGAGCCTCCTCGGGCGTCATCTTGAACACACTGGCATGCGGACTACCTAGTTTGAAATAGGCAAAGAACGGTTTGTCCTCAGGCCGTTTTTCCCAGATATCGTCCGCGTTGTAGCACGATTCATACTCCTCTTTGTCGATATACAGATTGATATCCTCGTCCGGTTTGCTGCTGGCATAGCCGGCATCCATCAGGATTTTCGGTAGCAATTCAACCCCAGCGGGCCGGATCACCGCGCTGCGGTGATGATGGGTGCCCAGGGTGGTGGGGTGCATACCGGTATAGATACTGGTGCGCGACGGCGAACATATGGGCCCGGCGGTGAAGGCATGGGCATAACGTATCCCTTCGGCTGCTAGCCGGTCGATATGGGGTGTGCGGGAATAGGTGTCTCCGTAGCAGCCATAGTTCCAGGCGCTGGTGTCGTGGGTGCTGATCCACAGGATATTGGGTTTGTCTTGCACGTTCACGTTGTGACTCCTTTAAGGATAGATCGGCGCTAGTCCATTTATCTGCAAAAGCCACTGAATTATCCACTCAATATTTCTGGCCCAAAAGGTGCTACACGCAGTATTGGATAGTGCGAATTTAAAAGAGCATGGTCTCCGGTATCGCGGATGACTTGCCACATATATTTTGTGAGGTCGCGCAATTGGTCTTTGTAGGCAGGATCACTTGCGA
>JABHFS010000130.1 GCA_018672475.1 Gemmatimonadota bacterium | reverse complement strand
GCCGCCTGCGCAACGACCGGATCGATCTCCACCGCGTCGGTCACCACCCCCTGCTCTTTCAGCGCCATGGCGATATGCCCCCCACCCAGGCCAACCAGCAGCGCGTCCTTGCCCTCGGGCCGCAAGTGCGGCAAGGTCGAGACGATCTGCTGATATAGCAGCACAACCCCCCGGGTATCGAGCCGCATCGCGCTGATCACCGAGGCGTCCGATAGCATCCAGCGCACCCGGCGAGCGCGATCGTCTATCACCCGTACCCAGCCATAGTGGCTTTCAGCTTCGTGCACCAAGCGATAATCCTTGGATACGAGCGGTGCTTCATCGACCTTCAACCACAACCCGGCTCCGGTCACAAGCCCGATGATCACAACCTTGCCCAGCGCGTCAAAACCTAAACGCTTTTCGTAGAGCGCCACGATCACCGCCAACAAACACAAAACCGCGCTGACGCCGTAGAGAACCGCCCGCGACCCCAGTTCGGGCAGCAGATAAAAACCCAATAACAAGGTACCCACCACGCTGCCGACAGTGCTGATCGCAAAGACCGAACCGGTGGCCATGCCGACGCCCTCACGGCGTAGCGTCGCCATCTTAATCACCTGCGGCCCCACCATGCCCAAAAAGGTTAGCGGCACGGTAAAGAGCAGCAAAGCGCTGACAAACGCCCCGCCACGCATACCCAGATCATTGGTCAACAACATGACCGGGCGGCTGAGAAAGGGTATCGCGACGGCGCTCAGTCCGGCGAGGGCGATCGCGTAGGACAGCCGAAAGCCCGTCTGCCGGTCGGCCACCACACCGCCCAGATAATAGCCTAGCGACAGGGCAATTAAAGCCACCGAGATCAACGACGACCACACGTAGAGGCTAACGCCGTAAAAGGGGCCGATAATCCGCGTACCTAATAGTTCAAGCATCATCACTGCAGCTCCGGTCGTCGCTACTGTAGCGTAGAGCAGTACTCGATCCCCACGGCCCAGGGTGGAGCTGGTTGGCTGTTGCTCACTCACTTTTCCCTCCGACGTAATATTTAGCTTTTGTCATATACAAAAAAACACCGTTGCATCAACCATAAAATTTCTGTACCAATTCTTCGGCCTTATCCCCCATCGTCTGCGGGTGCAATGCATCCCGACCAAAAACGACGGGGAACTTCTGCCCCGTATCCAGCGTGCGCACCTCGGCATCCATAAATGTCATGCTGAACGCGCGACGCGTATCTGAGGTGGGATTCTCGCCGGAGCGGTGCAGCAAAAAATTGTGCAGCAAGACCGCCTCGCCGGCTGCCACTTCCAGGTCAATCACCTCCTGCGGCGGGGCGTATTCCGCCTCTTTTTCCGGCGGGAGCCTGTGCTTTTCGTTGATGACCCCGTGGCGATGGCTGCCCGGCACAATCTGCATGCAACCATTGGCCGCCGTCGCCTCGTCCAGCGCCAGCCAAATCGTAATCGTGGGATTGTCATCGATGCCCCACCCCTGGCCAATATCCTGGTGCCAAGGCAAAGTCTGATCCCAGTATGCCGGTTTGTTCATAAACATCGAGCGAAAAACCGCGACATCCTCGCCGATATAGCGCCGGACGATCTGGTGATATAATTCTTGCTGCATATACGCCAGGAAGAGCGGGTCCTGTTCGAGGTCGTCGATGCGGCGATAGGAGAGGCTGGCTATTTCATTGCCCATTGTGCGCCGCAGTTTTCCGCTTTCTTCGTCGTAATACTGCAAGCGCATATTTTTATAGCGTACGCGTCCCAACATGATGTCATCTATGCGCTGTTGCAAGTCGCCTAGCGCACCCGCCGACAACACCGGGCCGAGGCGGAGATATCCCTGTTCCGCGAAAACGACGTAATCCGTTTCGCTAAAATCACGTCGGCCATACATTGACTGTTCCATATCTCGCTCCATATTGATAGCAATAAAAAAACCGCTCAGGAATCATTCCCATACAAATGACACCAAACCCGGTGGCTGGCGATCACTTGTACTTGCTCAGGTAGATCCTCCTTACACTGGACCATGCACTCACCACAGCGCGGATGAAAACTGCAGCCGGGCGGCGGGTTAGCCGGGTCGGCCACTTCACCGCTAAGTGTCGCCTGCAATGCCACATCAGGATCCGGGTTCGGCACCGCTGCCAGCAGGGCCTGGGTGTAGGGATGTTTGGGATCGCTGAATATACTGGCAGTTTCGCCCAACTCGGCGATCTTGCCGACATACATTACCGCGACCCGGTCGCACAGATGTTTGACCACGCTCAAATCGTGCGCGATGAAGAGATAGGTCAGCCCCAGTTCTTGTTGCAAATCCTGCAATAAATTGATCACCTGCGCCTGGACCGACACGTCCAACGCCGATACCGCCTCATCGCAGATCACCAGCGACGGCTGCATGATCAGCGCGCGGGCAATGCCGATGCGCTGGCGCTGGCCGCCGGAAAAGGCGTGCGGATAACGAGTGCGGTGCTCAGGCATCAATCCCACCTTCTGCAACATCTGCTCGACCCGGTCCTCCCTTTCGGAACCGCTGGCTAATTTGTGAATCGCCAGCGGCTCGCCGACGATATCGCCGACGGTCATGCGCGGGTTAAGGCTGGCAAAGGGATCCTGGAAGATCATCTGCATCTTGGTCCGCAACGGTTTTAACTGCTTTGCGGACAACTGAGCCAAATCGACGATCCGCTCGCCGTCTTGAAACAGCACTTCGCCGGCGGTCGGGTCGAGCGCGCGTAAAATCGCCCGCCCGGTGGTCGTCTTGCCGCAGCCGCTTTCGCCGACCAAGCCCAGCGTCTCACCCGGCATCAAGTCGAAGCTGATATCGTCGACCGCCTTGACCAGGCCAGTCTGGCGCCGGACGAATCCCTGGCTGAAAACAGGGAAGTATTTTTGCAGATTTTTGACCTGCAACAGCGGCGTACCGGCGCTCATTGCACAGGCCCTCCGTGGATTGCTTCAAGTCGCAAACAGGCGACCATCCTTGCCTCGCCGATCTGGTGCAACTCCGGCGGATCACCGCGGTCGCAAACACCGGGCTCAGCGTGTGGGCAACGGGGGTGAAAGGGGCAGCCCGGTGGCCGCTCGGCCAATGAAGGCACACTGCCCTTTATAGATGACAGACGCTCTTTATCCAGGGCCAAGCCGGGCAGCGATTCGAGCAAGCCCATTGTATAGGGGTGGCGCGGGGCCTTCATCACCGTACGCACATCGCCCTGCTCGACGATGCGCCCCAAATACATCACCGCGATATGGTCGACCAATTGTGCCACCACACCCAAGTCGTGCGTAATCAGCAAGGTCGAAGTACCCAAGTCCCGCTGCAAACTCTTTATCAAGCGTATTATCTGCGCCTGAATCGTCACATCCAGCGCAGTAGTCGGCTCATCAGCGATCAGCACTTCCGGCGCACAGGCCAGGGCCATCGCGATTACCACGCGCTGCCGCATGCCGCCGCTCATCTCAAAGGGGTATTGGTCCAGACGGCTGCGGGCATTGGGAATGCCGACCTTGTCCAGCATCTCGGCGGCGATTTCTTCGGCTCTTTCTGGATCGGCGTCCACGTGCAGCATAATCGCCTCGCAGATCTGATTGCCGACGGTATGCACCGGGCTGAGCGCGGTCATCGGCTCTTGGAATATCATGCTAATCGCCCCGCCGCGCAGCTGATAGAGCGCGTCGTCCTGCTCGTCTAGGGCCGTGATATCGACCGAGCCGCCACCCTGTGGGTTAAAGCGGATCGAGCCGCCCTTGATTTCGCCCGGTCGCTGTATTAGGCGCAGCACCGAATAACTGGTGACCGACTTACCGCAACCGCTCTCTCCGACTAACCCGACGATCGAACCCCGCGGAATGGAAAAACTAACCCCATCGACGGCCCGCACTTCCCCCTCCTCCGTGTAAAAAGAGACGCGTAGATCCTCGATCTCCAGCACATTCTCCGCTACCGCTTCCATATCAGACCTTTCATCGCGAGGCATAAGGATCGGCAGCATCGCGCATGCCGTCGCCGACAAAATTAAAACAGAGCACCGTAATAACGATGAAGGACAACGGGAACAACAGCCAGGGATAATTGGCCACCACCTCCATTTTCATGCAGTCCCGCAACATCACACCCCAGCTTACGACAGGAGGGCGCAGACCCAACCCGAGAAAACTCAGCGAAGTCTCGCCGAGGATCATCGCCGGCACGGTCAACGTCAGCACGACGATAATATGACTGGTAAAACCGGGCAGCAAGTGACGGAAGATAATGCGACCATGGTCCGCGCCCAATAGCCGGGCGGCCACGGCAAAGTCCTCCTCACGCAACGACAATAGCTTACCCCTTACCACGCGCGCCAAACCCGTCCAACTCAGCAAGCTCAAGACGATCGTAATGGCGAAATAAGTCCGCAGCGGCGACCATTCGGGCGGCATTGAAGCGCCCAACGCCAGCCACAGCGGCAATTGCGGGAAGGCGTTGATGATTTCGATAGTGCGCTGGATCAGATTGTCGGACCGCCCACCCACATAGCCAGAAACACCGCCGATCGAAAGACCCAAAATAAAAGTCACCGCGATGGCCACTATGCCCACCGAGAGCGAGATGCGAGTACCGTAGATAATACGACTCAAAATATCCCGCCCGTAGCGGTCGGCGCCGAGAATAAAGAAGGGCGGCACAGTCCCTATTTTTTTACTGCTTGCACCCTCAACGCCAAGAAAATGCCGATCGCCCGCGAACAACCCCATCAACTCATAGGGCTCGCCTTTGGCAAAAAACGAGAATGGAATAATATCGGCCGGATCTTCGACATAGTCTTTCTTGAGGGTGACCGGATCTATCGACTGCCGCATACTGCGCACGTGCAGCCCGTGCTCGAAATCAAAGCGCAGCGGCTGCGGCGGGCAGTAGGCAAAAGCGAGATTCTTCCACTGCGGCGAATAGGGGGCGAAAAACTCGCAGCCCAGCGCCAGGGTGTACATCACCGCCAGCAGGTAGAAACTCGCCATCGCCAGGCGGTGACGGGCAAAACCGCGCAAAATTAGCTGTTTCTGCGACAGGCTGCCCAACACCTGCTCGGCGCTTTTCCCGTCTGCTGGTGGCGGTACTATCGTTGCAGTCAACGTTCACCTCCTCCGAAGCGAATACGCGGATCTATCCACAGTAATAATAGGTCGCTGGCCAGGGTGCCCAAAACGCCGAGCATGCTCAAGACCATCAGCATCGACCCGGCCAAAAACATATCCTCGCTCATCAAAGACGACAGCATCAACGGCCCCACCGTCGGCAGACTCATAACGATGCCGACAATCGCCCCACCCGATACCAATTGCGGAAAGAGTCCGCCGATGCCGGAGACGAAGGGGTTGAGCGCCATGCGCACCGGATACTTGAAGAGCAACCGCATTGGCCTGACGCCCTTCGCACGCGCCGTGACCACATAGGGCTTTTTCAGTTCGTCCAATAAATTGGCACGCATAATGCGGATCATGCTGGCGGTGCCGCCTACGCCGAGCACCACTACCGGCACCCAAATATGCTCCAACAAATCCACAACCTTGCCCCAGGTCCATTCCGGCTGGGCGCCATATTGGCTGGAAAAGAGCCCCGTAATGCGAACGCCAAACCACTCGCCGCTGGCAAAAATCAACAGTAGTGCCAATAAAAAACCCGGCACGCACATGCCGATAAAACCTATAAAAGTCAGGATATAGTCACCGATGGAATATTGCCGCACGGCCGAATAAATGCCGATCGGAATTGCCATCGCCCAAGTAAAGAGGATGGTGCCCAGCGAAATCAGAACGGTCAGCAGTATGCGATCGCCGACAATGTCGTTGACCGCGCGGCGATCCTCCATCGAACGGCCCATATGGCCCTGTAGCAACCCTTCGTCTTGTTCGTCAAAACTGAGAAACCACGGCAGCCCCAACCAACGGGCATATTGGTGACTCACCGGCTCGCCCATTGAGAATAGCCTCTCTAGTTCCTCAATTTCCTGCAACGCCTGGTCGTTGCCCTCCAACTGCAATTGCATAATACGGACGGTGAGAAAATCGCCGGGCGGCAGCTGTATTATAAAAAAAGTGACCAGAGAAATAATCACCAGAGTCGGAATCATGATCAGCAACCGACGACCGATATAGGGGTGCCTCACCGCCGTTAAAATGACTAATAAGCTTATAATGCCGATCAACATAAAGCGGATCACGCTGCCCAGCTTGAGCCCCGAATCGGTCTCGCTGCCCTCGGTGGCGGGCACGTCGGGCGGCAAGGTCGGTTTGAGTATCGCCGCTTTCATCTGTTCGATCGCGCCGGGCGAATCATACGGCTTTTCGTGATAATAGGTTTCAATACCGGTATTGGCCGGAGACATCATTAAGAAAGTATGTATCGCCTTGCGCGGCACATTGCGAAAATCGTCCTTGACCGCGATCAATGTCGGTTGCGGCGAGGCGACATTGAAGGTCCACACGTTTTCCGCCGCGATTTGCAGGATCTGCTTAAAAATAACCTGCTGTTCTTCGGACGTGAGCGCGGCGCGATAGCGGTCGTAGAGTTCCATCGCCTGGCGCAGCGGATGACCTACCGGCGGTTCGACACAACCCCCGGCCCGTTCCGGCGGAATCGGACCATAGAGGCCGCCCTGGGCATACCAACGGGCGAAACCGCGGGCAAAGCCACAATTTTCAATAGGAACATACGCCTCCGGCCACAGGGCGGGAAAATTCCCATTACCCGACCAGGCGTTAAAATCGTGCTCCAGCGCCTGGGCTTTGGTCAACCACAAGGCACGGCTCTCGTTGCGGATCAAAACCCGCACTCCAACGGCGGCCCAATCGTCGACGATAAACTGCGATGGCCCGATCCCCGTATCGTCACTGGAGAGGCTGAGATAAAACACCATGCGCTTGCCGTCTGAGTAGGTGCGAAAACCTTCGCGGTCTCTCTTCGTCAACCCAATATCGTCCAGCAGCCGATTGGCCTCTGCGGGGTCGTACTGAACATAACTCCTATACAGCGAAGGTTCGTAATAGGGCGTGCCTGGCTCCGGGGCGATGGCCGAAGGAACACTCTGGCCATTGTAATCAGCGTCGATAATGACCTGGCGATTGATTGCTACGGAAAGTGCCTGGCGAAAGCGTTTGTCGCTGAGTAGCGCGAATTTGTGCGCCGTCTCAGGGCGATCGGCGTCGACGCGACGATTGAGATTGGGATAGACCACAAATAAATTCTCACCGGCAAACCAATGATAGACGTCGAAGCCGCCGGCCTCGCGCTGCTCCATCGCCAGGGTATAGGACTTGGCCAAATCCCACTGCCACTGCATCGACGCCTCGCCATTAGTCAACGCCAAGTGGATCATATCGGCCGAGCGCAATTTAAAGAGAATGCGGTCGATATAGGGCAGTTGGTTGCCTTGTGTATCGACGACCCAGTAGTAGGGATTGCGCACGGCCGTCTGCGGTGGCGAGGATTTGTAGGTGCGATAAAGCCATGGCCACAAACGCGGATGTTCGGGGTTGAGATAATCTTTGACATCGGTATAGGTAGCGACCCTTCCCGGAAGTTTTCTCGCCTCCATACGCCTATTGATCTTGGCCGAGTCGCCGATAGTCGGGTGGTACTGCGATAAGTAGTGGGCCGGGCAATTCGCCACTTCCAACCCCCTAGCCAGCTTAACCAAAAACAGGCTATTGGGCTCTGGAAAAGTAAATTTCACCCGATAGGTATCCAGCTTTTCAACACGACCGGCCCGGCCGCGAATCCGCATCAATTCCGGCGGCTGGGAAAGCACTGCCGTATCATTGGCTTCGCGCTGCCACCAGTAGAGAATATCGTCAGCGGTAAAGGGATGCCCATCGGACCATTTCATGCCCCGCCGCAATTCAAAGACGAATTCCGTATTGTCTTCTGAGACCGTATAACTCTTGGCCACATGCGGCACCAGCGGCTCCCCATAGGGAGAGAAGCGCACCAGGGTGGCGCCGGAGCCCCGATAACCAATCCAGCGCACCTCAGCCGGCGTGCGGGCGATGCGCATCCAGGTGCCGCCATAGCGACCGATCCCGTCAACTCCCTCCATCACCGCAGGTTCTTGTCCCACTCGCTCGGCAACCGGCGGCAACTTTCCATCCGCGACTAGATCTGCCAAGATCGGTGCCTCGTGTTGGGGATACCACATGGCAACCTCTCCGGTCGAATAATCGACCTGCCGATGCAGTACCAGCGGATTATCGTAGTCCAGCCCGACATCGCGCACCGCTTTAATCGCGGCGACCTCGCCCGCCGTGCGCTCTGTCGGCGACTGGGATTCATCCGGTGCAACAAATCGCGACGACAGGCTGAGAAAGACAAAGAAGCCAAGGGCAGCCAATAGATAGCCGGATAAAAATCTAGAAAGTCTCATAGCTTCCCGACACGAAAAAATAAACCGCGAAACAACTCGAATTTAAGGTGCTCGTGACGCATCGCTCAGTTGCATTTATTAGGCAGAATCCAAACATCGCGGAAGAAACTCTGGCGATGCTCGGCCATCGGGCACGGTGTTATACCGGCAAGCTGTCGGGATCATTCTTAAAGACTTCAGCATGGACACCAACGGCTTTAATTTCCGCTGCTGTCAACACATTCGGGATGACCAACAAAACCCTTCAGATCGAAGATAAATTTCTCGTAGTCCGACATCGGTTGCATAGGAGGGACTGTAGCATCTATGGTCATTTTTGCACCCTTCTGCTTGTGCTTTGTAAACATACGGCATTATGGTCTGCCACTTGCGCCCTGCTTTTGTTTGAATAGTTCGAGCTCCTGCACCGCGCTCAGCGAATCCTTTAGATCCCGATAGGCCAGCGCCAAACCATAATGGGCCCGAGCATAATTCGAATCCGCCGCCAGCGCCGCACGAAAATGGCCGATCGCCACCTCGGGCGATTGCGCGCGTAAGTCCACCCCTCCGAGGCCGTGGTAGGCATCCGCATAACCTTCCTGGCGTTCGATAGCCGCCACAAAGGCCTGGCGCGCCGCTTGCAAGTCCCCTCTTATGAACAAGGCATTGCCGAGATTGTACCAGGCCAGCGCATAGCCGTCGTCCTCGGCCAACGCCTTGCGGTAGGCGACGATGGCTTGGTCGGTATTTTTCAGCCGGGCATAGGCGTTGCCCAGGCTTTGCCAGGCCGGAGCATAGGCGGGATTTATCTTTAGCGATCGCTGGAATTCCTCCATCGCTTCATTCACGACGCCCAACCTGGCGTAGATCCGGCCCATCTCGAAATGGGCCATCGCATCGTGCGAATTGCCGGCGAGCACCGTCTGCCAGCGGCGGATATCGTCAGTGTAGACGTCGATGCGGTTGAAAGCATTCATCGCCACCTGGCTCTCCTCGACCTTGCCCTGCTTTTTATAGGCCTGAGCTAGGTTGTAGTGAATTTCTGCGTTTAGCAGGTCGAGGTGGATCGCCCGGCGCAAGGCTTCTGCGGCCGCTTCGAATTGCCCCAGCCGGGTATAGGCCACTCCGAGCCCATTGTACGCCTTGGCTACGGTGGTGTCCGCCGCGACGATCTCCCGAAACACCCAGACCGCCGCCTCATCGCGCCCCAACCTCAGCCGCGCCCGGCCGAGACCGACCCGGGGCTCGACAGCCGCCGGATCTCGCTCTATAGCCCGTTCGAGTAATTTCACGGCATCGCTGCAACGCCCCAGCCTGAGACAGTAAACATCAGCTAGCGATGTATACGCCAGAATGTAGCCGGGGTCGATCTCGATGGCCCGCTGCATCGCCTCGGCCGCCTCCGCATAGGCGCTTTGTTGGGAGAAGGCCACGCCGATATTGTAGTGCGAGGGCGCATGGCCTGGCTCGCTGGCGAGCCCTTGCCCATAGGCCTCGCGGGCTTCGTCGTAACGCCGTTGCCGCAAATACACCGCACCCAACCCCCGATGCACGTCTGCACAATCGGCGCATATTTCCGCGGCACCCCGATATTCCTCCACCGCCTGCTGCAACTGCCCACGCGCAAACAAAACTTTGCCGATCCCCACCCGCGCCCCGCTATGGGCGGAGTCCAACTCCCGCGCCCGACGAAAGGCCTGCAGGGCTTTCGTCAGGCGTTGTTGTTCGTAGTACACCTGACCAAGCCCGAAGTTCGCCTCGACATCCGCGCTATCTGCGGCGACCGCGCGCACGTAGCGCTGCTCCCTCTCTCCCAAGCTCTCCTCGGCGACGGGTGCATCCTCAGTGGTGGATGCACATCCGGCCAAGAGACAGACGACAACCCCGATCGAAGTCCACGCTCGAACATTTTTCCGCAGTTCGCGTATATCCATTCTAGCCGGAGGTCTCCGGTTCCTCCACCCGATGAATACTGTCGATGGCCATCTCTTCTAAAGTCTGCACAATCCCGCTGGGCCAGCGGATCTCAACGCGGTCGACTCTTTCGCGCCGGCCCAGCCCGAAATAAACTCGCAGATCGTTCTGCGAGAGGTAACTACTGCCTGAACGCACTTCTTCGATCTGGACCAGATCACCGCTAATGACCTTGACCCGCGCTCCGATTCCGTCGCGGTTGCTAACTCGGCCGATGGTCTTGATCGCGAGCCAATGGTTGCGATTGCCGCCATCATTGCGCAACAAAAAGGGGCGCTGGTTGTTATTGGAAACGAAGGCGTCCATATCGCCGTCGTTGTCGATATCGGCAAACGCTGCGCCCCGACTCACCCCCGCAAGGGCCATGCCCGGACCCATATCTTCAATCGCCAACGCAAACTTGCCGGATCCATCATTGACAAAAAGCTGGTCAAGCTGCGGATAGGAAGTAGCCTTGTCGAAAGCCTCGACTTCTGGATGCACGTGACCATTGGCCAAATAGAGATCGAGATCGCCATCGTTGTCGTAGTCGAGAAAATCAGTACCAAAGGTCAGCGTCGCCAACGTCGGCTCGCCCAAACCCGAAGCAAAGCTCATGTCCGCAAACGCGTCGTCGCCGTCGTTGCGATAGAGGCGGCAGGCCTCCCATTGGAAATTGCACACCGCGATATCGAGATCGCCGTCCCGGTCAAAGTCGCCGAAGTCGGTACCCATCCCGGCCTCCGGGCGGGCGCTCTCGCTGAGCGCAACCCCGGCGCTCAAACCCACTTCGGCAAAACGTGCCTGGCCGTCGTTGCGATAGAGGAAATTCGCCGTCATATCGTTGGCCACATAGAGGTCCGTATCGCCATCGGTATCGTAATCACCAAAGACCACGCCTAGTTGCCGACCTGCGTCGTTGTATAACCCGGCTGCTCGCGTGATATCGGCAAATTTTCCGCTGCTGTCGTTGCGATAGAGAACGCCGGATTCCCCCGGATATTCTGTCGGCGCGCAATAAACCGGGATCTCCCCGCGGCGGCACCCCTCGTCGCTTTCCAGATCGATTCGGGCATTATTGGCCACATAAAGGTCGAGGTCGCCGTCGTTGTCGATATCGGCAAAGGCCGCGCTGGTGCTTAACCGAGCATCGCCGACACCGACAGCGGCCGTTACATCCGCAAAAGTGCCATCGCCGCGATTGCGGTAGAGCACATTGGGCCCAAAGTTGGTCACATAGAGATCTGCAAAACCGTCGTTGTCGATATCACCAACGCAACTGCCCATGCCATAACCCGCATGGCCCGTGCCCGTGGACACTGTCACATCCGTAAAAGTACCATCGCCGCGATTGCGGTAAAACGCGTTCGTCGGAACGCCATCGGCTTCAAAACCGGGCAGCGGCGCACCGTTGACCGCATAGAGGTCCTGATAACCGTCGTTGTCATAGTCCAAAAAAACCGCGCCCGAACCATAGGCTTCCACATAGTAATAGCGACCGCTTGCCCCGTTGATATGGCGAAAGTCGATGCCGGCTTCCTGCGCGATCTCGACAAACGAAGGACCGGATTTAGCGGTCGCAACTCGATAGTCAGTTTGCATTTCCGTGGATTCGTTTTGACAGGCCGACACGCCCATCGCTACCACCAGCAGCACCAGCCACGACAGGGGCTGCGGTATTCTTGCAATAACCTCAAACGAAATCGCGACTGATAATCGGCGCGACAGCATCGCCTAACGGGCCACGAAGTCGTGGCCCCGACGATCGGCCAATGAGCGGGGAGTCAGATTATAGTACGTTTCATAGCCGTGGAAAAAACGCTGTAACTCGTCGACCATCAAAGTAAAAAAACGCCGATAGCTGGCGGCGGTGACCCCCGCAATATGCGGGCTCAGAAAGACATTTTCCAACTCGGTGATCTCGTGGCCCGCCGGAATCGGGTCCGGATCGAAGACATCCAGGCCGGCGATGATATCGCCGCGCTTGAGCCGCTCGACCAGCGCTTCGCCGTCGATAATCGGACCGCGGGAGACATTCACCAGCACCGTGCCCGAGGGAATGAGTTCGAGTTCGGCCGAGCCGATCATGCCCTGGGTACGCGGCGTCAAAGGCGCTAGGCAGACAACCGCGTCCGACTGCGAGAGCACGCGCTCTAGCGAAGTCAGCCGCAAATCCAGCGCCTCGGCCAACTCTCGAGGTAAATACGGGTCATACACCGAAATTTCGACGTTGAAGGGGCGCAATAATTCGACCAGCCGGCGCCCAGCGTGGCCGCAGCCGATCAAACCCACCCGCTTACCCGTCAGTTCACCGCGCAAAAAGCTTGGGTTGTCGCGCGATTTACGGCAATCCCCGGCGAGAAAACGCCGCATATAATAGCCGGCGTTGCGCAGCGAGACTATAATCAACCCCAAGGCCCATTCGGCCACCGGATACGATGAGCCATTGGTCGTATCCACCGTCTCGACGCCCTTTTCCCAAGCCTTTGCCACGTCGATCCGCTGGGCAAAGCGGTCGCCGTTCAATTCGCCGACGATCTTCAGGGTGGGATTGCGCTCGATGAGTTCAGCGCTGAGGTTAGGCGCACCCGGATAAATGGCGATAGCCTCGGCATCGCCGATCCGTTCGATCCAAGCTTCTTCGTCTTGCGGCTGTCCGTCCGTTCCGAGGAATGCCCCTTCTTTACAGGGCACAAAACTCCAATCGGCAAACGACGCCAAGCGCTGTTGGTCCTCGGGCGCCAGGTAGAGTTCTTTATCGTCCACACCACCGGCTACCAGCACTTTCGGACGCTCATTCGCCATACACTTCGAACTCCATATTTATGGGATAATGGTGCCAAAGAAAATGGGCAGCGGCTTATTCCGCTGCCAAGGCGTTGAGCCGCTCTTCGAAGACGACGATTTGCGCCGCGTATTTTTCCCTGAGGCGAACGAATAACGCGTCGAAGAGCGCCTTCTCTTGTTGCTTCTGCACCCACCACTTAGCCCGCGAAGCCGCTTGTGCGAAAGGCGTAGGATGGGCAGGAATGCGCTCAAGCACCTTAAAAACTGAATAGCCCGCATCGAGTTTGACCGGACCGTTGAGCGCACCGATCTGCGCCACTGCCACCGAATCGTAGAGCGCACCGAAGACCCGCCTTTCGGAGGGGTGGTTGTGCATGTGGTAATGCCCCCCCTCGGCGTCGGAGCGAATCGTATGGCCAGCGGCAAGTTGCTCCATGTCTTCTCCCCCGCGAACCCGCTGCACGAGCTTCTCCGCCTCTGCTCGGGTCGCTACTAGAATCTCTGTCACCTGGAACTCTTCCATCTGCATAAACAACTGCGGATTGTCGTCGTAATAGGCCTTGACTGCAGCATCCTCGACCTCGACCCGTTGCACGACCTGTGTTTCCCTCAGGGCTTCCAGCAACAGTGACTCTTCTTTAGCTGTCAACCAGGCGACGATCGTCGAGTCCTGATCCAAGCCCTCTTGCAACGCCGCCTGATAAACCAAGGTCCGCGGTAACAAGTCGCGGTGGATGAATTCCGAGATTCCACTGCTGTCGAAGGAAACCGAACGGATAAACCAATAGGCATTGTACGTTTCGGCAAAATCCATCACCGTGACCTGCCCGCCCTTGAAGCGGACGAGGGCAACCTCCTGGTCTTCGGGGCTCAGCAACATGCCCCCGCGACCGGCACCGGCCATCCGCTCGACCAGCACCTTGACCACATCGCCGTCTACGCGCGGTTCCAGCTGATCTTGCAACCGATCTACCATCTTATCCCATTGGACGCGAAATTCCTTCCAGTAACTACCGCGCAAAAAAGACGCCCTATAGTGGTCGGGAGCCGGCCCCTCGGACAGCACCTTGAAAATTTCGTAATAGTCCCCCACCGGAAAGGGCTGGCTGAAGGCCCCGATCTCCAGCGCGAACAACTGCTCACCGATCTCTAGGGTCAACCCCATTTCCTCAAGGTTGCCGCGCCCATACCAGGGCTCAAGGACTCCGCCCCGCTCGGCCGTGGTCGGCACAACGGAGCGCTCGCGGGCCACTCCCTCAAAGGGTTTGCCCTGTTCGAGATCACGCATCGCCTTCTCGGCCTCCGCCTCGCTCTCGGTGCGGATATGGGCCAGGCGCAGCATCTTGTTCCACTTGCTCTCGGCGAAATTTTCCCGCATACCGTCCACCGTGCGGTCGACTTCTTTGACGATGGTTCGGGTCGTATACAAATCGACCAATTTCTTGCGCCGTTCGTCCTCCAATTTGCGCGAAAATTCCATGGCCTGGTCCAGTTGTTGCTCACGCGCTTCGGCGAGTAACAACTCCATGTCGATCATCGTCTGCAAATAGAAGCGCCAGGCCTTTAGCCCCTCTTCGGGGTCGCGATAACTGGCGGTGGCCTCTGCGCGAAACTGGCGCAAAGCCTCAAGGGTGATTTCCTTTTCGTCGATTCTCGCAACGACATCGCCATCGGCCTCGGATCCGGAACCACACCCACCCCACCACATCGACAATAGCACGAGCCCCACGAGGGCCATCTTACCGAGCATACTCAAGATCCCTCGGCGCGGCGCTCTTTGGCCAGATAGACCTCGCGCTTAAAAGAATAGGTGATATCGACCGTCTCCAATGGCTGGTCCCGGTAGTCGAAACGCAGCACGACGCCCTTGATCCGCACGTCAAATACTTCGACATCGCTGGCCAGCGGTGCGAAAGCGATAAAACCCTGCGTCTCTTGGCCACTGAAGACCATCTCGTCAGCCGGGTAGAGGGTGCGCAGAATTACATCCCGCCGCTCGCGATAGGGCAGATAAGTGTTGCCCGCGTAGCCGATGGCGTAGGTGGAGAAATACTCGTCCAGCGCCAACCGGCTATACGACTCGTAATACCTGCCATTGGCAACAGTGATCTCGATACTGAGGGGGTCGAGCGATACTTTTGGATACTCGTAGTTCTTGACCTTCAGCGCAAAAACGGTGAAGCGCGTGGGATGTTCTTCCTCCCACCCCGGCTTCCACTCGCCATAGGTATAGGGGTTGGTCGGGGTAAGATAGGGATTGGGCTCGTGGAAACCCTCCGGCTTCTGCGAATGGCCGGCCAATTGCCGGTTCAGCATCTCGACCGTCAGCGGCAATAAGGTGATCTCGAGCCGGTCCTTGACGAACGTGATGCTGTGGTCGTCGCGAACAACATACTGCTCAGCTTGCTCCACATCGGCGGCGGGCAGGATCGGGCCGGCAAAGTGGCGATAGCCCAATTCGTGCCCGCACCCCATCAAAACCAAGGACACGCTGCACAACAAACTACTGATCCATATTCTCATCGCGTTTGGCCTCTGTAAGAAATAAAAAGGCTGTGCTTCATTCAGTAGACAACAGCGACAGATCGGACGATGACCTCGCTGCCTTTGTCCGTCGCTACTTCCACCCGCGCCATGTAGACTCCCGGGGGCACTGATTGCCCAGCTTCGTCCCGACCGTCCCAGCGCACACTATGACGCCCCGCGCTCTGGGTGCCCGGTCGTGCCTGCCATACTCGCCGTCCGTCCAAAGCATAGACTGCGACGGTTACCTCGGACGCCTGCCGCACCCTGAATAGCGTATAGCTGATGGGCAACTGGTCATTGACCCCGTCTCCCTGGGGCGTGAAGATGCCCGCCCCCGCCATCACCTCTCCCAATACACCCGTCTGCGACAGAGCGGACGCTACGACCAGTAATTGGTTCGAGCCCAACTCTTCACTGACATCACCGCCTTCGACCTTCTGCAACAAACTCTGCTCACTGCGGTTAAATACCTCACCGCCGAATTCGCCCGCCTCGCTATAGAGCACCGTTTCGAGCCCGATGCGCAGCTTGTGATCGCCCTGTGGACTCAGACGACGGGGCAAGAATAGCACAAAACCATTTTCCTCGACCACAATGCTGTCCGGCTCCACCGCGGCGAGCGGCTCGCCCATCTGCAACCAGCCAAACTCGGCCTCTGCCGGCGTCAAGACCCGCAATGCATCGAAGCCGCTGCGGTCGTCGCTGGAGAATTTTCCCCCGACTTCGTATACGTACTGTTTCATTTCGCCCGTCGTCACCTGCACTCGTCGACCTTGTGGCTGCAAATCCTCCTGCAACACGACCTCGCCCAGAATCCGATCCGCCAAAAGCGGCGCGATTTCGACCTGCAACGAATCCAAGCGGGCGAAGTCCCAGATCTCGTCCGTATCCAACCGCACCCGCAACTGCATGTACCGCCCCCACGGCATGCGCGGATGTTGCCCCGACTCCGTCAGCGGCAGCGACCAGAAACTCCAGTTTTCCAAGTCCTCGACCACCGGACCGCGGTAGCCTACGGCTATCGTGGAGCCGCGCGATTCCAACGGGATCAGTCGATCCCATTGCCTCTTTGTCACCTCCACATTGGCGCCCAGATCGTCAAAGCCGAAATAGGCCGTCGGTGTATCGTCGCGGCCGGTCCTGATCTCCACCTGGGCGCGAACCGCGCCGTCACCCTCAGCCAAGGCCGCCAACTGCTCGCCCTCCTTGCGCCACTTGCTCACGGCAAAATCCATCTGACCGAAATTGACTTCGCGCCCCAGGTCGATGACCTGCGACTCCCAGGTCGCCACCGGGGCATATCCGCGCCCATAAACCTCCATCTCGGCAAAAGCCGAACGAGTGACGATTGCATCGCCCAATAGCGTGAACCCGTCTGGAATGGCGATAAGGCGGAAAAAACGCAGATTCTGCAGGGGGAAATTCACTTCGGTAACGCCATCAGCATTGCGCTCCTCGAAGGCCAGGGGAATGCCCAACGAACAACAAGGCCCTGCGCCCCGCCAAAAAAAACCGCGCTGCAACTCCTCTTCCAGAACACCGGATTCGGTCTGACTGGCGGTCAAACTATAGGATCTAAGGACGTAGTTGGGTCGGAAAGGCTCGTCGCTTTCCGGGCTGACGCCTTCTGGGGTAGTGAAGACAAAGCGATCCACCGGCAACTGGGTGCCCAAATCGATCGTGTAGAAAATCTCCTCCCTGTCCCGCCGCTCGACATAAGTGGACGGGTCGCCGTCAACAAAGAGAGCGCTTTCGGTAGATTGGTATATCGAATTGTGGTTGATATCGGTCCACAGGCGCGGGTGGCCGGAGCGAAACTGCGGGTCGACGGGAAAGCGCCAAGGCTCCCAAGGCCCCAACCGAGGCAAAAGATTCTCACCCGGCTTTAGTTCAAAGGGCTGCAGCGCTCCAGCGGCGGTCGAATCGTCAATCATCAGACTAAAATCGGTTGCTTCGTTCCAGGGAAGGCCGTTTTCGCCGCCGAGTCGCCACATATTTCCTTGCGCCGACCCATGCCCGCAAAACCCCGCCAACCCACCGAGTACTGCATAGGCTAAAATCGCGTATTTCGCCACAATATGCCTCCTCGCGTACAAATGCCGGGAAGATAGGAAACCGGAAGAAATAACAGTAAAACCCTGCGCCAAAACAAATCACCCGCACCTTAAGCGACAAGGGAGAGGGCATTGCAACCCTCTCCCTTGTCTGTAACTACACGGCAATACCCAAAAGCTGCAAATGCTACTTCAGGCGTTGATCCATGCTGCTTTTGATATGACCCCAGGTCTCGTTCTCAACCGCCGTCGCCGCGCCATCCGAAGCCAACGCCCAGAAATCGGGCATCTGCGAAGCGTCGACATCCTGAGCCTGGCTGCCGTCGTTGATATACATCGAGTGCTTGCGACCACCGCCCGGCTGATCGGCGTCGAGCGGACGATAACCCAAGTGGATCACGTCGTCAGCAGCGAACTGATGCCGCACGCTCTCGTCTTCGCTCAAACCCCAGATATCCCACAGAGCGGCTTTCCACTCGTAGGTATAGGTGACGCCGGTCGACAGGTTCTCGGCGCCGGCGGGCAAGACGGTCCACGCGGCGTCGTAGAGACCCGGCTGCATACCCCACAGCAACTCTTGCGAATCGATGAACTCGAGCTGGCTGTAGAAGTGGTTGATCCCAGCGGGCAACAACGCATCAGTCTGCGGAAAAATGCGTACGTGCATGCGCTGGCCATTGCCGATCTCTTCGAGATTCTGCCCCAAGATCGGACCGCCGAGGTGATCGGCGTCGATCGTGATCTGCAGAGCATCGTCTTTCCACCACTCTAAGACCGGCGAATCGTACTTCAGCGTGTCGTCGACAAAGCGGGCAAAACCGTACCACTTATTGTCAGGCGCCGCCGACCAACCGTTGAGGATGGTGAAATTGTAGTCCGAAATTTCGACGAAGTCGCTGGCGCGATCGAAGAAGTCGGGCTGGTTGAGCGCCAGAGCCGGATCATACCAGCCCCAGTCATCATCGTTGCCGTCAATGGTAATCGACGCCGGATCGGGTACCTGGGGATAGAACACGACCACGCCCACATGGGCGAAGGATGACGCGTTCATCAAGCACACCAACCCGAAAGCGAGCATGAAACTTCCATATTTTTTCATCTACTGCTCTCCTTATTTGGATGGCGGTAAAATCGCGCCGAAGACTGTTGCGTACAGACCTTCAACGCACAATTTATTCGGTGGAGTGATTCTGAGGTAAAACACACTTTCCATTTAGCCGAAATACCTCCTTTCGGATCCAATTTCATTCGACAAATAGATAATGACCGCAATGAGGTTATATCCCCTTGCATTGCCAATTACTCAAGACCGTAAGCCTGTAAAAGAGTCCGCACGAAGACCGAACTATCGCGCAAGACCAATTTGCCCGTCGACCAATGCTTTAGCAATTCCAACCCCTCGCGATCGATATGTTTGAGGCCTTGCAGATCCAAGACCAGGCGCTGCGTCAGCTCAAACTTGCCCCTTATTTCGCGCTCCAACAAGGCTACATCAGCTCCCGTAATTCGCCCTTCGACCTTGAGTATTGCTTCTTCCTTGCTCTGCGATAAAAGAGTAATCCGCAGCATAATTATCCCGGCCTATTCCTTTAGTTCGTCTTTGCAAGCCTCGTGCCAAGCATGATCCACATAGAAATAGGCACTGCAAGAAATTGTAAATAAATGTCTTAGGTAATTTTAACGACGAGTCGATATTGAGGGGAAGAAAATCGAAAAAGGCGAAATCTCACGCTCTACAATACAATGTATTTATTTATCATCTTTATTAATAATAAGATATGAAAATTATTCCACTGCGCGATACGTCGCGCAATGCGCGAATATTCACGCATTCTTGCGGGATATCCCCAGTTTCTTCATGCGACTGCGCAGCGTCGACTCGGGGACCCCCCATACAGCTGCCGCACCGCGCGGGCCACGAATAACCCACCCGGTCATTTCCAGCAATTTCTCTACATAGCGTCGCTCGTACGCTTCGGGGGTAATGAGTTCATCATTTGAGCCTGCGGGCAAAGAGCTGACATTCAGAGCCAAATTCGCAGCCTGCAAAACGGGGCCTTCACAGACGATCACAGCTCGGTTTAACACATTTTCCAACTCCCGCACATTGCCCGGCCAGTCGTATTCATGTAGCGCCCTAAGGGCATCCGGCTCGATCTGCACGACCTGCTTTTGCAGATGCTCGGCCATGCGGTCCATGAAATAGGCCGCCAGCAGGGGGATATCTTCCCGCCGCTGGCGCAGAGCGGGCAATTCGACCGGAAAGGCGTGCAGGCGGAAAAAGAGATCCTGGCGAAAACGATTTTCGGCCACCATTTGCTCCAGATTCCGATTGGTCGCCGCAATAATCCGCACGTCCATGACAAGCGTCTCAGTCCCTCCCACTCGCTCAAATACGCGCTCTTCGAGTAGTCGCAGAATTTTGACCTGGGCCCCCAGCGCCAAATCGCCGATTTCGTCTAGGAATAGCGTGCCGCCCTCGGCCAGTTCGACCTTGCCTAGCTTGCGGCTATTGGCTCCAGTAAAGGCGCCGCGTTCGTGGCCGAATAATTCACTTTCGACCAGCCCTTCGGGAATGGCACCGCAATTGACCTGAATCAAAGGCCCTGCACAACGCTGGCTCATCATATGCACGGCATTGGCGGCCAGCCCCTTGCCCGTGCCGGTCTCGCCCAACATCAACACCGTCAGGTCCGTTCTGGCCACTTCGGCGAGTTGGCTCTGGACCTCGCGCAAGATCGAACTCTCCCCTACGAATTCGTCCTCCATCCCGCTTTCTCTGAGCGCCTGAGTCAAGGCCTCGAGCCGGGGATCGGGCACGACGGTCAGCTCCCTACAAGCCGGCGCCTCAGAACACACCAGATCCCGATCCACTGCATAGACCTCGAATATATAGGTACCGACGGGCAAGTTGCGATACTCGATTCGGCACTGCTGGACATTACGCCATGCTCTTTCAAATCCCATCAGGCGATAGCGGTAGACCATCGCCCCGGGGCGCGTCTTAAAACTCATGCCATGGAATTCAAAGGCCACCGGCCCCGCGCTCAGCGGCAAGACCACTTCGCCGTCCCCCTCGTAGCGGAGGTCAGCCACCACGGCATCGATGTATACCGGTGGGGGCGTCGCGACCGTCCGCCGGAAGCGCGTCACCCCATGATTGGTGCCGAACCACAGATGGCCCGCCCGATCCTCAATGACGCTCCACACCATATTGCCGGCTAACCCGTCCAGCGTAGTGAACGTGGTGAAACTGTGCCCATCGTAGCGACTCGCCCCACCGCCATTGGTACCGAACCACAGATGGCCCGCCCGATCCTCAATGACGCTCCACACCACATTGCTGGCCAACCCGTCCCGCGTAGTGAAGGTGGTGAAACTACGCCCGTCGTAACGACTCACCCCACCACCATTAGTGCCGAACCACAATTGCCCCGCCCGGTCCTCGCAAATCGCGGCCACACCATCGCCGGCCAGGCCGTCTGCCGTCACGAAGGTCGCAAAATTCCGCCCGTCATAGCGACTCACTCCGATGTGGCGGTATCCGAACCAAAGATTCTCCCGACTGTCCTGATAAATCGCCGTGATATGGTCGTAGGCCAACCCGTCCTCGGTCGTGAAGGTCGTGAAATTCTGTCCGTCATAACGACTCAACCCGGCCTCCGTGGCAATCCACAGATGCCCCTCGTGGTCCTGAAAAACCGTCTCCACCAAATCGCCGGCCAGGCCGTCTGCCGTCGTGAAGGTCGTAAAATTCTGCCCGTCGTATCGGCAGACACCACTGCCCTGGGTGGCGATCCACAGATGCCCCGCCCGATCCTCGAAAATCTTCCGCACACTATTGATGGCCAGACCGTCCTGAGTCGTGAAGGTTGTAAAATTTCTGCCATCGTAACGGCACACGCCCCCCCTACGAAGACCAAACCACAGATCCCCACTTCGATCCTGGATAACGGAAAAAATCGTAGTGTTCGACAAGCCGTCCTGCGCGGTAAAAGTGACAAAAGTCGAGCCGTCGTAGCGACTCAGCCCGCCGATGGTCCCCAACCACAGATGGCCCTCGTGATCTTCGCAAATTGTTCGCACCCCATTACTGGCCAGACCGTCCTGGGTGGTGAAGGAGACCCAAGTCGAACCGTCGTAGCGACTCACCCCGTCGTCGGTGCCCAGCCATAAATCACCCTGGCGATCCTGAAAAAGTGCTCCAAAGCTTTGGCCCGTAAGTATATTTTGCGAGGAGACCATAGTACGGAATTGGCGCCCGTCGTATTGGCACAACCCGCCATTGGTGCTGAGCCACATACCGCCTTGGCGATCCTCGCATAGAGCAGTCACTGCATTACCGGCCAGGCCGTCCTCAGTAGTGAAGGTCGTAAAGGTCGAGCCGTCGTAGCAACTCAGCCCCGCCTCCGTGGCAAACCACAGCAGGCCCGCCCGGTCCTCGACGATGCCCGACACCACATTGCCGGCCAACCCGTCTTGCACGGCGAAGACCGCAAATTCCCGCCCGTCGTAGCGACAGACACCGTTATCGGTGCCGAACCACAAGTGCCCCACCCGGTCCTCGGCCATCGATCTCACGTGGCTCGTAGGCAGTCCATCGCGGACGGTGAACGTCCCGAAGCTACTCCCATCGTAGCGACTCACGCCGCCATTGGTGCCAAACCACAGATCCCCCTGGCGATCGGCCACGATGGTCCAGACTTCGTTGCCGGCCAGACCGTCCTCGGTGGTGAAGGTCTTAAAGAATTGGCCATCGAAGCGGCAGACCCCGCCGTGCAAAGTGCCAAACCACAAATAGCCCTGCTGGTCTTCGACAATGGCCTGGACGATGCTGTCGACCAAGCCGTTGGTGGAGTCGTAGACGCTCCAGTGGCCCACGCCGGGCCCGGCTGCCACGCGCTCGCCAGGTCCCGCCGGCAACGCGTGAAATTCAAAGCTGCAGGATATTGCGGTACCCGGCCTGACCGCACCGAAGACCCTGCCCCAGTCCAACAGTATTTCGCGATAGTGTGGATCCTGTAATAACCCCTGGCGCTTGAGCGACAATGCGGACGGCGAAGGATCCTCAAACCAGTGACTGCAAATGCCCTCGGTCTGAAACTGATCTGGGGCGCTGGATCCTATCAGCTCGTGATTGACAAGTAGAGGGACCAGTTGCAGATCATAAGCTGCCTGAAAATCGACTTGCTGATCTGCAGATACCCAAAACGATAAACGCGCTACAGCTTTCATAGATCCAAGCCTTAATGAAGGTCGGAAACTCGGCGGGATAATAACAAAAACTTAACAAAGTATAGAGACAATTCAACTACTTTTACACCTCGCCCATCACTGCTATCGCGTGAGGGTTCGCGCAAAGCGCGAAAAATCGCGCGATCATTTTAATACACAATTAGTAACACCAATCGAATATCTTAGCGTAATTTTTCGCATTTGCTCGAATCAATACCTGGCCATCGGGCGGCGGGGATATTTCATATGATCCTTATAAAACAATAGCTTGCAATGAAAGAGCCAAACTATTCCCCCCTGGTACATGGTTTGCGCTAAAAACAGTATCACTTTCTTTAGCTTTAGCGCTGATCCATTCTCAAAGGCGTAGCAGAATGAACGTCCGAGACAAACCCAATATCCTGTAGATCAGCGCCACAGAGATCTACGGCGATGCTATAGTCGCGAGGGCCAGATTGGATTTTTCAAACACACTTTGCACAGAGGCAACAAAGGATAGCAAAGGCAAATGAGCCCCCCCGATCTGGCACAGATCAACGAAGCGCATGCGCAATCTCATCAGCAGCGTTTCAATATGCCAGGCTATGCAGCGCCTCAATTTCTACCTACACGCTCCCATGTCCATTTATGCCATGAAGTAGAGCAAACACGTAGCCAGTGAAATGCCTGCCGCCGGAACCATAGAGAAATGCTGGCAATTGGTCCAAACGGCGGAAGAAACCAAGCGGCACCTGAGGATGCTGGAAAACTATTCGTACATGCCGCTTCATCTACTGACCATCAATATGGCTCGACAGAGATTCTTCAGGGGGCGATCGCCTGGATTATCTGGTATCGATTGAAAGCAATGATTTCACGATGGCAAAGAAAGCCAGGAAACTGGCCGAAAGCGACTCTTATTTTACAGAATTTACCGGGCTTGAATATCGCGGCAACATCAACACTACCGTGATCCGCACGGCACAAGGTCGCACAATAATACTACAACACGATGCCACGACCCCCTCTCCCCACAACCTTATCCACGGCATCCACAGCACCTAGGGAGCCGCCCTTTTTAATCCAAGCCCGCCACGGATCTCGAAGGGAAATCACCGCTGGGTAGAGCCCGAGGAATTTGCTGAACTTGAAAAAAGATATATACCCGAGATATACCGCAGTATGGGTGAATTGCGCACATTAGTGGTCACGGGGGATCGGATATACTCATGGACTGGCATCTGATAGATTGCCCGCGCAATGACTTGCCTCTCGACCAGGACGTCTACGACGCAGCAAGACGGAGTTCTATTGTCCCGCTTAGCCAATGGTCGGTGCTCAATCGTCCCAACTCAATCGAAATTCCAGATTTCACTACAGGCTCCCGGGAAAGCAATCCGCACAATATGGACATCGAACTAACCAATGGCGGAGGCACTACAAAGATCACACCGGTCGCCCCCACCGTTCCAGACCCGGAGGATGAATTAGCCCAGCAATGGAAGCGCGATCACAAAGAGGAGCCGACACTAGGCAAAGTGATCGCGCGACCGAGCACGAACAGGACACTATAACAGTGTGTAAATTCACTACTCGAACTAAAGGCAAGACTCGCGATGATGACTGAAGAACAACGTTACCTTTTTGATCTATGCGGTTTTCTGCATCTGAAAAACGTGCTGACCCCGAAAGAACTGGACGCGGCTTCTGAGGCCGCCAACCGCTATATCGGCAGCGTTGCCGAAGACCTGCCGCCGGATTTCGGCGCTTCAGAAAATCGCAAGGGCTTTGCGCACGGCTTCGCCTTCGATCGGGCGCTGGAAAAACTGGCCTTTCTGCCCGCCGTCTGGCCCATCGTACTGGAACTGACCAACGGCAAACCCATGCTCGCCAGCGGCACCTTGATGGTCGACGATCCCAATGGGCACACCGCGGCGGTGCCGCTGCACTCCGCCCGCGAAGACTACGGTTTTGAGAGCGCCCGCTACGAGATACGCCAGGGCCGTATCTACTGCGACGACTTTGTAGCCTTTCCCTATCTGGACGATGTGCATCCCGGTGATGGCGGGCTATTGGTTGTACCGGGTTCGCACAAAAGCCAGTTCGACCGGCCGCCGCAGCTATTTTCCCAGGGGCGCATCGAAGGGGAAGTCCCGCCGGGGGTCATCAATATCACGCCCGCGGCCGGGGATGTCGTAGTTATGCCCGAAGCTTTGACCCACGGGGTCCTGCCCTGGAAAGCCGCCGGCCGCCAGCGCCGAGTGCTGACGCTGCGCTACCGGCCACACCATCGCCAGGAAGGTCCCATTCCGGAGACGATCAAAGAGCGGCTGACGCCCGAAACCCGCGAGTTACTCGAAACGGCGCACTATACCCACAAAAAAGACATCGCCGCGCGAGAAATCGTGGAATTGAGCCCATGATCGGGCGGCCGCACAAAGAAGCCGGAGAGAACTTACTGCACTGCGTGACAATTCGCGCACTGCGTGACAACTCGCGCAATGAAAATATAATCACAACTTATTGTTATTATTGTATCTATTTGAATATACTGAAAGTCAGGGCGTGATTTTTCACGTTTGCCCATATCAATACCTGATATTGCGTTGGCGCTGACATTTACACATAACTGTTATAAAACACCAATTTATGAGAAAAAGACAAAGGGATTTACCACTGGCACACGGTTTGCAGTAATCAACTAATATGTATCCCGATACTGCACGAGCATACAATGTCATCAACTAAAACCACGCTCAATAAGACTTGCTCCGCTCCCAACTGCGCCAAAAAAGCCGTGAGCAGAGGCCATTGCCCCCGTCACTATCAGCAAATTCGCCGCTACGGTCGCCTGACGCCCGAGCGTGAATACAAAGTCGCGGCGAAAAGCACATGCAGCGCACCGGACTGTAGTGTAGTTAACTGCAATACTCCCTTTGTCGCCAAGGGATTATGTGTCCGACATTACCAGCAAATGCGCCGGCGTGGACAGTTAATACCCGATTGTGAACAGCCGCAACAGGCCAGGATCCAGCAGTTTGGTCGAGCATGAGAACGACTTATATTCGCCTGAACTATATACACAGCGAGTTAAATCCTTGCGTTTGGGGTCCACTACCGGGCATTACCCTATTTCTGGAGATGGCAACATGGGGCTAAAGAGAATTCGCAATAGGCTACCCATCCTATTCATGTGGTGTCTTTTCATTCTCCTGGAGTCTACAGCCATCGCCCAGCTATCGACCGGCTTCCGCCCCGTCGAAGAGCCGGCGATCCGCGGGGTGCGTATTACCCCCGGCGCCCTAGTGCCCAACCGCCGCAAATGGTTCTTGCCGCAGAATCTGTATTACGAATATCAATGGCGCGGCTGGGAATACAGCAATTACGCGCGCGACAACTACGCGCGCTATGTCAATACCCAACTCGAAGGCACCCGCAACTACAATCTCTTCGGCGACTATATCAATCGCGGTTGGGTCATCTACGACTGGTCCGAGACCAGCCCCCTGCGCCAGGGCAGCGCCCTCTTAAAAGGAACCCGCTTCAGCCGGTGGTTCGACAGCCTGGTCATCTCGTCGGCCAGCCACGGTCAGTTTCACACCTCCCTAACCATCGGCGAGGCCATCCGCACCACGCTGACCCCCCTGACCTTTTCCAAGCCGACCTTCAACGGGCTGCAGTGGGATTTTCTCTCCGATAAATACGCACTAACGCTACTCGGCTCAAGACTCAACGCACCCGGATACACCGCGCTCAACGAAGCCGGCGGCGCCTCGACCATCGAAAACACCACCCGGCTTTTGGGCGCGCGCGGCGTCTCGCAAGTCGGCGACTTCGCCAAGATCGGCCTGACCTGGGTCAACGTCTCCAATACCAGCAGCGAATTGAGCATCGGCGACAACTCGCTAAAAGGCGTGCTAACCGGACCGCAAAATACGGGCAATGTCGAACGCGTGATCATCCGCATCGTCGACGACTCACCCGAGTCGGACGCCACCGGAGCCTCCTTCTTCGTTGACCAAGTAGTCATCGACGGCGAATTGCATCCGGAAATCGTTCCCTTGGTGCGCGGCGGCGTGCGTCGCGCGGGCATTCTGGAGGTCAGCGGATCCGATGCCATCGAGCTCATTTACGATATCCGCAACGACTTCAGCCCAACCGAAAAAGTAGGCACCTTCCGCGAGGCGCAGGCACTGGAATTCGAACTCGTAGTATCAAACGACTACCGCATCGAGATCGCCTCTAACCTGCAGACCAACGCCCGCGGCGAACAGGTCTTTTTACCGGTAGCACAAGCCAGCGGCGAAATCACCGACGGCTCCAATCAAACCTTCGTGCGCTACTCGTATGGCCTGCCCACCGCGCACGAAGTGATCGGCATGGACATCGAGCTGATTAACCTCGCCCACTTCGACCTGCGCGCCGAATACGTGCTCAACCGGCGCTTCCGCCGTTTCCCAAACCAGAACTTTCGCAAACTGCCCGCCAACAAGGAAACGGCCGAAGCCGGCTATGTGACCGCCTCGTACCAGCAGTATCCCTTTTTCGCCTACGGCGAGGCCTTCACCATGGACCCCGATTACAGCACCCGGGCCTTCATCGCCGATCCGGGCGGCGTTATAGACTACGCCAGCAAAACCCAGAACCTCTTCGAATTCGTCGACGACAACGACGACCAGGATCGCTTCGCCGACTGGCAGCGCTTCCGCCAGAGCCAGGGTTTGAGCGGATCGGGTTCGGTCGGCCGCGACACCGACATTTTCCCCGGCCTCGACGAGAACAACGATTTCATCTCCGACTTCAACCAGAACCAGAACAACCGCCCCGACTACGCCGAGCCCTTCCTGCGCTACCTAGTCGACCCGCCCAAGTTTCTCTTCGGCATGGACATGAACAACAATACGCTCATCGACCGTTTCGAGGACGACCGCCTCGCCGATTATCCCTACGAGCGCGACCATCGCGGGTACAACACCTATGGCGGCTTCAAAATCACCGAGAGTAGCCAATTCACCATTGGTCGGCTGTCCGAAGACCAGCTCAGCAGCGACCGTCAGGCTCGCTCCTACTACAGCCTGTTCACCCTGCAAAAGTCCTATCCGGGGCTCGATATCTCGCTATTCCAACACGCCAAATTAGTTGCAGACGATATCCCCGAGGACCGCATCGTCTGGGAAGACCCCATCGGCCTGACCGATTTTACCGACCCCCTGGACAACCAGGACACGTTCGCCAACACCCTGTTTATGAAAGCCCGTTATTCACGCGTCAGCAATCTCAATATCTCGGGCAAACTCAAATACGAGACCTTCAAGCAACAGGGCGCACAAGCCAACCTCAAACGCGACCGCTCGTTCTTCGGCCTGATCAACAAGGCCGACTACGCCATCCGACCAAACGACCGACTCACGCTCTGGCCCAAGTGGAAGAGCATGTACCAGCGCGAGACTCCCACCTCGCCTAGCGCCCTCAAGACCAACGAATTGACCGAAAGCCTGTTCTTCATCGGCCAGTACTCGATCCTGCCGAAGATGTGGGTGGATTTCGGCGTCGAATTCAGCAATTTCGCCAACCTCGCCGAGCAACCGGCTGAGGCCTCGCCGAGTTTCATCGAAGACTTCCGCAGCCTTGTTTTCTCGACCCTGCTCACCAACGTGTCGTCGTATCAGGGCTACGAATTGACCCTGAACTCGGGTTTCCTGCTCGAACGCAAATTCTTCCAGGGGGAAACCCAGAAACAATCGATCGTCTTCGTGCGCATCTTCGCCGCCACCGGAAGCAGTTGATCCTTGCCATCGCCGGACGAACGCGACGCGGACACCGCCAATCGCCCGTCCGCCTTTACTCCCAAAGCGATTCTGCTCGGTTGTCTGTTCACCTTTGTCGTCGCTGCCGGCGACGCCTACGGCGTATTCTATCTGCGCGGTTCCTATATGACGCTGGGCACCAGCACCGTCGGAGCCTTGTTCCTGCTGCTCGTCCTGGCTGGCCTGATCAACCCGCTGCTCAAACTGGCGACACCGCGTGCGGGGCTGAACCGCGGCGAACTGCTGCTTATCTACATCATGATGGTGATGGCCTCGCCATTGCCAATCCTTTTCGCCGGCCGGTTTATAGGCACGATCCTCACCCCCTTTTATTACGCCACCCCCGAAAACGACTGGCGCAACCTGATCCAGCCCTATATCGCCGACTGGTTGCAGCCGCACGACGCCCGACTGATGCAGCCCTTCTACGAGGGCCTGGAACAGGGCCAGCCCGTCCCCTGGGCCGCCTGGCTGCCGCTCTTTTTGAGTTGGGCCCCCTTCATCTGGGCGATGTTCCTAGCGATGATCTCTATGATGGTCATTCTGCGCAGGCAGTGGAACGAGCACGAGCGCTTGACCTACCCGCTAGTCCAGGTACCGATGGCCGTGACCGAAGAAGGTGCTGGTGGGCAACGCGTCGCACCCTTCTTCAAAAACCCGGTGATGTGGATCGGTTTCGCCATCCCGGCGATTTGGGGCACTCTACACGGAGTGCACAACTACTTTCCCGAAATGGTGCCCGTCGCCACGGATGTCGACCCCATCCACTTTATTTTGCCGGTCTTCGACGGCATATCGGAATTGCAATTCAAGTTCCGTTTCAATATTCTGGGCTTCTTCTATTTTCTCAAGACCGAGATCGCCTTCAGTCTGTGGTTCTTCAATCTTTTCGCCAACGCCCTGCGCACCAGCTTCGGCGTCCTAGGTATCACGAGTTCGGAAACGCTGGGCGGCGGGCACGCCATCGTCAACCCAATCCTCGTGCACCAGTCGATGGGCGGCATGCTAGTGCTATTTCTTTTCGGGCTATTCGCCGCCCGCAAACATCTAGCAGCCGTTTGCCGCAAAGCCTTCCTCGGCGATTCGACCGTCGACGACTCCGACGAGATACTTTCCTATCGGACCGCGGTTTTCCTGTTATTGGGCAGCGGTCTAATAATGGTACTGTGGTTGTCGTTGGCCGGTCTTCCGGTCTGGGTCGGCCTGGCCTTTCTCTTTACCGCAGCAGCGCTCTTTGTCGGATTTACCCGTCTGATTGCCGAAGGCGGCCTTTCGGACGGTTCGGTCCCCGTCGGGCCCGCCGCCATCGTCATCTCCGCCGTGGGTTCCTCGGCTATCGGCGCGCACGGGCTGGTCGTACTCGCGACAACCTATTTCTGGACCGGTGTGCGCAGTTTCGCAATGACCTCGGCCGCCAACAGCCTCAAATTGGGCGAGGGGTTTGGCGGATCCAAACGGCCGCTGTTCTGGGTGATGCTGCTGGCCATGGCCATCGGTCTGGTCTCATCGATGTGGGTGGTCATGGAACTGAGCTATTCCTACGGGGCACTCAACCTGAAAATTCCCGGGGGCCAGCACGGTTTCTACAATTACGCCGCCGCCCTGATCCGCAGCCCCAGCGAACCGCATATAGCGGGTTGGGTCGATACCGGGATCGGCGCCGCGATCATGCTGCTGCTGATGTTGGCGCGCTGGTATTATCTCTGGTGGCCGCTGCACCCTCTCGGCTATCCCATCGGCCCGACCGTTATCATGGACCACCTTTGGTTCAACATGTTCCTGGCCTGGTTAATCAAGGTAGTCGTCTTACGCTACGGCGGCGTGGCGCTCTATCGCAAGACGCGGCCTTTTTTTATGGGCATGATCGCCGGCCACATCGCGCCCGGCGGCGTTTTTCTCTTTATCGACCACTTTGCCGGCATGGACGGCAATGTGATTTTTTGGGGTTGATCCACTTTTTGGGGTTGATCCACCCAATAGCGCACATGAAACGAAATTTTGGCCGAGCACGTTAATATGCTATATTCCACAAAATCCCCAAATATCCCCGTCCGAGGGAGAAAGATGCGCGCACAAATATTCAAATCTTTCACCCCTGCATTCACCGCGTTCATCGCGGTCGTCTGCTTGGCCACGGCCGCACAGGGTGAAGTCCTGCAGTGGCAATTGGGCGACGGAGGTCTTTCCTGGCGCGACAACGAACTGAACTCCACCGCGATAAGCTTCGACACGCCTGGGGCCATTCAACTGGTCGGCTTCAACCCAAACGACAATATCGTCGGGCAACTGAACTGGTCCGAGGGCTTCCCGCAAGACTTCGTCAGCGAAACGGCCGAAGCCCGGGTATGGGACAACGTGCCCTTCAAACAGAGCAATCTCCCGCTCGTCGACGACGACCCGGCGACCTCCAGTGAGAGCCGCTTCAAGGATTTCGGGGTACTGCAAGCCGGCCGGACCTTCTTCTTTGACCTAGGCACCCGCTTCCCGGTCAGCCGCATCGCGTTCTTCCCGCGTCCCGAGGGCACCGACAGCCGAGGCCGGCCCTACGCCGACGACTTTATCCGCAGTTATAAACTGCAAGTCAACGACGGGGTACGTTTCAACCAGCAAAACCTGCCGATCTACAATCTGCTCACACAAGTCGACTTCACCAACGAAAACACTGCAGACATACGCTTCCCCCTGCAGTTCGTCCGCTATATGCAATTGAACGTGACCTCGGCCAATCCGTTTGAACTTGCCGAGTTCGAGGTCTACGGGGCCGGTTTTCCCCCGGGCGGACGCTATCTCTCCAATATTATCGACCTCGGCGAAGTAGCCAACTTCAGCCGCCTGTTTTGGGCGGTCGAAACCCTGCGCCAGCAAGAGGGCAGCATCGGCCCGGAACCCGACGCCGACGCCCGAGTTTCGATCCGCATGCGCACCGGCCGCGACGATACGCCCGAGGTCTTCTACAAGATCGTCAACGTCTTTACCGGCGACACGCAGGAAGTCTCCGAATCCGACTATGGCCGGCTGAGCCTGAATATCCGCGGCCCGGTTGAAGACGACCAGGACAACTGGAGCGAGTGGTCAGCGCCTTTCGCCGATTCCGGCCAACAGATCGACCTACCGAGCCCGCGCCGTTTTTTTCAGGTCGAGATCAGCCTCGATAGCCGCTCGATTCTCGACGGCATCCGCGTCAACTCGCTCACGGTCGAGCATTCCATCCCGCCCCTGGCCCAGCAATTGATCGGCGAAATCTCCGTACTAGAAGACCCCCGTCCACCAGGCAACAAACCCCAGGTGCCCGCCGGCGCGCCCACTACGTTCGCCTTCGATGTCAGGGCGGATATCAGCGAAGCCGACGTCGGCTTCGACGCCATCGAGATTTTCACCCCGGCCGAACCTCAATTCAAAGAGCTCTTCATCGGCAACCCACCCATCTCCATAGTGCCCGACAGTCTCATCCAGGGTCCCGAGAGCCTGACCCTGTTCTTCCCCTCGCAAAGACAGACGACGCAATCCCAGGGCAACCTGCGCATCGTCTTTGACGCCCAGGTCTTCGTGCAAGCTACTTTTTTCAACGCCCAGGTCTTCGATACGCAAAGCGACGAGGCCCCGCAAAAAGTATTGCCCGGCGACGCCAACCCCACAGTGATGACCAACAACCTGCGGGTGTTGACCACGGCCGCTTCGGCGCAAAACCTGCTGCCCTTCTTCCAGATCCAACCCGGCATCGTCACCCCCAATGGGGACGGGACCAACGAACAGACCGATATTTCCTATACGCTCGTGCAGTTGCAACAACCCGTACAGATCGACGTCGAAATACTCGACCTAGGCGGTCGCCGGGTGCGCACCTTGTTTTCGGCCATGGCGAGCAGCGGCTCTTTTACCTGGGCATGGGACGGGCGCGACGACGGGGGCCGGACCGTGCCCCCGGGGATCTACTTAGCCAGAGTGGCCATCGACGCCGAGCGCGAGCGCTTCGTCCGCCTCGGCACGGTGGGCGTCGCCTACTAGGACACCTGTTTCCGGGCACCATAGAGACCATCTCTACTCGTCGCCCGACAGATTGGGAGTAGTGCCATGCAGCAACGCGTCCGTTCACAGCGAAATTTCTTGATGGTCGTCGGCCTCGCCGTATTGTTGGTCTTGCCCGTTTGGGTGCTCTACGCCCAGACCAACAGCTCCGCTCTGGCCCTCTACCAGGTAAACCGACAATCCCAGTGGCGAGAGTGGACCTTTCCCGTCGGTACTCTTGAAATCACCGCCGACGGCTCGGTCACCCCAGTGAAATTCAAAGGCACCCACAACGCCGCGCTCAACGCCAAAGATTTCACCCACGCCTTAGTCAGCGGGCAAGAGATTCAGGGCGGCGCGTGGAAAGCCGGCTCCAACTTCGCCGCCGCCGACAATATCATAGACGGAGATCCCGAGACTTTCTGGCAACCCAACGCGGATGCCCCCCTCGACGAGTGGTGGATCGAGATCGACCTGGGACGGGCTACGCTAGTAACCGAGATACGCCTGATCTTCCCCGACCAAGAAGGCGCGCGACCCTTCAGCGAGTTCCGCGTTTTCGGCACGGAAGGCCGCCGGGTGACACGCTCCGACATCTTCTCCTTCCACCTAATCGGCGGCACCACCAAACCCATCAACGAGACGCTAGTCACCTACGATGTGCAGCCGCTGGTACGGGAAGTCAAACGAATCCGTGCACTCGGCGACGAGGAAGAAGCAGCCGTCGTCGCCGAGACATACGATATGTTGCAATACATCCGCATCCTGGTCGACGCCAAAACCCCCGACGCCGCCATAGCCGAAGTCGAAATCTATACGCCAGGCGAGAATATCGCCTTGCAGACGTTGGCGCGCGGCGGCACTATCCAGGAACGCGCGGGCCGGGGTTTCGCCTTCAAAATGGCCGACGGAGACGCCAACACCGACTGGGGAGCGCGCCGCGAACGCGGACAAGACCCGATCGCCTGGGACTGGGATCTCGGCGCCCTATTTTGGGTCGAAAGGGTCGTGATGCGCACCTCGGATTTCTTGCTGCGCACCTTGACCTACGGTTCCAACCTGCCGCAGATCCGCACCCATAGCCTGAGCGTTTCGGCCGGCGAGCGCACGTTGACTGGTGCCGTTGATTTCGACGAGCTCTTTGTCGGCGACACCGCCGCCCTGCTCTCGACTTCCAGCGAATTCCCCGGACAATTGACCTATCTATTCGCCCCCCAGCCGGTCCGCTTCGTCGCCGCCGAATGGGTTGGCGGCGGCGGGGCTTCCAGTTTTCAGTTCCAGAGCGGATTTCTAGTCGAGACGCAGATCTTCCCGGTGGGCCACGTGGCGCAAGTGGAGATGAACTCCGATTTCATCGATTTGGGGCAGATCGCCGGCGACGACCGGGCCAAGGTCATCAAATCGCTAGACTGGCAAGCCGATCTGCCCCCTGGCGCCCGCATCCAGGCACGCACCCGCTCGGGCAATAGATTACAAGAGATTTTTAGATACTTCCGCAAGGACGGCACCGAACTCACCGACGAGCAATACGAACAGATGGCCAAGGCGCTCAGAGGCGAGGTCACATCGACGATCGGCATCGGCGACGATTGGAGCGAGTGGAGCAATTTCTACCAGCGACCCGGCGAGCAATTCCTCTCCCCTAGCCCGCGCCGCTTCGTGCAAATCCAGCTCATCCTCAGTTCGGACCGCCCATCGACAGCACCGACGATGCGCTCGCTCGAGCTCGAATTCACCGACGCCTTCCTAGCCGGCGTCGAGGGCGAAATTTTGCCGCGCACGGCTGAGCCAGGCGTGATGCAGTTATTCTCGTTTCGCATCGTGCCGGTATTGGGCTCCCGCGATCCCGGTTTCAACCGCATCCTGTTACAAACCCCCACCCCCATCGACCCAGCGGATCTCATCCTCAAGATCGCCGGTGCCGACACCGCACCGGCAACGGTACTGGTCACCGGCGATTCGCTCTTGGTGGAGTTGCCGCGCACCGTGCGGCGCGAAGAAGTCGAAGTGGCCTTTAATACCGTACTCAAGAACAACGCGACGGTCTTCAAGGCTTTTGTCGGTCAAACCACCCAGCCGGAAATTTGGCAGCCGGTCGACCCGCTGCAGCGCGCGGCCACAACAGTTTACCTGCCTGGTATCCCCGGCAGCGGCCAATTGATCGCCAACCTCACAGTCCAACCCTTTGTCAGCCCCAATGGCGACGGGATCGGCGATGCGGCACAGATCCGTTTCAATGTCCTGAAAGTAGACGCGCCCCCCGAGGTGCAGATCTACACCCTCGACGGCCGGCTCATCAATACACTCAAAGGCCAGTTGCAAGCCGATCAGTCCCACCTCTATTCCTGGTCCGCCCAGGACCGCGACGGGGCCATTGTTGCGCCCGGCTCCTACCTGTGCCGAATCGGCGTCGACGCGCAAGCCGGCGTGGAGAATTTGCTGCGCGTGATCAGCGTCGTCTACTAGGGCTCACCCTTCGTTTCAACGAGGCCATTGCTCGCACCTCGCAAAAAATGCAACTACAAACCGCTGCCCTACACTATGTTTTCCTGACTGTGCGTATGCTGATTGAAGCGCTGCCCTTCGAACGAGCGAATTAGCGAGGTGTAAACGCGAATCTGCAGCGTGTTGGCGCCCGTACGCAAATGGTCTTTTGCAATGGTGAAGGCATAGGGAGACCAGGGTAAAGGGCGCCAATCACTGTCGTTGACGGAGACTTCGCAGGCTTCCAAGAAGGTGTCTTGAAAATCGAGTGAGGCGAGCACTCGATCCCCGTCAGGCATGGCATCGAGTTCAAAGCGAGTCTCGTATTCTACGATTCCCGCATAAAATGGCAGACCATTATCTTCATAGGTTTCGAAACCACCAGTTGGAGCTCGGGCCGCGATCACGACGGGGTCGCACTGGACGGCGAAATCACCGACGAGGTAGAGCGCGTTTAACAATCCACCGTCCGGACGATCGGTGACGAGATCGATCGATAGAGTATTTGATCCAGGTTTTAAATAGGGCGTGACGTCTATCGCGAGGCTGCCGCGCACATGCGATTGGGTGGGCAAAAAAGCTTCGGGCAGGATCCGCTCCGAATCATTGATCCGCAGAGACCATTCGCCGCTGACCGACCCCGGTTCCATCAGCAACTCGACACGACCATCATAGCCATTTTCGATCGTCGTTTCATAGCGCACGCGAAGTTCGCACATATCCATATCGGGCATGGTGCCAAATCTCATGTTGATATCCGGCGCAATGCGAAAATTCCCATGCGCGATTTGGTTGACGATCGGAACGGCCGGTACGGTTGCGGTCTGCAGGATTAGTCCCTTTTCGTCGAGTAGCGACATAGACCAGTCGTACAGGCGGACTGCGTTACCACTTTTTATCTCAACGTTGACCTCGCCCCGCACGGGGATTACGATCTGCGGCAAGACACGTGTCACCAGCGCGTTCTCAGTTGCTTCTAGTAGAATGGAATCAAAGGGCCCGAGCGCACATTCATCGCCGCACAGGCGGAGAGGTGAAAGGTCGTCGATGGGGATTTCATTGAGCGTCTGATCGAAGGCGAGACAGAGCGCTTCCCTGCCCGAATTAATCAGAAAATACAGGGTGCGGGCGCCATCGGTACGGGTGACCAGTTGCAGTTTTTTTAGGTCGCCGACTACAGCTTGAATACGCAAGTTTGGCCGAACGCGTTCGAGGATCCGCGAGAGTATGTTATCGGCGACATCTTCGTTTTGCACCCGCAACACAAGACCGCCTTTTCTCTCGAATTCGGAGAGCCATTGGTGCAAAGGCTCCTCTACGAAGCGACCCGGAGGGCAGATGACAACTTTGGCCGCGATGTCTTTGACGTGGACCGCGCCTTTTTCGATGCGACCCGATTCGAGGATATCTGTATCGACAATGAGGAAATCGAATTGGTTTTCCAAGAGCAGGTTGCGGACGCGGCCGTCCGTTGCCATATCTTCGCGCGTAGGTAAAACCGTGGCGTGATCTACAAGGAGGATCTCGGCGGGGATGTACGTGCTCGCAAAATGCCCGTATAGCGCGGCGATGCGAGCCGAAAGGTGGTGCCATAGCGACCAATAGGGCATCTGGAAGAAGAAGGTCGGCGGCGCGTCATGTTTTTTGAGGGCGTGCGTCGAGTAGAAAAAACCGTGCGGCACGAGGTAGCGAATATCCATCAGGATCAGCATCTCGGCGATGAGCTTGGCGTCTTGCATGGTGCCGCTCCAGCCGAGGCTGTGATAACATTCGTCGAGCGCGCCTTCTTTGTCGTAGAAATAGGCGGCGGATGCCGTGGCTTTGGCACTGCGGCGGATATCGCCGACGAGGATGTCCAATTCTTCGGCGCCGGCCTTAGTATGCCCCGGGTCGCATCCGGGAATATGCATGTGTTTGAGTTGCGACAAACGCATGCTGTGTTTTTCACCGGAATAACCGATGCCGTGTTTCTCGCACCAATTTTGCATGGGCTTGTCATAGGCGTCGAGAAACATCAGGTACAATAGGCTATTCAAATCGGCGGCGACCCGGGTGTGTTGCGGATGCGTATCGTCCTGCAAAGCAGGCAAGAGAGGAATGAGGTCGTAGGCGAATTTTTCACGGAAGGCGTCGGGCACCAGAGTAGACCAGCTCGGCTGCGTTTCATCGACAAAGATCGAGCGAATGCTCGTGCCGAATTTTTCGCCGAAGCGGGCATAGTAGCGCTCGTGCGTGAGGTCGATATAGTGCTGAACGGCGTCGGGATTGAGCACGTCGGTGTAATAGCCCCAATATTTGTGCGTGGTGACATGAACTTGGGCACTAACAAACAGGCGATGCGGCCCGTCGAGCTTCGTTTCGAGCACGGGGGTGGGATTACTGGCGAAGTTGCGTTTCTGATTGTATTGCGTCAGGCCCGCGACATTATAGGATTGGTCGACGAGGACCATGCCGACACTGGATCGCAAGTCCAATCCCCGGTCCCAGCAAATGGCGCCATCCTTGAGCGGATAGGCCATGCAGCACAGGATGTGGCCCCGAGTCAGGGTTTGCCGGATCGGACCGCTGGATAGATCATAACTGCGCTGGGTGAGCGACGTCGCGTGGAAATGCGGATTGCCTTCGGTCACTTCGCCGCCGGCGACCCCGCTGGGATAGGGGTATTCGTCGTAGAGGTGAACCAATAGACCGTGTTGTTCGGCCGCGTCTATGGCGACCTCGACCATGGCGAAAAAAGCTTCGGAGAGGTAGGGCTGCTGGAGACCTTGGCGGGGGTGAATAAAAAAACCGCGAATGCCCTGCGCGGCCATTTGCGCGATTTGCCAACGGATCTCGTCTTCGCTGAGGCGGTCGTTCCAAAACCAGAAGGGATAAAAACCGGGGGGATTACGCATAGAGGGCCTTTCCGGTGCAATACGCAGGAAATCGAATGGAATACGAACATGGTATAAGCTGTTTAATAAGGCCGAATTCACCGGCCTTGACCAGAAGTTTCCGTTGTGCCCCACCCCAGTAGACGCCTTGCAACGAACGGGCAATCACCGAGGATGGAGACGCGACATGCGGACTAACAACCTTTTGTGCTTGCGATTGCTGATCCTGTTTTTTATTGCGACCATCGGCAAAACCACGAACTTCGTGGATGATACCGCTCCGCTCGATCGGGAAAATACCTGGTAAGTAAGACCCATTATCGCGGGACAAGAACAGCAGATGGAGGCCACGCTGTCGGCCGATGCCCTGCCGCGACCAATATATCTCGATCAAACTGCGCGACGACCTGCCCGAGGGCGACATCCACAAGATCGGCATCGGCGACGGCGACGGCGAACGGCGTGTCTACACCACGGTCATACCGGCTGCCGACCGCCGCGTCTGTCTTATGCAAGACCCCCTCTAGCGGATCGACGTCGCCTTAAAATTCATGGGCGATGATCAAATACCGATGACCAGCTATTATCTCGGCAGCGACTGATCGCACAACTTGCCCGCGAGGAAATCGACCATGCGCCCCTACTCCGTCCTGGTCTCCGGCTGCATCCTGATATGCACCCTGAGTTCGGCAGAACAAAATGCATCGCTTAAGAAAGCAACGACAATGACAGCGAAAAAATCAAATTCAATAGCCCCATCCCCCATCGCGCTCAAATGGCTCGATAGGACCGCCCCGGTCAGCGCCAGTGGCATCAGCTGGGGCATTCCCTGGCCGAGGGGACAGGTGGCAAAAGAGACCTCTTTCGCACTCTCTGATCCGGCCGGCCAGTCACTGCCGGTGCAAAGCTGGCCACTGGCCTACTGGCCGGATGGTTCGTTGAAATGGACCGGCCACGCATTTAGCGCAGAATCCGAGATCAGCGGAAACTTGCAATTGTCCACGGGCACCGGACCGGCGCCCACCACTCCGATCAGTGTCGAGGAAACGGAAGAATTCATCGAGATCGATACCGGCCCGCTGCAATGCCGCATCGCAAAACAAGGCGCCTTCTTTATCGATACCATTCGCATAGGTGACCGCGTCGTGGCACAAGATGGCAAACTGATCGCCATCCTCGAAGATCGATCGGCGTATGATGATCAGGGCATTATTAGAGAAGAAATCTTCGTTAGCCGTATCCAGAGCGTCGCGGTCGAGCAATCGGGTCCGGTGCGCGCCGTGGTCAAGATCGAAGGCATGCATCAATCGGAAAGCTCCGAACGATCCTGGCTACCCTTTACCCTGCGCCTCTACCTATACGCCGACCTCGAGTCCGTGCGCCTAGTGCATACTTTCATTTACGACGGCGAGGCCGAGCAAGATTTCATCAAGGGACTCGGCCTGTCGTTTGCTGTGCCCCTGCGCGAGGAATTTCACAATCGGCACATAAGTTTCGCCGGCGAAGACGAAGGGGCATGGCACGAGCCCGTGCGCCCACTCACGGGCAGGCGGTCTTTTTCCTCCGACGAACACCCCGATATGTTCGCCGATCAACTGGCGGGCAAAAGATTACCGGGATTGCAACAAATGCACAGACGGCAACGGCGATTGGCCGAAGATTTACCGGTCTGGGACGGATTCAAATTGGTGCAAAACGCTCCTGATTATTTTAGCGTCGAGAAACGGACCGGGACACACAGTGCCTGGATCGCCGCCGGGCATGGTCGACGATCACAAGGATTGGCTTATATCGGAGACGCTTCGGGAGGCCTGGCTGTGGCCATGCGCAATTTCTGGCAATTGCATCCCACCGCACTCGAAGTCTCAGGCGCCTCGACAGAGACGGCCGAATTGAAAATCTGGCTATGGTCCCCTGAAGCGTCGCCGATGGACACGCGGCACTACGATATCAAGGCCCACGGCCTGAGCGCCACCTATGAGGACGTACAAGAAGGATTCAGCACGCCGCACGGCATCGCTCGCACCACCGAGTTGACGCTCTGGGGCTTTGCAACGGTTCCATCGCAGACCGACCTGGTGCATAAGGCACAAGTCAGTCAACAGCATCCGCTCCTGGTTTGCGACCCGGCGTATTATCATTCGATTCCGGTCTTCGGCACCTGGAGTATACCGGACCGATCGACGCCCGCAAAAAGATGGATCGAAAACGAGCTAGACGAACGGCTATCCTTTTACCAACTCGAAATCGAACAGCGGCACTGGTATGGCTTCTGGGATTTCGGCGACATCATGCACACCTATGATTCCGATCGCCACACCTGGCGCTACGACATCGGCGGCTTTGCCTGGCACAACTCCGAACTGGCCCCCGACATATGGCTGTGGTACAGCTTTTTGCGCAGCGGGCGCGCCGATATATTCCGCATGGCCGAAGCCATGACCCGGCACACCGGCGAAGTCGACGTCTACCACCTTGGCCGTTTCGCCGGATTGGGCTCGCGCCACAATGTCCGCCACTGGGGCTGCGGTTCCAAAGAGGCACGAATCAGCCAAGCCACTCTGCGCCGCTTCTACTACTACTTGAGCACCGACGAACGCACCGGCGATTTGATGCGCGAAGTCGCGGACGCGGATCTCACCCTACTAGAACTCGACCCCATGCGGCTAGCCATGCCGCTAAGCGAGCACCCGAGCCAACAGCCCGCCCGCGCGCGGATCGGCCCCGATTGGCTGGCCTTTGCCGGCAACTGGATGACCGAATGGGAGCGCACTGGAGATACCCGTTACCGCGACAAAATCGTGCGTGGAATGGACAGTATCGCCAAAATGCCGCACGGGCTATTCTCGGGACCCGGCGTACTCGGATACGATCCTCAGAGCAATATGCTCTACAACGAAGGAGCCCCGAATTCCAAGCATACTTCCCACTTGGTGATGATCATGGGAGGAGCCGAGGTGGGCCTAGAACTTATAGAACTGATCGACCACACGGGTTGGAACGAGGCCTGGATGCAGTATTGCGAATTCTATGCGATGCCTGCGGATGACCCGGCCCGCAATGAGAGCAACCGCGACATCGGCGATGGTAATTTTGCCGGATGGCATGCCCGACTGACAGCTTATGCTGCCGCGGTCAAACACGATACGCTACTAGCGCAAAGAGCCTGGCAGGATCTGCTGGACAGCCGCAAGGGAGAAAGAGGCTGGACTTTTGCGCCCAAACGCGTTGAAGGATCGGAAGTCTTAAATCCCATTGAAGAAATTCCTCGACTTGAAACCAATGGGGTCGTGCAATGGTGCCTCAATGCCATCGAATTGCTGGAACTAATCGGTGATAGCATGCCTGAGCACAACCCGCTATGGGATGAATTTCCTGGAGAAGCTCAGTAAATGGAATTCGCACCCATCGCCAACAGCGGCTCGACCGAGCTTACCAACCATCCTGTCAACGCCCCACCGAAAGACACCCCCCACCAACTCCCTATCAACATCAGCTCTCCTACTTGTACTCTTACTAACTTTTCTCTTTCTGCGTCACCACCCCACTACCCCGGCACAGTTAACCATCCCTACCCTGGCATTAGGCACAAGGACCATAGTTCACAACATCGCTGCTCTATGTTGATGCCTCTCAGAACATCCGATACATTGCATAGAGAGTAGATAAAGGCTTGAAGTATACCCTGGCCCTATAGCACTATCGCCCCCAATAGATAGGCGGTAATTCGCTTTACCTCTCGCTATCCCAATATCTTCACCTTTGCCTAAAATCTAGATCATTCAAACGGAAAGGACGCTGGCTTAGATAGGCCAACTTCTCAATAGATCATCCTCATAGTGCTAAGTCTGCACTAAGTCTGCACTAAGTCAACAGGCGGCTTGATCATCTCTGCAAAACTAACGGAGATCATCCTTGTGAAAATATTCATTGACCCCATCCTTAAACACTACGGCTACGCCTGACTATGCGATCCTCGCGTAATGGCAAAAATTAGAAAAAGACATAAGGCAAGGCATTCGCCATCGACAGAAGGCGATCAAGCGCCCAAGGGCACTGCCTTAAAGAATAAAAGAGCTAAGGTGAATTTTTATAGAATGAATCCCGGGCTGTTACGCCGAAGGTCGCAGGTGCGGAGCGAGTCCCGTCGTCCCCGCCAATTAAAAAAGCTCCAAAACTCAGTTGACTGCCTCGGAGCTTTTCCTGTCGTGCCTAGATCCGTCGCTAAAAGACGATATCCTGATCGACTGCTGCTCGGAGTGGATTCTTCGCGGTCGGTTATCGGAATCGACCAGCAGGAGGTCGCGTCCGAGGAGGTGCCGACCCCGAAACTAGGGTGATTGACTTTCTTTAACAGTTAATAATCGTCAAGCATCCTAGCGTCAACGGTGGGCATAGTTTCAAGTTTCCAGATATCGACGGGTACGTCGTTCTGCTGCGGTTCACCGGGCGTGCTGCGGCCGTCGGCCACACCGCGTTTTAGCAGCGCGAGCAGCTCTTTGACCTTGTTGGGGTGTTCGACATGTAGGTTATGTTTCTCGCCGGGATCGGCCTGCATATCGTAAAGCTGAACGAGCGGCAGGCCTTCATCGGCAGCCTCAGCGTCATTTTTAGTCCAGCCGCCTGACCCCGGGCAAAGTACCAGTTTCCAGCGATCGGCACGAATGGCAAACTTTCCCGTAATGGAGTGATGTACGACACTGTTGCGTTGCGTCGCGCCGGCGTTGCAGAACAAAGGCAACATGCTGACGCTGTCCTCGCCGGCACTGTCCGGCAACGTGTCGCCGACGATCTCGGCACAGGTGGCCATCAGATCAGAGAGGCAGACCAGCTCGCCGCACTGGCTCCCAGATCCAATCACGCCCGGCCAGCGGGCAATGCATGGGATGCGATGGCCGCCGTCCCAGGCGTCGGACTTGTAGCCGCGGTAAGGACCGCTAGGAAAATGCCCCTGCGCCTCTAGCGCATCCGCGCCAATATAATGGGCGCAGCCGTTGTCGCTGGCAAAGACCACCAGAGTATTATCAGCGACGCCATGTCGCTCCAACGCCGTGAGCACACGTCCGAATACATCATCGGTCTCCATCATCAGGTCGGCGTAGAGATTGTTCAGACCACTCTTGCCAATCCAGGGTTTGTTGACCGATAGCGGCGTATGCGGCGAGGTCATGGGCAAGTAGAGGAAGAACGGCTCATCGGCCGCGGCCCGTTCCCCGATATAGCTATCAGCCTTCTGCGCCCAAGTCGGCAACAACTGTTCAAAATGCCAGTAGGGCATAGCCGGCCCGGAGAAGCTGGCCAGGTTGTCACCGACTAGGCGGGAGGGCAGTAATTCCGAAGGGATACCGACGGTACGGTCATTTTCGATAAAGCAGTACGGCGGCCAGTTAGGCACGTCGACACCGAAGTAATAGTCAAACCCGCGGGTGGTGGGACCGCCGGTAGTCGGTTTCGAGAAGGCTTCCTGCCAGTGCGCCCGCTGTTGTGGGCTTGCTTGCCGATCGGTATCGGCATCCTGTGTCGTATCCCGATGACGTTGAAAACCACCCGGGTGAAAATTCTCCTGATCGGCCGCAAAGTCCCAACCCTGTCCCAAGTGCCACTTGCCGATGCAACCCGTATGATAGCCGTGTTGCTTGAGCAACGCCGGAACGGTCAGCCGATCTTCCGCAATCAACGGATCACCGTATTTGCCGACGATGCCCTGCTGGAGCCTGGAGCGCCAATTGTAGCGACCGGTCAACACGCTGTAGCGCGACGGCGAACAGACGGCCGAACTCGAATGCGCATCGGTAAAGACCATCCCCTCCTGAGCCAAACAGTCGATGTTCGGGGTCTGGATCTTCCCATCTGGATTCAGGCACGAGGCATCGCCATAGCCCATATCGTCGACGAAGAAATAGATGATATTTGGTTTTGTCGATCGGATTGTCATTTGTCCATAGTATAGTTGTGAGGGGCAAAATCCCCTAAGCCGGATCAACCGATTCGGGCAAGGGCACGGGCTTTGCATCTTCTAACCGGATGCTCCAATCGGCTAGTTTCAACTGTAGATCGGCAACGATAGCCCGGTGATCGGCATCGTCAATGACATTATAGAGTTCCCATGGATCGTTTACCAGATCATACAGTTCATCTTTATCCCCCATAGGGTCGTGCACATATTTCCACTCGGGCGTGCGCACCATTTTGCGACGACCTTCTGCTTCGCGTGCCTGCAGTGACGCGAAGACGGCTTTGCGGCCCCAGGGTTTCTCGATCTGTTGCAAATCCGCCATAGTAAAGGCCGGTCCACCCGCACCATATTCTGAGAAAGCGCAATCCCTCGGTTCGGCATCCGTTGCATGAGGCAATCCTTCGCCGTGCATAGACCGCGGCACTTCAATTCCCTGCAATTGGAGAACGGTCGGCACAATATCGATCAAATTAACACAACTTTCATCCACCACCCCTGCGGCAATATGTCCCGGCCACGAGGCTATTAGCGGCACCCGGGTCAAACAATCGTAAAATGCCCCGCCCTTGGCAATTTGCCCATGCTCACCGGAAAAATCGCCGTGGTCTGCGCAGAAAATAACGATGGTATTTTCACGCAAATTCAACCGGTCTAGAGCATCCAGAATCTGCCCTACGCCGTCATCTATAAAGCGCACCATCCCGTGATACACACCCACACAAGCTTGCACATCTTCAATGGGGTCGTCCTCTACGCCGATCATTGCGTGCAGCACCTTGTTGCGTTCGGCCGCCGTGCCATCGCTAAACTCATCTTCGCGCCAGGGCGGCATATCGACATCTTCCGGGGCAATCGCATATTTCTCGGGACATTCATAGGGCGTGTGCGGATCCGGGATCGAGACCCACAGTGCAAAAGGGTCGTTGCCAAATTCTTCTAAAAACTGCACCGTTTGCCCAGCTACGAGCCCAGTCGAATAATCTTGCAATGTAAAATCACTAGTCCCATAAGCAAACTGCGGCGTAGCATGTGGCAGATTCTTTCGCACAGTATGCGCCTGGTTAATCGACTCAATAGGCCGAAACCAGTCCATGCCTTTAGTCGTCGCATCGCCGGGCAATCCGCCATGTGAAATTTCGCACCAAACATCGAACAGATCTAGATCGCTCTGTTGTTCAAAGCAGTGGTTCTTGCCAATCAACCCGCATTTGTATCCGGCTTCCTTCCACAGCTTGAAGGCATGAGTCGCATCACCTGGCATCAACGTCTGATTGCGCCGTCCCCCGTGCGAATGCGGAAATTGCGATGTCCAAAATGAAATCCGACAGGGCGCGCATAATGGATGCGGTGTCACCGCATGTTTGTAAAGAACACCTTCATTCGCCATGCGTTCCAAAGATGGCGTCTGGCAAAACGTGCTGCCATACAGATGGCTGGCCGTGGCCTTCATCTGGTCCGACATAATGACAATTACGTTTGGGCGATCCATATCGCGAGTTCCTATTCGTGAGATATTGCGCTGTGTTTACGACACCTGAATGTTCGCATTAGCAATGTCCAGCAAGATCCAACCTGTTGATTGAAAAGGTCACTTCACTTTGGCGCCTCAACCAGTTGCAGAAAATACTCACCGCGACCGTTCCCCTCGCCGGCCATATGGGCATAGCGCTGAGCGTCCTGCAAACGTCCTGCCCGGAGTAATTCGGCGGCCAGAGCATGAAAGAGACTCATGGCGTACTTACGGCGAAAATCGCTGTCGAGAAAGGCGCGTTCCAAATGGACCAACGCCGGACCGTGTTCCCCGAGTAGGTGGTGCAGATGCCCTTTGGTAAAATCGATGAAGGGCGGTTCGATGGCCGGATCTTGTGCGAGAAAATCCGCCCGTTCCAACGTCGATTGCATGGCCTCCCGCTGGACATCTGTAAAAGGCCGCCCCTGCATCTTAATAGACCAGGCCCACTGCACCGTCGCCCATAAATCCCCCCGCCGCGTAAAAGGGGTTTCGAGACGGGCGGCATGGTAATATTGCTGCGCCCGACCGAAATCGCGCTGCTCGAAAAGTTGATCCGCTACAGTCAACGCCAAGGATATCTGCTTGTCCTGTTGCGACCATGCCTTGATACCGCTTTGCTCGGCGGGCACCAGACGCTGCCATTCCATGGCGGTCAATTGCTGTAGGTAACGCGCGTTATGGGCATTGTAGAGGTCCATCGGCTTTTCTCGCAACATATCCGCCATCTTCCGGTGTAATATCACCCGCTCCGCCGGCACATCACCCAATTGACGGCGGTACTCGTCATCCTTGCGCAGCAGAGTAAGGTCTAACTGCGGTCGCGTATTGGATGCCAATTCGCCGAGGCTACCGAGAATCACCCGCGCCAGCAGGGCCTGACCGGGAACCGAAAAATGCACATGATCCACCGCCCACTGCCAGCCCACTCCCTGTGGCGGGGCCGCCGCCGCAAAGGCAGCCTCTACATCCGCCAAAATCGCCCCCGATTCCCGCGCCTGGCTACGTATAATCTCGCTATGGGCCGTCGGCGCTCTCCAGGGCATAGTATCCAGGTCGCGGGCTTTGCGAAACGCCACATGGGCCTCATCCTGCCGATCCAAACGCGCTAACGCACGGCCGCGCAAATACCACAGCCAGGCGTGCTCAGCAGACAGGGCCGCCGCCTGATCCAATAGCACCAGTGCTTCCTCCGCCACTTCTACCGCAACATAATCCCCCGTCAGACGTACGGCCGCACCTTCCATGCGTTCAGACCACTGTCGGCCTGGTGCCCCCCCCAATGCCACCGCAGAAGACCCAACGGGAGCAAAACCCGCATCATTAGCCGCCAAAGTGCACAGTATCAGCGGTACGCCGACGCTTTGGCACGTCTTTGCGATCTGACGCACATTTTCCCGCAAATGTACCTCAGCCGCCCGGCGGCGGGCGCTATCGACAGGCACTTCTCCGCGTTGCGCCATCAGTTTCAACAAATCCGTCGAAGAGCCGCTCCCGTCGAAATAATCCGCCGCTCCCTGCACCAACTGCGCCAGGTGCAATTGGCGCAAGGCATAATCGAGCCGATTGTATCTCGGCGTTTCATAATCCCCCACGCCATAAATACCGTAAAATTCATTGTGCCCAGTGTAGACCACCACCAGATCCGGTTCCAACACCAAAGCGTCAGCGACGACCTGTGCCACGGCGAAACTGGCGATGGAGGTTATGCCCAGATTGAATACTTCCACCGTCCTCTCGGGCAAGGCGTCTTGTAACATCGCTTCGAGAAAAGATGCGGCGGCCAGACGACGGGGATGCGGAAATCCCTGCACGGTGGAAGCGCCGACAAAAACGACACGATAGAGATTAGCAGGGGCAGGTTTGATAAAAGAACGCTCCGCCATCTGGCCGGCGGCGGCCAGTCGGCCCTGTTGCCCGAAGAAGAAGCGCTGCGAATAAAAGCGATTGACCGCGTGCAGCACCTTGCCTCCCTGCTCGGCCCGCGCGACGACTAACGGAGCCGGCCCTAACCCCGGCACGAACCGCAGCAGGCCCTCAACCCCGATCACTAGTCCCAAACCGGCCAGCGCGGTCAACAAACGAAGTATCCAGACCCTATTTGACTGTGGTTGCGCCAAGTGAATTGCCTCCGGACACGGCTCGGTGTGGGATCAATGGTTTATCTCGTCGTGTAGGGCATGCAAGCGCGGTTCGAAGGGAAAGTCCGACAGTGCGCGATGATACGCCGCGTCCGCCTCAGCATATTGTCGTTGTTGAATATAAAGCCGAATCAGTTCGACATAGAGATCCGGCCGCGGTGGAGCCGCCACCAATGCGCGTTCGAGCGTGCGCACGGCCTGTGGCAACTCGCCAAGCCCGACATAAGTGCCCGCCAGGTTGCTCCACACATCCGCGCGCTCGGAATTGTGTTCCAACACGCGTCGAAAAATCAACTGCGCACCGCGCAAATCGCCGCGCATCGCCTGCAATGAACCAGCGTTGAACCAGGCCTGCCAATAGTGCGGATCTTGTTGCACGGCCTGTTTGAATTTTAGCAGTGCCATTTGGTAACGGCCATTGCGCAAGTAGACATTGCCCAGATCGTTTTGCGTGGCGGCTGTGCCGCGCATGTCCATCGGGGGCAGATTGAAATTTGCCGCCAGCAAAAGCGCGGCGAAAACAGCGAGCGGCCAGAATATTTTCTGCCGCCAGTATCCATATAAGCAATGTCCACCATAGGTAGCAAAAAGCAATAACAGCGGCACGACCGGCACCCGATAGCGCGACGCCACAAAAAAGACGAGCACCGCGAAACTATAGCCGAGCACAAAAACAAATGGCAAGGTCAGCCCTTGCCGACGGATGTGGACCAGCAGACCGATCAGCGCCAGCGGACCGACCAGGCCAAAGGGAAAAGCCAGCCCCCACTTCCACAAGCTGAGCGCGAGAACGGACGAATACTTGCGCCAGTAGTAGATCTCCTGGTTGCGCCCTATTTCGTCGCCACTGCAGAACTGGATTGTTTTTTGTGCCAGGAGACCAATATAGGCCACAGGTTCATCGCGGATAAACGCGAAAGCCCGGTCGTAAAAATAACTGGATTTTGCAGATGGGCGAGTGATGCCTTGCCGCAGCGGCTCGGCAACCAGTTCCTCCCACTCCCACCCGGGGCGGATGGCGAGCGTTTGTTCGCTGTCGGCATTGTTGCCAATAAAGAAATTCACGCCGCCATTATACGAGATCAGCACCGCGTCTTCGCCGACGATGTCATTGTATAATGTCACCGGCACAATCGGCAACGCCACCCCGACCAAGAAGATGCCGATCCAGACGCGGCCGCGATCAGCCAGCCCCCAATAGCGATAAGCCAGCCAGCCGGCAGCCAGGGGCACCAGCGCCAACATCGTGGCCACGGCGAGGGCAGCGGTCCCCCAGACCATGCCCGCCGCCAAAAACAACCGCTTCAACGGATGCTCGACCGCATACAACAACAGCAGCAGGCCCAACAAGCCGAGAAAGGTCGCCAAGCCAGTGGGCAGCAAGCGGGCATCGAAATAGATCAGAGGGCCATAGGCCGCCGCAGCGAAAGCGGCTATCGCACCGATGCCCGGAGCAAATAGCCGCCGCCCAATCCGATAGACCAGCAGACAGGATAATGCGCCCATCACCGCCTGCAAAAAACGCACGGCGTAAAAGAAGGAATCCGCAAAGACCAGCTTGACCAACGCCAAAACATAGGGATACAGCGGCGGCTGCCAAAAAGGCCCTTGGCCCCAGCCCAACCATTGGCCCGCGGCCAAATGGGTCGCGTACTCGACATAGGTGGCCGCGTCGACCGCCGGATCGGCAAAGAGCGGGCTGGCCGACATCTGCCACACGTGCAATAACCGCAGCACCAGCGCCAAGAGCACGATGCCAGCCGCCACCCATCCGGGGTGATCCGATAAACGCATAGCCACCTATTGTAGTAGAATCAATTTGCCGAACTTGACGCCGCTAGCCGTTTGCAGGCGATAGAAATACACCCCGCTGGCCAGCTCCTGCCGCGCGCGCGGATCCCAGCGCACCTCGTGCCGTCCCGCCGGATGCCAGCCCTCGGCCAGCACCGCCACCCGCTGCCCCAGCAGATCGTAGAGCGATAATCCTACCGCACCGGCGCGCGCCAGCGCAAAGGGAATCACCACTTCGCCATTGAAGGGATTGGGATAGCTCTGACCCAGTGTAAATTGTGCCGGCGCGTTGCCGCGCTCTTCTAACACCGCCGTCTCACCCGGCCGCTGAACATGACTCACCAGCCGCAGATCGTCGAGCAGGAATTCGCCCTCCAGCCGTCCCAGAAAGCGAATCGAACCGATTGGCTCGCCCTCCAGCCCAAACGCCTCCAGCGGGATTTCGACGACCTGCCAGCTGCCAGCCGTCGGATCGAGCAATCCGTCCGCGACCAGATCGACCGCGCTGTTCCGCTCCAGGAGGCGCTCTTGTGCCAATGGGAGTTGGCGGCCCCCCGGTAGTAATACGGCACTGAGCGGTCCCTGCACGCCTTCGAGTTGGGCGGGGTCGATCTGCACGGCGAAACGCAGCGCCCGGTATTCGTCGGCCGCCACGGGCTCCGGCGCATTAAAGGTCAGACGCCACCCTGAACCGGCGACGTTGTCGATGCGGATCGGCAACGCCCCGTCATCGCCAACCGGTTGCAGGGCTACCCCACCGCGTTCGCTCACCCTCCAGTCGTCGGCGACGACCAGGTCCTCGCCGCGCACGACGTGGATTGCGTGGCTGAAGCGCAGCACATCCAGTCCCGCCTCGGTCTGCTGCTCGAGCAGGATGCGGATCGACCGCGTACCGACCTGGGGACCGGTGGGCAAGGTCAGATCGAGCGTGAAGGTGCCATCGCCCTCATCGCGCAAGGGATGGCGCTCGGCCCCCCCCAAGGCGCTGAGATCCGCGGTGGCTACCACCGGACCGCCCCGCGGATCGAGCTCGGCGACGCGGACGGTGGCCAGCAGGTTTACGCGCCCGTCCGTAAAGGCGTTGTCGGGGATGCGCGATTCCCAGGTGCCCCTGAGCGAACTCGGGGCGATTTTGACGATGAGGTGGTTGGTCCAGTCGCTGCTGATATAGATATGCCCCCGCCCGTCCTCGGCGATTCCGGTCGGCTCGCCCCAGGCGCTGCCCCCGTCAAATTCATCCGGCTGGAAGCCGGTGACGAAATCGGCGACGCGGGGGTTGGACCCGTCGGGCTCCGAGAACAGGGCCATGACCTTGTGCCCGCCCACCGGCGCCAAACGGCCGGCGCGCAGTGCGACCAAGGCGGCGTTTTTGAAACGCGGGCCCAAAGCCTCGCCGGTGTAGAAGTGGATGGCCATCGGCGCGGTATGCGCCGGCAGCAACCCCACCGGCGGAATCATCCTCGCCACATCGGCTGAATCCTGCGCCGTCCGGGGCAGCTGGCCCACACTAGAAGGGCAGAAAGAACATGCGCGTTCGGTGCGCTCGCCTTGGTAGAAGGTCTCGTAGTCGACCCAGACGCCGTAGCCATAAGCGACCGGCCAGCCGTGGAAGCCACCGTCCCGGACGACGTGGACGCTTTCGGGCGGCAACATCGAGCCCATCTGGTCGAGACCGTTATCTGTCGCCCATAGTTCGTTGGTCTCGGGGTGGATGGCCAGCCCAATCGCGTTGCGCAGACCACGGGCGAAGACGCGGCGCCCCGTGCCATCGGCGTTGAATTCTAGAATCGCTGCGCGCTCGGGATTTTCCTCACGGCAGAGGTCGCAACTCGAGCCGACCGAGACGTAGAGCTTGTCGTTGATCTCGTCAAACTGGATGGTTCTGGTGCGGTGGTGATCGCCAAAGGGTATCTCGGCCACTATCGGCAACTCGGTCTCGAATACTCCGTCGCCGTCCGCGTCGCGGAAACGCCGGACCGCGTGCTGGTCACCGACATAGAGGTCGCCTTTGTAGAAGGCGAGGCTGGTCGCCCACCACAGATTATCAACGACAACGATGGAGGTATCGGCCACGCCGTCGCCGTTGTGGTCCGGCAGCGCCAGGATCTGCCCCTGCATCGCCTCCGGCGCCGGGATCACGTTGTCGTTGTGCGGAGGGCTGAACTCCCTGGAATCCCCGACCTTCATATTGGCCACGTG
>JABHFS010000129.1 GCA_018672475.1 Gemmatimonadota bacterium | reverse complement strand
TAGCCGCGGGAGGGGGGCCATTATACGCCAGTCAAATTCGTCCGCCGGTGGTCTATGCGCTCGATGCCGGGTCGGGGGCGGTCGTGCGGGAGATTTCCGTAGCCGGGGCGTTACCGACGGGTTTGGCGGTGCTCGGGCAGCGGCTTTTTGTTGGTGATTTCACCGGCCAGCGCATTTTGGAATTCGCGTTGCCTACGGGTGCCGAGGTCGGGCAGTTCGGTGGGGCGGCGGGGCGCTTTTCAGGTTTGGCCGCTGGTTCGGCTCAACCCTTTGTCCCCTATGTTCTGCAAATCAACCCCGTGGCCGAGAATCTGACGGCTGACGGCCGCGTCGAATTAGTCGTGCGCGCGGGAATCTACGATACGAACGGGCGCTTATTGCGCACCAATAACCATACCCAGATTCTCTTTGGGGTTGCGGGTAGTTCGCCGCAGGTGGTGCAAGTAACTGCCGGCGAAGCCGAGGCGGTCTTGACCCTTGATCCCGGGGCCGAGGTCGTGGTGGAAGCGCGAGTCTTAGGGTTGGCGTCTGCATTTTTGACTCGGCGCATCGTTGCGCCGGCTACGCGGATCGAGTTGCATTTCACGGAAAATTTTTTGGGGCTGATAAAGGTCGAAGCCAAGCTTTTTGATGGGACGGGCGGCCTGGCGTTTGAAGATACCAGCAGCATCTATTTTTCGGTATTGCGCGGGCTTGCGGCGGTTATCGGCCCACAGGTCGTTGCGGCGCGTGAGGGCAAGGCGCATACCTGGATCGAGCCACAGGGGCGAGATTCCGATCTGGTGATCGCTGCCCAAGTGCGTAGCTTTGTACACAGCGCCGGTTTCCAGGTGTCGTCGGCCTTTGCTGATAGCCCTGTAGCCGAGGGTGGTGGGCTTGCTGTTAGCGTGGGGCGGGTAGGGGGGCGCGACCAGTTTCCGCCCGCGCCGCCGACCGATATCGAGGCGCGGAATCTACAGGACCAGGTCGAGATCCGTTGGACCCTATCGGCAGATGATGTGGCGCCCGTTTGGTTTGATTACGGCGATCGGAGGGTACGGCAGTTGGGGGTCTATGGTTATCGGGTCTACCGCAGTCGGGACCGGACCTTTTACGAAGAAATCGGCCGGGTGGGACCCGGCGTCGATCGCTATTTCGACCGGACGAGGCAGATTGACGGGACGTACCGCTACAAAGTTCTCGCTGAGGACCAGGACAATTGGCGAGAGATGGTGATACTGCCCGGCACGACCGAGGACATGCGGCGCACGGTGATGATTGATTCGGCCGTCGGTGTCGATGCCGGGGGCGCGCCGATCTACGGGCTCTTCGACGAAGATCTCGACGTGGACTTGGATGATTTTTTCCTCTTCGCCGACCATTTCGGGCGCGAGTTGGGCGAACCGATCTTTGACCCGCTCTTCGATCTCGACGAGAGCGGCGCGGTGGATTTCGCCGATTTCTTTTTGCTCGCCGATCATTTCGGGCAGCAGGCTGTTAGCCGGTGAGCGCGTTTATAGAAGGAGATTGCTCAAAAGTGGAAGTGGAGCGCGTCGGTGGGCGGTCGCGTTTGACCAGGTGTCTTTCGATCGCGCCGCTGAAGATCCTCACTCCGAACGCGGGAGCCGATTATTGTACCGCGGTGCTTTCCAGTTATGGAGGCGGTCTAGTCGCCGGCGACCAAGTCCGCCTAAGCGTCGATTGTGGTCGCGAGGCCAAGCTTTTTTTAGGCACACAAGCTTTTACTAAAGTATATAAGACGGTCGATGGCCAGGGCGCGCGGCAGGAGATCGCGGGGCGTATCGGACCGGGCGGTTGTGTGGTGTCGCTGCCGGACCCGGTGGTGCCCTATGCCGATAGTGCCTTTGTACAGGAGCAGGTTTGGCGTTTAGAGGAGGGGGCGACCCTGATTTTGCTCGATGCAGCGACGGCGGGGCGAGGGGCACGCGGCGAGCGTTTCCAATACAGCTCGTATACTTCGAATATCACTATTTACCGGGGAGATGACCTGGTACTGGTCGAGCGTTTTAACTCGCAACCTAGTCAGCAAAACCCCGACAATGTCGGGGTTTTTGCTGGATCTGCCGCCTTCGCCAATGTTTTCGTTGTAGGTTCATGTACATCCGCGTCCTTTGGCGCGTTACGAGAGGTCTTGGCCGCCGAGTTGCAACCGCGGGTGGCCAAGCAATTCGCAATGGGTGTCGAGAATGGCCGCGACAGTGCCGTCTTCGTCTCGTTGGCCGCAGCGCGCCCCGGGGTTCTCGTCGCCCGTATATTGGGGCCCAGCAGCGAGGATTTAGATTTTGTCACACGGGCGCTGGCACTGGCCGTATCGCATCCCAAGGTTTTGGCCGGCGATCCGCTGCGCCGCAAATATTGAGGGACGCGCTATAAAGTTAAATCCCCCTCAATATTTGGTCGTTTAAGCATCATAGTTAGAACCGTCTTCGCGAACTTCCGGGCGTGCTATATAAGCAACGCTCGGTATTTTTTTGTCACTACATATTTGTCGGATATGATAATTGACGGTCGAGATTTTCTGGCGGTTGATGGGTAACGGTGATCGAAATTGAACGAGTTTAAATATTCCTCGGGCAACTGATGGAGCGATCCAGTCGAATAGGGCCACATAATTAATACAAAAATGTCAATAAGTAAAATATAGATAACAAATATGTCGTTTATTGATTTTAAATTTGATCGAAAAATACCATTTATGTGGCCGATGAAATAAAACTGTATTCTTGTATCTCTTTGTTTCGCTATTGATATAGGCTTTGCGCAATCCCTTTGGCCAACCGGTCTGCTCACCGGCTGGCCTTTGTTTTGCGTAGATGCACTTATACGCTGACTCAGCACAACTGGCGTTCGTTTGCATCGTTAAAAGCCTACATACTTTGGAGGGATTCAATGAACAAGTGGAGTAAGACGCTAATATATAGCGCAGTTTTAACCGCTTTCGTTATGGGGGCGCACAGCAGCGCTCGGGCCGAAGGACCGGTCAAAATAGGTATTTTGCATTCGCTCAGCGGCACGATGGCGATTTCAGAAGTATCGCTGCGCGACGCGGTATTGATGGCGGTCGAAGAAATCAACGCCGATGGCGGAGTGCTCGGCACTCAAATCGAACCGGTGATCGTCGACCCGGCTTCCGATTGGGACCTTTTCGCCGAAAAATCGAAAGAGCTTTTGCTCGAAAAGAATGTCTCGGCCGTCTTCGGCTGCTGGACCTCTGTTTCGCGCAAATCGGTGCTGCCGGTTTTTGAGGAGAATAACGGGCTGCTCTTCTATCCGGTCCAGTACGAGGGCGAGGAGTGCTCGCGCAATATCATTTATACCGGTGCCACACCCAATCAGCAGTTGATTCCGGCCGCCAAATACCTGATGAGCGAAGAGGGCGGCGGCTACAAAAAATTCTATCTGCTCGGCACCGACTATGTCTTCCCGCGCACCGCCAACAAGATTCTGAGGGCCTATCTCTTGGACCAGGGCGTGCCGGCGGAAAACATTATGGAAGAGTATACGCCTTTCCATCATCAGGATTACCAGACCATCGTGCAGAAGGTCAAGGCCTTCGCTGCCGATGGCACGGCCGCGGTCCTCAGCACGATCAACGGCGATTCGAATGTGCCTTTCTACAAGGAATTCTCGAACCAGGGCTTGAATTCGGCGATGTGCCCGATTATGGCTTTTTCGGTGGCAGAGGACGAATTGCGGGCGATGGACACCCAGTTTCTCGTTGGCCACCTCGCGGCCTGGAACTACTTCCAATCGGTGCCCGGCAAAGAGAACCGCGACTTCGTCAAAAGCTTCAAGCAGTATTGCGCGGTCAACGAGTTGCCCGGCGGTCTGAAGCGGGTCACCGACGATCCGATTCTCTGGGCCTATACCGGGGTTTACCTGTGGAAAAACGCGGTCGAGAAGGCCGGTACTTTCGCCGTCGACGAAGTGCGCCCCGCCCTCTACGGCCTCAACTACGACTCGCCCGGCGGCATGGTGATGATGGACGAGCGCAATCACCATCTGCACAAGCCGGTCTATATCGGCGAGATCAGGAAGAACGGCCAGTTCAAGATCGTCTATGAGTCCGATGGACTGGTGGCGCCCGATCCCTGGGACGATATCACCAGTGCCGACAAGGACTGCGACCACGTCAAGTTCATGGGCACCTATACCATCGAGCAGTAGATCAATCCACATCATTTTGCGGTCTCGACCGCTATCCTCAGAACAAAGGACGGACAAATTGGCAATGCCAAGAAAACTTGCAAATTCGATCGCAGTGCTGGCTTTATGTGTGCAAAGCGTCGCTGCGGATGTTGAATTCTCGGGTTTTGTAGATATGAGCATCTTGAGTGACGACGGGGTTGTTGGGATGGGCCTGGATCAGTTCGAACTTGATCTCTCGACCGATCTCGGCGACGGTATCTCGATTCGGGCCGACGTGAATGCGATGGGGCCTAGCGCCCCGGTCGAACTCGAGCAGGCTTACATTGCCTACGAAGTGGGTGAGGGGCTCTTGCTCACCGTGGGCAAATTTCTCAGCTGCACCGGTTTCGAGGCGGCCGAACCCACGGGGATGTATCAGTACTCCGCCTCGGCTACGTTGGTCTACGGCGGTTATCAAAACGGGATCGCGGCGTCTTACGCGACGGATAAGTTTGGAGTTTACGGGGCTGTCGTTTCGAGTGTATGGGACGGTAGTGAAAAGGATTTGGATAGCGATTTCGGTATCGAGGCTCAGCTGATTCTGACGCCGATCGAAGGAGTGACGGCCAAAGCGGCCTTTGCGATAGAAGACAAGCAGAATCTGATCAACGTCTGGGGTCTGTACGAAAATGGCCCGCTCTCGGTAGCTGCCGAGGTCAACTTGATGAGCGACTGGGTCAACGACGACGGTTCATTCGACTCGGGCCTTGGCTATCTGGCGATGGTCAACTACGGGCTCAGTGACAAAATTGGCGTAACCGTCCGCTACTCGGCTATTGCACTGACACCGGCCGGTGGTGGCAAGGATGGCGAAACTAACGAGATCACCATAGCCCCCAGCTACGCCATTTCCGACAACTGGGGTCTGATCGCCGAAGCGAAACTGCTCACTGTCGGCGATGCCGATGCGGTAGCGCAGATTGGTCTGGAGTCGCTGATCTCCTTCTAAAGGTATGTGATGGGGCGGAGACGGTCACAAGGCTCCCGGTATATATTGAGCGCGATTGATCCGTCCGATCCGCCCCTTACCAAGTCAGGTGGGTGTAGGCGGTACTGGAAAGATCGGCTCTGCCCTGTTTTATAACGGGGCAGAGCATCGCGTTACTAGCATAAGGATAGGAACAGGGATGGGACTAAAAAGTATGCTTGGGTCCATGGTGGCGGTGTGGTTTATTGTAGCTGGGGCTGCAGGGGCCGATGAATGGGGCGAGGCACAGATGGACCGGTTGGCCAGCGGTGATGATGTGCAAATTAAGGCGGCGGTAGGGGCAATGAGTGCCCGTTTCGACCAGGCCCACTATGTGCTGATACAGGGGCTTTTCAACGGGGAGGTCTATCGCTGGGATGCACGCGAAGAGCAGGCCGGGCTGGTGATTGTCGGCGAAGAGGAAACCGACGACTACGGCGATTCGATCGTGCCGCTTTACACCGTGTATCCCGAGCGGCAGGCGATCGTCAGCAAAGACGGCAACCTGGTCAAAGTTTCACTCTATGATTTACAAGAGGTGGAGACCGGGCGGGTGATCCGGGCATTGATTCAGCCCTATCTGCTGCAGATGGATCTCTCCCACCCAGATGCGAGGAAAAGGCGTATCGCCGCCGAAAATATCGGCAATAGGGGCAGCGCGGCCCAGATTGAGGTATTGCGTTATTCGATAGAAACGGAAACCGACGACGCGATAGCGCGGCTCAAGCGGGTGTCGTTGGCCAAGTTGCAATTGGCTGATGATGCGGCGGATGTGCGATTGGAGGCAGTAGGCCAGTTGCAGGAATTGCGCAGCCCACTGGCGATCCCCGTGCTCAAGGCACTTTTGCGGGAGGGCGAATCCGCTGTCTTCGCCGAGCCGGACGCCGGAGTGCGAGCGCGGGCGGTGTCGGCGCTGCAAAGCCTAGAGCGTTTCAGTTCTCTTATGCAAGTGGTGCAGACGGCTTTTATCGGTTTGAGCCTGGGCTCGATTCTGGTGCTGATGTCATTGGGTTTGGCCATTATCTATGGGCAGATGGGCGTGATCAATATGGCACACGGTGAATTTATGATGATCGGCGCCTATACGACTTTTGTGGTACAGAATATATGTGTGGACGTACTGCCTCCCGCCTATGGCGATCTATACTTCGCGTTTTCGCTGCCCTTGGCTTTTTTGGTCGCCGGTGGCTGCGGTCTATTGTTGGAAGCCCTAGTCATCCGCCGACTCTACAGCCGCCCGCTGGAGAGCTTGCTGGCTACTTGGGGTATTAGTCTGATTTTCATCCAGGGTGCGCGCAGTATCTTCGGCGACCTGACGGCGGTGAAACTGCCGCAACTTCTACATGGGGGATGGGAAATGTCGCCGCAGGTAATACTGCCCTATAACAGAATATTCATCATGGGCTTGGCCATCGCTATCGTCGGCGCGTTGATGGCGCTATTCTTTCGCACCCGCTTCGGGTTGCGGCTGCGGGCAACGACGCAAAATCGCTCGATGAGCGCCTGTGTCGGGGTCCAGGTGCGGCGGGTCGACGCGATGGCCTTTATGTTGGGCACCGGTATCGCCGGGGTTGCTGGATGGGCCATGACGCTGATCGGCAATGTCGTGCCCAATATGGGGCAGACCTATATCGTCGACTCGTTTCTGGTCGTCGTCACCGGTGGGGTCGGCAAGTTACTCGGCACAATCAGCGCTGGGCTGGGCATCGGCATTTTCAACAAGCTGCTCGAACCGTTCTTTGAAGCCGTTTATGGCAAAGTCATTCTGCTCGGGCTGATCATCCTCTTTTTACAATCGCGCCCGACCGGTCTTTTTCCGGCCCGGGGCCGGGGAGAAGAGCTATGAGTGCGGCCAAGCACCACGCGATCGCGTTCGGGTTATTCGCCCTATTGGGCGTAGTCGTGCCGTTGCTTAATTATTGGGGTCTCGTCGCCGATACGACTATCAATCTCTGGGGCCGTTATTTCTGTTTTGCAATTGTCGCGTTGGGCGTGGACCTGATCTGGGGGTTTACCGGTATACTGTCGCTGTGTCAGGCTTTTTTCTTCTGTCTGGGCGGTTATGCTATCGGCATGCACATGTTGTTAAAAACGGGTACTGAGAGTGTCTACGGCAGCGTTCTGCCCGATTTTATGGTCTGGAATCAGGTCGAGGAACTACCGCTTTTCTGGGAACCGTTCCACAGCTTGCCGCTGACGTTGTTATTAGGTTTGTTGGTGCCCGGGGCGGCGGCGATGGCCTTTGGTTTCCTCGCCTTCCGCAGCCGCATCAAGGGCGTTTATTTCGCCATTATCACCCAGGCGTTGGCGTTGGCGATGTGGTTGATGTTTCTGCGCAATGAGACGATGCTCGGTGGCACGAACGGGCTGACGGATTTCAAAACCTTGTTGGGATTCGAGTTGTCCGACCCGGCAACGAAACGGGGGCTCTACGCCGTGGCTTGTGTCGCGCTTTTGGGGGCCTATTATCTGTGCCGCTTTATTGTCGGTTCAAAATTGGGAAAAGTGTTGGTGGCGGTCCGCGACGGGGAGCACCGGCTGCGTTTTATCGGCTATCAGATCACCCACTACAAGCTCTTTGTCTTCGTGGTGGCTAGCGCGCTGGCGGGTTTGGGGGGGATGCTATATGTGCCGCAGACGGGCATTATTACGCCAGGGCGCATGGATGTGCAGGCTTCCATCGAGATCGTTGTCTGGACGGCGGTAGGTGGTCGGGCTACGCTGGTTGGGGCCATCGTCGGGGCGGTGCTCATCAATTTGCTCTATAGTTTTCTCACGGGAGCCTTTCCCGGCACCTGGCTCTATTTTCTCGGCGCTTTGTTTCTGGGAGTGGTGCTGTTCTTTCCCGAGGGTATTGTCGGTGTTATTGAACGCTGGCGCAATAAAATGGCAACTGCATAAACGGGAGCGGTATGGAAAATCTCTATGTGCAAAAATTGAGTGTGTCTTTCGACGGGTTCAAGGCGTTGGACATCGACATCTTCGAAGTACAAAAAAACGAATTGCGCGTGGTTATCGGGCCCAATGGCGCGGGCAAGACCACCTTGCTTGACGTGCTCTGCGGCAAGACGCGCCCCGACGAGGGCACGGCTTTTTTTTGCGACAAGGATCTAAGCAAGCTCTCCGAGGATGAAATCGTCGATCTGGGCGTCGGGCGCAAATTCCAGGCTCCGACGGTCTTCACCTCGCTGAGCGTATTCGACAACCTGATGTTGGCGATAAAGACCGATCGCGGGGTTTTCGCGACGCTATTGCACCGTTTACAGCAGGGCGAACGGCGGCGGATCGAGGAAGTGGCCGAGCGCACGGGTTTGGCCGATGTGCTCAATGTACTGGCCGGGACCCTTTCGCATGGGCAGAAGCAGTGGTTGGAGATCGCGATGGTCATGCTGCAAGATCCGACCCTGCTATTGGTGGATGAGCCGGCGGCGGGCATGAGCGACGAGGAAACTTACAAGACTGGGGAGATGCTACAGGATTTGGCGGTGGACCGCTCGATGATTGTCATCGAGCACGATATGGGCTTTGTGCGGCAGATCGCGCGCAAGGTCACCGTTTTGCACGAGGGGAGGGTGCTGATGGAAGGGGATATGGACGAGGTGCAGAATGATCCGCGCGTTATCGAATGTTATCTGGGTAGCGCGATGGACAGGGAGCAAAGCGATGCCGTCGGTTGAAACGATTCTAACGATCGACGATTTGGACGTGCATTATGGCGGCAGTAGAATTCTGCGGGATGTGAGTATGGACATTCCCAATGGTTCGATCGTCGCGGTGATGGGGCGCAATGGCGTCGGCAAGACGACCTTGCTCAAGGCGATTATGGGGCTTGTCGAACCGAGCAAGGGAAGCGTGTGCTTCGACGGGGACGATATCACGACTATTTCATCCGATCGCCGCGCCCGACGGGGTTTGGCCTATGTGCCGCAAGGACGCGAGATATTCCCCCGATTGACCGTAAGGGAGAATCTCGCGATTGGTTTGGAGGCCCGCGAGCAAGGCGGCAGCGAAGTCTTCGCGGAAGTTTTTGAGCTTTTTCCGGTCCTGGCGGAAATGCAAGACCGCATGGGCGGCAATCTCAGCGGTGGGCAGCAACAGCAGTTGGCCATTGGTCGGGCACTGGTCGGCGGGCCGAAGGTTTTAATGTTGGACGAACCGACCGAGGGCATCCAGCCGTCGATTATTATAGAGATTGAAAAGGTTTTGCTCTCGCTTAAGGAGCGCGGAGAGTTTACAATTGTCTTGGTCGAACAATATTTTGATTTTGCCCGGCAGATCGCCGATCATTTTTTTCTTATGGACCGCGGCAGTATTATTTTACAGGGCGCGGCCGACGAGTTGTCGGACGAAAGTATTAAAACCCACCTGACCTTTTGATGGAGGACGCATGCGGCTTTCACCCAGGGATATCGATAAACTGGTATTGCACAACGCGGGTTTCGTGGCGCAGAAACGCTATGCCCGAGGTCTGAAGCTCAATTATCCAGAGGCGACTGCGCTGATCGCGGCGCAATTGCTCGAATTTATCCGCGACGGCGAACGCGTTGCAGTGCTGATGGACAAGGGCAAGCAGTTATTGGGCATTGACGATGTATTGCCGGGTGTGCCGGAGATGGTGCACGAGGTGCAGGTCGAGGGCACTTTCCCCGACGGCACCAAATTGGTGACGGTGCATCAGCCGATCTGTCGCAAGGCGGGTGACGCCGAACTGGCGCTGTACGGTTCGGGGCTTACGCGGATGCAAAAGACTTGGTCGCCGGACAATGCGTCGAGCGCCGCGCCGGGCGAGTCGCTGGTTGCAGACAGCGATATCGAACTCAATGCCGGTCGCGAGAGCATTGAGTTGGCTGTAGTGAATATGGGTGACCGTCCGGTGCAGGTCGGCTCGCACTTTCCTTTTTTTGAAGCCAACGCACAATTGCATTTTGATCGCTCACAGGCTTATGGCTTTCGCCTCGATATCCCTTCGGGGACGGCGGTGCGTTTCGAGCCGGGCGAGTCCAAAAAGGTCGGGTTGGTTGCCGTCGACGGTGAGCGGGTGGTGCATGGCGGCAGTGGTTTGATCGCAGGCTCATTAAACGAAGAAAATAAAACTGCAGCGCTTGCTCGGGCTAAAGAGCGCGGCTTCTTAGGGGCGGGTTAGGAGGGTATGGCGATGAATATTGATCGACGCGCTTATGCGGATATGTACGGTCCGACGACGGGTGACCGGGTCAGACTGGGTGATACGGATCTGGTCATTGAAGTCGAGAAGGACCATACCGTTTACGGGGAAGAATGCAAGTTCGGCGGCGGAAAAGTGCTGCGCGACGGGATGGGGCAGAAGAGCGGCGCAAGCCAAGAAGAGGCCTTGGACCTAGTGATCACTAATGCGCTTGTACTCGATTACACCGGCATCTTCAAGGCCGATATCGGTGTCAAGGCCGGGCGTATCGTCGGCATCGGGAAAGCGGGCAATCCCGATATTATGCCAGGGGTGGATAAAAATATGGTCGTCGGCGTCACCACCGAGGTGGTGGCTGGGGAAAAGCAAATCCTTACGGCGGGCGCGCTCGACGCGCATGTGCATTTTATCTGCCCGCAGCAAATCGAAGAGGCGATCGCCTCGGGTATTACTACCATGCTCGGCGGCGGCACCGGTCCGGCGACGGGCACCAATGCTACGACCTGTACTCCGGGTGCCTTTTATATCCGCATGATGCTACAGGCAACCGACGCCTGGCCGCTCAATTTTGGTTTTTTGGGCAAGGGCAATTCGTCGTTGCGTCCAGGGCTTATAGAGCAGATAGAAGGCGGTGCTTGCGGCCTTAAACTGCACGAGGATTGGGGCACGACCCCGGCGACGATCGATACGTGTCTGGGCGTTGCTGAAGACTATGACGTGCAGGTCTGTATCCATACCGATACGCTCAACGAGTCGGGTTTTGTCGAGGCTTCGCGCGCGGCGTTTAAGGGCCGTACGATCCATACCTACCATACCGAAGGCGCCGGCGGTGGTCATGCGCCGGATATTATGAAATTGTGCGGTGAGGCCAATGTGTTGCCCTCCTCGACCAATCCGACTCGGCCTTTTACCGTCAATACCATCGATGAGCATCTCGACATGTTGATGGTCTGCCACCATCTCGACAAGAATATCCCCGAGGATGTGGCCTTCGCCGAGAGCCGGATCCGCCAGGAGACGATCGCCGCCGAGGATATTCTGCACGACTTGGGCGCGCTGTCGATTATCGCCTCCGACAGCCAGGCGATGGGGCGGGTGGGCGAAGTGATCTGCCGGACCTGGCAGACGGCGCACAAGATGCGCCAACAGCGTGGCTTGTTGCTCGAGGACGCCAATGGGGCCGATAACTTCCGTGCCCGCCGCTATATCGCCAAATACACCATCAATCCGGCGATCGCGCACGGCATGGCCGCACAGATCGGCTCGGTGGAGGTCGGCAAGTTGGCGGATCTGGTCTTGTGGCAGCCGTCATTTTTTGGCGCTAAGCCCGAAATGGTAATTAAGGGCGGGGTCATTGCCTATGCACAGATGGGCGATGCCAACGCCTCGATCCCGACACCGCAACCGGTTTATACGCGTCCGATGTTTGGTGCATACGGCAGTGCGGTGGGGCCGACTTCGCTGGCTTTTGTCTCCGAGGCTTCGCGCGAACGGGTCGAGGCTGATTATGGATTGGCGAAAGAAGCCGTCGCTGTCGAGCACTGCCGCGATATCGGCAAGGCGGATATGCAATTAAATGACTGGGTGCCCGAGATCGATGTCGACCCGGAGACCTACAGAGTCGTAGCCGACGGCGAAGAACTTACCTGTGAGCCGGCAGAGAAACTGCCGCTGGCGCAGCTGTATAATCTCTTTTAAATGGACGATTTCTACGAGCTGATGCATTTGGCCGACAGTGCGCTGCCGGCCGGAGGTTATGCCTTTTCTAGTGGCTTGGAAGGGGCATATCAGTTGGGTCTATTGGGTTCGCCAAAGGCGCTGGAGGAGTTTGTGCTTTCCGCGCTGACCGCGACGGCCTATGGCGACATACCATTTATACATTCGGCATACGCCGAATCCGACGATAAGGCCATCGCTGAGATGCTGCATTTTTACGATGCGATGATCACGGCTCCGGCGATGCGGCGGGCGAGCTTGACGCTTGGCAAGAACTGGCTGCGGTTGACGGCAGATTTATATCCGCATGCAGGGATAGTGGATCTGCGCCGCCATATGGGCCAGGCGTGCTGGCCGGTGCATTATACTGCAGTCTTCGCTTTGACGTTAAAGGCGGCGGGTTTTGCACAGGCCGATGTGCAACAGCTCTTTATGTTTCAAACGCTCAGAGATCAGATCAGCGCTGCCGTGCGTCTTGGTGTTATTGGCTCGATGGAAGCGACTCGGCGGCAATTGAGTCTATATCCACAATGTGGGCGACTGCTGGCAGAAACCGCGGGGCGGCCCTATGCGCAGGCATCGCGTTGTGCACCACAAATCGATATTGCACAAAGTGTTCACGACGAGCTTTATTCGCGTCTTTTTCAGAGTTGAGAACGGGAAAATCACTATGGCACACGATCACAATCATGCCCATGGGCATGCGCACGAACCTTTCGAATCGCCCGGTCAGTTCGCTGAGCGGGAGACACTGAATCCTCGCCGGGATTATGGCGCGCGCTCCTTTACCGTGGGTATCGGTGGGCCGGTGGGTAGCGGCAAGACGGCGCTTTTACAGGCGTTGTGCGAAAAGCTGCGCGGTAAGTATAGCCTCGGTGTGGTCACCAATGATATCTTTACGCGCGAAGACGCGGAGTTTTTGCTGCGGCACGAGGCGCTGGAGCAGGAGCGGATCATCGGCGTCGAGACGGGCGGCTGTCCGCATGCGGCGATCCGTGAGGATATTTCGCTGAATTTGAATGCGCTCGAAGATCTAATGGACCGATTCGCCGATATCGACCTGCTCTTGGTCGAAAGCGGCGGCGATAATTTAGCGGCGCATTTCAGCCGCGAGTTGGTCGACTATTCTATTTATGTGATCGACGTGTCGGGCGGTGATAAGGTGCCGCGCAAGGGGGGGCCGGGCACGACGCAATCGGACCTATTGGTGATCAATAAGATCGATCTAGCCGAGATGGTGGGGGCAGATCTGGGGGTGATGGACCGCGACGCGAAGAAGATGCGCGGCGAGGGGCCGACGGTTTTTGCTTGTATCAAGAATCGCGAGGGTTTCGAAGCGATCGTCGAGCATATTTTACAGGCGCGCGAACGGGCGCTGGTGGCAGAGGAGGAAGTTGCGGGTAATTGATGAGAAACATGTAGCGCTTATCGCAAGCTGATCAGAATGGCGTCTTTGGCTATTTTTTGATCCGTCTTCTACTCGCGTGGTCGCAGAGATGTAGCAGCTCTCAGCTATACGCCCCAGTATTTCCAACGGTCTTCCGGAACATCATGTCGGAAAGTCGCATTAGCCGATGGCATTAATATCTAATTATGTGATACACCTCAATGGTGAAAGAGCCTCACCCCCGAATTGATCATCAGCATCCCGTATTCGTCCGCTGCCGCGATCACGGGCTCGTCCTGGATCGATCCACCGGCCTGTACCAAGTACTCGACACCTGAACGCTGCGCCCGGTCGATATTGTCGCGGAAGGGGAAGAAGGCGTCCGAACTCAGTGCGACGCCTTTGAGGTTGTCGAGCCATGCGCGCTTTTCTTCGGCTGTGAGCCGCTCGGGCACTTCGCGATAATTGGCCTTCCAGGCTTTCAATTCGGCCGGGGTGGCGTCGTCTTGCAGATAGATGTCGATGGCGTTTATTTTCTCTGGGCGTTTGAGGCCTTTGGCGAATTTCATCTCTAAGATTCTGGGGTGCAATCTCAGATACCAGTTGTCGGCTTTGGAACTGGCCAGGCGTACGCAGTGCACGCGCGACTGCTGGCCGGCGCCGGCACCGATGATCTGGCCGTCGAGCGCTAAGCAGACCGAGTTGGACTGGGTGTATTTCAGCGCGATCGTCGCTACGATGAGATCTCTGCGGGCCGATTCGGGCAGATCCTTGCGGGTGGTGACAATCTTTTGGAAGAAGGCGTCGTCGGGGACAAAATCATTGCGGCGCTGTTCCAGTTCGATGCCGAAGAGCTGGCGCCGTTCGATCGCCGGAGGCTCGTAGTCGGGGTCGATTTGCAGGATGCGATAATCGCCGCCCTTTTTCTTTTTTAAAATCTCCAGCGCTTCCGGCTCATAGCCCGGGGCGATAACGCCGTCGGAGACCTCGATGCGGATCAGGTCGGCGGTGGGCACGTCGACGACATCACTGAGTGCGATCCAGTCGCCAAAAGAGGCGAGGCGGTCGGCACCGCGGGCGCGGGCATAAGCTGTGGCCAAAGGGCTGAGCTCGCGATGGGCGACAAAATACGATGCGCTGAGCGCGTCGTCTAGGGGCACGGCGACGGCGGCGCCCGCGGGGGAGACGTGTTTGAAGGAGGTGGCGGCGGGCAGGCCGAGTTCAGCTTTCAGCTCGCGGACCAATTGCCAGGCGTTGAGCGCATCCAATAAATTGATATAGCTCGGTGAGGCGTTGAGCGGCGTAATGGGCAGGTCGCGGCCGTCTGCTATATATGTGCGGGCCGCGGCTTGGTGGGGGTTGCAGCCATAGCGCATGTTGATTTCAGCGGTCATGGTCTCTCCTGGATAGGGCTATATATTGACAAAGGCTCAGGGGCGGTATTATGTTCCGAAGATCACGTAAAGACAAAAAAAGAGTCGCAAATCGAGCGCTTTTTGGCAAGTCCTCCATATCTGCAAGGTGAATGATCATGTTCAAAGGTTGTGGCACCGCGTTGGTAACGCCCATGCGTGCGGACGGCAGCATCGACTACGAAGGCCTGGAGCAATTAGTGGAGTTTCAGATCGCCAACAATATCCAGAGTGTGCTCGCAGTAGGGACCACCGGCGAAAGCCCGACGCTACTGTGGGAAGAGCACAACGAAGTCATTGATCGCACCGTCAAACTGGCGAAGGAGCGAGTGCAGTCTATCGCCGGAGTCGGCAGCAATTCGACCAAGGAGACCTTGGCCGGCAGCGAGCATGCGGCCCACGTCGGTGCCGACGCGGTATTGGTGGTTGACCCCTATTATAATGGTCCATCCTCGATGGAGATTCGCCGCGAGTATATCGAACCTGTCGCTAAAGAATTTCCGCAGATGCAGGTCTTACCCTATATCATTCCGGGGCGCACGGGGTGCATGATGCAGGTCGAGGATCTAGCGATCCTGGCCGAGCAATACCCCAATGTCGGCCAGGTCAAGGAGGCGACCGGTGACCTGGAGAATATGGCCAAGACGCGTCGCATTTGCGGTGACGATTTTACCATCTTTTCGGGTGATGACGACAAGACGGTGGCGATGATGAAAGATCCGAATATCAAGGCTGCCGGGGTAGTTTCGGTGATGTCCAATGTTATTCCGGGTCCCTTGCAGAAACTCACTGAGTTATTGCTTGCAGGCCAGGAGGCCGAAGCCGATGAATTGGCTGCGAAGCTGAATCCGCTTTTCGGTATGGTCGGTGTCACGACTACGGAAGAAAGCCCGCACGGTCCGGTCGAGTGCAAGTCGCGCAACCCGGTGCCGGTCAAGACGCTGATGAATATTCTCGGCATGCCTTCGGGCCCTTGCCGGCAGCCATTGGGCAAGATGACGCGCTCGGGCGCAGCAGTAGTGCTCGCGGCGGCCAAGCAGGTGCAGGTCAACGATCCGGCGACTTTCGCGCCGATCGCCGAGTTTTTCGGTGTCGACATTGAGGCGCGGCTCAACGACGACTCGCTCATCGAAAACTTAATTTATCAATCCTATTGAGATCTAGGACCTGACGATGACTAATATTGTAGTATGCGGTGTCGCTGGTCGCATGGGCCAGCGTTTAGCCCACCTGAGCCTAGCGGCCGAAGATTTGCAACTGGTCGGCGGCAAAGAACACCCCGCGCACGTGGCGATTGCGCGCGATATCGGTGAGATTATCGGCGCGGGCCGCCTCGATCTGGAGGTGCGCGATTCGCTGGCCGGATTGGTTGAGGCGGATCGGGTGGTCGTCAATTTTACGACCCCGGAAGCGACGCTCGAAGACGCGGCCATCTGCGCAGAGCACGGCACGGCGATGGTGGTGGGCACCACCGGTTTTACCCCGGAGCAGCTCGAAGAGTTCAAGCGCATCGTCTCAGGCATCACTTGCGTTTTCGCTTCGAATTTCAGTACCGCGATGAACGTGCTTTTCAAGCTGGTCGAAGAGGCGGCGAGTATCCTAGGCGACGATTATGACGTCGAAGTGATAGAGAAGCACCATCGGCTTAAGGTCGATGCGCCTTCGGGTTCGGCGTTGACCTTGGCCGAGCGTGCGGCGGCCGGGCTCGACCGCAATCTGCGCGAGGTGGTCGTGCATGGGCGGGAAGGCGTCGTCGGTGCACGAACCAAGAAGGAAATCGGTATGCATGCGATCCGCGGTGGCGATATCGCTGGCGAGCATTCGGTGCTCTATGCCGCGCCGGGGGAGTATATTGAACTCAAGCACTTGGCTACTAGCCGTGACTCGTTCGCTTTGGGGGCCTTGCGCGCGGCCCGCTTCGCGGCTACGGCCGAACCGGGGCTCTATTCGATGGGCGATGTGTTGGGGTTGAGCTAAAGGTCTGGGAAGATAAAAGCAAGAATATGGGTGGCGTCTCTTCCTAGGGACGCCGCTTTTTTTGTGCGCGTTCTAACGTTTGTTGGGGCGGAAGAGGTGTTGCGGGCTTGGCCACAAGGTTCTGATCTTGTCGCGGAGCCGGGCTGCTTCTTCGAAGTTGTCGGATTCGACGGCGTCCTGTAGGTCGCGCTCTAGCTGCTCGCGCTGGGAGAGTGGGCGTTCTTGTTCGAGTTCTTCGTACCACTCGCGCAAAAAGGAGATCTCCGGCAGGTCTTCCTCTAGTTCGGATTCCCATTCCTCGACAAAATTATCGATATGGGCGATGCCTTCTTCAACGGCGAGCATCGCGGCTTTATAATCGTTGTCATCGAGGGCCAGCATGGCGCGGGCGCGGGTCTGCATCATGATCGCGTGCGGATAGTATTGCTCAAAATACCAGCGGATCTCGTCGTTGGGCGCGTGTTGATCGACCAAGTCGAAGATCTGCAGCGTGTGCTCGGTGTCGGCGATGACGCCCTCGTAGTCTTCCAAATAGAACAGGCTCAAATAGCGGTGGTAGAACTGCCAGGCCTCTTGGAAGAGGTCTTCGCATTCCTCCTCTTCAAGGACTAGGTCCCCGGGCTCGTCGCGCTTTTTGATGAGATCTTGGTAATAGTCGAGCAGGGAAGGGCAGTCGTGCGGGGTTTGCCCATCGGGGCGCCCGCTCAATTCGAGCTGCAAGACGCCCATGTCAATGCGGATCTGGAGTTTTTCCTCGCCCTTGCCGGTGCGTATGCGCCGGGCGAGGAATTCATCGGGGTTGAATTCCCAACCGTTGAGCAAATCGCCAATATCGTAGTTCATGGGCGGCTCTCGCAGAAGGAGGGATGAAGAAACCCGGCCGGATACGCGAGTCGGGGGCTATATGAAGAAATATACAGCAGAAAGCGGCCCTGCGCTACCTGCGGCTGACCCGGATACTGGCGATGGTGACTCCGACGACGAGCGCGATAACACCACCGATAATCAGGGCATTGCGGAGGATATTGGCGCGGGCCTCGACGCGGATGGTGATGTCTTTCTCCTGGGCTTCGACTTTCTCGTTGCCGACGAAGCCGGCCGCCTCGACACGCACGTCGTATTCGCTTACGCCCATGCCCTCGGGGGGGGAGAGCGTGATGGTGATGGGCTCTTTCTCGCCCGGCAGGATACGGGCGATCGTATCGGGCGTTGTCGAGTGCGTCCAGCCGAGCGGTGGCAGGATCGCCAGATGTGCCTCTTCGACTTCGAGGGTGCCGGTATTGAGTAGGTCGACGCGGATGGTGACTTGCTCGTCGACTTTGATTTCCTGGTAGCGGTTGGCGATAATGGTTTCGAGGGCACCCTTACCGCGGGGGATCAGCTCGAAGCGCTCCTTGTTGCCCTTGACGGTGTTGATGTCTTCGAGCTCCATCGGCTTGTTACCGTATTTGCGGTTGAGCTCGCTGATCTGCGAAAAACCCTCCTGGTCGGTGATAAAGACGTAGAATTCCATCGTCTGGTCGACAAAGCGGCGGCTGAGCTTTTCGGGGATCTGCAACTCGAGTTCGAGTTGCTGGCGGGTGACCTCTTCGCTGAACTTGAGTTGGGTGAGACTGGCGTTGGTGGCATTGTCCAAGAAGGCGAAGTCGATCTCGCGCGGTAGGTTGACCACGGCCAGGCGGAAGGTCTTTTCGTCCTCGGCGAGCCTTTCGAGGATCAGGTCGTAGCGGACCCGGCTGTTGAGGTCGCCTTCCTGCGAGAATTGCACCGAGTTGATGGTGGGGATGTCCTGTAGTGATTCCTTGCGTAGTACGATGGGGAACTCGTCGCGGTCGCCGTTCTGGGCCGTCAACGCGACGGTGACGGCGTCGAGGTCGCTGAGCAGGCGGAAGATGAGCACGACCTGCTCGTCGAGCTTGAGCGAGGGGATGAGTTGTTCGTAGGGGTCGCCAACGATCAGGTTGTCGTTGCGTTCTATGGTGACTTGTACGTTCTGGACTTCGAGCAGGGCCTTGACCTCGGCGGCGGTCCGGTCGGGGTTGAGCGAGATCGCCTGGTCTAGGTTGGAGGCGTTGGCGATGGTGATTTCTACTTTGCGGTAGCCCTCGGGCGTGCGGTATTTTTTGGCCTCGATGATGGCAATATGGGTAGCCTGGCGCAGAAAGGAGAGTTGCGTTTCTTCGAGGGCGATCACCGCTCTGTCGTAGGCTAGTTTGGCGCGTTGGTAGTCACGCTGGTAGCGGTTGACCTCGTCAAGGGTGCGGATACTCTGCTCAAAGAGGTCTTTGTTCTCCTCGTAGTTGCTGAGTTGGGTCTCCATTTCGAGCTTGGCGTTGTCGACCTGCCATTGCGCCTCGCGCAACTGGATTTCGTAGAGCCGTTGCTCCTTGGTGCGCAGGTCTTTGGTCTGGGCCGAGGCGACGGCGCAGAGCGCGATGAAGATGATTATGGTATAGAGTTTCATCGGCGTCCCTTTAACGGCGGCTAATCTTAACACTGGCCAGGCCGATGCCGCAGACCAAGAGCACCAGGATGCCGATGAGGATAGTGTTGCCGGCGATATTGGAACGGGCGCCGACGCGAACGGTGATGTTTTTTTCCAGCGATTCGATATTCTCGGTGCCGACCTGGCCCTGGGCCTCGACGCCGAGCTCGTAGTCGCCGATGGCGATATCTACTGGCGGGCGGGCTTTGATGTTGATCGCGATGCGCTCGCCGGGGTCGAGGATCTTGATCAGCGCCGGATCGACTTCTTCCTCCCATTCGTAGGGCAGGTCGAGCGCGGCTTTGATATTTTGCACGGCGACGGTGCCGCGGTTGAGGAACTCGACGCGGATCTGTAATTCCTCATCGACCTTGATCTCCTGATAGCGGTTAGAGACGAGGACCTCGAGTTTACCGATGCCCTTGGGGATTAGTTCGAGTTTGACATAGTCGCTCTTGAGGGTCTTGATCTTTTTTTCGGGGATCGGGTCGTCGCCGTATTTGGCGCGCAAGGCGTTGATCTGTGCGTATTCGCTGGGGTTGGTGACTAGAGCGAAGAAGGAACGGGTGCGACCGATAAAGCGCTCGTTAAGTTTCTCGGGAATCTCGAGCTGCAGTTGCACCTGCACTTTAGAGGTAGTCTCGTCAAATTTAACCTGGTTGACTTTGGCCCCGTCGTTGTGGAAGGCGTAGTCGATGCGCTGCGGCAAGCCGACGGCGGCCAGGGCGAAGTTGCGCTCATCGTCGGAGAGCCTCTGTAGGGTCAGGCCGAAGGAGACGGTCTCGTTGAGTTCGCCCTCTTGCGAAAATTGAGAAGAGTTGATGCTCGGTAAATCCTGCAGGCTGCCCTTTTTTAAAATCACCGGCTTGCTCTCGTGAATGTCGAGGTAGTTGAGCCCGACATAGACGGCTTCTTCGTCAGAGAGCAGGCGAAAGGTCAGGCTCTTGCGTTCGCCGACGGCGAGGGAGGGGATGCGGACCTCGTAGGGCTCGCCGACGATGGGGCCGTGGCGCAAAGATATATAGATATTTTCGACTTTGAGCAGGATACGCAGTTCTTCCTCCGATAGCGACTCGTCAACGAGCAGCGCATCGCGGATATCTGAATCGTTGCTGAGGGTGAGGTCGACCATACTCTTGCCGTCTTCGGTTTTGTATTTGTGGGCCTGTTCGACGACGATATGGGTGGCATTTTTGAGCAGGTCGAGCTTTACTTTCTCGAGGTTGATCTCGGCTTCTTCGTAATTGAGGCGCGCCTGCTCGAAGCGGTTGAGCGTCTGTTTGTATTTCTGCAGGGCGACAAAACCCTGGTCGAAGAGCTCTTTGGTTGCGGTGAGTTCGTCGCGGTGGCTCTGCAGGCTGGCGCTGCGATAATCGAGCTTCAGCATGCTTTCGCGCAGACGCAGTTTGCTGAGTTGTTGGTCTTTGGTCAGGCTCTGGGCCGCGGTGTGCAGCGGGGTCCAGAGCAAGAGGCAGAACAAGAGAGTGCGGCTCATTCGAAATACCCCATCTGGCGGCGCAGGGCGGCGATGCGGCGGATAAAGGTCTCCTGATTGCGGAAGAGCTGGTCCTGAGTGTTAAAGAATTGGTTGCGGAAGGTTTCGAGCAGGTTTTCGTCGACCTGTCCCTTGTCTTTGAGGATCTGGTTGATTTCGAGGCGGCGGCGGGCGATTTTGACGCGTTCGGCTTGGATGCGCTGGCTGCCTTTGGTTTCGAGCACTTGCTGGTAGGCCTGGCGCACGTTGAGCTCGGTTTCGGCGTACAGGTCGCGCAGGCCGATTTCTAGTTGGCGCAGACGCGCTTTTTCGCGCGTTTCGCGACCGATGCGCGAAGAGCCTTCGAAGATCGGGATGCGCGCTTCTACTAACGTTGACCAGCGGGTCTCGCCGGCCGGGTCGGGGGGGTCCGTATTGCGCAGGGCCAGTTCGGAGGCGACGTCCATGCCCCAAGTACGGCCTTTTTTCCCGAGTGCGATGCGGGCGTTTCTCTGACCGTCCTGGACCCCGGCGTCGAGGTTGATGTCCGGGCTATATTCCCAGGCGATCTCGCGGACCACGCGGCCCTGTTCTTTGAGTCTTTCGCTGGCCAGCGATACGGCGACGCTGTTTTTTCGCGCCACTTCGACGGCGCGGTCCTGATCGATGGAAAATTCGACCGAGCCACCATCTAGGTGGATATCGGTGCCGATGGGTTGGCCGATCAGTCGCAGCAGATCCATTTTGTTGTTGAATTGCGCGCGTTCGAGATTGTTGAGCGCCAATTCTTCGTCGAGCACGCTCAATTGCGCGTTGAGCACGTCGCTTTCGGTGGCGAGTTGGCGCGCGAACCGCGCTTGTTGGCGTTCGTAGGCCAGTTGGAAGTTGTCGCGGGATTCTTCGCGGATCGCGATCTGGCGGTTTTGCAGCAGGATCAAGTGGAAAAGTTCCCAGACGCGAGCGAGGACCTGGTAGACTTGGCCCTCGTAGGCGTAGACGGCCTGGCGCAAATCCTCGCGAGTTTGCACTTCTTCGGCGAAATCGGGGCCGAACTCGAAGAGTCGCTGGGAAAAACGCAGCGCCGAACCGAGTTGCTCGTCGGTTTTGCCGTCGGAAAGGGAAGTGCGGCGGGCGTTGTAGCTGGCGGTCAGGTCGAGATGCGGCATAAAACGCGAACGCACTACGATCCGCCCGCCTTCGACCTGGCGAATGGATTCGCGGGCTTGGATAAGCTTGCGGTTGTGTCCCATGGCTGTCTCAAGGCAGTGCGGGAGGCTGAGTGCTGTTTCAGCTTGGGCTCCGCTCAGGATGAAACAGACGGTCAAGAACCCGTACGAAATACTGCGCATTTATCCCTTATATAATGTCAAAGGTGGTGCCCCGAGAATCGGTAAATAAAATCCGTTTATGTATCTCAGGGTAGGATAGGTGGACGGGTGTACCATGTCAAGCAATGCCCGGCGAATACATTTTTATTGCGATTGAACCTGCGGTGCAAGGGCGGTACCCCACGTGGTAGAAAACCTCTTTATGACTGGACAAAGGCCTGATACAGGGCATTCTGCAGCGTTAGGACGGCGCTTGGGACGAACTATATGTGCTCTATGGCGCAAAAAACAGGCGCATTTTCTGCGCACCGTGCGCGCCGAGGCGGCCGCCGAGGATTTGCTGTAGGAAGTGCTCTTGCGGTTGTGTCGAGAAACTGTTCGAGGAGAAACACGAGGTCTTGCACATGATCTATGACGTCGAAATGGACGTTATGTCTCGCGACCGACGGAAGAAGCCGTCTGAACCATCCTCTAATGTTTGATGCGACAGCGGGGCAGACTAATGGCTGGCCCCCTGTCGCATGCGTTTATTGTCGCTGGCGAGATAGGGGGGCGCGGCTTATGTTGATTGACTGACCTCTGGCAAGACACTAAGCGATGCTCTCCCATATAATAAAAAAAGAAATCATCAATAATATCCTCAGCTTCCGCTTCGCGATTAGCTATGTCCTGCTCTTCGCATTGGTGTTGTTGGCGGTGTTCTTGATGAGCAACGAATACGGGACCAGGCAGCGCGAATACGCTTCGATTAACAAGAAGGAACGCGCACGCATAGACCAGTTGCAACGGATCGAAGATCCACGCGCTCTTTTTCGCGCCATTAGCGCCGTGTCTTTTAATGGTCTACGCCAGCCCCGGAGCGCGAGTATTCTGGCCCGGGGGCTCGACGGCGAGATCCCCATTGAAGTGCCCGCATATGGCGCAATCCGCGGTCTCAGTAGTGCTGAGCGGGTGGGGCGCAATGCGCTGAGGGAGGTTTTCCAGGCCCCGGACTTTGTCTATGTGGTCAATGTGGTGATGAGCCTTTTGGCGTTGTTTTTTGTTTTCGATACGATCTGTGGCGAAAAGGAGCAGGGCACGCTGAAGCTGCTTTTGGCGCACTCGTTGCCGCGCGATACCGTACTCTTGGGCAAGTGGGTCGGTGGCTATATTTCGGTGGCGATGCCCTTTAGCATGGCGGCGCTAGCGGGGTTTACCTATGTCTACGCCAGTGGTGCGCTTAACGCCGACGGGCTGTGGCGTTTCGTTTTGATTTACTGGCTGTCCCTGGTTTATATCTCCGCTTTTTTTACGCTCGGTTTGATGATCTCGACCTTGGCGCACCGGACTTCTACCGCCTTGCTGATCGCCTTGTTGGTGTGGATTTGCTGGATTCTGGTAGTGCCCAATATCGCGCCGGTGGTGGCGCGTCTGGTTGCGCCGGTGCCGTCGCGCCAGGTCATCGAGTCCGAAAAGGCGGCGATCGACCGCGAAGCCCAACTACTGCTGAGCGGTATCCAAAAACGCAAGGTCTACGGCGACGAGAAAGAAGTCGAACGCATTCGCCGTGACGCGGCGGGAAAAATGCGCAAGCTCGAGCAATTTTATGTGGAGCGCCTGCAGGTGCAGATCGAACTCACCCAGAATCTGGCCAGGCTCTCGCCCTCGGCGAGTTTCCTTTTTGCGGCGACGCGGCTGGCCGGGACGGGGCCGGTCTTGGCCGGGTATTTCGACCAGGGCATGGCGCGTTACCAGCACGAGTACGGCCGGTTCCGCCGCGAGCTCTACCACGCGACCATCGGCAATAAGCCACAGGACGGCGATTGGCTGCGCGCGGAGGATGTGCCGCGCTTTTTCATCACTTTGGAGAAGGTCGCCGACAGTCTCGACGCGGCGCTTTTCGATGTATTGCTACTGCTGGTCTTCAATGCGTTGTTTTTTATGCTGGCCTACGCATTCTTTCTGCGTTACGACGTCACCTGATGCTCTTTCACCTCGTCCGTAAGGAATTGCTCGACCAGTTGTTGAGCCTGCGTTTCGCCATCGCCTGCGTCTTGTGCTTGGTTGCCTTGATGCTGAGCGCGGTGGTGCAGGCGCGCGACTATCGCGAAGCGGTGTCGACTTTCAATATGAACACGGTGGTCCACCGCGACGCGGTACTGCAAAAGGACGATATCGCCGAGCTGCAGCGGGGGATTGAAATCGACCGCCCGCCCAATGCGATGAATATGCTCGTGCGGGGCTTGGCGCCGCAGTTGACAGAGAGCGTCGAAGTGCGTGGTGGCGGTCAGCTGAAATTCGTGCGGGCCTACGAGCGAAACCCGGTAATCCCGCTCTTCCCATCCGTCGACTTCGTTTTTATTGTCGGCGTGATCATGAGCCTGTTGGCTCTGGCCTTCAGCTACGACGCAGTATCGGGCGAACAGGAGAGCGGGGTCCTCAAGTTATTGATGTCCTATGCATTGCCGCGCGATACGGTAATTTTGGGCAAGTGGATCGGTGGTTATGTAGCCCTGGTAACACCCTTCCTGCTCGCATTCGTGGCGGCGTTGACCATCGGTGCATTCTTTCCAGAAGTCGAATACGGCTTGAATGAGATGCTGGCGATCCTCGGGTTGTTGGCGCTGGCCCTGCTCTACTTGGCAGCGATTTATTCGCTGGGCCTGTTGGTCTCCACTCTTACGCAATTGGCCTCTACTTCGATTGCTGTGTTATTGCTTTTATGGGTCGCCCTTATCCTCGCCGTGCCCAATATGGTGATTTACGCGACCGGTCAGGTCGTTCGCGTGCCTTCGCGCGAGAGTGTCGATCGCGAAGGAGGACAATTGCGCGAGGAAGGCCGGCTAAAGGCAGAGGCGATACAGAAGGCGGAAGGGGCATCCTGGGATAACGAGGAATGGAGCGAGGAATTGCGCGCCGAGATAGCGGCTTTGAACCGCGAGGTCGAGGTGGCAGTACGCAAGCGGGAAGAGAGCTATCTGGCGCAAGTGCGCAACCAGAGCAGTTGGTCGGGCATTGCGGCGCGCTTGTCGCCCCTGACTTCGTTTAATATGGCGGCCTATGATATAGCGGCCGACGGGATGGAACAAGAGCGGCGTTTTGTGGCGGCGTTACAGGGCTACAGCCAGGTATGGGGTGCCTATGTTGAGGGACGAGAAACGGCTTGGCGGGACTTGGTTGAGCATCGACGCGATCAGGGCGAGCAGGACGGGCGCTTTCAGCGGGCTTTGAAGTACGGCGATTATCCGCGTTTTAAATTCGAGTATATGTCCTTTGCGGATCGCCTGGAACTCATATGGCTTGACGTGTTGCTGCTTTTAATGTGGGCCGCGTTGTTTTTTATGGCATCCTATATTTCTTTTCTTCGCTACAATATCCACTGACATGTATTCTTTTTAGTAAAAATCAGCGTTTTCCTACCCAAGAGCCAGTACTTATTTTTCGTGAATATGCGGTGAATATCGCCGGTTATTTATAGTTAGCGTTTTGCAATAAGTGCCTTATATTGAAGGCATTCGGTTACCTTGCACCCCTGCTAATTTAAGCATATATGTCTCAGCTTCTCACCGACGACCTTTCTCGTTTACAAAGCCAGAGCCACATCCCGGCGACGACCTGGCGCCAGTGGTGTAATCTGCTCAAGCTGGATCCGATTGATGCCGTCGATGTCTGGGAAGAGATTTGCCACCCCATCATGGTGGCTACGCGCAAAGTCCCCGAAGTCCCCTATATCCTGCAGATGCGGGCGGCGCGCTTGGAGTTGGATATTTTCGACTTCAAAGAGGAAGTGCCCAAAGTCCTTCACGTTATCACTTTTCTCGATGCGCTCAAAGACGAGCGGTTGATCAAGGACAAGACCAAAAGCGCGCTGCTCAAATTCTACCGCAAGATGGCTCTGCAAAGTCCCCCCGAGCAACCCCACGGTTTGTTTTTACAGAAATTCCTCGTCGATTTATGCGCGGTAATATTGGTAGCCAAGGTCTTACCGGCTTCTAATATCACCTTGGCCGGGGTGTTGAAGCCGATTGTCGAAGGGCACGGTAGTATCGATCAGATTATAGGGCTGGGGCTTAAAGTATTAAAAGGCAAACCATACGCCGACAGAATTTGCGCGTGTTTGGCGGAATGGAAAAATGCCGTGAATAATCTGTTGCCGGTATCTGCCGATGACGATGACGAAGAGGGTGAAGAAGAAGATCGCATAGATGATGGTGATTATGGAGAAGGGGATGATGATGAGGATGCCAAGGATGCCGAGGATGCCGAGGATGCCGAGGATGCCAAGGATGACACGGAGGGCGAGGATGCCGAGGATGCCACGGAGGCCGAGGATGACACGGAGGCCGAGGATGCCAAGGATGCCGAGGATGCCGAGGATGCCGAGGATGACACGGAGGGCGGTGACGAGGGGGGTGATTCGCTCGAAGTGTATTTGGTAAAATTTAAAAATGCGCTACATGCAATTTATGAGAGGGAAACCGAACTCGAATCGGAGTTAGCAGGGGAAGAGGACGAAACTCGGGTAGAGCAGGCGGAGGCCCTGTTGGACGAAAGACTCAAAGCAATTGGCCTATTTAGGCCGCTTCAGGCGACGATCCCCTCCATCGAGGAGGCGCAGGCGATCGTCAAACCCGCTGAAGCCAAGCGCAGCCCCGCTAGTGTGCACAATGTAATTGGTATTCGCCCCGGTGATGGCGGTGGCGGTGGCGGCGGTGGCGGTGGTGGCGGTGGCGGTGGTGGCGGTGGCGGTGGT
>JABHFS010000128.1 GCA_018672475.1 Gemmatimonadota bacterium | reverse complement strand
GTGTAGGGTAACCCCCTACCGAGGGTTCGAATCCCTCTCTCTCCGCCATAAATTTACTGATTGTATCCGGGAGGGGCAGTAGCTCAGTTGGGAGAGCGCCAGGTTCGCAATCTGGAGGTCGTGGGTTCGATCCCCATCTGCTCCACCAATTTTTACCGGAGTCAATCGACAAGAACAAAAACAGAGTATTAGGTCGTGCTAGATGGGGAGGTAGCGGTGCCCTGTACCCGCAATCCGCTATAGCGGGATTGAATTCCTGTCCAGAGGTCCTTGTATCTCAAGTTCGATCGGAGCAAAGTAGCGCTGAAGACCGGATTCTACGCAACAAAGAGCTTCTGAACCCCGTCAGGACCGGAAGGTAGCAGCGGTAAGAATGTCTCTTCGTGTGCCGCAGAGTCGTCCGGTTGGAGCTAACTCGCCCTGGATGAACCTAAGAGCAGGATCGAAGATGGGTGCACGGCCTTTTTATTTTTCCCCCTTCATTTCGGCTATTCCGAACTACGCTCATGGCCTATCAGGTAACAGCGCGCAAGTGGCGGCCGCGTCAATTTGACGAGGTGGTCGGACAAGACCATATCACTGCCACGCTCAAAAACGCCATCGACTCGGGGCGCGTTGCCCAGTGTTATCTGCTTTGTGGGCCTCGCGGTGTGGGTAAAACGACCACCGCGCGGATCCTTGCGAAGGCGCTCAATTGCTCCGCTCGCCAGGGCTCGAATCCCTGCGAAGAGTGCGATTCCTGCAAAAGTATAGCCGCCTCCACTAGCATGAACGTGCTGGAGATCGACGGGGCATCCAACAATAGCGTCGAAGATATCCGCGAGTTGCGCGAGGTAGTGCGTTACGCGGCGACCGAGGGCACCTACAAGATTTATATCATCGATGAGGTGCACATGCTTTCGACGGCGGCCTTCAACGCGCTGTTGAAGACGCTGGAAGAACCTCCGGAGCACGTGGTTTTTATCTTCGCGACCACCGAGGTGCAGTCGGTCCCCGATACGATTCTTTCTCGCTGCCAACGTTTTAACTTTCGCCGTATCCCGACCGGGCAAATCGCCGACCATCTGGCAGTCATTGCCAAAGCCGAGCAGATCGAGGTCGAGGAGGGTGCCTTACACCTGTTGGCGAGTCGGGCCGACGGTGCGCTGCGCGACGCCGAAAGTCTGCTCGATCAGGTCGCGTCCTTTGGCGGCGAGGTGTCCAAGCAAGTAGTGGGGCAGGTATTAGGGCTGGTCGACCGCGATCTTTATTTTGAGTTGGTCGGTGCGATTCACGATGCCTCGCCCGAGCGGGTGTTGGATCTCGTCACCCGGGCGATCGACGAGGGGGCCGATGTCGAGGAGTTTGTGCATGGGTTGGTCGAGCTTTTGCGCCACTTGCTCTTTGTCAAGGTGCAGGGTGGGACCGACAAACTGGATGTAGCGGCAGAAGACCGCAGTCGTTACGACGAACTCGCCGTAGACATCGCGGCCGAGGATGTGCTGCGCATGATGCAGTCGCTGTTGGATTTGGCCGCGGACTTGAGGCGTTCGGTCCAGCCGCGCTTCCGCGTTGAAATCGCCTTGGTGCATTTGGCGTTGATGGGCCGGTCGGTGGACGTAGGGCAATTGCTGCAGCGGTTACAGGCGCTTGAGGGCGCGGCTCCCGGGGGCCAGGGCCGGTCAGCCGCCGGGCCGGCGGCACCACCTGCCGTGGTTGAACGGCCTCGAGTGGAGCGGCAAGAACCGTCTATCGCTCAGAAGCCTCGGGTTCAGCAAGAGCGGCCGCCTGTGGCCGAGAAGTCCCCGATGCAGGAAGAACCGCCGCCGATTGGCGAGAGAGCTGCAGCACAAAAACAAGCATCACCGCCATCCGTAGCGGAACGTCCGGCTGCTGTCGCCCATGCGGCCGCACCAGCGACGGAACGCCCGGCGGTGGCCAATCAACCCCCTTCTGCATCCGGTGCGGCTCAGAGCAGGGATAACGCGGACGGCCCGAGTTTCGAAGACGTGCGCCAGGGCTGGGGCGATCTGGTCCAGGCCGTTCGCGACGCCAAGCCGTCGCTCGCCCTTTTCCTCAGCGGGGCGACATTGCTCGGGCTGGAAGCCCATGTGCTGAAATTAGGTTTTTCCGCCGATGACCGTTTCGCTATGGCGCAAGTAAACAAGAACCGCGACAGCGTCGAAGAAATTTGTTTACAGAAGTTCGGTCGGCGGCTGCGGCTCGAAGGAGTGATACAGGAGGGCGGCGAGACTGTCGCTAAGGAGAAGGCACCACCACCACAATCCGATCCGACCGTTCGTTCGGTGCTCGATACTTTCGACGGCGAATTGGTCTGAGCGCCAAAAATCGGTAAAACGAGATTCTATGGGACCTCTTGCTCTCGAAGACTTAATCGTCGCTTTCGCCAAGTTACCTGGTATCGGCCGAGTGACGGCCCAGCGTCTGGCGCTTTATGTGCTCAAGAGGCCGCGAGAAGAAGCCGAGCTGCTCGCGGGCGCGCTAATCGCCGCGAAAGAACAGATCGGTCACTGTTCCACTTGCCACAATTTCATGCAAAAGGGTGAAGAGTTGTGCGAGGTTTGCCAGGACACTCGCCGCGACCCGCAGTTCCTCTGTGTGGTCGCCGAGTCCAGCGATGTGCTGGCGCTAGAGGTGAGCCAGGTTCACTCGGGGGTTTATCACGTGCTCGGCGGTGTACTTTCCCCGCAAGATGGCATATTGCCCGAAGATCTGCGCATCGCGGCACTAGTTGAGCGAGTGCGGGAGCGAGAAGTGCGGGAGGTCGTTTTGGCACTCAACTCGAGTGCTGAAGGCGATGCTACAGCCCATTATATATCCCAGCAGCTTATGCCGCTGACTAAAGTGTCCGGATTGGCGCGTGGTCTGCCTGTGGGCGCGGATCTGGATTTGGCAGACCGCGTCACGCTTTCGCACGCTTTTGCCGGTCGATCCTCTCTGTGAGGTAATCCTATGGATCGGCGCGAAATTTTCAATCTACCCAATTGTCTGACTGCTCTCAGAATTGCTCTGACGCCAATTTTATTATTATTGCTCTTTGCTGATACCTGGTATTGGAAGAGTCTGGCTTTTGTCGTCTTCAGCGCGGCTTCGCTGACGGATCTCTACGATGGCAAACTAGCGCGCGCGGGCAACCAAGAAACGCCGCTGGGGCGCTTTTTGGATCCATTGGCCGACAAGATCCTGGTGACCTCGGCGCTGGTGGCCTTGGCGTTGAACAAAATGGTCAACTTCTGGATTGTGTTGCCCATCGTCGGGCGCGATATATTGATCACGGGTATACGTCTTTACGGGCTTTCCCAGGGTAAGCAGATGGTCACTACGCGCTTGGCGAAGTGGAAGACCGCGGCCCAACTCACCACCGTCCTCTTCATTCTCTTGGTTATCGGCGTGGAGGAGACCGTTGAGCGTTTTGCCGCGAATAGCTCTTTCTTTCTCGACGATCAGCTAATCCAGCTTTTAGCCAATGTGTTATTGGCGGGTGTTTTGTTGTTGACTCTGTTGTCCGGTTTTCACTATCTATTTCGCGCCACGTTTTCCTACAAGGAATCCTGAGCGTACCAGAGAGGATTGAGGTTTCTGAACAGACTTATTGCTACGCTTTTTTTCAGCGGTTACGCCCCAATCGCTCCGGGCACGGCCGGGACCGCAGTGGTCGCCGTTTTGTACTGGCTGTTCTTCTTAGTCAGTCCGCCGTTGGGGGTTGTAGGATGGCTCGTCGTGCTGCTAGTCGCTTTTGCCGTTGGAGTCTATACCGCAGACAAGGCAGCGCCCGAGTGGGGTAAAGACCCCGGTCAGGTCGTCGTCGATGAGGGCGTGGGATTTCTCTTTACCGTGGCGCTATTGCCTACGGATATTTGGACGGTGATCGTTGCCTTCTTCGTTTTTCGCGTTCTCGATATCATCAAGCCGCCGCCTGCGCGGCAACTAGAGGCATTGCCTGGTGGTTGGGGTATTGTAGTCGACGACGTGGTCGCGGGGATTTATGGCAACTTGCTTATCCGACTTCTATTTTTTCTGGTCGAGCGGATAGGTTGGATTTAAACGTCTAGTACCAGATAGGGGGTGTAGAAGGACGGCTTTGCACCGGCCAGGGCGAATTTTCGCACATACCCTAACACACTTCAATTGAGGAACGTCATGGCGAAAGCAAATGGACGCGGCAAAGAGGGCGACAAAGCCAAAGCCTTGGATTTGGCGATGTCGCAGATCGAGAAGCAATACGGCAAAGGGGCGATCATGCGCTTGGGGGACGAAGGCGGGATCCAGGAGGTCGAATGTATCTCTACCGGGTCCCTGGCCGTGGACGCCGCGCTCGGTATAGGTGGTCTGCCCAAAGGCCGGATCGTCGAGATCGCCGGCCCCGAAGGAGCAGGCAAGACGATGCTCTCGTTGCATACCATCCGCGAGGCGCAGAAAAAGGGCGGCACGGCGGCTTTTATAGACGCCGAACACGCGCTTGATGTGACTTTTGCCAAAAACATCGGCGTCGATGTCGAGAACCTGATCATCTCGCAACCGGATTCGGGCGAGCAGGCCCTGGAAATTGTCGATACCCTAGTGCGCAGCGGTGCTTTCGACATTATTGTGGTTGACTCGGTCGCGGCGTTGGTGCCGCAAGCTGAGCTAGAAGGCGATATGGGCGATTCGCACATGGGGCTGCACGCACGGCTGATGTCGCAGGCATTGCGCAAACTGACCAGTTCGATCGCCCGTTCGGGTACTTGCCTGATCTTTATCAACCAGTTGCGCATGAAGATCGGCGTGATGTTCGGTAGCCCCGAAACGACGACTGGTGGTCGTGCGCTGCCCTTCTATTCTTCGGTGCGCATCGATATTCGCCGCATCGCCCGCGTCAAGGACGGGGACACCGACATCGGCAACCGCACCCGGGTCAAGGTCATTAAGAACAAGGTGGCACCCCCTTTTCGCGAAGCCGAGTTCGACCTGATTTTCTACGGCGACGATATTGGCATCTCCTGGGAGGGCGATTTAGTCGATATTGGCGTCGACAAGGGTTTTGTCGATAAAAGCGGCGCCTGGTTCTCTTATAAGGGCGAGCGGTTGGGACAGGGGCGAGACAACGCCAAGAAATATCTGCTCGAACACCCGGCGATAGCTTCCGAGATCGAGGATAGTATACGCGTCGAGTTGGGGCTCAAAGAGGCTCCAGCCGGCAGTGCGGCAGGAGATGAAAACGAGGGCGAAGAAACGGAAGAATAGGTGAACGAGCAACTGCAAAAGGCCAAGGACGCGGCCTATAACTATCTCAGTTATAGAGCGCGGTCGGTCAAAGAAGTACGCGACAAGCTGGTGCAGAAGGAGTTTGCCGAAGAAATCATCGAGCAGGTTGTCGACGATCTGCAGCGGCAAAAGCTGCTTAACGATCGCGAGTTTGCTCGTCGTTTCGTCGAAGCGCGGCTCGGTCGGGCCAATGGTTCGCGCAAGCTGGCGCAGGAACTCAGGCGCAAGGGCATCGAAACGGAAATTATCGACGAAGTACTCGGCGAGTTTGCCGCTACGCTCGATTCGGAGGAACGGGCGATGGGGTTGTTGGGCAAGCAGGCCTGGCGCTATCGGGGGTTGGAACGAGACAAGGCAAAGCGCCGGATGTTGGGTTTTCTCGCCCGGCGCGGTTACGATGCGCAAATGGCCCGGTCAGCCGTCGACAAGGTATGGCAGGAGTTACAGGAGTTAGAGGATGAAGTCGAAGGAAGTTAGAGAGACATTTCTCAGTTTTTTTGAGAGTAAGGGGCACACGCGAGTGCCTAGCGCGCCGGTGGTCCCCCAGGACGATCCCACGCTCTATTTCACCAATGCCGGTATGAACCAGTTCAAGGACGTGTTCTTGGGCCTGGGCAGTCGCAACTACGCTCGGGCGGTAGACACCCAGAAGGTCATGCGGGTCTCGGGTAAACACAACGATCTGGAGGAAGTCGGCTATAGCCCTTGGCATCACACGTTCTTTGAGATGTTGGGCAACTGGTCTTTTGGTGACTATTTCAAAAAAGAGGCCATCGCCTGGCATTGGGAACTAATAACCGAGTATTATGGCCTTGAAAAAGAACGACTGTGGGTGACGGTATTTGAGGGTGACGATAGCGTAGAAGCGGATGAGGAAGCGGAGCGATACTGGGGCGAGGTCACTGATCTGTTGCCAGGGCGTGTCGTGCGTTTGCCGGCCAAAGACAATTTCTGGGAAATGGGCGAGACCGGTCCCTGCGGTCCGTGTTCTGAGATACACTACTACCTCGGCGACGACCTAGAGGCGCAGAACCGCCAGATGCTCATTGAAGACACCGACGACCATGTCGAGTTGTGCAACCTTGTTTTTATCCAGTATAATCGCGAGCAAAGCGGTCAGTTACAGCCTTTGCCGGCGGTGCACGTCGATACGGGCATGGGTTTCGAGCGCATGTGCAGCCTATTGCAGGGCGTCGACAATAACTATGGCAGCGATGTTTTCCAGCCGTTAATCGGTCGTATTGCCGAGTTGACGGGTTTGTCATACGACGGCGAACACCGCGTGCCGATGCAGGTGATTTCCGATCATGTGCGCGCGCTCAGTTTTACCATTGCCGACGGCGCGATGCCCTCGAACGAGGGCCGGGGTTATGTGCTGCGGCGGATTTTGCGGCGCGCCTCGCGTTACGCCCGCCAACTCGAGCAACACGAACCCTTCATCCACCAGCTAGTGGGCGTAATCTGCGAGACGATGGGCCACGCTTTCCCCGAACTCGTATCCAAGCGCGAGCACATCGACCTGGTGATTCGTTCCGAGGAGGAGGGCTTCGGCAAGACCCTTGATCGCGGCCTGGATATTTTTGCACGGTTCGCCAGCAAGGGGCAGATCACCGGCAGCGACGCTTTCCAGCTCTACGATACCTACGGTTTTCCGTTGGATCTGACCGAGCTTATGGCTCGCGAACAGGGTGTGCCGGTCGTTGAGCCGGAGGCCTTCGACTTTGAGCTCGAAGCCCAACGCACGCGGGCCCGCCAAGCTACTGGTTCGAAATTCAAGGCAACGGAAGGGGTTGGCGACGCAGTGGAGGGCGAGCACTCGCTCTTTGTCGGTTATGACGAGTTGCAAGTTGAGGCCAAAGTGGTAAACGCCGAGACTGACGAGGAAGGTCAGCTGCGGCTCTACCTTGACCGAACACCCTTCTACGCGGAATCGGGTGGTCAGGTTGGCGATTGTGGGCGCATCGAAGGAGATGGTTTCGCCATCGCTGTCGAGAGTGTGCAGAAAGCCCGTGGCGGGATCGTGCATATCGGCCGATTAACGGAAGGGGAATTCGAGGCTGTCGAAGGGGGCGTCGCCGCTCGCGTCGATCGAGTCGCGCGCGACGACATCGCGCGAAACCACACCGCGACGCATCTTTTGCACGAGTCGCTCAGGCAGACCTTGGGCGAGCACGTGGGGCAGATGGGTTCGTTGGTGATGACGGGCCGGTTGCGCTTTGACTTTTCGCATTTCGCGGCCCTTGAACCGGAGCAATTACGCGAGATCGAAGAACGGGTCAACGAGCAGATTCGCGCCGACCTTGAAGTGAGCACTTTTGAAGAAGAGCTGAAAAAGGCGAAGGAGATGGGAGCACAGGCCCTATTCAGCGAAAAATACGCCGACCGGGTTCGCGTGGTGCGCATCGGCGACTTCAGTCTCGAGTTATGCGGCGGCACCCATGTGCGGGCGACCGGTGAGATCGGTTCATTTGATTTGCTCTCCGAAAGCGGTATCGCCGCCGGTACCAGGCGCAGCGAGGCCCTGACTGGCGCGGGGGCCGAGCGCGCCTTGCGCCAGCGCCGCGAGCTACTGGGGACATTGGGCACGAGGCTCAACGCAGCGCCCGAGGAACTGGCGGACAAGATCGAGGCACTCTTGGGCCGTAATCGAGATTTGCAGGGCGCGCTCGACGAGTTGCGTCGCAAGGTTGCCGGGCTCGAGGCGGGCGATATGTCGAGTGCTGCACAAGAAGTCGATGGGATCAAGGTCGTGGCGCAACGCAGCGAGGTAGACGACGTATCGGGTTTGCGTACTATGGCGGACGGGTTGCGCGACAGTCTAGGTTCGGGGGTTGGAGTGCTCGGTGCTGATATTGCCGGCAAGGTTTCTTTTATCGCCGTCGTTACCGACGACTTGATCGGCGGGCGCGGTTTAAAGGCGGGTGATATAGTGCGTGAGGTCGCGAAAATAGCTGGAGGGTCTGGCGGCGGTAAGGCACACCAAGCCCAAGCTGGCGGGCGTGATCCGGGCAAAATCGATGAGGCCCTGGCCGCAGTGGTAGGGATCGTAGAGCGGCAATTGGCCGAGGCCGGCTAAGCGTGACGAGTAGCGTACTGCAACATCTGCAGGAAGTCCGCCAACGCCGCGGCGCCGGTTATCTGACGTTGCTAGATCCGGATCGGCTAGAGCCGGACGAGTTGGAAGCCCGGGCCGAACTCTGCGCCGAGGCTGGTGCAGACGCCATACTTATCGGTACCAGTCTAATGTTTTCAGCCCGCAACGCGGCTTCGTTTGAGCGGGTCAAAGCTAGGGTGGATATTCCCGTGATCAGTTTTCCGGGCGGCGCCAGTCAGGTCGTACCGACGGCTGACGCGATCCTCTTCCTGTCGCTGATCAGCGGGCGCAATCCCGAATTGCTGATAGGCGAGCATGTCAAGGCTGCGCCTCTGATCCGCGAATACGGGGTCGAAGCGATTCCCACCGGCTACATGCTGATCCAGTCGGGCACCTTGACTTCGGTTGAATTCATGAGCAATACCCAGCCGATACCGCGCAACAAGGTTGATATTGCCATCGCCCATGCCCTGGCGGCCGAGTATCTGGGAATGAAGCTCATTTATCTCGAGACCGGTTCGGGTGCCGGCGCGTCGGTCCCGGATGAGATGGTCCAGGCGGTGGTAAATTACGTTTCTACGCCCGTCATCGTCGGTGGCGGTATCCGCGACCCGGAGGAGGCACGGGCCAAAGTGGCGGCCGGTGCCAGTTTTGTCGTCACCGGCAGCGTCGTCGAGGACGATCATCAGCGTCTGCGCGAGTTCAGCCAAGCCGTACACGCCAAGGAATAGATGACCGGTTATGTCGACATCCACAGCCATGCGCTGCCCGGGGTAGACGACGGGTCGCCCTCGTTCGAAATTTCACTGGCAATGCTCGAGGTCGCCTTGAGTCAGGGGGTCGCTACCCTGATTTTGACGCCACATTTGCGCTCGATTGACGGAACCGACAAGGAAGAAGAGCATCGCGAGCGTTTCGCCGAATTCAAGCAGGCAGTCCGCGAGGCTGGGATAGAGATCGACCTTCACTTCGGTTCGGAGATCGCCTTTCGTTTCAATATGCCCGAAGTTGCCGCTTGGCCCACCGGCCATCTGGCCGATGGACATTTCGTGCTGACCGACTTGCCGCCAGGGCCGATCTCTCCGGGTCTGGAGCAGGCGTATTTTGAGTTGCGCTCGGCTGGGTACAAGCCGATCCTCGCCCACCCGGAACGTCATCGCGAATTATCGAAGCAGCCGGAAAAAATCGAACGGTTGCGCGAGCAGGACCTCCTTATACAGATCAATGCCGGCAGTTTACTCGGGCGTTTCGGGCGCCGGGCCCAGGATACAGCTGAGATGATGCTTGAACGCGGTTGGCCTGATTTTATCGGCAGCGACGCGCACGATTTGGAAAAACGACCGTTCTCGCTGTTGAAGGAAGCGCGGGAGCGCGTTTTAGAACTGTGCGGCGAAGCCGAGGTCGACCGGCTCTTCCACCACAATCCGGCCTGCGTAATCAGCGATGATCAAATCTTGCGCGGTGAGGAGTCACCGCGCAGTCCGGCAGAGCCACGGCGTCGCAATAATTCTTCGCGCCGTGGTGGTTCGGGCAAACGACGAAAAAAGGAGAAAGCGGGTTTCTTCCAACGCCTGTTGCGGCGCTGAACGAACCGCTGAACAATTGATTATGTTGGAAAAAACGGCGACGATCAACAATCCGCTGGGCATTCACGCTCGTCCTGCGGCGCTCCTGGTGCAGGTGGCGGCCCGGTTCAACGCGGAGATCTATTTCTCCAAAGACGATGTGGAGCAGGTCAACGGCAAGAGCATCATGGGCGTGATGATGCTGGCCGCAGAACAGGGCGCGCAGATCACGGTCAAAGCCGAGGGCGAAGACGCTGAGGCGGCCGTTGAGGCATTGTTTGTGTTACTGCAGAGTAATTTTGAGGAGCAATCTTGACGACGGCCGGTGCGGAGAGGGTCTTCAGCGGTCTTTGCATCGCATCCGGTATCGGTATCGGCCGGGCATTCGTATATCGCAAGGGCGCGCCCGTTATCACCCGTCGCAGGCTCGCCGATCACCAGGTCAGCGGCGAGGTCGAGCGCTTTCTCAATACGTTGCACCAGGCCAGGGACGAGATTCGGCGGATCCGCCGTTTGGTCGCCAGTGAGCATGGGAAGGAGTTGGCGCAGATATTCGACGCCCAGCTGGCGATGCTCGACGATCCGGACATCAAGGAGCAGACTGAGGCGTTGGTGCGCGGGAAGTATTATTCGGCCGAACGGGCTTATTCGGAGACGTTGACGAAGGTCAAAGAATCCTTCGGCAATATCGAGAACGAGTATTTGCGCGAGCGGGTGAGCGATATTGCCGATATTGAAAACCAGGTGCTGATGCGTCTGGCGGGCGGTGAGGTTCAAGCGCTGCACTCGCTGCGGGCCAATACTATCGTGCTCGCCCATGATCTATTGCCCTCAGAAATGGTGCGTTTGGAGCGGCGCCAGGTCAAAGGCGTAGTACTCGATGTCGGCGGTGCGACCTCGCACGCTGCGATTATCGCCCGCTCGTTGCGGTTGCCTACGGTCACCGGCGCGGGGGATTGCTCGCGGGAGGTGGCTGACGGCGACTTGGTCGTGGTCGACGGCAACGAAGGCCAGGTCCATCTGCGGCCCGGCCCCGAGACCGAGCGGCGTTACCGATCCCGACTGCGACGGCAGCTCAGGCGCGAACGCGACTTGGAAGCGCGCCGCGAACTGCCCGCCATCACGCTGGATGGGCGGGATATCACGCTGATGGCCAACGTCGATGTGCCGACCGAGGTGCAGGTGGCGCTCGATTACGGTGCTCGCGGCGTTGGCATGTACCGCACGGAATTCCTCTACTTGAACTACCGCCTGCCCTCCGAGGACGAGCAATTCAAAGTCTACTCCGATATCGTTGAGGCGATGGCGCCCCGTCCGGTCGTGATCCGCACGCTCGACTTGGGCGGTGATAAGCTCTCCCATGTGCTCGAGTCCCCGCCCGAAGCCAATCCCTTTCTGGGTTGGCGCGGCATTCGCATCTGCCTCGACACGCCCGACTTGTTTAAAACTCAGCTACGGGCCCTGCTAAGGGCGGGCACGCGCGGCGAAGTGCAGATCTTGTTGCCGATGATTTCTAGCCTGGACGAGTTGTGGCGTGCCCGCGCGTTGCTCAATGAGGCCAAAGACGAGTTGCGGCAAGCGGGGCAGGCTTTTGCGGAGGATTGCAAGTTGGGGATCATGGTCGAAGTGCCTTCCGTTGCCCTGATGACCGACGAGTTTGCCGATGAGGTCGACCTGCTCAGTCTCGGTACTAACGACTTGACGCAGTACACCCTGGCCGTGGACCGCGGCACCAGCAAGGTAGCTGGGCTCTACGACCCGTTCCACCCGGCGGTCTTGCGTCTGCTGAAGATGGTGGCGGACAGCGGCCACCGGAAAGAGACGTCAGTGAGCATTTGCGGGGAGATGGCCGGCGACCCATTGGCCACGGCGCTGTTGCTCGGGCTCGGGTTGGAGTGCTTGAGCATGAGCCCAGGTCTTATCCCAGAGGTCAAGGAGGTCATTCGCGCCATAAGCGCGGACGAAGCCGAGAAAATCGCCGCCGAGTGTCTGCAGATGCGCACAGGCAACGAGGTCCGTCACCACTTGGAGAACGCGATCGGCGAATACCTGCCCTTTTGGCACCAGAGACACCACTGAAAAGAGGACGCATGATTGACGCAGACAATATTTGGGCGGTAATACCGGTGGCTGGTTTCGGTACCCGGCTCAGACCGCATACCCACACGCGGCCCAAACCTCTGCTGCACGTGGCGGGGCAGCCGATCATCGGCCATATTCTCGATCAATTGGTGCCGTTGGGTGTCAAGCGCGTGGTCTTGGTCATCGGTTATATGGGTGAATTGATCGTCGATTATGTACAAGCGCGCAGCGACTTCGAGCGAGTGGAATGGGTAGAACAGAAAGAGCTTCTGGGTTTGGGGCACGCGATCGCCCAGACCAAGTCAGTCGTCGGTGCCGATCCGATGTTGATGGTCTACGGAGATACGGTTTTTCGCGCCGATCTGGCCCGGGAGCTATCGGCAAAAGGCGACGGTCTGCTCGGGGTTAAGAAGGTGGAGGACCCGCGGCGTTTCGGCGTAGTGGTGACGGAGGGTAAGAAGGTCGTCAAACTGGTGGAAAAACCCGAGAAATTCGTTTCGGATCAGGCCATTGTCGGGGTCAACTTGATCCGTAAATCCGCCCAGCTTTTTGCTTGCCTCGATGATTTGATCAAGCGCGATGTACGGCTGCGCGGAGAATTTCAACTGACCGATGCCCTGCAACTGATGGTTGAACAGGGGGCTAATCTCAGCACTTTCCCGGTTGGCGGCTGGTTTGACTGCGGGACGCAAGAGGCGATGCTCGAGACCAACCGGGACTTGTTGCGAGACGCGCCTGCCCCTACCCATTGTACGAACACGGTCGTTGTGCCGCCGGTGCATATCGACCCGACCGCCGAGGTACGCGACTCGGTCGTCGGCCCGTACGTGTCGATCGGTGCGGGCGCTAGTGTGCAGCACACCATAGTGCGCAATGCGATCATCGGCGAACAGGCCGAAGTCAAAGCCGCACTTATCGAAGATTCACTGATCGGTTTCCAGGCGGTGCTGAAAGGGCGATGGAACCATTTGAATATCGGTGATATGTCAGAAATAACGACGTAACCATTGTTGTCTCAATAATAGGAGTAAAATGCTATGTCTAAATTTTTATTCACCTCCGAGTCGGTATCGGAAGGCCATCCGGACAAGGTCGCCGATCAGATCTCGGATGCCATTCTCGACGCCATGCTCGCGCAGGACCCGAACTCGCGGGTCGCCTGCGAGACCATGGTCACGACCGGCCAAGTCGTCGTCGCCGGCGAGGTTACCAGCAAGGCCGTCGTCGATATCCAAGCGATAGTCCGGGAGACCATCGCCGATATCGGCTACAACGATCCCGAGCAGGGTTTCGATTATCGTTCGTGCGGTGTGCTCGTCGCTTTGGATCAGCAATCGGCGGATATATCCCAGGGAGTCAGTGAAGGTGCGGGGCTGCATGCGGATCAGGGCGCAGGTGACCAGGGTATGATGTTCGGTTACGCTTGCCGGGAGACGACCCAGTTGATGCCGTTGCCGGTTATGCTTGCGCACAAACTATTGATGCATCTGACAAAGTTGCGCAAAGGTAAGAAGCTTGACTATTTGCGCCCGGACGCCAAATCGCAAGTGACTGTCGAATATGTTGAGGGAAAGCCAGTGCGGGTGGACGCGGTGGTCATCTCGACCCAACATCATCCGAAGGCGAGCCACAAGCGGATCGAAAAAGATATGATCCAGCAGGTCATCAAAAAGGTGATCCCGGCCCGGCTGCTCGACAAAGAGACCAAATATCATATCAACCCGACGGGGCGCTTCGTCGTCGGCGGTCCACACGGCGACTGCGGTTTGACCGGTCGCAAGATTATCGTCGACACCTACGGGGGGATGTGCCCGCACGGCGGTGGGGCGTTTTCTGGCAAGGACCCGAGTAAGGTCGACCGTAGTGCTCACTATATGGCGCGCTATGTGGCGAAGAATGTGGTCGCCGCTCGTTTGGCCTCACGCTGCCAAGTGCAGTTGGCCTATGCCATCGGAGTGGCCGAGCCGGTATCGGTGTTGGTGGATACTTATGGCACGGGTGTTTTGTCCGACGAGGAAATCGGCGCGGCAGTGGAACAGGTATTCGACCTGACGCCCAAAGGACTTATTCAGGCGTTGAATCTGAAGCGGCCGATTTACCGAAAAACCACCAACTACGGCCATTTCGGCCGCGAATTGGCGGAGTTCGTCTGGGAGAAGACCGACAAGGCTCAGGCGTTGCGCCGGGCCGCGGGCGTTAAGTAGAGCGGAAAAAATCGCCGTGCGGTTTTAATCGAGTTATATTAGATATTTATGCGATGTCATATGAATACTTTAAGCGAAGCAGAAAGGAGACCGACCATGGACGCGGTGAGATGGGCCATGAAGCACAGATGGCTAGGCGCGCTCCTGGTGGCCGGGACGCTGGCGGGCTGTACGGTAAAACCGCCTCAGGTGCCCAGCACCAATTTTACGATCAGCATTCCCGTGGCCAACGACCGGACGACGATTCAGGAGGTTGCCGCAGAGCGATCTGACTTCCTAAAGATCGACGACCAGGCGTTACTGACGGTGGATTTTTCCTCGAACTTCGGCGACGATTTCCGCGAAGAAGTCGGCAATCGCCTGAAAGTTACACCGACGTCGAATACTTTCACTACGCCGATCGGTGCGATCAATATACCTGGGCAAGACTTGCCGGATATTACGGTCGGAATGAACGCGCTTCTGGGGCAAGACATAGAAGCGGGGGCGACCGTGCCGTTAATTCTGGCCAGCAGTTTCTCGGTTAACGAGGTGCTGCCGGCATTAATCGGCGTGCGTTCACTGTTGATTAGTGAGGGGGAGATCCAGATCGATATGACCAACAATCTGCCCTTGAACCTGAGCGACTTACGTCTGGTGCTGAGTGATCAGGGTGATTCTGTGCTTGAGATCCCCGCCGGTGTTATCGATGAGCTCGATTTGGGCACCTTGGCCACCGGCGCATCGACTTCGAGCTCTTTCAGCCTCGCCGGTCGGCAGATTTCCGCGTTTTTGAACATCGCTGTTACAGGCACGACCGAAGAGGGGCAGAATGTGGTCATCGATGCCGACGCGGCGCTGACCATCGGGGCCGCGATGGGTGACTTAACGGTTGAGGAGGCCTTTGCGGTGATTCCGCCGCAGGAATTCGCTGACAGTCAGGTGCTGGCTTTTCCCGACGACCGGATCCAGGTCGCCCGGGCGGTCATCAGCGAGGGCGGCCTGACGTTCAGGGTGACCAACGAGATCGAGATCATCATGGAGATCGAGTTGAGCTTGGACGATCTCAAAAAGGCGGACGGCACGAAGAATACCTTTCTCATCACTGGGCTGCGGCCAGGTGAGGAGAGTGAAATCTCTTTTGACCTAGACGGCAACGTGTTCGCCCCGGAAAATCCGCTTGAGCTGGGTATTTCCTATATTGTGCGTACTTCCGATTCAGGGGATCCGATACGAATTTTCTCCTCCGGTGAGGTCAAGATCGAGGCGATTACCGAAGACTTGGTCTTCAGCAGAGTAGAGGGTGTGCTTAACGGCATCAGTTTGCCATTGGACTCGGTCAAAGAGAACGTGGCCTTTCCCGAGGGCTTGGACAATATCGCACTTGGTTCGACCGAGTTGACGGTTAATCTGACCTCGGGCATCGGCTTTCGCAGCACGATTGACCTCGATATCCAAGGCACCAATAGCAAGGGCGATACGGGGTCGCTACAGATTTCCGAAGTCTTCCAACGCGGTGATCCCGACAGTCCCGTGTCACTGACATTGTCGCCGCCTTCGGATGAGCTGACTGCGTTTCTCAACCTGTTGCCCACCGAAGTGACGGTTACACCGACAGTGCAGGTGGGCGACGGTGTGGGCACCGAGGTGATCGAGCCGAATCACTGGGTGCAGGTCGATGATGTGCGCTTTGTGACTCAGGGTGTCTTCCAGATCAAAAACGACACCCGCATCGAGCCGACGCCAATCTTCCGCCGTCTGCAGGACGATGACGCGCGCGATCGGATCAGCTCTAACCTCGACAGCGCTTCGGTTATCACTACTATCGAGAACCATCTGCCGATCGGGGTCCGTGTCAGTTTGCGGGTCGCACCGAACGCCCAAGACGTCTACGGTAGTGAAGATCTTTTCGTTAACAATCAGGCCAACGGTTATTTGAGGATCCCCAAAGAGGGCTCCTTTGAGGTCGGTGCCGGTACCGTCGGCGCCGACGGTCGAGTTACGGCGAGCACCACTAGCCTGCAGCGAATTTCGCTCTCGGACGAGGATGTGCTGGTCTTCCTACGCGCCGACGGCGTGCACACGGGCGTGTTGGTCGAACTGGAAGCGACACCGGGCGATGTGGCCCTGTTGGGTAGCGATTTCGTCAATGTTGTGGCCGGCGCCGAAATATTCATGGAACTCAACGAAGACCTGGTCAAATAGGGAGGCGACGATGAAACGCAAAAGATTTATCGCATTAGCAGCGCTGCTCATCGGCGGGTCGTCTGGTCAGGCACTGGCCGTCCCCGGTGACGCCAGCCCGCGGGCCATGGGGCTTGGTCAGGCGTATACCGCCTTGGCACGGGGGCCGGAAGCTACTTTCTGGAATCCGGCGAACCTGGCCCTTGCGGGCAATAGCAAATTTCACTGGGACCTATTCGGCCTCGGTGCTAATATAGCGGCCGAGAACAATAGTTTCTCGGTTACGACCTACAACGACAACTTCACCGACTCCAACTCCAATATATCCCCCAATGGCAGTAAGTATTATATCAGCCCCGCCGACAAGGGCGATATCCTCTCTGATATCCCCGGCGAGGGGTTGAAGATGAACGTCGACATCGATCCGTTTTTAGCCGTCGGTATTCCGATCAACGGTGGCGTGGCTTTTTCGGTCGGCGATTATCAATCGGCGATATCGATTGGGTTGACGACCGGTTTTGAGGGGGAGATTCCCAAAGACATGTTTGAGCTCTTCCTCTTCGGCAACGAGTTTGAAGAGTCGCGGTTGGCCGCCGGCAAAGACGGCGGCTACGATATCAGTGACTGGGATGGCTCCGGCTGGGCCGTCGGCACTTTCAACTGGTCAGTGGCGAAGGCCTTGATGCCGCCTGGGCTCAAAGACTACTTGAGCGAGTTTACGGTAGGCGGTACCCTGAAGATTTCGGCGGGTGCCTACGGTGAAGTCGTCGAATCGGGCGGTGCGGGGCTGGTTACGCCAATCAACGGTGCTGAGGTGGATGCTTGGCTGGTCACTAATTCGGCTACAACCGGCACCGGTTTCGGTCTCGATTTCGGTGTGGCAGGTGTGACTAAGGACCACAAGGCGACCTTTAGTCTCGGTTTTCTCAACTTACTCGACACGTTTTCGTGGAGCTCGAGTCCGCGACAGGATTCACTTTTTGTCAGAGCCAGCGACTTGCGGATTACGCGCTTTGCCGATGAAGACTCGCGCTCGATCGAGGATGTGCTCGACAACGGAGATATCGACGGCGACGGCGAGACGGACTTCAATAAGCTGATCAGCGAAGACAGTTTTTCGCGTTCGCTGCCGGCGATGATGCGGTTGGGTATCGCCTACGAGGCTATGCCGAAGTTGACGGTAGTCGGCAACTGGGACCAGGCTTTTAGCAATGGTTTCGGGGTGGCGACGACGCCGCGGCTTGCCGGCGGTGTCGAATATCGATTGGTGGACTGGTTTCCGATGCGTTTTGGCTTGTCGTTGGGCGGACGCAGCAGCGGTTCGTCGATTGGCTTCGCCTTTGGTCCTTTCATACTGCCGCATTTGCGCGTCAGCTTGTTCGAAACAGCCTTGGTTACACGCGGTGGTTTCTTTCCGGGCATAGCCAAGGGCACGGCCATTTCGCTGATGTTTTTTCGTGTGAACCTCATATAAGCTGCACAGAAGTATAGTTGTTGCAAAAAAAGGCCGGCTTTGCCGGCCTTTTTTTGTAAAAAACGCTTTAGTGGTTGGATTTTGCGCCGATATAGAAGAATAGCGGCTACTCACTCTTTCCGCTCCAGCGAGCGGTTTACTCAAGGAGCTGTTCATGAATATCGGTTCTTCCCCTAGCCAAACGAGCTCGAGTTTTACTGGCTCGATTGATATAACGCGGACAGCGTTTCAGATGCAACAGACGCTTACAGGCCCCGATGGCGAGGCGACACGCACGCTTATGGTGGATGCCGTAGAGGTCAATATTCAGATTGACGGCAAATTCGCCGGCCGGGTCTTGCAGGACTCGATGGCAGACAAGCTGAACGCGGCGTTCGCCGCTGTGGGTATGGACACCACGGTCGATAGCCTGCAGCAGAGCGCTACGGATTTTTCGCCGCAGGCCACCGCACAGCGGATCGTCAATTTTTCGACGAGTTTCTTTGGCTCGTTTCAGCAAAATCACGCCGACGAGGCCGGACAATCGCAGGCCTCTAATTTTGCCGTAATGATCAAGGGCGCGATCGAAGAGGGCTTTGCCAGTGCCCAGGATATTCTCGTTGGCCTGGGAGAAATCGCCCCCGATATTCAGGCGGGAATCGACGAGACCTTTGGGTTGACGATGCAGGGGATTAATAGCTTTGTCGAGCAGCAGTCGCAGGAGCAAGGGGAAGCTGAGGATCCGACAAGTATTGTCTAAGGAATGTTTTAGCTAACAGATATTTAGGATCAGTGTGAGAAAGGGGCCGTTTTATAACGGCTCCTTTCTTTGTTCTGGTGCATATCAGGTTTTACGATTGTTTTAGTGGCCTAATGTCCGTTCCGATGGGGAGGAATGCACCCGGGCTTATCGCCTTTTGGCCCGACAGTATCATCCCAATCGCAATAGTGAAGTGGGAGCGGCGGTTGTTGGAGACCGAAGGGCGCGAGACGCTCGACGGCGGGGAGCGCCTGTTGCGCGCAGAAGTCACCGAGATCGTCGCGGATTGCCCGGCCCTGGTCGGGGGGCGCGGTTGCCGACGGTTCCCGGCAGGTGCACTGTGAGCAGCCTGAAGCGGCTGCGGTCGCCGTCTAATAAATGAGAGACGATGGACGGGAACCCTTTTTCCCGTCTATCGTCTCTTTATACGCAATGAAATTTATCCGTATATTTCTTAACAAATTTTACTGTACCTATCGAAAGGATATATTGATGCGGAGCATGAGCTTTTCTCTGCTGGTTTTGTGTTTGTTATTGACCGGCAGCAGCGCCCAGGCCTACGAGAGCGAAAACGTGCAACAGCTACAAATAATGAGCGATGGTTTTGCCGAAATTGCCGCCGAGGTCAAACCCGGCGTGGTGGCCATCGCCACGGAAGGCACCGTTACTACTGAGGCGCGTAATCCCTTCAAGGGGTCGCCGTTGGAGGAATATTTCGGGGCACCCGAGGGGCGGCGTGAGCGGCCTCGTGAAGGCCAGGGTTCGGGTGTGATTATCGACTTTCGCGGCGAGCAGTATGTCGTGACGAATAACCATGTGATCCGCAACGCCGATGATATTCGCGTGCAATTGTCAGACGCGCGTTTTTTTGACGCCGAAGTGGTTGGGCGCGATTCGTTGAGCGATATCGCCGTGCTGAAGATCGACGCCAAAGACTTGCCAAGCGTGGAGTTGGGTGATTCGGACGGGCTCAGAGAAGGCGAATGGGTGCTGGCTATCGGCAATCCGATGGGCTTGGCGCATTCGGTGACAACCGGTATCGTCAGCGCCGTCGGGCGGGGCCGTTTCGGTGGCGAATATGGTTCTTTTATTCAGACTGACGCGGCGATCAACCCTGGCAATAGTGGCGGTGCGCTGGTCAACTTGCGCGGCGAACTGATTGGTGTCAACACCGCAATTTTTAGCCGAAGCGGCGGCAGTATCGGCATCGGCTTCGCCATTCCGGTCAATCTGGTGAAACACGTGGTAGGGCAACTGGTCGAATACGGCGAGGTGCGTCGTGGGTTACTGGGAGTATTCATCGGAAACCTCGACCCGTTGGTGGCCGAGGCGATGGGCCTGGACAATACGCAGGGTGCGGTGATCGAACGGGTGATGAAGGGCAAAGCAGCATACAAGGGCGGTGTCAAAGCGGATGATATCGTAGTCGAGATCGACGGTTATCCGATTCTCGACTCGACCGAGTTGAGAAGCCGGATCGGCCGTACGGCACCGGGGGTTGAGATTGAGTTGGTGGTTTTGCGCGACGGAAAGAAGAAGAAGCTCAATGTCGTGTTGGAAGAGCTGACCGAGGATGCGTTGGCGGAGAACTCCAGCCGTCAAGAGGAAGACGAATCGCAGGGGCCATTGGGCGTGAACGTGCAGGAGTTGACGGATCAGTTGGCGAAGCAGTTGGGCTACGAGGACGACTACGGGGTGCTGGTCTCGCGGGTAAAATCGGGCAGCGAGGCGGCACGGCGGGGTTTGCGGCGGGGCATGCTGATCCAAACGATCAATCGGATGAAGGTGGAATCGGTGGAGGATTTCGCCGATGTACTAGAGGAGATCGAGCCAGGTAAGGCCTTTATGATGCGGGTAAAAGCGCGAGGGGAGGCGCGGCTGGTGGGGATGAGGATGCCGATGGATTGAGCTCGTCGCCTGCATCCGATTGAAGGACGAATAAAACTCCACCTTTTTTCAAGGGGTGGAGTTTTATTGTGCCGATTGCAGTCTGTCTAAGCTCTGGCGGGCTTCGGAATGGTACGGTTCCAGTTCGAGGACGCGAGAAAAAAATGCCCCGGCTTTTTCTTTCTCACCCTTCTCCAACGAGAGTACGCCGAGGTTGTAGATGGCTTGCGAGTAGGCGGGGGCGAGTCGAAGGGCTTGTTCGAAGGCTTGTTGCGCTTCTTCTTTGTGTTGTAGGTGATAGAAGGCCAGGCCCATATTGAGCCAGGTCGGCGGAAATTTGGCGTTGATGCGGAGGCTGGCTTCCAAATTGCCGAAGGCGCGGTCGTACTGCGCGACCTGAATATGATAGGTGCCCAGGTCGTTATATATCTCGTAGTAGTCGGGGAAGATCTGCAGTGCCTGATTTAATGCGCTGAGGCCTTGTTGGTCTTCGCCGCGCTGAAAGTGGGCTTTGCCGAGGACGCGCCAGGCTCGAGCACTCTGCGGGTGGGTTCGCGTCGCGCTGCTGAACAGGGTATAGTTGTCTTGCCAGTCGGCGACGCGGAACGCGGTGCGCAGCGAGAATAACGCGATCAGAGCGATGAGCACGAGGGTATTTCGTTGCACCTTGTGCAACAAGGCGGCGAGGCCAAAACAAAAACCGAATGCGGGCAGGTAGAGCAGGCGTTCGGCCATGATCGTGCCAATCGGCAGTAGGATATTGGCGACGGGGGCCAGGCAGAGCAGAGTCCAGGCCAGGCCGAAGCACAGACGTGGGTGGCGGTGCCAGGAGTATACGAGAGTGAGGGGGAGGAGGACGAGCCCCAATAAGACTTGCGCTAAGTGCGGTGAAAGGAACTGGGTGGCCAAAGGCAGGGCCGCGTAGGAGTAATCGGCGGAAAGTTCGCCGGGCAGTGCGAGCAGGCCTAGATAGCGGCCTAGCAGAGCCGCGGCGTTGAGCAGGCGCAACCCGGGTTCGAGTTCGATAAGGGGATTGTCCAGGCGGTCAATTTGGCTGAGGCCGAGGGCGCCGAGCACGTGATAGCGCCAGAGCAGGTATGCGAGTATTGCGCCGGTGTAGATCAGGTAGGGCTTCCTATAGCTTTTTCGCGAAAAAGTCCGATATTGGAATACGTCGGTAAGTGCGAATAGGGCTAATCCGACGATGGCGTTTTCTTTGCACAATAGGGCGAGCAGCAGGGCGATGGTTGCGCCTGTGGTTTTGCGACGCAAGTGCAGTATCAGCGACAAGGCGGTCAGCGCCGCAGCCAAAAGGTCAGCGCGACCGACGGCGGTGCAAACCGCCTCGCTGATGGCCGGGTGTACAGCGAAGAGCAGGGCGGTGGCCAGGGCTATGTCATTTTTTTCTGTGAGATCGACGACGAGGCGGTAGAGTAGCAGGGCGGTGGTTGTGTGCAGCAGTATATTAAGCAGGTGATAGCCGAAAGGCGCGTCACCGCCGAGTCGATATTGCAGGGCATAGCTGAGAATGGTCAATGGCCGGTAGAGGCCGGAGCGATCGGCGTGATAGCCGGACCAGTAATCGGTGGTGAAGATCTCGCTTAGGTCGGCGCGGTGCACGATGGGGTTGTCGCGGATGGCGGCGTGGTCGTCGAGCACAAAGGCGTTGTTTAAGGTCCCAGCGTAAAGCAGCAGCGTCAGCGCGGCGATAAGTAAGGGGTGATGGCGTGAAGGTAGAATATGCACAGGCTTTTAGTGGGTGATAGTTTATTCTAAACGTGTGTTGTTGTGCTCGTGCCGGAGACGACTGTCTCCGGTTGCTCGTTGCCGGTCGACGCGCATTTCCCAATATACTAAATAACGAAGTCTTATGAGATCCCAAGCTATATGGCATCCGGCCTCACTGGCCGTGTATATCCGTCAGGAACTGCTTTTGACGGGAACGGTAAACGGCGGCCAATTGCGCTGTGCCGCGAGTGGCCCTTATGCGGTCTATCTAAACGGAACCTTGGTAGGCAGGGGGTTGGGCGGGGGAATGGCCGCTATCGCCGTATGGGAAACGTTTGACTTGGTGGCGTTGCGGGAAGGGGAGAATATGCTGCTAGTTTTTGCCGTTGGCGCGGGTGAAGGCGATTGGTTTCGCGCCGAGGGCGAGATCATCGGCAGCGACGGGACCCAGAGGGAGTTAAATACCGGTTCACCTTGGCAGGTGCAAGGGGCGGACATGTGGCAGCCGATGGGCACTGGAAGCCATGCCTATGTGGCGGCGCTCGAATCGTCGGGTTGGCGTCGGGGCCGCTTTAAGGAGGAGGAGTGGCAGGGCGCGAAAGTTGTGGAAGGGCCCGTGCCGCGGGCATGGGAGTCATTGCCTGCTAGCGAAGAAGAAATATGGGCGCAGAAGGTGGTGGCTTTCGGCGAGGTGGATAGCGGTGGGTCCGTTGCGTTGTTAGCGCAGCCTGCGGCGATGCAATCGAGTAAGTTCGTGCGGCGGGAAGCGCTATTGGATTCGGGCAAGAGCCGGGCGTTAGTGCAGGCGCGGGAATCTGAGCGTGCCGCGTATCTGGTATTGGATTTTGGCCGGGTAGTTAGCGGTTCCGTCAAGATACGGCTATGGGGGCTGGAGGGAGTGGTAGTCGATCTGGGGCTATCGCGTGAGTCGAGTGAGGTTGAATCAACTCTGCGCTATATTTGCGGCGCAGGCTTGCAGGAATGGGTCTTCCCGGGGTTGACGGCCTGCCGGTATATCGCGGTCCGGGTGAGTCAGTGTCCCGAGGAAATGGATTTCGATTGCGTTTCGTTGATTGAGCGGCGGGTTGAGATCGAAACCCGCGGGCATTTCCATACGCACGGCGAGGATTGGGCGCAGATGTGGGGTACGGGAGCAAGGACGCTTGCGGCTTGTAGACGGGAAGTCTACGGAGTGGGTGCGGAGACCTTTGCTTGGGACAAACTATATATTTTGGCGTTGAACGATTTTTATATGACGGGCAATAGCGCTACGGCACGGGCAGTCTTGGCTAGCAGTGGGGCACCAGCCGATGGTGAACAGGCTTGTTTTTATGCGCTCTTCGTCGAATGGGTGCAAAGGCACAACAAGGGCGGGGAATGGGTGGCTGAGTGGTCCGTCGATGCGATGGACGCTTTGGAAAGGGCCGAGCGCGATGTTGGTCATGAGCCGGCAGCGGCTTTGCATGCGTTGTTGGCTGGTGCTTGGCGGGCGATGGAGGCTTTGTGCCGGGCGGACGGCAATGGTCGTCGAGCCCTCGAATGCGAACGGGCGTATCACCGTGCGCGCAAGGGGTTGCAGGTGGTTTGGAACGAAGAGCGTGGGTTGTTCGCCGAGTCGGTTGGGAGCGAGGAGTTCAATCTGCGGACCAATGCATTTGCGCTTTATTTTGATTTGGCGGAGGGGGGGCAGCGACAGCGCGTGGCCCAGTTATTGTCCGGTGGCGAATTTGCGCGGGCAGAGGACTTATGGCAGGCGGGTTTTGTTGCGGGGGCGCTGTGGCAGGCCGGAGAAGGTGAATGGGCGTTTGCGGTGGTTCGGGAAAGGTGGGAGGCGTTGCTCGCGCGTGAGGGGGCGACTTGGGGGGAGAAGACGCGGCAGGAGGCCGTGCAGCCGGGGCCGGAGGCTTTGTTGGCGACGCATGTGCTGGGAGTAGAGTGCAGAGCGGAGGGCATAGTGCAGATTCGGCCGGAATTGTCCGGTCTCGAACGCGCCGAAGGGGTGGTGCCTACGGTATACGGCGATATCGAATTGGCTTGGGGCGCTTATGGTGGTGGTTTTTCTCTGCGTGTGACCTTGCCGCACGACGGCGAGACGCATCTGTCGGTGCCGCGCCGTGCTCGGCGTTTTCCGCAAATATCGCTCAATGGCGAGACCGTCTGGCGCAACGAAAAAGTCCATCCGAACTTTCTAGTGCAGGAACTGATCAGCGAAGATGATCGGGTGGTGTTGGTGCTGCGCAAGGCGGGCGAGTACGAGGTTAAGCTGGATTGAGGCTGCACATTTGCAGTAGATCTGTTTAGACTATTAGACCAGAGGACCCCCATGGCCGAATCATCCCTCCACTACATCGTCCACAACGCCCCCGATACTTCCACGCATGACGCGCCGCTGCTTTTGTTATTACACGGCTACGGTTCCAACGAAGAAGACCTGCTCGGCCTGGCGCCGCATTTAGATACGCGCCTTTTTTGTGTCAGTGCCCGCGCGCCCTATGAAATAGATTTCGGCGGTTTCGCTTGGTTCACCATTGAGATGGGGTCGGAGGGGGTGCGCTTCGACTTTGCCCAGGCGATGGAGTCGTTGGTACAGGTTTACGCGCTGGTCGACGCGCTGGCGGAGGAACATCGTTCCACCAGCGTCTATATCGCCGGATTTAGTCAAGGGGCTAGCATGGCCTTATCGGCTGCGTTAAAGAAGCCGCAGGCTTTTGCCGGGGCCATCGCGCTGAGCGGATTTTGCGGTCCGGAGATGATGCCAGAGGATCCGGCGTCGGTGCATGGTTTCCCCGTCTTTATGTCGCATGGCCGGCAGGATCGAGTGATCCCCATTGCTCAGGCCCGCGCCTCGAAGGATCTGCTCGACCCGTTAGCCCTAGATCTGCTCTATACCGAATACGATATGCCGCATACGATCGACCAGGCGTGCCTGGCGGATCTCGCCACTTGGCTAGAGGCGCGGCTGGACGGGGAGCAATAGAGCCGCGGCGAAGGGAAGTATGCATCGCGCTCTAGTACTGTCGCGGATTTTATTGGCGAGGATTTTAATGCTTAGTGGTTTGTGTAGCACTTCGGCCTTGCCGGCGAAACGCTCATGGGTAATGGAGTAGCCCGAAAGAGTCAATACGTTGACCTGTGGATTGCTGGTGCGGAGTCTAGCGAGCACCTCCTCGCCCGACATCTCGGGCATCGACAAATCGAGCAGGACGAGGGCGATATCTTGCCGGTGCGGTGTGAACTCAGGTCAACAGTGAGGCAACCCGAGCGGTGGTGAGCCGATGGCCGAAGAGCGGTTGCGAGCGGCTCGGGGTCGAGCGCTGCCAGGTGGCGAAGAGACTGCCGTCTGCTTCGCTCAGCACGGAGACGTAGCGCGAGGAGCCGCTGCCCTCAGGGGAGACGAAGAGCGGTTCGAGACGGCTGAGGCGATGCAGGGCGGGAAATTCACGGTCGAAGCCGTAGGCCAGTCCGCCCAATTCCTCGCAGGAGTATCCACGTGGCCGGTCGACCGCCTTTTTGTGCGCGTCGAGCTGGCGCAGGCATTCGGCGCCGTCGTAGAAATAGAGCGATAGCGAAGGCAGCTTGGCGAAGGCGCCGGCTTTGGGTACAGGCAGGCGGCAGGTGATGCGGCAGGCGGCTACGTCCCAGGTCGAGCCGCGCGGGAAAATATCGTGGCCATCGCTGATGCAGGACTGCGCTGAGAGGGTGGCGCTACCCGAAGTGCTCGAGGACCAGCTATAGGGGTGAGCACAATAGAGCAGCAGGCTTTGCCCGCGGTGCAGTCCTGGCGAAAGATTGGGGTCTTTGAGGTGCAGGTAGGCCGGGTCATTGCTGGCTAGCAGTGGGGCGATCGACTCTTGCGGATTGAGTCGGTCGGGGTTGGCTGCGCCGAAGGTGTCGATACTCCACAGGCCGGTACCGGGTTTTTGGAAGCCGGTGAACTGGCGCGGGTAGGGGCGGAACTTTTCGGTGGATACCATGATTTCGATGCGGCGCTTGTTCACTTTGAGTGCGCTGCCTTCGATGCTCAGCACGGTCGAGCCGCAGTAGAGGTCGGATTTGTCCCAGGAGCGGATTTTGTTGAAACTGCGGCCGTCATCGGTCGAGCGGAACAGGGCCAGCTCGCGGCCTCGGGTCCCGGCGGAAACGCCGGTGCGGCTGTCGCCGGCGTCGCGGTAGCGGCCGATCAGCAGCAGGCTGCCGTCGCGCGGGTCACGCACGCAATTGCCGCCGCCGAACCAGAAACCGTCGGCATCTTCGGTCGGTTGCACGAGCAGCCGACCGCGTTGTTGGTCGATTAGCTTGCTGCCGAGGCGGGTCAGTTTGCGGGCGAGTACATCGGGTAGTTTATCCATAATAGAGCAGGGGATGGAGTGAGTTTTAAGGCTTGTACTTATCGCAATGCCGGGGGGAAAGTATGCGCACTGTGAGGTGGATTTGTCAAGCCGACCAGCCCGAAAGCTCTTGGCGCGCGATGCTCGCCATAGCGTCGAGCCAGGCCGGGTGGTCGTTGAGGCAGGGCGCCAGGTGCAGTGCTTCGCCGCCACCTGCGCGGAACAATTCGTCCCCTTCTCGACCAATCTCGTCGAGCGTTTCCAAACAGTCGGCGGTGAAGCCGGGGCAGGCGGCCAGCAAACGGCGCACGCCTTGGTCTCCCAAGCCCGAGAGGATCTCTTCGGTATAGGGTTCGAGCCAGGGCTCTTTGCCGAAGCGCGATTGGAAGCCGCCGGTCCAGTCGTCCTCGCTTAATTCCAGCGCCGCCGCGAGCAGTTGTGCGGTTTCTTCGCACTGACGGCGATAGGGGTCGCCTTCGTCGATATAGCGTTTTGGGATGCCGTGGAAGGTGATCAGGTGGCGGTCGGGCTTCCAGTCGAGGCGCTCGGTCTCGTCGGTGATTGTTTGTTTGAGCGCGTCGATATAGGCTGGATGGTCGTAGTACGGCGGGACAAAACGCAGCGTGGGCATCTGGCGTTTGCGGTCGAAAAACCAGGGGCAGCGCCGGCCATTGGCCGCGCGGTTGACCGCGTCGTAGATCGAACCGGTGGTAGTGCTGGAAAATTGCGGATACATCGAGAAGACCAGGATGCGGTCGATGCCCTCCGCTTCGAGCGTTTTAATGGCCTGTTCGATACTGGGTTCGCCGTAGCGCATGCCGAGGATGACCCGGTAGTCGTCGCCGAGACGCTCTTGCAGACCCTTCGTCTGCGCTTTGGAATGGACCATCAGCGGTGAGCCTTCGTCGGTCCAGATATTGGCGTAGAGAGCAGCCGAACGCGCCGGGCGGAGGGTGAGTACGAACAGGTATAAAATAGGATACCATTTGAGCGGGTGCAGGTCGATTACGCGTGGGTCGGAAAGGAATTGGCGCAGATAGGGCCGCACGGCTTTGGCGGTGGGGGCTTTGGGGGTGCCGAGTTGCGCGACGAGGACGCCGATTTTTCGTGGATTATTGGGCATGGGCCGATGTTTGATGGAGGGTGTTGGGGTGATTACCTTATGCAATCAACTCGACAGAATATATCAGGGAATGCCGTTCTGCAAACCCCATTGGCAATAAAGGAGAGTGGATATGCGCAGTATTTTCGTAGGTATAGAATATGCGGGCAAGAGCACGTTGGCGACGATGCTCGGCGAATACTACCGGCAATACAAAGTCCCGATCCACGGCGACGACCATTTCACCATCCCCGATTCGACGCTCAGCCCGGAGTCGCGCAAGATCATGGTGGATCTGCCGAACGACATGAAAGAGCGAGCGCAGCGGATGCAGATCCACTACCATGTGGACATCATCAAGAAATACGCCTGTCCGCTGATTGTCGGTTGGCATCTGGAGGAAGCGATCTACAGCGACGTGTACGGTGAGGATCCGGACAACCCCTACTACCCCAATTACCACTACGGCTTCCAGCGACTCTACGAGTCGTTGGTGCTCGAAGCGCATTTGCCCGATGTGGTGATGTTCCATGTGACGGCTTCCGACGAGGAGATCGCCAAGCGGATGAAAGACGACCCGCACGAATATCCGATCGTGCGCGAACAGGATATCGCCGAGGTGAAGAAGCGCTTCGATGAGGAAATCGAGAAATCGCTATTTACGCATCAGCGGCGCACGGTGGTATTGGACACTACTGGCAAGACGTCCGAGCAGTCGTTTGATGAATTGCTGTTGTTGTCGGAGCCTTTGGTGACAATGGGGGAACTGGCGATGCGGGCGATGGATGTGCCGCAGGGGGAGTATGAGGTGGTGTATGAGAAGGGGGTGCGGAAGACGGTAGCGAAGTAGAGGTAGCTAGTCTTACGGTAGGGCAGGAATGTTACCGTAGCTCATTCTCGTGGCCCATCCCTGGGCCACTCCGAGGGGGTTTCCCCGATTTTACTATCCTGTAAAATCGGGGAAACAATCCGCTACGGTAACACCCCTGCCCTACCTCCGGTGGTTGCACCCTCTATGAAAGAGAGAATGGGAAAAATGATTGGCCTTAGGTCGTTTAGACTCCCTTGGAAAAAATCGGGAGCGTCGTGGTAGTACGCGTCGCATGGTTGTTGCTGTTGCCGGCCTTGGTCGGGGCGGAGTCTACTGCGCTCGAACGCGATGTTAGAGCGTTGCTCAAGCCTCAGAGCCTCGGGGGCATCGCTTTGGCCTTTGGCGCGGCGGGGTTGGCGCATGGTTTGGACGACGAGTTCAGCGGTCATATCGACAGCGAGTTGGCGGCGCCGCTGCTCGACTTCGGCAATTTCTATTTCGGCAGCAAATACAGCGTCGGGTCGACGGCGGGTTTGTGGTTCGCGGCCCGGGCGGCGCATCGCGGTGAAATTCGCGCGGCGAGCGGCGAGGTGTTGCGCGCGCTGATCCTGGCCGGCGCGATGGTCACACCGCTGAAGATCGCCGCCGGTCGCCAACGGCCCGACGGCAGCAATAATTTTTCGTTTCCCTCCGGGCATTCGGCCAACGCTTTTGCCATTAGTACCGTACTGAGCCGGCGCTATGGCCGTCGAGTCGGTGTGCCGCTTTTCGCGTTAGCTGGTTTTGTGCCCGTCGCGCGGATCCACGATCGGCACCACTTCTTTTCCGATGTGGTCGCCGGGTCAGTATTGGGCGTAGTAGCCGGGTTGGCTGTGGATCGCGGCGGTAGTGCGGATATGGCCTTTAAACCGGTTTATACCAAGGGCTTGTGGGTGTTGCAGGCGAGTTGGCGCTATTGACATACCATACCGGGTAGGGGTATGTTCTAAACAAGTGCTTTACTTGTTATCTATGGTTCGACTATGCAAAACTTGCGCATATTAAATATTCCACTGGCCTTGCTGCTGGCGCTGTCTTTCAGCGGCTTGCAATCGCTTTATGCCCCGTGCGTGGCGATGGCCGCGCCGATGGCTTGCGATGTCGAGGCTGAGCCTGGCGATTGCGGCGACGCGAATCTGCAAGCGGGATGTTGCTGTCTGCACGAGAGTGTCGAGACGGCGAATATATCATTTGCCCTCGTCGCCGAACGCAGTGCTGCCCCAATGGTGCAAGTCGAGCAAAGTGTGTCCACTGCTTCATCGCTAGCGCTTGTCGCACCCTTGTCGCGACAGGCCCACGCACGCAAGTCGCATCCCCGACTCTTCCAGTTCCACTGCTGCTTCCTGATCTAATCCTCGCCTCATTCTGATCTTTTAGGTCTTAGCGACCGCTGTGCACTATCGGCGGACGCTACCCTCTATTTTTTTATCAGTTATCAGTATCCGCAACGGCCAGTCGTCCATGTAGGCGCGATGTGCAGCGTTCTACTTGGGCTACAGGTCTTTGCATGGCGAGGAGTATGTATCGATGCGTCTAAGAGAAAAAATCGCGTTGCTGTCCGGGTTATTTGTGGGATGTGCAACGGCACCTGAGCAGCCTGCCCTACAGGTCTGGCAGCGGCAAGAGCAACAGCTGCAAGAGAGTGAACCCACCACGCTTGGAGCCGACGCCGGGCTCACAGACTATACGCGTTATGCGCAATGGCATAACCCGGGGCTCAAACGGGCTTTTATGCGTTGGAAATCGGCGCTGGAACGGGTGGCGCCGGCGCGCGCGTTGGCCGATCCGCGTTTGACCTATGGTTATTTCGTGCGCCATGTCGAGACCCGGGTCGGACCGCAGGAAATGCGCTTCGGGGCGGCGCAGACCTTTCCCTGGAAGGGCACGCTCGATCTTAAGGGGCGTATCGCGCTGCAGGGGGCCGAGGTCGAACGCCAGCGCTACGAGATGGCGCGTCGAGATCTGGTCTTCCGGGTGGTGGCGGCCTATTACGACTATTACTACCTGGAACGGGCGTTCTTTGTCACCGAGGGCAATTTGTGGCTATTGGCCTATCTGGAGGAAGTGGCGCGCGCCCGTTACCGGGGGGGCATCGGCGCGCACGAGGCCGTGCTCAAGGCGCAGGTCGAGTTGGGCCGGTTGGAAGACCGTTTGCGCGGTCTGCGCGAAATGCGACGGCCCGCGACAGCCCGGTTGAATGCCGCGCTTGGCCGTTCGATTTTGGCGGCGGTGACCGTGCCCGATTCGCTGCCGTTAGCGGCTTTCCCCTTTGCGCAAGAAGAGCTCGTCGCGCGCCTACAGACGACCAACCCGAGGCTGCAGCTGAGCTTGGCCCAGTCAGAGGCGGCGGCGCTGGAGGCTGAACTGGCGGGCAAGCGCCGCTATCCCGACTTGACGCTCGCCGTTGATTATATCCGCACCGGCGAGGCGCGGTTGGGCGCGTCCCCTGTCGACAATGGCAAGGATCCGCTGGTGGCGATGGCGTCGATCAATCTGCCGATTCAGCGCGAGAGCTATCGGGCGCAAGAACGCGCAGCCGCAGCGAATCACCGGGCCGCTTTGTACTCGCATCAGGACGAGGTCGCCCGGCTCACCGCCGAATTGGAACTCGTGCTTTACAAAAGACGAGATGCCGAGGGCCGGGCCGCACTATACCGCGACAGTCTATTGCCCAAAGCAGAGCAGGCGCTCAATGTGGCGCAGCAGGCCTTTGCCGCCGGACGCAGCGACTTCCTCTCGGTTATCGACGCCCATCGCGCGCTGCTCGAATTCCAACTGGCCTACGAACGCGCGCGCACCGACCAGGCTCTGTATCTGGCCGAGATCGAGAAATTGGCCGGTGCATCTTTGATCACCGAGGAGGATAAACGATGAAAGCTATAACACAGAAATCGGTTATAGGTGTTGTGGCGCTGGTCGTCGGCCTGATAGCTGGTATGCAGTTGGGCGGGTCGGACGAGCGGGAAGAGCATGTGCAGCAATTGGCAGAAGAACAGGCCGAAGTGTGGACCTGTTCGATGCATCCGCAGATTCGCATGCCCGAACCGGGCCAGTGCCCGATCTGCGCGATGGATCTGATTCCGGTGCCGACATCTGGTGCGGCCGAAGAGTTGGGTCCGCGGCAGTTGCGGCTCTCGCCCTCCGCTCAGCAGTTGGCCAGCATCCAGACCGCGCCGGTCGAGCGACGCTTCGCACCAGTTGAGACGCGGATGGTCGGCAAGATCGCAGTGGACGAGACCCAGGTCAGCTATATCACCGCCTGGGTTGCGGGGCGCATCGACCGACTCTATGTCGACTATACCGGCGTCCAAGTCGCTCCGGGCGATCATGTGGCCTATCTCTATAGCCCCGAATTGCTGACGGCACAGGAAGAATTGATTCAGGCTCTGCGCGCACAGGAGCGCTTGGGCGATAGCGGAGTGGGATCGATTGCGCAAATCGCGCGGGCGACGGTGGAGGCTTCGCGCGATAAATTGCGGCTACTAGGGCTGAAGAAGGAACAGGTCGAGCGCATCGAGCGCGAGCGCAAGGCGTCCGATCATTTGACGATCTTCGCGCAGACCGGTGGAGTGGTGGTGGAGAAACATCTGAGTCAGGGTGCCTATGTGCAAACCGGCTCGCCGATCTATACCATCGCCGATCTATCGCGGCTGTGGCTGGAAATGGCCGCCTACGAATCGGATCTGGCGTGGATTCACTTCGGGCAGGAGGTGCAGTTTACGACTGAGGCTTATCCGGGCGAGACATTCGCGGGGCGGATTTCTTTTATTGATCCGCTACTCGACGAGCGGACGCGCACGGTGCGGGTGAGGGTAAGCGTGCCCAACGAAGACCATCGGTTGAAACCGGGCATGTTGGCGCGGGCTACGGTGCGGGCCCAGGTCGCGGCCGATGGGCGGGTGATGGACCCGGATCTGGCCGGCAAGTGGATCAGCCCGATGCACCCCGAGATCGTGCGCGACGGGCCTGGGGTCTGCGATGTCTGCGGCATGGATTTGGTGCGCGCCGAAGAGTTGGGTTATCTGTCCCTAGACGAGGCCGGGGCGGAGACGCCGCTGGTCATACCAGCTTCAGCGCCATTGCTAACAGGCAAACGCGCGGTGGTTTATATCGCGCTCGGCGAGGGGCTCTACGAAGGGCGCGAGATCGTGCTCGGCCCGCGCGCCGGGGATTATTATCTGGTCCGCGCAGGACTGCACGAGGGCGAGCAGGTTGTGGTCAATGGCGCCTTTAAAATTGACAGCGCTCTGCAGATCCGCGCCAAACCGAGTATGATGAATCCGCAAGGCGGCGGATCGGTGCCGGGGCACAATCACGGTGGCAGTACGCTCGTGTCGCCCGCGCCGGCTGTAAGCGAACACGAGGGGCATGCGCATGGGGATATGGACGACGCGATGGTCGAGAAAGCGGATATGGCTGAGCCCGCAACACATGGAGAAATGGCTGAGAAAGTTGGTATGGTCGTGCCCGCAGTCTTTGTGCGCGATCTGCAGCCACTTTTTGCGGCCTACTTTGCGGTGCAGCAGGCATTGAGCAAGGATCATATGCACGGGGCGCATAGCGGTGCTGGAGCATTGGTAGAGGCGCTCGACGGCGTGACGATGGATGCACTGGAGGGTTCGACGCATAGGGCGTGGATGGCGGCGGATCGCGAGTTGCGCCAAGGTGCCGAAGCGATGCGCTCGGCTGGTGATATCGCCGCAGCGCGCCAGGCCTTCGCCTCGCTTTCGACGGCGTTGACCGAAGTGGCGCGGGGTTTCGGCGTCAGTACAGGCGAGGTGCATGTTTTCTATTGTCCGATGCCCTTTGACAACGAGGGTGCGGCTTGGCTACAGCAGGGAGAAAGAACGCAAAATCCCTACTTTGGCAGCAAGATGTACGGCTGCGGTAGTCGCCAGGAGACCTTTAACGCCGCCGGCGCAGAGTAGGGGAACGACGTTATGGAAAAGCAAAATTCGCTACTCGATCGCTTGGTATATTTTTTCCTCGCGCGCAAGCTAGTCGCGGTATTGATGCTCACAGGCATCGTCGGCTGGGGGCTGATGGTCGCCCCCTTTACTTGGGAACTGGAGGGTTTGCCGCGCGACCCGGTGCCGGTGGACGCGATTCCCGATATCGGGGAGAATCAGCAGATCGTCTTTAGCGAGTGGATGGGGCGTTCGCCGCAGGATGTCGAGGACCAGGTGACCTATCCGCTGACGGTGGCGCTATTGGGGGTGCCGGGGGTCAAGACCATCCGCAGCTTCTCGATGCTCGGTTTTGCGAGTATCTACGTGATTTTCGAGGAGGATGTGGATTTTTACTGGTCGCGCTCGCGCATCTTAGAAAAACTCAGCAGCCTACCCGCCGGGACCCTGCCTGAAGGCGTGCAACCGGCGCTGGGGCCGGACGCGACGGGGTTGGGGCAAGTGTTTTGGTACACGCTGGAGGGCCGCGACGAGCAGGGCCAGGCGACGGGCGGTTGGGACCTGCACGAGTTGCGCAGTATTCAGGATTGGCAGGTCCGTTATGCGCTGCTGGGTGCGCGCGGTGTCAGCGAAGTCGCTTCGGTTGGCGGTTTTGTGCAAGAATACCAGATCGACGTTGATCCCGACGCTATGCGCGCCTATGGCGTGCGATTAGATGAGGTTTTTCACGCGGTTAAGATGTCCAACCGCGATGTTGGCGCGCGCACCATTGAATTAAACCAGGCCGAATACGTGATTCGCGGCATCGGTTTTGTCAAAAATATCTCCGATCTGGAAAACGCGGTGATCGTGGCGCGCGACAATGTGCCGGTCTATGTCAAGAATGTCGCGCAGGTGGTGAAGGGGCCGGCGCTCAGACGCGGTGCGCTGGACAAGGCGGGGGCCGAGGCCGTCGGTGGTGTGGTGGTAGTGCGCTATGGCGATAATCCGCTGGCGGCGATAGAAAATGTCAAAGCCAAGATCGCTGAGATCGCGCCGAGTCTGCCGAGTAAAATTCTTCCGGACGGGCGGGTGAGTCAGGTGCGGATCGTGCCCTTTTACGATCGCACAGGATTAATCGAAGAGACGTTGGGCACGCTGGAAAGCGCGCTGAGCGAAGAAGTGTTGGTGACGGTGGTCGTGGTGCTGGCGATGCTGCTGAATTTGCGCGGAGCGGCATTGGTTTCGGGCTTGTTGCCGCTGGCGGTGCTGATGTGTTTCGCCGCAATGAAGGTCTTCGGCGTTGACGCCAATATCGTCGCGCTCTCCGGCATTGCCATCGCCATCGGCACCATGGTCGATATGGGCATCGTAATAAGCGAGAATATCCTCAAGCGCTTAGAAGAGGCGGGGGAGGGGGAGGACCGCCTGGCCGTGGTCTTCCGCGCTACTAGCGAGATTGGCGGGGCGGTGTTGACAGCGGTGCTGACGACGGTGGTTGGCTTCTTGCCGGTCTTTGCGATGGAGGGTGCTGAGGGCAAGCTCTTCGTGCCGCTGGCGATGACCAAAACCTTCGCGCTATTGGCGGCGGTGTGGTTGTCGTTGACGGTATTGCCACCTTTGGCGCATTGGCTCTTCGGCGGGCAATTGCGCAGCGGGCGATTGCGGTATTTGGCGCCGGGTGGATTGCTGGCGGTTGGTTTGGTTACGGCATTCGCTTTTTCCGGATGGCTCGGGCTGTTGTTAATGGCGATCGCGGCGTATCACCTGCTGGCCGCGCGCATACCGGAAGGGGTAAAGCTGTGGGTGAGCCGGGTTGTGGTGTCGGTGGTCGCCTGCGCGGTGGTGGTGGTGCTCGCTGCGCACTGGCAGCCGCTGGGGCCAGAAAAAGGAGGTTTGCGCAATTTTCTCTTTGTCGGTGGATTGATCGGCGGGTTGTTGTTGCTCTTTCACCTTTTGCAGCAGTTTTTTTCTCGCTTGCTCGGATGGTGTCTGGAGCACAAAGGACTGGCGCTGCTCTTTCCTTTGTTGTTGATGCTGATGGGCGCGTCGGCGTGGCTGGGTTTTGGCCGCGTCTTTGCTTTTGTGCCCGCCGGTCTGCGTGCGACAAGTCCCTTTATTGCATTAGATGAGGCGTTGCCCGGTCTGGGTGTGGAGTTTATGCCATCGCTTGATGAGGGCTCTTTTCTGTGGATGCCGACGACGATGCCACACGCCTCGATCGGCGAGGCGCTGGATATTCTGCAAAAGCAGGATATGGCTATCGCGCAGATCCCGGAGGTCGAATCGGCGGTGGGTAAGCTGGGTAGGGCGGAGACGTCGTTGGACCCGGCGCCGATCTCGATGATTGAAACGATTGTCAATTATCGCCCCGAGTATCTCGCCGACAAGATGGGGCGGCGTCAGACATTCTCTTTCGACGAAGACGAGGTGGATTTTTTTCGCGATGAGCATGGCGAGCTTGTATTCGCCGCAGACGGCCAGTCCTATCGCGTGCGGGGTCGCTATTTGCGCGATAGCGCAGGGCGGCTGATCCCCGATGACGACGGTCGGCCGTTCAGGCTGTGGCGGCCGGCGCTGGACCCGGCGCTCAACGCCGGGCGCGCGGTCTGGCCGGGGGTGCGATCCGCCGACGATATCTGGGCCGAGATCGTCCGGGCCGGCGAGATGCCGGGGGCGACTTCGGCGCCGAAGTTGCAGCCGATTGCGGCGCGCATCGTCATGCTGCAGAGTGGGATGAGGGCGCCGATGGGCATCAAGATCAAAGGGCCGAGCCTGGAGGCGATCGAAGAGGCTGGTTTGGCGCTGGAGCGCTTGTTAAAACAAGTGCCCTCGGTCGAGTCAAACGCGGTCAATGCCGACCGCATCGTCGGTAAACCCTATCTGGAGATCCATATCGACCGCGAGGCCATTGCCCGCTACGGGATCGTATTGCAAACGGTCCAGGATGTGATTGAGGTTGCCATTGGCGGCAAGCGGATCACCACGACCGTGGAGGGGCGCGAGCGCTATGGAGTGCGGGTGCGTTATATGCGCGAGTTGCGCGACAGCATCGAGGAATTGCAGCGGATTTTGGTGCCGGCGCCCGGTGGGGCGCAGATTCCGTTGGGCCAGTTGTCCCAGATGCACTATGTGCGCGGCCCGCAGGTGATCAAGAGCGAAGATACTTTTTTGCTCGGTTATGTGCTCTTCGACAAGAAAGCGGGTTATGCCGAGGTCGATGTTGTCGAAGAGTGCCGGGATTTTTTAGCGGCGAAAAGGGCCAGCGGCGAATTGATATTACCGGCCGGCGTTAGTTACACCTTCGCCGGCAGTTACGAAAATCAACTGCGGGCACAGAAGAAGCTCAATGTGGTCTTGCCGCTGGCACTGGCGGCGATTTTCCTGATCCTCTACTTCCAGTTTGGCAATATTGCCACGACGCTGATGGTTTTTTCCGGGATCGCGGTGGCCTGGGCTGGCGGTTTTGCCATGCTCTGGTTTTACGGCCAGGGGTGGTTTCTCGATTTTGCCGTCTTCGACACTTCGATGCGCGAGTTGTTCCAGATTCGCCCGTTGAATTTGAGCGTGGCGGTGTGGGTGGGTTTTCTCGCGCTGTTCGGCATCGCCTCGGACAATGGGGTGATTTTGGCGACCTATCTGCACCAGACTTTTCGCGAGCAACAGCCGCAGACAGTGGCGGCGATCCGCGCCGCCGCGCTCGAGGCCGGCGTGCGGCGGATCCGCCCCTGCCTGATGACAGCGGCAACGACCATTCTGGCACTGGTGCCGGTCTTGACGGCGAGCGGTCGCGGTGCCGATATCATGGTGCCGATGGCCATTCCAACCTTCGGCGGCATGATCGCGGTGGTGCTGACGGTGCAGATCGTGCCGGTGCTCTACTGCGCTTGGGAGGAATTGAAGTTGCGTTTTGTAGCATCTAAACAGAGCGATCAATTACCCATCACCAATTAGAGGAGTGTGTAATGAAAAAATTGACCGTATTGCTGCTTGCTGTGGGCGTTTCGTTCTCCGGCATTGCGCTGTTGTCGGCGCACGGAAATGAGCAACACCAGGCGCAGGAGACTGAAGTGCAGCGGGTAGAAGCCGGCCAGGGACAACATGCCGCGAAGGATATACACGCTGGGCATGGCGATGAAGAGCTGGAGATTGATAGCAAGACAATTGTTGGCGAAGTCGTCGATGTCACCTGCTACATGCGCCACGATAGCCGGGGTGAACAGCATATCAAATGCGCACTATTTTGCGCCGAACAGGGCATGCCGTTGGGCGTATTAGAAGAAAAAAGCCAGCAGATTTATCTCGTGCTCCCGCCGGGGCATGACGACCCGAGGGGATTGGTATTGCCCTTTGTCGGTCTGCGCGTCAAGATCGAGGGGATTGTCTACGGGATGGGCGGGATGCAGGGACTGGAAATCGAAGATATTGTCGAGCTCCCCGCGGTAGATATGGAGGAAGAAAAAGCTGGGGGGCACCATCACTAGCACCGACCGGGTGCAGGCACTGCGTGTTTAGCCAGCGCCTGCACCCAATTATTTAGCCGTCACTGTGCAGCTCTTTTAGCATCTAATATTAACCGCAAGTAGTTTCCGCTTAAACCCTAGTCGTCGTCGTCCCTTTCGCTGAGCAGGTCGCCGCGTTGTAGGCGCTCGGCGTTCTCGGTCGACCAGAGAATATTCTTCATGACTTTTTGCGCCGTGATATAACGCGTCGCCGCCAATAGGTGCACGCGTTTTTCTTCCGGATCGTCGCTCAAGTCGTAATGGCGGAAGGCCGCCTCCAACACCTGGAACATGTGCAGTTCGGCGTCTTCGCGCAGCATGATATGGGCCAGTGCGTGGCGCAATTTAGTGATGTCACGCCCCTCTTCGAGATACTGGCTGACCAAGACCTCGGCCTCGGCGACCTTCTGGAAATCGGCGAACTCGCCGAAGCGTTTGAGCATCGCCTCGTCGGAGTCGAAGGTCTCGTCGAGCATCTGTCCGTGTTGCGGTATGCGTGCGGCGGGCATATTGAGCCAGCGCAGGTAGGTCATAAAGACCGCACCGTGGAAGATCGCGCGCAAAAGCTCCTTGCTGCCGGCGTATTGGAAGGCGCAATAAAGCGCGTGGCCATAGGAATAGATATTGGCGACGTCGTGCCAGTCGCCCTCGTTCTTGAGGTGGAAACGCAGAGTGCGCATTGCGCCGGCGTAGGTCATGGCGCGGCAGATCTCGGTCGGCGGCACCCCGGCGCGCAGCGCTTCTTCGACGCGGGCGAGGATCGGGCCGAAGTCGTCGCCGAGCATCACCTGTGAAAACTCTGAAATATCGAGGCTCGCTTCGTTTTGTTGGTTGTCTTCCCAGATACCGTCTAGACGCGTGAAGATATCTTCGAGCGCCGGCCGGCTATCGGCCCAGCGCGAGGTCTCCTCGTGACGGGTGCGGCTGACTAGGTCGACGATGATCGGTCGTAGAATCTCGTTCGCGCCCACCCATTCGACATAATCGAGCGCCTCGAACATTTTATTGGCAAAGTCGAGCGCGTGTCCGTCGCCGGTGAAGTAGAAATCGGTGGCGGCGGTGAAGACGAAGTCGGCTAATGTCTCTTTGCCGGCGTCGCGGTCGTGCAGGGTGAGCAGGATACGCTCGGCCGCGCCGTGGTGGCGCTGGTCGATAAAGGTGCGGAACCAGCGTTTGAAGGTCGCCGGATCTTGGTCATTGGTGGCGCGCGGGAAGGGGAAGCGTTGGCGCCGCGAAGAGCCGGAGGTGCGCATCGATATTTGTGTTAGGCCGTGCACCAAGAAGAGATTCTGGTCTGCGGGGGAGATGTCGTCCCACAAGTTAGCGGCTAGGGTCAGGACGGCGGTGCCCGAAGACCAACCTTCATTGGTTTTGTGCGCGCCATAATAAAGGCCCTGTTGGATAATCTCCTGCGGTTTGGCGCCGGTTTGGCGCAGTGCAGCGACGGCCTTGGCGATCAGAAAGGCGCTGCGGTCTTTGAGGCCTTGTTCTAGCGCGCGTTTGCCGCGGGCTATCAGGCGCAGGCGCGCTTGCTCTTTTTCACCGGGCGAGATGCCGACCCACAGGTGGCCGTCGTCACGGACTTCGACGGGGAAGGCTTTGAGGTCGTCTCCAGAGGTCAAGAGGCAGCCGCCGGTCTTGAGGTCGAATTCCCAGTGGTGCCAGTGGCAGATCAGCACGCCGTCGCGGATGCTGCCCTGGGACATCGGATACCCCATATGCGGACAACGGTTGTCGACGGCCTGGAACTGGCCCTCATAAAGGAAAACAGCCAGATGGGTGCCTTCAATTGTAAAAGGCTTGCCTTCTCCTTCTACGAAATCACCGACAGGCGCGAGTGGGTGGTAGACATAGCTGGTCGGGTCGATATCGGGGGTGGAGAGGTCCGCGAATTTGAGCGGATCGGCGTTTTTTTCTTCCAGGTTCTGCGGCGTAGTACTCATGGGGATCATCTCCTAATAAATGATGACGAAGGAGCCGTTGGGTAATGCGGCGACGGCGACGCTGCCCCAGACGGGGATGGTGTCTTGCAAATAACCTTTGACGAGAGTGGGCGCGCCTTGTGCGTTAAAAAGCTGCCAGGCCAGGGCCCCGCCCTGATTCCAACCGGTGCCCTCGGTCCAGGCCAGCAGGGTTTCGCCGCGCGTATTGGCGCTGAGTACAGGATGTTTGCGGTGGCCACCCTCGCCGGTCGGGGAGAAGAGCAGGTCGGGGGTATCGAGGCGAGTCCAGTAGACTTGCCCCTCTTTTTCCCAGGTGGCTTGCACACCGGCACCAGTCTTGTGCAATTGCGCCGTGCTCATCGGGCAGGCGGCCAGTTCCCACGGCTGCAGCGTTTGATGCGACGGACGCGCGGCATCGGGTTTTAGCGTTAACAAGGTCATGTCGCGATGGATCTGCTGGGCGGCGGCTCGGTACAGCAAATAGAGTTGGCCCGTGCTATCGGCCAATGCGCGCATACCGCAACAGCCGCAAACGCCGGTCTCTATCGGGCTGACCGGCGTTTCGACGGCAAAGGTGCGACCTTCGTCCTTCGAACGGGCGACCCAGACTCGGCGTTTTTCTTCGCCTTCGTTGCCCGCGTGCCAGGCTACGAAGACCTGGCCGAGTGCATCGGCGGCGATCGAGCCGCCGCCGTCGAGTTCAATTGCATTTTGGCTGATATTGCGCTGGGGCTCGAAAGCTCGGCCCTTGTCGTCGAGACGTGTATAATGCATGCCTGGGGAGGCATCGCCGGCGCTCATCCAGGCGATATGGGGGCGGCCGTTGGCGCCCAATGCCAGGTGCGGGCCGCGTACGGTGCCGATGGCGATGGCGGTACTGGCTTGGCCATTGACGCGCAGGGGCAGGGTAAAAGTTGTTGCGGCGGAATCGCGTCGAATGTAGAAGACGTCGCCTGCGGCCGGCTCGCCCTTAAAATAAATTAGGTGCAGCGTACCTTGTGTGTCGACGGCGGCTTGCGGTTGGAGTCCGCCATTGGGGACGCGGATATATTCGACCGTGGCCCATAGAGGATGGGAAAAGACGAGTAGGGCGAGTGTTATAAACGTGGCGCACATGGGCTATAGGCCTTGTTGAGTGCCGATCGGCTCCGTTAAGTTAAACGGGTTGCAGGGCTCTGACAACTAGGGTGGCTATTGCGGATGGGTGGGGTAATTTGACCTGCTAATTTCGCTCGGCTCCATACCGGGCGAGGTTTATTTCGCTTGCCGGTTATTGTTCGTGATGATCAAAAATAGCGAGGATTATTGGATGACCGTTCTATATTGTAACGGCGGTGTCGCGGCGAATAGCGGCTAACACGGTAACCGGAAGTTATGGACTCAGCATGGATGGCGATGATGAAGTAACCCGCCTGCGTCTGCGCGAGCGCGTCGGCGAGCTTGAAGCTCGTCTCGTCGAATTAGAGGGTGCGGAGAAAAAGCGCTTGCAGGTCGAGAATGAACTGCGCGAAAGCCAGAAGCTCTACCGGGCCCTGATCGAGACGGCTTTCGCGGGGATCGGCATCACCGATGTCGAGGAGAATTTGACCTTCGCCAATCCGGCGCTCGGCGATATCATGGGCTATGGCGTCGACGAACTGATTGGCATTAACCTGTCGCGTTTTGTCGAGGGTGAAGAATACAATCGCTACCAGGAATTGACCGAGCAGCGCCTGCAGGGTTTTCGCAACGCCTATGAAACACGCGTTCGCCGCAGGGACGGCTCGTTGATCAATGTGCTTATTTCGGGTTCGCCGTTGGCGGACGAGGACGGCGAGTTTATCGGGGTGCTGACCGTCGTATTCGACATAACCGAATTGCGCCGCGCCGAGCAGGAATTAGAACGGAACAAGAGGGCTTATACGGACCAACTCGAAGCTATGGTGCGCGAACGCACGAACCAGTTGGAGGAGGCGCAGGCCAAATTGATCCAATCGGCGAAGCTGGCGGCGGTGGGGCAGTTGGCCGCCGGTGTGGCGCATGAGATCAACAATCCCGTCGGCGTGCTGTTGATGAAACTCAAGTTTCTGCTGTCGGTCGCCAAGCGGGAGAATTTAACGGCAAAGGCCATGGCGACGCTCGATATCGCCGTCGAGCAGGCCGGGCGCATTGCGGATATCGTGCAAGACCTGCTCAATTTTTCCCGCACGCCGACCGACCGGCCCCAGTCGCTCAATCTCAACGAGCGGATCCATTCCAGCCTGCGTCTTTCCCACCGTCTGCTGACCGACCGCCGTATCGATCTGCACCTCGACTTGTGCGAGGAATTGCCGAGCGTACTGGGCGATCCGGTGGAGTTCGAGCAGGTGCTGATCAATCTGCTCAATAACGCGGTAGAGGCCATGGCAGACGGTGGTGAGCTGCACTTGGCCTCGTACGCGGAAGCGGGGCAGGTCGTTATTTCGTTGCGGGATACTGGCGAGGGTATCGAGGCGGAGGACCTGGGTTCGATTTTTGATCCTTTTTTCACGACGAAGAATTTCGGCGAAGGCACCGGTTTGGGTTTATCGATCAGCTACGGGATTGTGCAGAAAATGGGCGGTTCTATTGAGGTTGAGAGTGAGCTTGGATCCGGCGCGGTATTTCATATCAGGTTACCCGGAGAGGGGGCGTAGTATGAGCGTGGTCAAGGGCAAGATCTTGGTCATCGATGATGAGGAGGCCCTATTGGAAGCCTGCGAGGAGACGTTGAGCTATCACGGCTACGAGGTTGAGCTGCGCAATCGGCCGGAAGCCGGGATCGAAGCGGTGCGCGGACATAGCTTTGACCTAGTTCTGATCGATCTCAAAATGCCTGGGATGGACGGTTTGCAGGTCTTGCGCACGATCAAAACCATCGACGCGCAGCTAGTCGCGGTGGTGGTGACGGCCTTTCCCGAAATCGATACGGCAGTCCAGGCGATTCGCGAGGGCGCGTTCGACTATTTGCCGAAACCTTTCGACCCGGAGCAATTGCTTATCGTCGTCGAACGCTCCTTGCAGCAAAAGCGACTGGTCGACGAGAACGCCTATTTGCGCCAGGCGTTGGGCAAGCGCTCTGAGGTGGATGATATCGTCGCCCACAGCGCCAAAATGCGACAGGTCATGGATTTGGTGAATAAAGTGGCCGACCAGGATTGCAGCGTATTGATCGAAGGAGAGACCGGCACCGGCAAGGAAGTCATCGCCCGCAAGATACACGCGCTTAGCCACCGGCGCGACCGGCCCTTTTTACCCATTCAATGCGGTGCCTTGCCCGAGCACTTGGTCGAAAGCGAACTCTTCGGCCATGAGCGGGGGGCTTTCACCAATGCCCACGCGCGCAAGCAGGGTTTGTTGGAGATGGTACAGGGGGGGACGATTTTTCTCGACGAGATTTCGACCACCGGGTTGGATATACAGGCCAAATTGCTGCGCGTATTGCAAGAGCACAAGGTGCGTCGGGTGGGAGGCCAAGACCTGGTTGATATCGATATTCGCGTGCTCTCGGCGACGAATGAAGACTTGCAGGAGGCTATCGCACAGAACCGCTTCCGCCAGGATTTGTATTATCGTCTCAACGTCGTCACAGTATCACTGCCGCCCTTGCACGAGCGATCGGAGGATATTCCCCTGTTGGTCGATATGTTTATTCACCAGATGAATGCGAAGAGGGACAAGCCATTGCAGGGGATTGGCCCTGATGCGTTGGCATTGTTGTTGGACTATGCGTGGCCGGGCAATGTGCGCGAATTGCAGAATATCATTGAGCGCGCTTGCCTATTGGCGACGGCGTCTCTTATACAGGCGGTCGACTTGCCCGAATATTTGCGCGAAGGGAAAATCAGCGCGCCAATGGAAAGTAGCTTACAAAAGGCGCGAAACCGTTTTGATCGGCAGTATTTGCGCGCGCTCTTGCAAGAGTGCCAAGGCAATGTCTCGCGTGCTGCGGTCGTGGCGGGTATGCATAGATCTTCCTTTCAGCGACTGCTCAAAAAACATCAGTTGTTCTCCAATGAATTTCGCTAAAAGCTGCAGTGTTGCATAATAGCGGCACTGCCGCTTCATTGTTTATTTTGTATTAAGCTCTTTTATTTATTGTTAGATAAGGTGATTTCAAGTCAGCGCATGCCGCATTTTTGCAACACTATGGTATGATATATAGCATTTTTGGCATTCGCTATATAAGTTCTAAGTTATTTACTAACAACAAGTTGTATAAAATTTATATTTAGCAATTGTCCGTGGCATGCGCTTTGCCTGTTATTTGTTGGCCGGATCGTAAATCTTTGGCTCATGTGGACTTTAGGGTGAAAACGGCTTATCGGGCATTATAGATTTCAGATTTGTACCCTTCCGGCGTCTGTTTTTATTCCGAAGTCTACATGATTCATGCCTGAGGAAAAGAGCCTTTTGCAGAGCCAAGTCTGGCAAGATTGCCAATGGCCGTTTATTCTAAATTCATGAAGAATTTACTTTTTCTCTGCACCGGCAATTCCTGTCGCAGCCAAATGGCCGAAGGTTTTGCCCGGCAGCTCAAATCCGATCAGTTTACCGTGTATTCGGCCGGAATCGAGACCCATGGGCTCAATCCCACAGCGGTTAAAGTGATGGCCGAGGTTGCGGTTGATATCACCGGCCACGAGTCGACTCATGTCGATGATTTGCAGCATATCGCCTTCGATTGGGTGGTGACGGTCTGCGACCATGCGGCAGGGCAGTGTCCGATTTTCCCCGGGCAGGCGCGGGTCGTGCACCGTGCTTTTGACGATCCGCCGCGCTTGGCGCGTGATGCGAAGAGCGAGCAGGAGGCCTTGGGGTTTTATCGGCGGGTGCGCGATGAGATCTGCGCATATGTCGAGACCTTGCCCGAGGGGCTTAAAGTCGGTAGGGAATAGGAGGCTTGCGGGCGCGCTTTGCAAGTTCGCCGAGATTCTTATTCAACCTTTCGGTTGTTTAATCGTCGTCTAGTGTGCACCATCACCGCGTGTTTGTATTCGGTGAATAAGTAACAGAAAATAAAGCTGGGAGCGCTTAGTTTAGTGTAAGTCGGGTATGCGTGTTCTCATTCAGGTCAAGCTAGCGATTGAAAAACCTCATGTGTACTTGTTTGTCACACCTATATAGAGAGGAAGGCTGTATATGATATTGTGGAAAAAGACGGGGGCGCTGTTGGGTGCGGCCCTTTTGTTGAGTGGTTTAGTTGCTGGCGAGGCTGAGGCGCGCGGTAAGCGCATGACCCAGCTTCCCAATGGTGGCGTTGCTGGTTGTAACACCTGCCACACCGGTGGCGGCGGTACGCCGCGCAATCCTTTCGGTTTGGAGATGCAGGCTAATTTCCTCACGGCGTCGGGTTCGGCCGGCGACGTGGTTTGGGGTCCTGAATTGGCGGCCTTGGATTCCGACGGCGACGGGGTTTCCAATGGCGCGGAATTGGGCGACCCGGACGGCACTTGGGTTGTCGGCGATCCCGATCCGGCGAACCCTTTCGCACCGGGTGACCCGGAGAGCACTCCGCCCATGCCGACAGCGGTCGAAGCGTCGAGCTGGGCGCAGATCAAAAGTTTGATTAACCAGCTCGATTAAACAATCTTTCCCGGGCGAGGTTTTTCTCCTCGTCCGGGATTTTTGTATCTTAGGCAGAAATCATAGACGAGAGCTGCAGCGTTATAGCGGAGGCTTAGATGGCTGAATCGGAACCATTATCGCGGCGTTTCTTCAATGCTCTGATGGGCCTGGGTTTTGTGGGCACATTGTGTGGTTTTGCCGGAACGGCCCTAGCGTATCTATGGCCGATGCCAGATGCGGTGGTGACTTCGGAATTCCTCAGCACCACCCGGGGCAAAGTCACTGGAGCAGAACTCGGCGAGAACGAGGGGGTGGTCGGGCGCAGCCCGATGGGTAAGGTGCTGGTGGTGCGTAAGGACGGTGCGCTGCGCGGGGTGCAGGCCACCTGCACTCACTTGGGCTGTACGGTGGCTTGGAATGGCGAGAGCGGCGAGATTGAATGCCCCTGCCACGGGGCGCGTTACGCGCTCGACGGCCAAGTGCTAAAAGGACCGGCGCGTGATCCGCTGGCGCAGGTAGAGGTGCGCGAGGAAACGGAAGGGCTGCGCATCCTGGGGCCGGTCTCGTGAAAAAGATAGGCGGGTTATTGTGGGCATGGTTTGACGAGCGTCTAAATTTGGCTCCGCTTGTCGCCGGGTTAGAGGCCAATCTGCGCAAGCCGGTACCCGCCCATGTCAATTGGCTCTTTACTCTCGGCTCGGCGATCGCCGCGCTTATCGGCTTGCAGATTTTTACCGGCATTCTGCTGCTGATTTATTATCGCCCCGGCGCTGACACTGCGTACCAAAGCATCGTGCGGATTATGGATGAAGTTCCGCTCGGCGGTTTTATGCGCTCGTTGCACGTGTGGGGCGCCGATTTGATCGTCATTTTTCTTATCCTGCACATGGTGCGCGTCTTTGTCTATGCCGGTTACAAAAAACCGCGCGAGCTGACCTGGATTATCGGCGTGCTGCTCTTTGCGGTGATTCTCATCTTTGGTTTTACCGGTTATTTACTGCCTTGGGACCAATTGGCGTATTGGGGTACGGTAGTGGCGACAGAGGCGCCGGCCTCGATCCCGGTCATTGGGCCGATTACGCGTGAATTTATGCTCGGTGGTAGCGAAGTCGGCGATCCGACATTGGGGCGTTTTTTCGCGCTACACGTGGTCGTGCTGCCGCTGGTACTACTCAAGCTTATGGCGCTGCACCTTTTTCTGATTCGCTATCAGGGTATCTCCTCGCTCCGGCGCACCGACGAACCGGACCCGACGCCCAATGAGATACGCGCGGAAGGCGGCGAGCCTTTTTTCCCCCACCACGTGTTACGGGATCTGACGACGACCTATTTGGTGCTGGGTTTGCTCGTCAGTCTGGCGATTCTCTATCCGGCGCATCTGGGCGATCCGGCGGACCCGCTGACTACGCCCTTGGGCATCAAGCCAGAATGGTATTTCCTGCCGGCTTATCAGTTGCTCAAATACGTGCCCGAAGTTGTCGGGGTGCAGATCCCGCCGCTTTTTATCGGGGTGTTGGTGCTGCTGCCGCTGCTCTTGGACCGCTCGCCTGAGCGGCATCCGAAGCGGCGGCTGCGCGCGATTGGTGTTGGGGCTGTCGTTTTGGGGCTTATCGTGCTTTTGGGGCTGCTCGGTCATATATCTGAGACGCGGCAGACGATTTTCGGTATCACCTACCATTTTGATATACAGGGTATGCCGCATGGGGAGGTGCCCTAATGTGGATATTGCTCGCATTGCTTTTTGCCGCGCCGCTTTTTGCCGAGCCACCCGATCTCGAAGAAGTCGCCTGTACCTGGTGCCATTATGAAGAGGCGGAGGACTTTGCCGAAAGTGTGCACTATCTGCAGGGCCACTTGCTTTGCACCGACTGCCACGGCGGTTTGCCCTTTGCAGAGGACCCTGATTTGGCGAAGGCGCCCGAGGCGGGTTTTATCGGTAAGCCCGGGCGTGCCGACGTGGCTGAGGTCTGTGCGCAATGCCACAGCGGGCCGGCGGGTTTTTTTGCGCAGGGCCCGCACCACGAATGGCAGAATGAGGCCAATCCGACGTGTATAACCTGCCACAGTAATCATCGGGTACTCGACGCGAGTTTAGCGCTGATGGATGAGACGTGCAGCCAATGCCATGATGAGTGGAGCGCCGCGCGCGATCGCGGACAGAAGATCCGGGTCGAGTTGAAGGTGGGGGCCGAGCATTTGCAACGGGTGGCGATGGTGGTGGATTCTCTGGCGGGATTCGAGCGGTCATTGCAGAAGGCGCAGCCCTTTATCGAGGATGCGACGGCTGTTTTGCAGTCGGCGGATGCGGCGACGCATGCGCTGGATGTGCAGATGATTGAGGGGATGGTGGCAGAGGTTCGTGGGGAGCGGGGGATTGCTGGGGCGGAAGGTGTGGTGGGAGCCTATTATGAAAAGTTGCGGATGAGGCCACGCATTGTTTTTGCGGTTTGGGTGTTTGTATTGGTGAATGTGGCGTTGTTTTGGTGGAAGCGGCGGGATTTGCCGTAAGGGCGAGTGTGTCTCACGCTACAGGTCGGGGGGCTGACTTCGGGTAAAAAGCTAAAGCGGCCCTATCGGGCTTGTGGGAGGGCGTAGCGGCGGCGTGGCAGAGCCGACCTTAACTGGTGGCCTTTGGGAGGCTTTGCCACGCGGTAGATCCCCGACCCTCCGTTGCGCTTATGGAATTCTTTGGCGTTATCCCCGACGGTGTTGATTAGAGATTTGCCCGGGTTGGCAATGGGTTTTAGTCATCTTCCGGGCTGGGCGTGTTGCGTTCTTGACAATATACCCCTGGGGGGTATATTGAAAATAGAGAGGAAAGGTATGGCGAAAGAAAAGAAAGAACGAAAACAGGTGCGACAGCCGCATAAGGAAGCGCTGAGACGTCGGCTCAATCGTATCGTCGGCCAAGTGCAGGGAATCGCGCGGATGGTTGAGGAGGACCGCTATTGCGTCGATGTACTGGTGCAGTTGAGCGCGGTGAAGGCGGCGCTCAACCAGGTGTCGCTGCAGTTGATCGAGGACCATACCAAGGGCTGTGTGCGGCAGGCGATTCGCGCAGGCGATAGCGAAGAGGAAGTGATCGAAGAATTAATGGGTGTCTTGAAAAAACTGGCTAAATGAGCTGAGATGGCGACGGATACGCGGAAGGAACAGAGCTTCGATATCGAGGGTATGACTTGTGCGGCTTGTGTGCGGCGGGTCGAGCGGCGCGTGTCGGGCATTGAAGGTGTCGAGTCGGTGGCGGTTAATTTGGCCACCGAGCGGATGGAGGTGTGTTTCGATCCCGAGGCGATCGACGAGGGGGGCATAGCGGCGACGGTGGTAAAGGCGGGGTTCGCTGCGCGGTTGCGGTCTTTGCATGAGGTGATGCTCGGTGTCGGGGGCATGACGTGTGCGGCGTGCGTGCGCAGAGTCGAACGGCGTTTGGTAAAGGTTGCAGGGGTCGAGGGAGTGGCGGTGAATTTGGCGACGGAGACGGCGCAAATAAAATACGTCGGAACGCGGTTGCGCGATTTGCGGGAAGCGGTTGTCGCTGCGGGTTATGAGGTGTTGGCCAGCTCGGAGGGCGCGACGGATGATGCGCAGGCGCGCAGGCGGCGTCAGTTGGCCGTACAGGCGCGCCATTTGCTTTGGGCATTATTGTTCTGGTTGCCACTTTTTGCTATAGAGATGGGGGGTATGGCCGGGATACCGGTGCCCGCATTGCTTTCTTTTTCTTTATATCCGTCGCGTATCGGTGTGCTACATCTGCTGTTGGTACTGCCGATGTTATGGATCGCTCGCAGGGTGTATATCGATGGTGCGCGCGCTATCCTCGGCGGTGGCCCCAATATGTTTTCGTTGATTGCGATCGGTACTACGGCTGCTTTTGCCTATAGCGCTTGGGGGTTGGGGACGGTGGTATGGGGAGGAGCGGCGACATTTCACACCTACTTCCCGGCGGTTTCTACCATTATTGCGCTGATGCTTTTCGGGCGCTATCTGGAGGCACGCTCACGGTTGCAGGCTGGAGAGGCGATGGGGGCGCTCTTGCGGCTCAAGTCGGAAAGGGCGGTGCTCGTAGAAGGTGGTGGAGAGCGGGAGATTGCGGCGGATGATATCGAGGTCGGGGATAGCTTGCGGGTGCGGCCGGGCGAGCGGGTGCCGGCCGATGGTCGGGTTGTTGAGGGCGAGTCGACGGTTGACGAATCACTGCTGACGGGCGAGTCGCTGCCGGTGGGCAAGACAGTGGGGGATGAAGTGACCGGTGGCAGTGTCAACGGCGCGGGTTCGATGATCGTAGAGGCGACGCGCGTCGGGCGGGACGCGCTCTTGATGCAGATGGCGCGTTTGGTCGAGGAAGCACAGGCGGGCAAGGCGCCAATTGCGCGCTTGGCGGATGTGGTCTCGGGTTATTTTGTACCGGCGGTATTGGCCATCGGCTTTGCGGCGGGTGCGGGCTGGTTGTTAGCCGGAGAGAGTGTGGCCTTTGCGTTACAGGTCTTTGTCTCGGTGCTGATTATCGCTTGTCCGTGCAGCTTGGGATTGGCGACCCCGGCAGCGATTATGGTCGGCACGGGGCGGGGCGCGCAGTTGGGGATTTTGGTTAAAAGCCCTGAGGCGTTGGAGATAGCGCAGCAGTTGCATGTGGTGATGCTCGACAAAACGGGGACGATCACCGAAGGGAAACCACAAGTGGTGGGGATCACACCGGCGGACGGATACGGCGAGGATGCGGTGCTGCACGTCGCGGCAGCGGTCGAACGGGGGTCGGAGCATCCGTTGGCGGCGGCGGTTTT
>JABHFS010000127.1 GCA_018672475.1 Gemmatimonadota bacterium | reverse complement strand
TCCGCCGGGTTAGCACCCATATCGAACTCTACCAGCTCCAACGCAGCCTCTCGCGCGAAGTAAAAACAAAGACCGATGAGGTCCAGGACGCGCAAGAGCACATGGAACGGGCCAACCAGGTCTATTCCTCTTTCGTCCCGCGAGAATCCCTCACCCTCTTGCAACGCGACAATATCCTCGACGTGCAACTCGGTGACCAGGTCCAAACCGAAATGTGCGTTCTCTTTTGCGACATCATCGCCTTCACCTCGTTATCGGAAAAACTGGGCCCGGAAAACAGCTTCCGTTTCATCAACGCCTATTTGAGTTGGATCAGTCCCATCGTCCGCATGAACAAGGGCTTTATCGACAAATATATCGGCGACTCGATCATGGCGCTCTTCCCCAATGAGGCCGACGACGCCGTCGAGGCCGCCGTCGCAATGCAGAAGGCGATGGCCCAGTTCAACGAGAAGTTTATCGCCCCGGGCACTCCTGCAATCCGGATCGGCGTCGGCGTGCACATCGGCAAATTGATGCTCGGCGTCATCGGCGAGAGCCAGCGCATGGAGACCACCGTCATCTCCGACGCCGTCAACGTAACCTCACGCCTCGAACGGCTAACCCGGCGCTACGATGTGGGGCTGGTCGTCAGCGAACATCTGATGGGCAAACTGACTACACGCGACCAGTACAAGTTTCGCGTCCTCGATAAGGTGCAGGTCAAAGGCCGCAACCAGCCGCTGGTTGTCTATGAGATATTCGAAGGCGATACCGACGCATTAATCGAACGCAAACTCAGCACCCAGGCCGATTACGAAGAAGCCTTGCGGCTCTACTACAACCGCAAGTTCACGCAAGCCAACCTGCTCATCGCCCAAGCCTTGGCGCAGGACCCCGAAGACCGCGTACTGCAATACCACCAAGAACGCATCGCCGAAGCCGTCGCCCGCGGCGTACCCGACGATTGGACCGGCGTCGAAGTGCTCGTGGACGAGGAATAACCACCTGGGGAAATACGAGGAAAAATACGAGCGAAACAAATCAAAGTGCCCGTATTCTTATCGTCGACGATACCCTGCAGAACATCCAGGTACTGGGCACCGTTCTGTGAGAAAAAGGCGATCAGTTCAATTTCGCGCAGACCGGGAAAAAAGCCCTGGACATCGCGCAGAAGGTCCTGCCCAATCTAATCCTGCTCGGCAAAGGCGTACCGTGCCAAACCAGATGATTGACCATTTTTCTTTGTTCGCTCATTTTATCCCAAAAAGAAAAAGGAGGCCAGTAACGCAACCCACACGGCCTCGAGAAAATGCCAGTAGGCGGCGCAAGCCCGCACCGTGAGCAAATGCTCGCTGTCGATCCGGTTGTGCCGCGCCTTCCACGCCAAGATCGACAACGGCACCATCCCACCGACAACGTGCAATGCATGGACTAGAATCAGTGCAAAAGTAATACCGTAAAGTCCGGCTTGCTCGCTGAGCCCAAGCATTTGATGGTGTTCGAGCAATTGCCACATAGACGGCACCTGTATCGCGACAAACAACGCGCTCAAGCTCCAAGTCCGCCCCACCCACCTACGCAAATGTGAAAAATGCCCCCTGCGAGCGCTTTTCCACGACTTGTGCATTGTAAAACCGGCCCCCATCAATACCGCGGTCGAAGCAAAAAGCCCCAAGGGCAATTCGACGGGGTCGAGCCCCTGTAAAGCCGGGCTAGTCAGCCGCAAATAGGCGAAAGCCACAACGCTCGAACCAAAAAGCATGGCCAATGAAACCAGAAACAGGGCCATGCCCAGACGGCGACTGCCTCCGGGGTCGGGCGTGTTCCAACCGATCTTCGTCGTCTCGTGTTCGCTCATCTCTATCCCCAGCGGTATTCGGGCGGATCAAAAACAAAACCGTGAAAAAAACGCCGTTGCGCTTCACTCAAGCCCCGCAAAAATGCCTTGTCATAACGCCACTGCTCGGCACAGGCCAGCATCCACGGATGTTCATAACCATAATAGAGCATAACTCGTTTGCCGCCATCGCGTGAAAAAGGGCCCGCGGTATGCCACACCGCATTGTGAAAGATAACCGCCGTGCCCGGACCGCCGCAGACCTGCAAAGCCCCGTCAAAGAGTGTCTGATCCTGCATGGCCTGCGCATCCGGGTCCACCAAGGCCTTGTGGCTGCCGGGCACTAGGGTCAGATTGCCCTGGTCTGGCTCGCTCATATCGCTCAAATAATAGCCCACCTTGAATTGCAAAAATGGGATATGCGGCTTGAGGTTGCGAAACCCATCTTGGATTCCGTCAATATGCCAGCCCCGGCCGTGATAATCACCCCGCTCTACCTCGTAGAAGGCATCGGTCGAATGCAGGTGCGGCATCTCGTTGAACAGACCGTGTACATAGGCCATCATCGGCCCATAATCGAGCATTTGTAAAAAAAGCGGATCCTCCGCCAGCAAGTGCATAACCCGAGTATTCGCCGTATCGAGCCGATCGTCAAACGCCGGCTGGTGGTCGCGTTTGAATTCGGGCGAACGCCGCCGTTCGATTGCCTGTTGCAACGCGGCATATAACCCGTCGACTTGCTCTTTGTTGAGAAAGTCCTCCATAACCAGATAGCCATTGTTGTCGAAGAAGAAACGTTCGGCATCTGTCGGGTGTTGGTTGGTTACCGTCATTTTCCAGTATTGCTTTCGGAGCGGATTGAAGGTGAATTGAAAATAGGCCTATAAGAAGAATGTGATCTAGATCGGGTAGGGGGAAGTGTCCGAGCAGGCAAATGCTTGCAGCACTGCTTGTGCGATCTTGCTCTGATTCACCATACACCTACGGGCTGGAGGCCCCCATTGAAGGGGCCGGGCGTTGTGCCCTGCACACAACTCCTAACCTAGTCACGCCGCCAAAGACCACGCATCGCGTAGCGATGCTATTGCAATATTTGCCCCCGCAGGGCGCTTCCCCGACGGAGCATCAACCGCCCTAATCTCCCTCGTAACCAATTTCTTCCCACACCTTCTTCGCCAACACCCGCCCCGCCTCTCTAGGCTCAACCACCCCCCGAATACTCGGCGGCGGCTGCCCCTCCCCTGCATCCTCGGGCCAGGGCGACCAATGATCATCCTCGTATTTCTTTCTGCTTTCCTCGTCGCGAAAATCCGGCACCGCGACGGGTTGCCCCTCCGCCAATGCGCTCTTCCATGCCAAGATCCCCACCGAAGACATCGCCACCCCTCTATACACATCTAAAAAGGGCGCTTCTCCCGAACGAATCGCATTGGCAAAATGAAAATTGGTCCAGAAGTCACCACCGCCATGCCCGGATTTTTCCGCCAAGTCGCCGTGCTCAGGCCATTCCGGCGTATATACCCGTTCCTGCTCTTCCCCCTCCGCCAAATCCCATTCCTCATGCCAGACCCGCACTTGCCCCGGACCGTAATACCCACCTCCGCGCGTAATCTCCATCGCACCCCGGCCACCGTGCACGCGATACCAGTTGCTATGCCCGGGCAATATCAAACCGAAAATCCGGAACACCGCACCATTATCCATCCGACATAAAATCACCGAACCCGGATCGCTAACGGCGACGGTTTCTTCGTTGACCTTGTCGCAGCTAATCGACAACGCGTTGACGCTCACTGGCATCGTGTCGGTGATATACACCAAGGGCGCCAGCGCATGCGTGCAGTAATAGGTCGAGGGGATCCAGGCGCGCCAGTGGTTTTTGCCCGGCGAAATGCGCAGGCGGCTCTCGGGGGTCATCGGATGATTGTATTCGCCTTCGGCATAAGTGACCGCACCAATCTCACCGGTCTGATACACCCGACGCATCTCCTGATTAAACGCAGTATAGGGATAATTCTCGGCCAACATATAGGTCTTGCCGCTCTTTTCGACCGCCCGACACAGCGCCACCCCCTGGGCCAGGGTCGTATTGGCCGCCGTCTCGCTCATTACGTGGAAACCCGCTTCCAACGCTTTGATGGCGAAGGGCGCGTGCTGATGGAAATAATTAGCCAGCACCACCGCATCCATATCATGCGTAAGAAATTCGTCATAGTCGGCATAGGTCGCCACCCCGAACTCTTCGCCTTTCTCCTGCAAGCGCTCCTGCCAGGTGTCGCAGAGCGCCACCAATTCCATCCCCACACGATCCGTCGCACCGCGGGCAAAGCTCTGGCCACGGCCGACACCGATCACCCCGACGCGAATCTTCTGCATCTCAACCTTGCTCCTTTCAGGGTCTCCAACTATCCATCATCCCGGCGTACTCTCGCGCCTGAGCGGCAATATCCACGCCGACCTCTTCCGACCACGCCGCCAACAACCGCTTATACACCGGCCCCGCCTGACCATCGCCGACCGGCTGAAAATTAAATCGCGTGATCGGCAGCATACAGATCGTCGTGCTGGTATACCACGCCTCATCCGCCTCGCGCACGTCATAGGGTTCGATATCGGCCTCAGATAGGTCAATGCCGTTTTTTTTGGCTAACCGCATACACGCCCCGCGCGAGACCCCGCGTAGAATATTGTGTCCCTTCGGCGTAATGATCTGGCCATCGCGCACCAAAAAAAAGTTATTCCCCGTCCCCTCGGTGATAAAACCATGCTCATCGGTCAATAGCGCCTGTGCCCCTTCTTCCATGTTCGCCGCTTGCAGTTCAGCAATCTTGTAGAAGATGCGGCTGCGGTTCTTGGCCTTGGGATCGATATAACGCGAGGGCACAGACTGCTGCGCCGGCACGACAAAATGAGCGCCTTGTGAATAGGTGTCCGCCGCTCCGCCAATATGCCGCACCAAGGGGAAGACATTGATCGTGACGATCGGCGCGGTGCCCTCCTTGACCAAGGTGTTATAAAGTGGCAAAGCTCCGCGCGTGACATCGTGCATTATCTGGAAGTCCAGCGCACCGACAGCCGGCAAATTGCGTTCAATCGTCTCGTGCGTCGCCGCCTCCATCTGGTCTATATCGAGCCCACAATCGATTTGCGCGTATTTCATCGAACGGTAGAGCCGCTCAAGGTGCTCTCGCAGCCGATAGGGCTTTTGTCTAAAGGTGCGCGTCATCTCAAAAACCATATCCCCGTACATCAAAGCACAGTCGAAGATCGAGATACGCGCCTCCTGCTCGGGAATAAACTCGCCATTGAAATAAACCAGCCTTTCGGCCATAACCTTCTCCCTGTGACGCGGGTGCTAACCCATTATGATATTGCCCAGGCGACTACCCTGCATTCCAGCGTAATAGTCTACCACTACCCAGAAGCCGGCGACGACCGCCTCCCCTAGGATCAGCCCCAAAAACATCGGTTTCAAGCGCTCAAAAAGCCGCAATCCCCCGTATTTTAGCACCGCCCCCTTGATTGCCCAGGCCACGAAGACCGAAAACCACATCGTGCCGAAGACACAGCTGATCGGAAAACCCAACGGGTGAAAAGGCCACCATACAAAGCGGTACTGCAACCACATCAGCACGCCCATAATCGCCGCCCCCACCCAGGTGTGCCCCCACATGCCCGGACTCGGGCCTTGTGGCGCCTGCACGTTCTTACTCATGAAATTATACGGATATTGCGCGACATTATTAAAATAAAAACTCGACAGGTTGATCGCCCCGTGTTCATAGGCCAGATAGAGCGTCAAGCCAATGACCGAACTCAAGGTCAACACAATGGTCGCCAGAATCGCCCAAAACATCCGCCGCCGGCCGGCCAAGTCGATCTCCGTGAATAACTTCAGGCCATTGGCACAGGCCGCCATCAACAGAATCAACTGATCTACGCCCCAGGCATAAGCCAACGCCAGCCCCGCCGTGCCCTTAAAGCCCAAGAGCGATGCCCCAACCCCCGAAATAACAAAATCCGGACCATTGCTCGGCGGGAACATCGACGCCACCCCGCCCTGGGCGACCACCCGCGTAATCGTCATAAACCCTACGAAAGATCCAACCAACAACATCACCGCCACCGGCAATGGTATCCCCGTACGCCATAACCAGATGGTCATTATGATAAAGCTGACCGCCGCACCAGCAACCGCCGCGCGATAGGACATAATCTCGTCGCCGTCTGCAACATTCTGATCGCCGCGCAAAGCCCTGCTAAACACCGCCCGCAAATGCTCCCGCCCCACCCATAATATCCCCAACACCAATACCAGCATGCCGCCCATCGCCTGATAGATAATAATCGAATCCGTGTATTGGCTATAAGCCCCCATACTGGCGTCTTTGCCGCCCCAGGCGATTTGCGTCAGCAATCCGCTCTGCACTCGATTGAACAAAAAGAAAAACACCAGCCCCGAGGCGACGTTCTGCGGCACGAAATATGAGAAACCGACCATCGACGGATTGAGCCCTAACCCGAGCGCAGGCATACCGCGCACGATCTCCAACGAGCCCAACGACAAGCTCACCTGCGGAATGATCGCGTAATAATTGTGCAGAGCATTAATCGAGCCGAGCACAAAAGGCACGGCGAAACCGATCCACACCAGGCCCCTCTGCAAAAGCGGCGTCTGCCCCTGCCCACCCAATAGCGCCAGCGGCAATTGCACCATCGGATAGCTCAGCCGCTCGTGCTCGACCCACTGGCGTCGAACTATGACCATCAGACAGATCATCGCCAAAAAGAGCGCCAGCCCAAAAACCGCCCACCACGCCAGCGGCCAAAGCCAAATTTCCCAGGGGATCGCCCCGTCCGGTGCGCCCTCGTAAAACTGGCGAATCGCCTCGTCCCCTTGCGGCAGCGGCCAATCCGGCAAAAAGGGCTGCACTAGCTCTTTCCAGTTATTCTCGGGCGTCGCGTAATAATAGGCACCGGTCATCACCGGCAAAAGCTGCACCGGCAGACCGCGTCCAGAAAGCGTATTGGCCAGCAGTAACAAAAAAAACACCACCGCTAGCTCACCCCGCACCAGCGCTATACGAGGATAGGTCCAGCGCACCAGCCCATTGCCGGCGATAACGATAAAAAACAAAAAGATCGCCCCCGGTGTCAGGTTCCAAACCGCCAAGCCCGATCCCTTGATGATCATATCGTTATAGGTCGATCCCAATCCCAAACAGACCGCACCGAGCAACCCGACGATTAGCGCCTTGCCCGTACAACCCTTTCCCGTTTCCGCACCCAGGCCATTCATCACACGCTACCTATTCTCCCCGTTGCTGCAAAAAATTCGCAATCGCCCGTTGACTACCCACGCTAGTAGAGGACACGATATCCGGGAACGATTCCAACGGGTAAAAGCGCACGGGGCCTCCTTTAGCCATTAAAAACACGAGAAGGCCATCAGTAAATACAATGGCAAGTGCATTCCCTTGATGCGATCACTCACTATCGTCTATTAGTATCGGGGCCAAATCCGGCGGTACGTAAAGTTCCGATTTCAACACCTTGCCGTCAGCGCGGTATATCGGCTGGCCGTCTTGGTCGAGCTTCGACATATTGCTGCGATGTACCTCGTCAAAGAGCCGCTCTGCTTTGTCTTGCAACCCGTGCGACAGATAAGTACCCATCACTACATACAGCAAATCGCTCAACGCGTCGGCGATGCCGACTATATCACCCGCCGCTAACGCCTCCCGGTACTCGTCGAGTTCCTCCTGTATCAAGCGGGCCCGCACCTCGCCGATTCCGGGCGGTAATTCCGCCGTAGGTGTTTCTTTGATATGGCAGGCGAAACGCTCGTGGAATTCGCGCAGTTGTTGCAGTTGTTTATCCATGGCAGGTTATCCGTTGGCTACGATTCCGAGTACATTCAGAATCAACCGACACGTCAACCATTCTCCTGCCGCGCCTCGATCGCGACTTCATCGTCCGCACCGATGCGCACCGACAGCAATATCGGCCGACAGCAGACATAGCAATCTTCTACATAAACCTGCTCGGGGACAGACCGATCCACGAAGACATCGACCATCTCGCCACAATAGGGGCAGCTGATTTGTTCTTCGGCTAAAATGGCAACCCCTCTTTTTTATTTTTTTGCAATGGCTGGCCGCTACTCACGGCGTCGGCGCGTTGTCCGGCAATAGCCCTTCGCCCTTCAACTCATCCCACAACGCCGGCGGAATATCCGCTTGCATCACCCGCGCGTTATCTTCCAACTCGGCCACCGTCGCCGCGCCGGGCACCGTCGAGATCACCGCCTCATGCCCGAAGATAAACTGCAACGCCGCCGCCCTCAGCTCGACGCCATGCCGTTGACAGACGGCCTTCAGCGCTTTGGCCTTGTCGACCAGATGCTCCGGCGCGCGTTGATAATCAAAGGCCACCGGCTGATCTAAGTCACGGGCGAGGATACCGCTATTATACGGACCGCCGATCGTCAGCTTGACCCCTCGCTCTGTGCACAATGGCATAAATTCTGGCAGCGCCGACTGCTCCAGTAACGTATAACGCCCCGCCAGCAGGATATAATCCAAGTCAAAGCGCTCAACCATGCGCGCCGAGCGTTCCCACTCGTTCATGCCCATGCCGATCGCCTTAACCACGCCCTTCGCTCGCAGCTCGCTCGCGGCCTCCAGCGCTTCAATAAAAACATCGTCCTCGTGCTGGTCTTTGAAATCGCTGTCGTGCACAAAGAGTATATCCACCGCTTCCAGCCGCAAGCGCTCTAAACTCGCATAGAGCGAAGCACGAATACCGACAGCACTGAAATCGAAATCATAGGCAAAATGCGGGATCCCGTCCTCGCTATAAGGTTCAAGGTCGTCCGGATCCGTCGGCCGCAGGATCCTCGAGGCCTTCGTCGAGATCGCGTATGACGCGCGCGGGAACTCGCCCAGCACCCGGCCATAACGCGTCTCACTGCGCCCGTCGCCGTACATCGGCGCGGTATCAAAGTAGCGCACACCCATCTCATACGCCCGGCGGATAAGCACCAACGCCTCTTGGTAGCCGCTGCCCTGGAATATCCCGTCGGCCAATACCATCCCGCCCAGGGGCGCGCCGCCCAATCCCAGACGCGTCACTTCTACACCCGTATCGCCGATCGCCACTTTCTCGAAAGGATCCATGACTTACACCAACCCGTAGAGCCGCTCGGCATTGCCGGCGAATAGTTTTGCCTGATCTTCCTCCGGCCGACTGGCGACGATTTGCCTCAACGCCGCGACCCACTCGCCCAGACTCGCACCGAAATTACACACCGGCCAATCACCGCCAACGACCACGCGATCCGGCCCGAAACTCTCTAGGCAGTGATTAACCGTCGGCGCCAACGTATCGGCGGTCCAACCTTCGGGAGCTAGGGCGATAATACCCGAGATCTTGCAAGCGACATTTTCGCACGCGCCTAACCCGGCCATATCGCGCTGCCATTGTTCCTTGCTGTGGCTAAAGGAATTCGCCGGATCGTGCTCGGTCTGGCCACCGACGATTTGCACATCGGCATTGCCGCAGTGGTCAACGATAAAAAGTGTATCGGGGCATTGCTGGACTAAGCCAACCGCGTCGGCCAATTCCCCCGGACGCAAGCACAAGTCAAAACTCAACCCCTGCTCACCCAAAAATTGTACGTCCTTAACAAAAGCTTCTTGCAGACAGCGGCCTTGTTCGGCATCGGGTACATGTAACACAAGACGCACGCCCTTGATATAATCGTTCCCCTTAAACCCACCGATATACTCACGGAACCCCTCCGTACCCGGACTACCGCCAATCACCGCTGCAACCATCGGATTGTCATCGCTGGCACAAAGACCGCTGACAAACCCCGCTTCCTTGACGCGTTGTGCGGGCGTAACGTCAACCTCCATATATACGGTCTTGGCAATACCGGCCCCTTCGGCAGCGACGAGATAATCGCTCATCGTGTGGTTCTTCTGTAACAAATCCATGCCTTCCCCGTCCAGCCACGGCAAAGAAAACTGCTCCATATCCCACAAGTGCTGATGCGTATCGACAATAGGCAACATGCTCACTCCCTTGATTTAATCGTTGAAATTCATCTGGCCCGACACCCATAGCAATGTTATCCGATGTGAAAAGTAAAGACGCTCCATCGGGCGATAAGACTTGCCTACGGGTGCGCGTATTTTGGCGCCTGCACTACGAACAGGGACACTCTCGCCAATCCGCAATAGACGGAATGCCCCTTGTGCCGTTATGTTCCTGGCAATTAACGAAGTTATGTACGGTCGGTCAAGCGTCCTAGAAGATCTGTTCCAGCGGGGCCAGCACCATCTCGTCGACATTGACGCCCGCCGGGCGGGAAAGCATAAACAGCACGGCATCGGCCACCTCATCGCGACTAAGGCGATCGCGTTTTTTGTCCGTATGCAAAGACGCCGAATCGGGCGTTGGCTCCGCCTCGTTGGCCACCGACCCCAGGATAATAAAACCGACATGCACACCGTGCGGCGCCGCCTTCCAACGCAGGCTTACTCACATCTCCGGACACCGCGATAACGCCGTTTAACTCCGCCGCTATTTCGCGCAGATTTTCCTCGCGCGCTAGCCAGCAGCGCGACCCGATGTCCGTCTGCAGCCAAGCTGCCGTGCGACCGTTTCGCCCATAGCGGAGCTGGCACCGGTACGCAGAATGCTCATCGCCATTTTCTTAATAATTTCTTCCGTATTACCATATTAAGCCGCGATATCCGCACGATCAGTATCAATGGCGAACCATTTATAGAGCGCCGGTATGACCAACAAGGTCAGCACCGTCGAAGTAATCAAGCCCCCCATCACCACTGTCGCCAGCGGTCGCTGCACTTCACTGCCGGTGCCCGTGGAAAACAACAAGGGGAGCAACCCCAATGCCGTAGTCAGCGCCGTCATCAGCACTGGACGGACCCGCAGACAAGCCCCCTTGACCGAAGCCTCGTCTATCGATGTCCCCCCTCTTACGAGTTGGTTGAAATAAGTCACCATCACCATGCCGTTTTCCAGCGCGATACCGAATAAGGCGATAAAGCCGACCGATGCCGGCACCGATAGGTTTTGGCTCGTCAACCACAAAGCCACTACCCCCCCCACCAGCGCCAAGGGAATATTGAGTAAGATCAATACGGCATTTTTCAGCGAATTAAAACTATAAAAAAGCAACAAAAAGAGAACTATTAGCGTTATCGGGATCACTAGCGCCAGTCTTTTATTGGCTTCTTGCTGCAAACGAAACTGCCCGCCCCATGTCACCAGATAACCAGTCGGCAACTCGACGCCGCCCTCAAGTGCCCGCTGCGCCTCCTCGACGAAGGATACGATGTCCCGCCCGCTTACATTACACTGAACGGTAATAAAACGCTGGCCGTTCACCCGCGTGATCTGACGAGGACCGACAATTTCCTCGATACGCGCCAACTGACTCAGCGGTATCTTAATCGCCTCTGGCCCCTGAACCAGAATCTGCGAGATAGCTTCAGGCGTCTGGCGATATTCGGAGGCATAGCGCACGAGAATATTGAACCGCCGGGTGCCTTCAAACACCGCGCCCGCAGTCGCCCCACCAACTGCCGTGCGGATGACCTCCTGCACATCGGCGACATTGATACCATAGCGAGCGATCGCCTGCCGGTCGACGGTTATCAACAACTGCGGCATACCCGACACCTGATCCACCTGCACATCCGCAGCGCCTTCTACCTCGCCAACAACTTGCGCGATCTCATCGGCTTTTTGCTTGAGCAAATTCAGATCATCACCGAACAACTTAATCGCTAATTCAGCGCGGACCCCTTCCAATAGCTCGTCGACGGCCATGGCGATCGGTTGTGTGAAGTTGGTTAATGCCCCCGGGATCTCACCCAATTCATCGCGTATAACCTCTTGCAACTCTTCCTGGCTCTCTGCCGTTCGCCATTCGTCCTTGGACTTGAGCAAGAGATACATCTCGGCGCTATTAACCGGATCCGTGTGTGCGCCGACTTCGCCTCGACCGATACGCGATACGACGCCGGTGATTTCGGGGACCTTCATCAGTTTTTGTTCGACCAGCGTCGTCAACCGCGTGCTTTCGGTCAACGAAATCGAGGGTGCCATCGTCAGGCGCAACACCATAGTACCCTCTTGCAGTTCCGGCGTAAATTCAGCCCCTAGACGAGGGAAAATAAGAACACCGACAAGCAATAACCCACCCCCCAATGCCACCGCTCTCGCCCTATGCGCGACAAAACCATCGACCAGAGGTCTATACCACCGCAACAAACGCGCGGCCAGCCAGCCTTCTTGCCGCCCTTCCCCCTCGCGCCGCGCGTCAGGACGGCGCATTAAGACCTGTGACAACATCGGTGCGACAAATAGTGCAAAAACTAGGGAACCCAGCATCGCCAAAGCCACGGTATACGCCAAGGGCCGAAAGGTTTTCCCCTCGACGCCCTGTAGCGTGAACAGCGGCAGGAATACGATGATTATGATCGAAATCGCGAAGACGACGGGCCGGCCAACTTCGCCGCACGCGCGCGCAACAACCTTTATGCGCAATTCATCGGGGTCCGCCTTGCGCAACATCCGATCGACATTCTCCACCATCACAATCGTGCCGTCGACCATCATACCAATCGCGATCGCCAGCCCGCCCAACGACATCAGATTCGCCGAAATGCCCAAATAGTTCATCCACAATGTCGCAAAAAGCACCGAGAAAGGAATCGACAGTCCGACGACAAGACTCGGGCGCACGCTACCCAAAAACACCACCAACACGACCACCACCAGCACAATGCCCTGCACCAAAGCATCCGTAACAGTTTCGACGCAAGCGACCACCAAGGTCTTCTGCTCGTAATACGGGACCAACCGCAACCCCGTCGGCAAGATCCGATTGATCTCAGCCATTTTGTGCTCTACTTGCCCGATTACCGTCGAAGAATTGCTGCCGAATAGCTTGACCACCATGCCCGCGACGACCTCGCCCAAGCCATTATACGTCTGTACGCCTCGACGTTCCGCGCCGCCAATTCGCACCTCGGCCAATTGTTTGAGAAAGGTCGGCGTGCCGTCGGACGCTTTTATAACGATTTCTTCGATATCTTCGATCGAAGAGAGCAACCCGACCGATCGCACGACCAACTCCTCGGCGCCACGTTCGATAAACTGCGCACCGACATTGAGGTTATTTGCCTCGATCTGTTCGAGCACTTCCGCGAGCGTCACCTGGTAGCGCAGTAAGGCGTCGGGCTGGACTACGACATGATACTGCTTTTCATAACCGCCGATGCCCAATACCTCGGTTACGCCAGGCACCGTCTGCAAATGCGACTTCACCAACCAGTCCTGAATCGTGCGCAACTCCTCCAATGTGCGCTCGCCGGTCTCGTCTTGCAGATAATAGAACAGCACCAACCCCATGCCCGTCGAAATCGGCCCCATCTCGGGCTCGCCGAAGCCGACGGGAATCTGTTCGCGCGCCTCCTGCAAACGCTCCCCGACTAACTGTCGAGCGAAATAAATATCCACCCCGTCGGCAAAGTAGATATTGACCACCGAAAGACCGAAGTTAGAGACCGAGCGAATATTATCTATGCCGGGCAATCCATTCATCGATATTTCGATGGGATAAGTCACATAGGTTTCTATCTCTTCGGGCGCGAGCCCTTCGGTAACCGTAAACACCTGTACGAGGTTCGGAGAGACGTCGGGAAAGGCATCTACGGGCAACTGCCGATAGCTATAATAACCAGCCGCCATCACCAAGACGGCCAACACCCCCACTAAGAGTTCGTTCCTGAGTACAATGCCTATTATTTTATCGATCATTTTTCAGCGCAATCAATGACTGTGGCCGTCGCCGAACGAGCCCTTGGCCAGTTGGGCTTTCAGCGTAAACGCGCCCTCGACCACATAGCGCTGGCCCACGGCCAAACCAGCAACGATTTCGACATCGACCTCGTTGCTGCGCCCCACCCGCACTTTTTGCGGCTCAAATCCTTCCGTCGTCTCAACAAAAACTACTCTTTCGCCCTCTATGGTCTGCAGGGCCGACTTGCGGATTAAAAGCGCTACCGAACGCGCTTCCATCGCCACCAGGCCGGCAACAAATGACCCCGGCCGCCATTGGCCGTTTTCATTATTGAGTTCCAATATCGCCACGGCGGTACGCGTCACTTCGTCGACCATCGGACTGACATAGGAGATCTTTCCTGTGACCGTCGAACCGTCCTCCTTACTGATGCGCACGCTTTGACCAGGTCGCACGGAAGATAGATCCTTCTGGTAAACCGTGAGTTTTACCCACACCAAGTTCAAGTCGGCGATAACAAAGGCTTCGGCATCGTCCTTAATGACCTCGCCCAGCGATATGTGCTTCTCGATAACGGTCCCTTGCAATGAAGCACGCAGTTCGTAGCGCGTGAAATACTCGTCCTCGTCAAAGGTCAGCGCCTGCAAATAGGCGTTGGAAAAACCCAACGCGTGCAGCTTCTGCTCGGCGGCGCGCATTTCGATGCGTTGCTCGGCCAGATTTTGCTCGGCGGCCAGGTAGTCGCGCTCGGACGAAATGGCCTCCCGCCAGAGTTTTTCCTCGCGGGTGAACGTCTTCTCTGCCAGCCCGAAGCGTTCCCTGGCAACCAAATAGGTCGATTTCAATTCCGCCAGTTCCCGGCTCTCGAGCTCAGCCAACACATCCCCTCTTTTCACCTGGTCCCCGAGCCTCTTATACACCTCCCGCGCCACCCCGGACACGCGGGGCACTACATGCACCAAGCGATCCGGGTCGATGACCACTTCACCCGGTAGACGCGTATATTTCGCTAAATTACCCGGCCCCGCTTCGCCGATTTCAATGCCGAACTCTCGTATCGCCTCGGCCTGCAAACGCACAATATCTTCGCCCTGATGTTCTTCGTGCCCATCTTCGTGCCCATCTTCGCGCCCATCTCCATGCCCATCTTCATGCCCATCTTCGTCATTCTCCTCTTCCTCAGCGTGGGGATCCTCGTTGGCTACTTCAGCTATGCCAGGGCGAATCCCTAACGATCCCACCAGTATCAGAGCCACTATCCAACCTGTAAAGACCGACGTCCTGTAATTTGATTCTTTCATATAAAACATCCTTTAGTAGCTCGTCGTGTCGTTCAACGGACCGCCGGTAGCCCGTTCCAAACGGTAGAACGCCGTGCGAAAATCGAATAGGGCCGCGACATATTCTTCGCGGACTTCGCTCAGCGTTTTCTGCGCGTCCAACAGTTCCAAATAGCTCACCTTGCCCTCAACATAACTGCGGCCAGCGACCTCGGTACCACGTTCAGCTTCATGCAAAATACCCTCTTCGAAAAGTTCGACCCGCTTGCGCGCGCTCTGCACTCCTAACAAGGCGCTTTCTATTTGCAATAGCACCTGGTAGCGCACTCGATCCTTCTCTGCAACCGCCTGGCCCACCACCGCCTTGGCTTCGGCTAGTCCCCCGCGCTGTTTCGCGCCCCCCCAAAGTGGAAAATCCAAGGCCACTGCAACGCGCCAAAAATTCTCTCCACCAGTTGCTCCGCGTATACTTTGGCGAAAAATACCCAAGTTCAAATCGGGCATCAGCCCCGCAAGTGTGGCTGATCGCGCCGAATGGCTGCTGATCACGGCCCAATCGGCACCGAGCAGATCCGGTCGACGTTCCATGCCCAGTTGTTGCAGCTTTTCCAATGGCAATAAACCCGGCTGGCCCAATAAGTCGCCGCGCAACTGCAAAGGCGCCTTATTGGGCCGAGCCAATAGCGTATTCAACTCGACTTTGGCCACCGACAAATCCCCGCGCGCCTCGACCATGCGGTTCGCTGCGCGCCCCGCTTCGACTTCGGCGCGCAATACCTCGAGCTGCACTACATCACCTGCCGCCAGACGCCGTTGCGCTTTCGCAAAAAAATCTTGCGCCAGCTGTGCGTTCTGCTCTACATATCCTACCCGCCGCTCGGCGAAGAGCACGCGATCGAAGGCCAATTTTACGCGGAATTGAATATCGAGACGCGTCATTTCAAGCACGGTCAGACGCGTAGCCTGCGCCGCCTGGCTGGCCGCCTGGCCACGCCGCCACCATTTGAGCGGAGATTCAACTCGTTGCGTAGCGCCGAAACTGCGCTCGGCGAAATCACTGGTACGGGTTATGCCAGGTAATTCTTCGTATTCCAGCTCAAGTTCCGGATCGGGCAAGGCCCTGGCTTGAGTCACGCGCGCCCGCGCTGCATCCCACACCTTTTGCGCAACCACAACTTCCGGATTCTGCTGCAGTGCCAAATCCACGGCCGCCTGCCGGTCCAACTCAAACGTCTGGGCATATGCCACATCGGCTAATATGCCGCAATTAACACCGCCTATTAGCACAATTGCGGATAGTACATGTCGATACATAAGTTTCCCCTAATAAAATCCAAAGCATCCAGAGCAAAGCATCTTTGCATGCCACAGTCTTTGCATGCCACAGTAAGCCACACGTACAGCTGCGCGCAAAGATCCACTCCGTGCAGATGATCATGCACAGTGGCAAAAAACGATACGCTATAAAATCAGATCAGGAGAATAATAGTGCGGAGTGATGCTAGAGGATCTTTAGCAACAGCAGACTGTTGCAGGGGTGCCGCCCGTTTTTCATCTAAAATTGCCAGTAGATGAAAACTTGTACGAGCGGCGAAAAACTGCGATTTGACGTTTTCTTCTTGAGCGGGAATCACCAGGGCCCGTCGGCCGGCGACGGTATCCGGGCCGACCAACATCAGAGCAATATCGGTGCAAGGCCCGCAATGATCGTCCGCTAGCGCATCCTGCGGCATAAAAAGAGCGCCAGGCGACGCTACAGCCGCTACGGATACTTCACAGGTCAAATCCGCCGAAGCCGCCTCTAACTCCATATGCCCGTCCTGACCGAGACATAGCACCAACCCGTCCACGCGTACGGCAAACGTGAACAGATAGGCCAGCAGGGCAAAACGGGCACAGAACGACTTTAGCTTATTGGCTTCCATGATATAGTACAATAAATCTGCGCCAGTTAAGGCGCAAGCCCACTAAAGACATTGTTCGTTATACCACGTAATTTATGGAGCCGCCGGTAAACGTCATTTCCGATTGTACTTTCTCATTACGAGCTTGAAGCCGGAGTGTATATCGTCGACTACACAGACCTTTACATCAACCAAACCCAATGGCAATGCAGCACGCACACATATTATATGCATACACCGCATCCCTTCTATCGCTCTTTCCATCCGTAGACCACCTGCGAATTGCGCCAGAAGAAATTCTCCGTCGCCTCCGTGCCCTTCTCAGCGAAATACGCGCGCACCGTGCTAATACAACGCGCATAGGTCCCCGCCCGCTCGCACACCGGCCAGTTACTGCCGTAAAAGAGCCGGTCTTCACCAAAAATATCCCACATCGCGTCCAGCGCCGGGCGATAGTATTCGGCCCCCACCGGTGCCGGTTGCTCCGCGCTATTTTCCATCAGCGCCGAAACCTTCATCGTGGTATGCGCATGCTCGGCCGCCCGGCGCATATTCGCCATCCACTCGTCTGAAGGCCGCTCGCCGTTGACCGTTACGCCGCTGACGTGCTCCAGGACAATCTTCAAATCCGGCACCTGTTCCTGCAGGGCAAAAAAACCGTCGGGACTCTTCCAGGGGAAATTCACATCCACGACCAGGCCCTTATCGGCGACCCGGCGCATATTGTCGATGAAATCACCCTGAGAGACATCCTCGAAATTACCGCCCCAAAAGCGGATCCCCTGAAAAATCGGATCAGTGGAGAAACGCTCCAAGTCACGCGCGAAATGTTCGTCACCCGGCTCCAGTCGCCCCACCAACCCGACGATAAAGGAGTCTTCCTTGGCGATATCCAACACCCATTGGTTGTCTTCCACCCACTCGCTGGCCTCAACGACGACCACACCGTCAACCCCCTCAGGTACCGCTTGAGCCTTGACCTGATCCGGCAAAGTCGTGCGGTAGAGCAATTCGTTATCCGGATTGGGCCAGGGCACGCCCTCGGGCCGAAGTGGGTCAAAGATATGAACATGTGTATCGATAATCATTTTATCACCTCACACTTTGAAATAAGGGGCTAAATCCGCCATGATCATTTCCAATTCGCGACCGTCTTCAGCATCCATCACCGGCGCTCCCGGAGCGCGCAACCGGGCGCTTTCGAGCACCCCGCGCCGCACCAGAATCTCCTTGCAAACATTCAAGCCGACCGCCATAATCAAATTGATCTGTGGCAATAACAAATTAAAAATATCGCGCGCACGGCGCTCGTCACCCGCCTGATAGGCGTCCCAGATCTGCACATGCACGTCGATTGCCTCGGCTGCCGGCATAAAACCGCTAGCCCCCCGCCGCATCTCCGACAGCATCCAACGTCCGTGGCCACCACCGAACACGCCCAGGCAGCCTTCCTTGACTTGATTGATCACCGCGCTGATCTGGTGCGCGCTAGGCTGCTGCTCCTCCTTCAGATAATCAATATGTTCGACCTCGGCAAAGAGCTCGCGCATAAAATCCGCGCTCAACCCCCCGGAAGTATGCTGCAAAAAAACCGGCCGCCCAGCCGCCTTGGCGATCGCCTCGTAATACTCCCGTACCTCCTCTTGCCGCCCGCCCGCCGGCGGCAGCGCCACCACTGCATCGACCCCGGCCTTTACCGCCGCCTCCGTACACACCACCGCCACCTCCTTCACCGGCCCCGCGACCCCAGCAACCACCGGCACTTGCCCGCCCGCGGTCTTGACCACGACTTCCACCAACTGCGCCCTTTCCCCTTCGCTCAAAAACTGATACTCCCCGCCAAGAACGGGAAACACCAACCCATGCGCCCCGCACTCGATGCAAAAGCCGGTCTGCCGTTCCAAACTCTTCACATCCAGCTCCCCATTCTCCCGCAACGGCGTCTGCATCACCGCAAAAATTCCCTTCATAACCTCACTCATCTCTTCTCCTTTTTATATAACTTGATCAACTATATCTCACCCAACACTATTCGTTTTACCCATTTCCTTCACCAAGCCATCCCGCAGCACGCCCGAGATCCATTAGGGGAAGCAACTGAGAAGGCAAATGTTTGCGCCCCTCAACCAACTGCGATCACTTCACCTAAACCGTGCACCTAAAGGATCGAGACCCGATTGAAGGGGACGGGCGGCACACCTGGCGCAGCTTATAGAGCAAACCTAGCCGCGAACGGGCCGTCAACCCTCGAGATAATCGGCAATCCGCTTGGGCGAACCATCCTCTGTAGTCTCCATCGCCGCAATCACCAACGCAAAACTCTGCAGATTATCCTCAATTCTCGTTGCCGATGCCGGCCCACCCTCTAACCAATCGACAAACTCCTGCAACTGATATTCGTGCCCCGTATGCTCCAACGCCGGCGCCTGGTAGACCTCGAGCTCTTGCCCAACCCGAGTAATCCGCACCTCGTCGCCCGCACCGATTTCTACCGTGCCCCCTTCAAACTCGAGGCGATAATATTCTTTGTGCCAGCAACTCGTAATACCCGCCGCTGAACTATTGCCCTCATAGGCGGCATGCACCCCATTATCCATTCGCATCAAATAAAAACCGCTCGAAAAATGCTTAAAACTCGACCACTCTGGATTCCAACCAAACCCCTGAAATGCTTCGCAATCGCCGCCCGATAAAAAACGCATCATATCGAAATGGTGCACCGAACCTTCGAAGAGCAAACCGAAATCCATATCGTGCCGCCACGCCTTACCCCATGACCCGTGCTCGCGATAATCACAAGCATAACGCCCGACAATATGCTGCAACCGCCCCAAGCGTTTCTCATCGCGTATTCGCACCACCTCTTGTTTATTCGGCTCATAACGATAATTCTGAATAATCGCGCAGGGCAACCCCGTCTCCTTGGCCTTGGCCGCAATGGCCTTGGCTTCTTCTAAGGTAGAGGCGATCGGTTTCTCGCAGATCACCGGCATCCCCGCGTCTAGCGCGGCGATGGCCAGCGCGCTGTGGAATTGCGGTGGGGTGGCGATGCCGCAAAAATCAGCCTGCACTTTGGCGCAGGCTTCCATGCCATCGGTAAAAAGCTGGTCGGCGCGCAAACCGAGTTTGGCCCCCTGCTCGGCGAGCACTTCCTCGTTGACCTCGACTAGGCCAACAATTTCTACGCGGTCGCCCAATTCCTCCGTAAGCCATTGGATCCAGCGCCCAGCCATGCCACTGGCGCCCATCATCAAACAAGTCTTAGCCACCGTATACTCCTCTATTCTTTAGGATAATCAGTAGGTCTGCTCCGGTCTGCCATCCCATTTAGCCAGCCATTCGCTTGTCCCATCACCGCGGCAGACTCTTTACCGCTGCGCGCGACAAAGCCAAATTATTTGCCGCTGTGTGTTGCCGTCTCTGTCGCCTCGTAACGCAAATCCATTACAGCCTGCAGCGAAAACCAAATACTCAACACGTGCACTTCTTCTGCGTCGCGATAATATTGCGCGTCCTGGTGCTAGGGCGTATCGGTCCGGCGCTGATCCGGCAGCTTGGGCCGCACATTGAAAATACCGTGTACCGACAACTCATCGGTGCCCAACAGGTCTTCGGCCAAATCGAGCAGCGACGGCTCGACCAACAACGCGTACATATCGGGCCCGACCAAATCGCGCCGAGGGCTGCGCATATACGATGGACGACCCGCCGCCGACCACAAATGTGCCATTCGATGCGTAAAGTCTAGATCGGAACGCGGACCTTACAACAACCCGCCCTGCACCCGCTGCTCGATCTGCCACTCACTCCAATCTCGCAAAATATTGTCGGCCAACTCCAAGGCCTCTTGCGCAACCACGTCCGGCGCGTGCAGATATCCTTCGCGCTGATAAAAACCCACCTGCTGATCGGTTAGTATTTTCATTCGTTCGCCAATTCTACAATAGACCCGTCCGGCTGAATCCGCCGCCTTTCGGCCTCTACCCCATCAAACCAATCTTGCAACGCACCGAGCATGTGACTCGTCCGTTCCGGCTCCGATTCCGCCAAATTGTTCTTTTCTTCTGGATCGTCCTCAATATTATATAGCTCTGGAGCGATCGGTGGCGGGGTTATCAACTGCGGGTCCGGGTCATCCATCAAGGTCGTGACTTCGTCGGGGTGATATTTATATCTAATATCCATCTCGACATAGCGATCCATCAGCCGTTGATCGGCATCGCTCTGCGGCTTTTCGGCCAAGCGCGGCCGCACCAATTTCCACGGCCCCGCGCGCATCGCCGCATTGATCCAACCGACGGGCTGCTGGGCATTGAGTTGCCAGAATCGAGCCGGGGCCTCGCCGCCTGACCCACGCAAAATAGGCAACGCATCGCACCCGTCCAAAGGCCGCCCACCCGGCCGCTCAACGCCACAAACATTGGCCAAGGTCGGTAACCAGTCCGTAGCGTGCACCAAATCGTCGACCCGACGCCCCCCTGCTAAACCGCCGGGCCAGTTCATAATCATCGGCACCCTGATCCCGCCTTCGTAGACCGAGCCTTTCTGACCGTTAAAACCGCAATTATAACGCAATGTATTGGTATCCATGCCTTCCGGTACCTGATCCGGGCGCAGATTAAAAGCCGGCCCGTTGTCGCTGGTAAACATCAGGATCGTATCGTCGCGCAACGCCAATTCGTCTAGCGTCTGCGCGATCTGCCCGACACCCCGATCCATGATTTCGTTCATCGCATAGGTAATCGCCACCCCCGGACTCATACCCGCATCCAAATAGGGCTGCACGACCTCGTCGGGGGCCTGCAAGGGCGAGTGCGGGGCATTGTACATCACGCAGAGCATAAAGGGCTCTTGTTGGTGCCGCCGCACAAAATCCACCGCCTCCGCGGTAAAGACATCCGTCAGATATCGGCCGTCCGCCGTCTCGCGCCGGCCATTGCGTTCAATCCACCAGTTGAAATAATCCATCCAACCGCCGCGAAATCCGACAAACTCGTCGAAACCGCGCGCATTGGGATGATAGCGATCGTCGAGTGCGCCATTGTGCCACTTGCCGATCAACCCCGTCGCATAACCCGCATGCTTGAATGTATCGCCGATCGTTACTTCATCGAGCGCGATCCGGTCCCTGCCGCGTACTTCCATCGGCGTCAGTGCTCCGGTGCGATGCGGATAGCGCCCAGTCAACAGCGCCGCCCGCGACGGCGAGCACACCGGCGAGCCTGCATAGTGCTGGCTCAAGCACACACCGTCGTGCACAAGCGCGTCGAGATGCGGCGTCTGTGCGGGGCCGTCGTTGAAGATACCGAAATCGCCATAGCCCATATCATCGGCGACGATGAGAATTATATTCGGACGTTTTGCCATAATAACCCCTAAAAGATATAACGAATGATAGCCGGCGCGTTTGTCGAATCTAAAACTATTGCGTAAAATTAGCTCCGGCGCAGCATATAACCAACACTCACGGCAAGGAGAATTTTGCGATGCCCGGCACCCCTCTCGACGATCGCGCGGTACGCGAATTCATCACCCAGGGCTATACGCTCGTACAAGCCGATCAGCCGGCGGAATTCCACCGCGAAGTCAGCAAAAAACTCGACGCGACCCTCGACGCCGAAGGCAACCCCGGCAACAACATTCTGCCCCGCGTGCCCGAACTGGGCGCCATCTTCGACAGCCCCTCAGTGCGCGGCGCCTTGCACAGCCTGCTCGGCCCCGGCTACTCGATGCACCCCCACCGCTACTGCCACCTCAACCGCCCCGGCAGCCAGGGCCAGAACTGGCACAAAGACGATTATGTCTACGATTCCAACGCACGCCACCACCGCTTCCGTTGGTTAATGGCCTTTTATTATCCGCAAGATGTCGACCCCGAGATGGGACCGACCGGCATTATGCCCGCCCGACAGCACTACAACCATATCTCAGACCCAGATCCGGCCAAGGCGAGTGAATTAGAACAAAAACTCTGCGGACCCGCCGGCACCGTCGCATTGGTCAATTTCGATGTCTGGCACCGAGCCACCGCCAATACCAGCAACCGCAAACGCCATATGCTAAAATTTCAATTTTTGCGTATGCAAGAGCCTATCGAACCCAATTGGCAACGCACGGACGAAGACTGGCAGCAGGTTGCCGAAGATGCCCATCCGGGACTCTCAGCGCATATCTGGCACTGGTTGGCCGGTGCCCCAGCGACCAATGCTCGATCTGTAGACGATGCGGCCGCACTAATATCCATACTGCAAAACGACGACGAAAAACAGTGCATCGACACGGCCTACGCATTGGGCCATCTCGGCGACCGCGCCGTGCCGGCCCTTATCGACGCCCTGCGGTTGGAAGCCCTAGCCAAAGCCGAATCGAAACAAGCCAAAGCCCCCGCCAATGTGCAAGGCGGCAATCCCGCCGACCTCGACACCGCCCACGCACTGTCCGCCATTGGCCCGGCCGCCGTGCCTGCCCTTATCGAAGAGCTCGCCAGCGCGGATTGGCCCCTGCGCTCCGCCGCCGCCGACATCCTCGGTAATTTGGGGCTCGAATCCCGCACTGCAACTCCCGCACTCAACCGCGCGCTCACCGATGAAAATCGCTGGGTGCGACGAAACGCCGCCGAAGCCCTCGGCACAATCTCTCCCGAAAACGAAGAAAGCGCCGCGCTATTGGCCAAAGCCCTGAAAGATGGGGACGAGCGAGTGCGCCGCAATGCCGCACTCGCCTTAGCCAAAATAGGCCCCGCCGCCGCCTCGGCCGTTTCTGCCCTGCGAGCAAGCTTAGCCGACGAGAATCGCTACACTCGCTTTAACGCGCTATTAGCGTTGCAGCGCATCGGCACCCCCACCGCCCTCGATGCCCTCTGGAACGACGTGCACACCGCTCGTTGGTGTCCTATCACGAACAAAGAAACACCCTATTAATCCGTGCGAAACAACAACCATGAACAAAGAGTATTCAATCACCGGCGCGCTCAATACAACAAGCGCGCGATCGCGATACCTTGTTCTCCGGCCACCGAATAAAGTACATATCGCGCATCGCCTTCGGCATAAAACGCCGGATCGCGCAGCTGCCGCACCTGCCCCTTAATCGCCCCCGATCGCGAAGGTGCCAAAGGCTGCTGCACCCCTTCCCATTCCATCTCAGGCTCTAACAAACACACCGGCTCACTAAAAGACCAGTTCTGCCAATCAGCCCTTAGATCCGCCGTCGCCAACAGAATACTTTCCGGGCGATCACCGATCCGCGTATAGAGCAAAAACAACCGATCGCCTTCGACCCATAGCGCGGTGTGCCGCACCTGGGGCAGCAATCGCGGCCCTTCGACAAAGTCTGTTAACCCGTCCCGCGAGCGATAAATTACCCCATCGACATTATCGTATTTGCCCAATCCATAATACCAGTCCGCATAGCGAAAAACGCGCAAATAGTATTTGCCCAGAATTTCGGGCCGCACCACAAAATCGATGCCGTCTACCGACAGCGCAGCAAAGGACACTTGGCCCAACTCCTGCCGATCTTCCGCTGCGGGTTGGTGAAAGTACATGCGAATTTGCCGCCGCTGCTCGTCCACATGCACATCCGGGCTGGCGATATGCCGACGCCCGGGGGCCCGATCCACATGCAAGACTCCGGGCTCGTGCACCGTCCATGGCCCAGCTAAATCATCAGCGTAGGCCATGCGAATATAGGCCCCATTGTGATGCGCAAAGTACAGATAATAGCGTCCCAAACGACCTTCTACCCATTCGGGCACCTTGATCAACGATGGGCCATTGATATTCTCACCGCGCTCACCTTCTAAACCTGGTAGCTGCGAGTGGATAATCGGATGTCCAACAAAGCGTTCGATCTGCAAAATACGGACTCCCAGTCCTCACTTTTAATCGCCTATTAGCGATCGGTTTTTTCACTACATTCAGTATTGATCTGTCTGAGTAACCAACCCGTAACACATGATGCCTTCGCCGTGGATCTGGCGATCGCACCGACCAAATTACATTTCCAGCTACGCACTAAAGCTCCGGTAATGTAAAAACATCACCGGTCTCGTCGATCCATTCCGACAATCTTTTCTGCAACCGCGCTCGTTCAACGCGAAAGGCGGTATTGTGCGCTATATTCACCAATTCAAAAGGATCCTCCGCCAAGTTGAACATCATCCACGGTTGCCCCTCAAGTACCGCGTATTTCCACCCATCCCGCGTGACGATCCCCCGCCAGGGCCGATCGACGCTATCGCCATGGCCCGTGGGTACGACCAATTGTAGATAAGCCGAATCCGGCTCCACGCCAGAGGCCACTTTGCGCAATCGATGATGCGAGTAGTCAGTGCCGGGCATCCAGTCGGGTACCTCGATTCCGCACAAACCCAGCGCAGTCGGCCCCATATCGACATGGTTGATCGGCGCGTCGGACCGAGTCCCCGACTTCATCTCATAGCGCCGGCCGCCGCCAACGACGCAAGGCACGCGAATCGACTCCTCCCAGGGCGCCGTTTTGCGGAACTGCCCATGCGAGCCGTGCATGTCGCCGTGATCCGAAAAGAACACGATATGCGTATCGTCGTAGAGCCCTTCTTCGCGCAGCGCGCTTACTACCCGCCCGAGGTTAACATCGAGATTCTCGATCATCGCATAATACCCGGCCAACTCCCGCCGCGCCCGCTCGACGATGCGCGCGACCGGCGGCACATTGGCCCGCAATTCGATCCGCCCTGGGCTGTGCCGCCCCATCGCCTCGGGTGGGGCCACATAAGGATCGTGCGGCGGCTGCACGCTCAAGCTAGCGAAAAAAGGCGTATCGCCTTGTGCCTGCCCACGAATATGTTCGATCAGTACATCCGTCAGTGCATCCGTCTCATAGCCCGCTAACCGCTGCAGTTCGACTTCCTCTCCGCCGCGGTGCCCGTGTACCCAAGCATCGTATTGCGCGTTGTTGTTCTCATAGCCGATCCAAGTATCAAAACCGCCGCGCCTCTCTCTCGGTATTTGATGAAATGCGGCCCGGCCTTCCCGCTCCTGGAAACCATCCACGTGCCACTTACCGAACCACGCGGTAGAATAACCGGCTGCTTTGAAGGGCTGGGCGATAGTAAACAGATCGGGCGATAGCTGCATCTGGTGCCCGGGTACCGCCTTATGCGGATAGCGCCCCGACAATAGCGAGCCACGATACGGGCAACACAACGGGCTGCCCGAGACGGCGCGTTCAAAGGTGACGCCTTCCGCGGCCAACGCGTCGATATTCGGCGTCGACACATTCGCATCACCGGCGAGCCCTAGCGCTTGGGCACGGTGCTGGTCGCCGAAGATCCAAATCAGATTGCTTGCGCGTTGTTCTTTTGCTGCCATGTTTTATCCTTCCGGCCAATAAGTTCGCAGGATCTCAATTGCTACTGAAGACTGTTTCTCCGCCTTCGCCCTTCTCAATTCAACCAATACTCCCAGGTCTTCCGCCACCCCCACCCCATAGGTCTCCAGACCGTCGACCATCGTTTCTTTCGCCAAATCTTCGTTGTCTAGTCGCAAATATAAAAGCCCCAACTCGAATGCAGCTTCTGCATGATCGAACTCCCGCCACAAAACGCGATATTGCGCGACCGCCTCCGCGATCAAGCCGGCTTCGGTCAGGCTGCGCGCAGACTCCAGTCGCAACATCTGGTCTGCCGGCGCTTTTTCTACCGCCCGCAGCCACGAGCGGACGACCCACGTCCGATCCCCGAGTTCGCCCCACGCCCTCGCCGCTTCGTCATAATGGCCCAAGTGATAATGCGCGAAAGCCCAACCCATGGCAGTGCCCTTATGCCCGGGTTCGAGCAGCAAGGCACAGCGCAGCGGGACAATAGCCCGTTCGTATTTGCCCCGTAAGGTCAAGCCCAACCCGCGATTGCGAAAATACGTCGTCACCATGACCAAGAGGTCCACCTCACCCCGTTCAAGCGTTACCGAGCGATCCTCGCGAATACTGTCGAAGATGCGCTGCGACGCCCCATCTCTCTTGGCCGCATCAGCGTCCTCAACAGCCAAGACATTCGCCAATAGGGCCAACAACCGGCTTGCCGGTAGACGCTTGCGCGCAACGGCAAGCTCGTCGGCTATCGGTTCGCCCAAACCCAACATCGCCGTAAAGAGCCGATTATACGCATCCTCCAAGGGCACGATATCGCCTCCCGCTTCAATAGACTGCGACAACTGCTCTACCGCAATCTCTAGATTCTGGCTCGCAGATTGCGTGCGTCCGGCGATATAACGGGACACTTCTTCGGCCCGCTGTAGATGTATATGCCCGAGTAATACAATCGGAACAAGCAGCACATAGGCGAGTCTTCCCACCTTTGGCGACAAAGACAAGCGGTAAAGCGCTGCCGCAGCCAGCACCGAAATCCCCGCGCTAGCCGTATACAGATAGCGCGATGGGCCCGGCATCAGCGCGAAAAAATGCCCTGGAGCCAATACCAGAAAAGGCAAGGGGGTCAAGACGATCCAAATGGCCCAAAAATCCAGCGCTGGCAAACGGCGCCAGGCGACAAAAAAACAAGCCAATATCGCCAATCCCCCTACCGTAGTCTCCCAATCAGCTAACTCATAGACTGAGAAAGGCAGCACGAATGCAGTCGTGACCAGACGGCTGACCATATACAGCAACCCCTCGATATGCCCCAAGGGGTCGAAGTGACTGCTGATCTGCCCAACTTGCGGCGCGTTGGCATAATAAGTCTTGATCGCCAGGACCCCAGCCCCCCCGAGTACGCCCGGCAAAATAAGCCCGCGCACGGCATCAACGAATCGATGCCCGCGCGACCAGGCCAAGACCGCACACAAGGGCAATAGGGTGATCGTCGCCGTATGCACCAACAATCCGCCCATTAACGCCGCGTAAAAGCCCCACTTGCCACGGACGCGAGCCTGCTCACGCCAAGACAAATACGACCACAAGCCTACACACAATAGAGCGAACGATACGATATAACATTGCGCGGATGACCAGTGAATCGCCCGATAGTGCGAGACATTATAAAAGAACAGCAGACCGGCAGAAGCGCTCATGCCCCAAGCCCAACCCAAGCGCCGGCAGAAGCGCGCTAAAAGCAGCGCCGCCGCGCAATGCAGAGCGACCCCGGCCAGATGATAATAGCGCATGTCTTCGCCCCAGAGCTCATATTGCAGCCAAACGAGCGCTTCGTAGAGCGGCCGGCCCGAGGTATGAAATTTCTCGGTGCTGAACAGATACGTAAAATCCGCGCTGATCAGCGCGCTATCTAGCAAATTCTCCCGGTCGTGGTTGTCGAGGTGTAAATCGCCCACCGAAGCAAAGGTGCAACCGGCCAACACCGCCAGTAAAAGGGCGAAACACCACCAATGGACGCGTTCGTTTTTCGGATCCAATATACGCAATAAGTTCAAAGGTTCGTCACCACCTCAATAGACCAAAGAGAATGTCGGCATAATCGCTGTTGTGCTACTCGCTGTACCCAGATTGATTCGGCACAGGTAAACACCTGGTGCCGCCATGCTACCGGTCCTTTCTCGCCCCGACCAGTTAAAACTCCAGCGGCTACCGACCTTGGCTCCGACTAGATCGGCGAGGCGACTTGTGGGTCCTCAGTCGAAAGAATCATCTGCAATTGCACAAAGCGGCGTGGACTCACCGCCAGAACGCCTCGCCCGAAGCCTGGCAGACATTACTCCAAGTACCCCGGGCGCCCAAGATCGATCTGCACCGACCACTGGTCGAGCGCGTCGTTTTCATCCGGCGGCCAATAGGTACGCTCATCACCGTCGACGATAAAATCCGCCGTCTGCGGCTTGCTCTTGGCCGCCCAGCTTCCACCCGTTACCTCACCGCGCTCGAACGTCGCAGGTATAAACTCCCATTGGCACTAACAGTACTAAAATAAACTATAAAAGATTATTTTAAAATTCTTTAAGTACACAATAACCCTACACATATACTTTATATCGCAGGCGTTTTTACAGAAGCAGGACGCATCGAAGGCGATAAACACTACTTATCCGATGTAATTATGGGCGCCGTGTTAGGGGACATAGTCGGCAATGCCGTCACCCTACGAGAGCGGTGGGCGGATACACGCCCTACCACGAATCAGCGCCGATCGCCCGCAAATTTGTTATATATCGACTTATAACGGACACCAAATCGACAAATTAATACCCGCAGTAACACCCCGGCCATCGATCAGTGTTAAACTAAGGGCCGACAAATCTCTCTTTGTTCACTATATTATAGGATTATTTGTCCTAAAAATTCTTCGCGATGTCCTATTAAAGAAGGGCGTATGCGGCATACACCTAGCAAAAAGAGTACAACTGACGTGATAAAGCAAGGAATTCTGGTCTTTGACGATGCCCCCGCTGATACACCCCACACCGATCTTAAAGTCGCCGGACGGACCTTACTTCAGCGCGGCATCCGCACCATGGCCAAGGCAGGGCTCGAACGCATCTGGGTCATTCTACCCCAGGATCACCCCACCAACGCCCTACCCTCGGTTCAAGATCTCGACATACAAATCGAGTTTACCACCCGAGGCGATGCGAACGTTTCTGCGTTAGCGCTCGATACACCCTTTCTCTTGCTCGCCGGCGATAGTGTACATCACCACACCTCACTGAGCGCCCTTATCGCGTCAGACCTGCAAAAGGCCGACTTCGTCGCTCAGATCAGCGACGCGATCGCACTCGACGATCAACGCTGGATCCCGACAGCAGACCAACCAGCCCCGAACGGCCAGATCGCTACGGGGGCTTTTCTCTGTGCACCGGGTTTGTTTACGGCCAGCGCGATAGCGAAAAACAATGAGGGTTTGTGGGCTTTCCTCAGCGATAACGCCCAAGCACATACTGTCCGCACCGAAGACATTTCGTGCAATTTGTGGCAACAGGTGACCGACAACGCAAGCGCACGCACCGCCAAGGATATGCTCTTCGACCAAGTCAGCAAGTCGACCAGCGGCACCGTCGCGCGTTACCTCAACGTCAAGATCTCCGTGCCCTTCAGCAAGCTCATCGTCGATACCGGCATTTCCCCGAATATGGTGACCTTTTTCTTGGTCCTGTGCCCAGGACTACTAGGTGCTTATATCGTCACCCAGCCCGACAATTACCTGCGGCTATTCGTCGCAGGCCTGCTCTGGCAATTGGCCTCGATCCTAGACGGTTGCGACGGCGAGGTGGCCCGCGTAAAATTGGCCGAGTCCAAGTTCGGTGCCTGGTTTGACACCGTCACCGACAATCTCGCCTATATCGGCGGCTATTCGGCAATGATCATCGGTATGCGCTGGCTTTATCCGGACGCTAATTTCCCCGTCTACGCCGGCCTCTCGGCCATCGCCTCGATGGTCCTGACCCTGGGCTTGCTCTATGTCTATGCACTGAAAACCGGCACCGGCAGCCTGCAATACTATCTCGGCGATCTCGGTAGCAAAGTCCCCGAGGACGAAAAGGACTGGAGCTATCGGCTGTTGGAGCGTTTCGGCTTTATAACCAAGCGCGATTTCCTGTCGCTGGTTATCGCCATCGGCCTGATCGCCAATCAATTTGAAGCCGTGTTCTGGTTCCTGCTCGTATTAATTCACTTGGCAGCGCTCGGCGTATTGACCACTCACTTCCGGCTGATGGGCGACCAGGCGAGCGAAGCCGAACAGCAACCACAGCTAAGCGCCCTTTCGACTGCTCCAGTCAACCGCGAGGAAATAGCGTGAAAATCCTGCAAGTCTCCATGGTCGGCCTGGGCTTCCTGGTCCTGGGGTATCTAGTCGGCCAACTCGGCTTCGACGAGGTCTTGCACCAACTCGACGCGATCAAATGGGTTTTCCCAATGCTATTGATCCCCTCGCTCATCTGGAATATTTCCAATACCATCGCCTGGAGCTTCGCCTTTCCGCCCGATGCCTTTAAGCCGCGCCTGCTAACGCTATTCGCGGCCAAACTGGCCGGCGAGACGGTCAACCAGCTTACCCCCTTCGCCAACTTGGGCGGCGAGCCGGTCAAGGCCTACTTGCTCTCCCACCGCACCCCGGGGCCCCGCGGCATGGCTTCGGTCGTCGTCGACAAGACCGCCCAGTTGGTCGTCGGCCTCAGCTTTACCATCCTCGGGCTGGGCCTGCTATTCTATTATCACGACGTTTCCGAACTCATACCGCTCGAATACCGCGTGCTCTTCACCTCGCTGCTCGTCGCCAGCCCGATGGCCCTCTGGCTCTTTTACAAACGCCAGGACCGGATGTTCACCTCGCTGCTCAAGTTTCTGCGCTCCACCGGCATCAGCACCGATCTGATCGAGCGTAATATGGGCCGGGCCGCGCGTATCGACACCAATATCGGCTCCTTCTACCGCGAACACCGAACCCGTTTCCTCCAGGCCCTGTTTTTCCAGAGCATCGGCTGGTTTATGGGCACCTGCGAAACCTACTTCATTCTCAACGCACTCGACGCCGGCGTCGGTTTCTGGTTCTGTTTCCTGCTCAATTCGCTGGGCGCGGTCATCAATGGTCTTTTCTTCTTTATGCCTTCCAATATCGGCGTAATGGAAGGAAGCCTGGTCTTTCTCTTTTCCAGTCTCGGCCTGGACCCGGCCCTCGGCCTGTCCTTGGGACTCACCCGCCGCCTACGCCGCATAGTATGGATTTTTATCGGCTGGACTTGTCTCAGCTATATGAGTCGTAATGCGATCAAACGCGGTGCCTCGGAGCCGACAGAAGCGCTCCAGGAGCAAAGCGACCCGCCTCACACCGAGACATAGGGGCCCCGTACCATGCGCCGACACATACTCGCTTGCTTGGCGGGCTACTGCGTCCTCTCAATCTATCAGACCGACCTCACCTCCACCGCCTTTGCCGCAGATAACCCCTTCGACATCGACGACTACGTCGTTATCGAGGATTTCGCCACCTCCACACTCGACAGCCTGCCCAGCGGTTGGAGTTGGCGCGGCAAGGACAACGACAAACCCAAGCTCTACGCAGTCCGCGAGACCAACGGACAACGCTATTTGGCAGCGCAAGATACCGGCCTTTCGGTGGCCCTGTTCAAAAGGGCGAATTGGAACCCGCAACATTACCCGATCATGACCTGGTGCTGGCGGGCCAACGATCTTCCGCCTGGCGCCGACGAACGCTATACCGAAACCAATGACAGCGCCGCCGGAGTCTATGTCATGGTTTCAAAGACCTTCCTTTTGGGTATACCGCGGATGATCAAATACGCGTGGAGCACGACCCTCGCCAAGGGGACTATCGGCCGCCGTAAGGGCATTGGCCGCCCATGGGTCATCGTCTTGGAGAGCGGACCGGAAAAACTGGGGCAATGGGTCTTCGAAGAGATCGACCTGGCTCGGGACCACAAGCTTACGTTTAAAAGAGATCTGCCCAACAAAATCATCGCCATCGCAGTGCTCACCGACGCCAACCAGACCCGCTCCTACGCAGAAGCCGCCTATGCCGACTTTCGCGCCTGGCCGAAGGCCGCGCTGGGACATATTCCCAACTACTGCGCAAGCCTGGCAAGCAAATGACAGCAACCGTCTGTTCGCCGCATCTCCTCCGCAACCGATCACTGTAATTGTGGTAACCGCACCGCTATGAGAATCTGTATCGACGCCCGTTCGTTGCGCGATACCCCCACCGCTCTCGGTCGTTACGCCAGGGTCCTCGTTGAGCATATCGCCAAGTTGGACCGGGAAAACGAGTATATCATCGTCCGGCGTCCGTCTAGCCACGGGCCCATTGCGCAACAGGCCAACTTCCGCGAAATATCACTGCCGCACGACATCTCCTCGGTGCAGAATATCCTCTGGGGCGCGCGGACCATCAATGCCCTTAAAGCCGACATTTATCACTCGTTATTCCACTTCCTGCCCACCGGCGTACGCGCTGGAAGCGTCGTCATCAGCCTACACGATTTTATTTGGGTCGACCATCCCGCCCTCGCCGACGGCCGGCGCTGGCGCACTATGGTCAAGGGATCGCTGGGCAGCCTCGGCATCCGCAGGGCCATTGACCATAGCGACCACATCATCGCCGTATCCGAGAGCACGCGCCAAGTCGCCACCGATGCGCACGGCGTGGCCTCCGATAAAATTACAACTGTCTACCACGGCGTGGCCCCCGAATGGCGGACCGGCTTTGAGCAACCCGAAACCCCATTGCCCGAAGCCTTGCGCGACCGCCGGTTTATCTTCAGCCTGGGCAATAGCCTGCCCTATAAAAATCTGCCGCGCTTACTCCAGGCCTTTGCCGAGATCGCGGACTCCGCCCCAGACTTGACCCTCGTTTTTGCCGGCCGCGGCGAAGGCAAGCAACACCTGATGCAAATGGCCCGCTCACTCGGTGTGGCCGACCGCATCCATTTCGCGGGCCAATTGAGCGACGGTGAGATCCGCGCCTGTTTCCAGCACGCGCTCTTTTTTGCCTTTCCCTCCCTGATCGAGGGCTTCGGGTTACCCGTGCTCGAAGCGATGGCCAGCGGCTGCCCCGTGCTGACGTCGAATTGTTCATCGCTGGCCGAAATCGCTGGAGAACATGCGGTGCTCGTCGACCCACAAGCCAGCGCCTCCATCGCCGCAGGCATGCAGCGCCTGCTAACGGACCCCGAGTTGCGCCAACAACTCGCCGATCGAGGCCAACACCGCGCAGCAAACTTCACCTGGCAAGCCAGCGCCGAGCAGACCTTACAGGTATACCATCACTTATCTACGGTGACCTAAACGGGTTCCATATTAAAAGCGCCGGCGCTTTCAATATGGAACCCATTTCTTGTAAAGCAGATTTCGCGATTAGACCAACGCCATCCTAGCGATACCCGTATCTCGCTGCCGTCTCACCGCAGATCCCCATAATCACCTCCCGCTC
>JABHFS010000126.1 GCA_018672475.1 Gemmatimonadota bacterium | reverse complement strand
TGTCGAAGAAGGGCAGTCCTATTCGCGTATCGTTTGGGGCCAGTTCAAAAAGAATACACCGGCTCTGCTCAGCCTGTATGGTATCGCTCTACTGGTATTAGTCGCCTTAAGCGCGGATTTGATCGCTGGAGACAAACCCTATTATATGGAGTACAAGGGAAAGACCTACTTCCCGGCCTTTCGCCAATACGGGATTTATCTAGGGCTTGTGGAATGGCCTGCAGAGTTGAGGCGTCGCCGCAACTTCAAAAAGCTCAAAGTGGATCAGGCGATCTATCCGCCGGTGCCTTATGCACCAGGTGAGATCCTTTTACGGGATAAATACCAGCCGCCCAACGCAAAACACTGGTTGGGTACGGACCGACTGGGGCGGGATGTGCTGTCGGGGTTGATCCACGGCACGCGTTATGCACTGACTATTGGCCTGGTCGCCGTTGGCCTATCTCTGGCCATTGGTTTGGTGTTAGGGGCAATGGCTGGCTATTTCGGCGGGTGGACTGACTTGGCGCTTTCGCGACTATTTGAACTTTGGGCGGCGATTCCCAGTTTCTTCCTGATACTGACGGCTGCGGCTTTTTTTCCACCGAGCCTATTTTTTGTAATGATCATTATCGGTTTTACGAGCTGGGTCAGTATCGCGCGTCTGACGCGTTCGCAGTTTTTGCAGGTACGCAGTTACGATTATGTGGCTGCTGCCCGCAGTTTAGGGTATTCGGATACTCGGATTATGTTCCGCCATATCCTGCCCAACGCTATCGGGCCGGTCTTGATTCCGGTCGCCTTTGGTGTTGCCGGGGCTATTCTCGCCGAGTCGGGTTTGAGTTTTCTGGGCGTGGGTGTGCCAGCGGAAGTGATCACTTGGGGAGCGCTATTGGCAGGTGCCCGTAGCAATGCGGCGGCTTGGTGGTTGGTGGTGACGCCGGGTTTGGCGATCTTCGCCACCGTGACACTCTACAACCTGCTGGGCGATGGGTTGCGCGATGCGTTGGACCCGAAGCTCAGGGGGTCAAGTGGTGAGGAAAGCGGGTAGCGATTCGTTGGCCAACAGTTGGTCGAGGCTTTGCCGTTGGCGCAGCAGGTGCAACTCGCCTTTGTCGTCGAGCAGCACTTCGGGCGCTTCGGGAAATGAATTATAATTTTTGGCCGCCATGCCAGCGCAATAAGCGCCGCTGCCGCCGATAAAAACTGCGTCGCCGATCTTGGCTTCGGTGAGAGTGCGGGTCGCGAGCCCTTCGGGGTTATCTGGGGCCGGAGTGAGAATATCGCCGCTCTCGCAACAATGGCCGGCGACCAGGTACTCGCCCTGGCCACGTGCCTCGGGTTCGGCGGGCACGACGACGATAGGGTGCTGGGCCCCGTACATGCTGGGGCGCAAGACTTCGGTCATGCCGCTGTCGACTTTGATAAAGCGGTTGCCCTCCACACCGGTGTCGACCACATCGATGATACTACAGACCAATGCGCCGGCGTTGGCGACAAAGAAGGTTCCCGGCTCCACTTCCAAATGCAATTTGCGTCCGTGTTCCTGGGCGAAACGTTCGAATTCGCCAGTGACGGGTTGGCCTGCTTCCTGTAAATCCGTCGAAACTTCGCCCGCCATGCGTCCGACCTTGAAACCGCCGCCCATGCTCACGCGTTCGATGTCCGGCAATTGCGCGGCGACTTCCAATGTCAGCCGTGCGCAGCGCTGCCAGACCTCCGGGTCGCTACCCGAGCCGATATGGCTATGCAAGCCGGTGATGCGTAGGTCGTGCTCGGCGGCTGTAGCCAACACTTGCTGCAAATATTCGTGCCAGATGCCGAAACTCGACGAAGGACCGCCGACATTGGTGCGGTTGCTATGACCAGAGCCCAACCCCGGGTTGATGCGCACAGAGACCTCGTTACCGGGGAAAAGTCGGCCATAGGAGGCGAGTTGGTGCAGCGAGCAGGCATTGAACAGTACGCCCTGGCTTATTAGATCTTGCAGATTGTCGGGCAGTTGCTGCGCGGTAATCTGGATTTCTTTGGCCGGCACCCCGGCGCGCATGGCCCTCAGTGCTTCATAGCCGCTGCTGGCGTCGATGTGCAAACCCGCGCGATTGAGAATACGAATGACGGCCGCCGCGGGGCAGGCTTTCATGGCGTAGCGGGCGGTAAGGCCATAGGCATTGGGGAAGGACAAGGCCTTTTGCGCTTGTGCTTCAAGGGTCTTTTGGTCGTAGACAAACGCGGGGGTGCCGAATTGTTCTTGCACGGCGCGGATCTGGTCTTCGGAAAGGAACGAAAGCGTTTCCATAGTAGTCTCGATTTCTGGGCTCTAACTTGATATTTTTCAATGAAATTCATAGCTTATTGGAGTTCATATTATCGCCACCTCACCTCATTCTGTCAAGATTTCAATGCCTACATATATTCTCGGTATTTCCGCTTTTTACCACGATAGCGCGGCTTGTTTGATCCGCGACGGGGAAATCGTCGCCGCAGCCCAGGAGGAGCGTTTCACACGCGTGAAACACGATCCGGGCTTTCCCGGCAACGCCGCCCGCTATTGTCTGCAAGAGGCCGGTATTGAAGTAAAGGACTTACACTGCGTTGGGTTTTACGACAAACCCCTGATGACTTTTGAACGCCTCTTAGAGACCCATTTGGGCACTGCCCCCTTGGGCATCCGTCTCTATTGGAAGAGCATGGTGGTGTGGCTCAAGGAAAAATTGTGGATCCCGCAGTTGATTCAAAAGGAGTTAGGCTATGATGTGCCTGTGCTCTTTGGCGACCACCACGAGTCGCATGCGGCATCGGCTTTTTATCCCTCGCCCTACGAAGAAGCGGCGATTATGACCCTCGACGGGGTCGGCGAATGGACCACGACCAGTTATGGTTATGGTCGGGGCTCCGAGATCCACACGCTGGCCGATATCAAATTTCCGCATTCGCTGGGTTTGCTTTATTCGGCTTTTACTTATTTCACTGGTTTTAAGGTCAATTCCGGCGAATACAAGTTGATGGGCTTGGCTCCTTATGGCGAACCGAAATACGTCGATCGCATCCTGGACAATGTCATCGACCTGAAAGAGGACGGTTCCTTTAAGCTCAATACTCGTTATTTCAACTATATATCGGGCCTGACGATGACCAGCCCGGCAATGGGCGAACTATTCGGGGGGCCGCCTCGGCAACCCGAGACCCCTTTGACGCAACGCGAGATGGATATCGCGCGCTCTTGCCAGGTCGTCACCGAGGAGGTCATGCTGCGCATCGCCCGCACGGTCCATAAGGAGACCGGGCTCAAGAATTTGTGCATGGCTGGCGGGGTGGCGCTCAATTGCGTTGGCAATGGCCGCGTTTTGCGCGAGGGCCCTTTTGAAAATATTTGGATCCAACCGGCCGCCGGCGATGCGGGTGGGGCTCTGGGAGTTGCTTTGGCACTGTGGTATCATCATTTGGGCAACGAGCGGGTGGTAGACGGCGAGAAAGACGCGATGCGTGCTTCGCTATTGGGGCCGGTGTACGACGATGACGAGATCGGCCGTTTTATCGAGGGGCAGGGCGGCGTTGCGCAAAAGCTCTCTGAGGACGAGTTGCCGGTGCGCGTGGCTGAACAGTTGGCGGCGGGCAAGGTAATGGGTTTTTTTCAGGGCCGAATGGAATTCGGGCCGCGTGCCTTGGGTGCTCGTTCGATTATCGGCGATCCACGCTCGACCGAGACGCAATCGGTGATGAACCTCAAGATCAAATTCCGCGAGAGCTTCAGGCCTTTTGCCCCGACTGTCTTGCGCGAACACGTGCACGAATATTTTGAACTGGACACCGATTCGCCTTATATGTTGCAAGTGGCTCCGATTAAAGAAGAGCGCCAGGTCGCGATGAGCGAGGATCAGGAGCAGCTCTTTGGCATTGAGAAGCTGAACGTGCCGCGTTCGGATATGCCGGCGGTCACCCATGTGGACTATTCGGCGCGGGTGCAGACCCTACGGCGGGAGGACAATCCGCGCTATTACGACGTCATCAAGGCATTTCAGAGCTTGACCGGCTATCCGGTGGTTGTCAATACTTCGTTCAATGTGCGCGGAGAGCCCATTGTCCTGAGTCCGGAGGACGCCTATCGATGTTTTATGCGCACTGAGATGGATTTTCTCGTCTTAGGCTCTTATCTGCTCGACAAGCAGGACCAACCGCAGTGGCACGAAGAGAAGGACTGGCGCGAGGAATTTGCACTTGACTGAGTCTAAAATTTATTGGGGTGTAGAGGTTCCACAACGTGTAGATTTGCGCAAATTCGGCTTGGTAATGGCGGCGGTCTTGGCGTTGGTCAGCGGGTATTTGTGGTATAAAGACGCGATGGACCCCGCGCAGGTCGTATTTTCCGTTGCTGCGGGCTTTCTCATCGTCGGCTTGGTCCTGCCCGTCGTCCTGATGCCGATCTATTTTCCCTGGATGTGGTTGGCGCGCATCCTGGCGTTCGTCAATACCCATCTTTTGTTGGGGTTCGTTTTCTATACGTTATTCACGTTTATCGGGTTGGGTATGCGTCTTTTGGGTCGCGATCCGCTCGATCGCAAAATTCTCCCGGACAGCGACAGCTATTGGCAGCGTCGCGAGTCTCCTCTGCTTTCGCGCGAGCATTATTTGAGACAATTCTAAGCATCTTTCGCGCAAGCATTGTCTCTCGCCGTTTTAAGCGACCATAGGCCTTGATCTTGTATAGAGCAGCCTTTATATTTAGACCTCTTAGAGGTCACCGATAGAAAGGCCTCAAACGAAATATACGGAAGAACTTAGCTCGTTCGCCGACGATGAGCGGTGGATGGGGGAAGCCTTGCGCGACGCCAGAGAAGCTGGTCTGCGCGGCGAGGTGCCCATAGGCGCCGTACTCGTCGGCGATGGCCGAATTTTGGGTCGGGGTGGCAATGCCACCGAAGCGTTGCAGGATCCCACGGTGCATGCAGAAATGCTGGCGATTCGCCAGGCCGCTGCTGTAGTGGGGTCGCGTCGTTTATTGTCGACGACGCTCTATGCGACGCTTGAACCTTGCGCTATGTGCGCTGGGGCGATCGTTTTGGCGCGAATACCTCGGCTGGTTTTTGCAGCCGATGATGCAAAAACCGGCGCTTGCGGGTCGCTTCGCAATGTCGTAGAAGACTCGCGGCTCAACCACCGTTGCGAAGTGCGCAGTGGGGTGCTCGCGGAAGAATGCTCTGATTTGCTCAAAGATTTTTTTGCCGCGCTGCGATCGGCAAAATAAACAGGTATAGCAGAATATAGATTGAGGAGAGGTGCCAGAGTGGTCGAATGGGCTGGTCTCGAAAACCAGTGTGGCCGTACGGTCACCGAGGGTTCGAATCCCTCCCTCTCCGCCATCTAATAAAGTGTTGTTTGTGGAGAGGTGACCGAGCGGTCGAAGGTGCACGACTGGAAATCGTGTGTAGGGTAACCCCCTACCGAGGGTTCGAATCCCTCTCTCTCCGCCATAAATTTACTGATTGTATCCGGGAGGGGCAGTAGCTCAGTTGGGAGAGCGCCAGGTT